>CAZPEP010000042.1:0-177775 GCA_964585685.1 uncultured Eubacteriales bacterium | reverse complement strand
TCTTTATCCCTCCCTGTTCTCCCGAATGTAGGCCGCCGCGGTGTCCACGGCCGCCGCGAAACCCGGCTTGCTCACGAGAGCCGCCCAGCCTCTGAGCTTGTCCTCGTTCATAATATTCAGGTTCTGTAGGCGCAGGCCTTTCAGCCAGTCGGACGAAAAATTGCCGAAGCGCATGGCGATGTACATTTTATCGAGCAGGGCTTTCTCCGGCCCTGCGATGATAAAGACGTCGCCGCCGCGTTCGATCTTCTCGTATCCCGCAAAAAAGGCCGGCTGGACGTGGTGATAGAAATAGCGCCTGTCCTTGGCCGTGAATTCGATGCCGCGCGCAGTCGTGACCGATGTCGGATTGAAGACCGCCTCCGGGATCAGTCCGTAGAATCCGAGCGCCCACTCGAGCGAGAGGCAAGAGGGCTGGACGACCGTGTTTGCGATCACGGCCTCGGAGACGTCCCGGGCCCGGTAGGGCTTCTCGATGAGGTACCAGCCCCGGCGAATTCGGCAAAGCTTACCGGCCCGAGACCAGCGCGAAAGCTGAACCTCGATATGGACCGGGGCGTCGTCGAAAATCCGGAGCATTGAGGAATGGAAAAGCGGCCGGTCCGAGAATTCTTTCAGGAGGCTTTCCCACTTCATGTAAATAACTTAACACATATGTTAAGAAACTGCAATATGGCTCTTGGAGGGGTCAGGTCCCAGGCGGCGCAATAGATCGCGGGTCTGCGGCCGCCGCCAGAGCTGTGGGTCGAGTTCCAAAGCGCGGCACAGGATCGCGCGACTGTCTTTACGATGACTGTGGCGATGGACCCAGGCCATGACCAGCCAACGCCTGGCGCAATCGACATTGATCTGCTCGATGGTTTGTTCGTCGGGGCGCTCCGCCTCCAAGTAGCTTGCTCGGATCGCGGCCAGCAGATCGGTCCCTCGATGGAGCGCCGCCAGGCGTGGCAGATGGCCGCCACGAGCGCCGTCATACAGCGCTCCGATATCGTCCAACGGCACGCGCAGTTGGAGGCGCTCAACCAGCATACGATGGATAAGCAGCCAGGCCTGACCCCGCTGAAACCTCGTGTAGATCCCGACCGTCTGTCGCTCGTGGCGCCGATAGAAGGTCAGCTGATCGGGCAAATTGGTGATGGCGGTCGAGGGAAGCAACGCGGCCAGGAGCAGATAATCGTTGACGTACCACTGCTTCTCCGAATAGCCGCCTGCCTGCACGACAAGCGCGCGGCGCATCATGGCGGCTGAGTGCAAGACCGGCGAGCCGAACAGGATCTGCCAACGAGATAACCCGGCCGTGGTTGGAAAAGCCATGGGGCGCAGCGGACGCCCGCCGGGATCGATCATGAGGACCTGCGCGCCGACCACGCCGACCTCGGGGTGCGTATCGAGAAAAGCGACCTGCCGGGCCAGGCGTTCGGGATGGGCCAGGTCATCCTGGTCAAGAACGGCCAGGTATTCGCCCCGCGCGACCTGCAGGGCCTGGTTGAGGGCGCCGCTGGGGTTGAGATTCAAGGGATTGCGCAATGCGATCAGCCGTGCGTCCCGCCCGGCGTAGCGCGCGATGACGCCCGATGATCCGTCGGTCGAGGCGTCGTCCACAACAATGTACTCGAAGTCCGCATAGGTCTGGGCCAAGATGCTCTCAATGGCCTGATCGAGAAAGCGCTCGCCGTTGTAGGCGCAGGTGACGACCGAGACGCGTGGCGGGTCGCCGTGCAGCGGCTTATTCGGCATGGGAGATCACGTCCGCCCGAATCGCGCGCACGACCTGCTCCAGCGTGTCGATGCCGTCCGGGCGGCGGACGCGGCAGACGGGGATGGCCTGGGTCAACCGCGCCAGCGCCCCCAGCTCGGCGGCGGCGTGTTCAGAAGTGATGGGAACCCGGCTCCACCGAAATACCAGCGCTTGGTGCAGGGCGGCTGCGGACGGCAGGCGTTCGATCGCCGTCTCATTGCGCGCGGGGTCGCGCGGTTCGAGGATATACAACGCGCACAGGGGCAACGGCGCCTCCTGATATTTTTTATGCGGGCTACCCGCGTCCGGGGTCAGCGCCACCAACCGTTTCTCGAGAAAGGAATAGGCTCGCGGCAGGTCGTCGGCTTGCGTTGCCAGCACGGGCAGGCTGGCGGGCCATAGCCGCAGGCGAGGCGGGCCGGGCTGGGCGATGAAGACCGCGCCCTCCTGCTTGAGCACCACGTGGTCGTCGGCCAGCATCGGACAGCCGTCAGCCAGGAAGGCGGCCGCCAGCGTGGATTTGCCTGCCCCTTTGTGGCCGAGCAGGCTGATGGCACGGCCGTCCGTGATGACGACACTGCCATGCAGTACGGGCCAGCCGCGCAGGCGTGCGGCGAATCCCAGCGCCGCCTCAATCACCCAGGCCGACAGATCCTCCCAGAATGAGCCGGCGTCCGGAGCGGCATGGCGCCAGTGGATGCGCACGCGCGAGCCGTCCGCGTTGAACAGGATGGTCGTTTTATCCCGGCCGAGACGGGTCTCCAGGCGGTGGACAACGCCTCGCGCCCCCGATGCCGTCCAGGCGCGCAACGCCCAACCGTCGCCCAGCAACTCGCGCGTCAGACACCATGGGGACGCCGCCCACTCCGCCGGGATGGCGCCCGCTCCGGCGAAGGTTAGTTGAACATCGGGCGCGACGCGGGCGTCGGATACCGACGGCAGGACGCCGTGCAGAGCCCGGTTCGACCGGACGCGCAAACCGTAAACCGAGTACCTGGTTGCCATGGCGGCAAAATGGTGTGTCGCCCGCGTTGCGCGCCCCCTCCGAAAACAAAGCGGGCACGCAAGCGATCAAACGATGCGCGGCTGATCGCGTGTCAGACGGGGCCGGAGGTATAATTGTAGGGCCACGTCGGGCCGCCGTCCAAGCCGATAATATGCTGCGTGTCGCTCGTTTGGGTCAACTCACCCACTTCGCCGTAGTCCTCCAGCTTGGGCGCGTGGTAGGCTTTGCGGCCTTCCGGCGCGGCAGAACGATCCGCCGTGCTCGCACCGATTTTCTTTTGCTTGGTCATCGTGAAACTCCTTCTCTCATATGGTTGCATGTCGTATCCGATCATGCTCGTGTTCGCGGTCCCTAAGGCCGGCATCCGGGCGGCGTTGATAGCGCAGCCACCAGGCAACGGACAACACGCCCGTCACCTGCATCAGGGCGCCCGGCGTCGGCACCGACTCCAAGAGCCGCGACAGTCGCCGCCTGTCCACATACGGCGCGATTTCCGGCGCGGACGCCAGATCGCGCATCCAGGCGGGCACGCCCTGCTGTTGCAGGGCGACGTGGCCCGGAAAGCCGCGCAGGGGCGTTTTCGGCCGCAGGCGCACCGTTTCGGGCAGAGTGTCCCGCATGGCCTGGCGCAGAAGGTCCTTGGCGCGGCACCAGGGGACCGGAGGCACGCTCAACATGTAGTTCAGCAATCGCAGGTCGAAAAATGGCCAGCGGGTTTTCACCGGCACGGCGGTGAAGGCCGGATCCGACCCGATAAAGATGGTCTCCCACAGCGCCGCGCCGGCCATGGTGCGCTGTTGATCGGGCCCGGATAGGGATTTCATGCGCGCCCGCCAGCGCGCCCGCACCTGCGTGCGCACGGCGAAAGCGGGGTCGAACCAGTCGGGCATAATGGGTTGCAACGCGCCGTGAGAGCCAGCAAGCCCGCGGCGCAAGCGGCGCAGACGGCGGTACGCCGGCCCCGCCAGCCCGCGCAACGCCCCGCGGCGATCCCCTTCTTTCCACCGTTCGCCGAACGATCGCCGCCGGGGAGCAAAGAGCGGGTCTCCGCCGAAGCCCATCAGCAGGACCCGGCTGAACGCGGCGGCGCGCTCCACGATCTCCTGCTGTGTTATCTGTCCCGGCAGTCCCCACGGCTCGGGCGTCACGAAGGACGGCGGGGCGATCGGTTCGCGCAGAAAATAATCGTCGATGGCCAACAACTCCACGGGGAAACCGCAGTGATCGGCCACCTGCTGGGCGAAGTCGCCTTCGTCGTCCGGGATCAGGCGGCGAAAGACCATGGTGTAACCGCGCAGGTCGAAGGGCCGCCCCGCTGTCTTCAACAGTCGATGGGCCGTCGCCGCGATGCTGGCGGAGTCCATGCCGCCGCTGAGGTGCGCCGCGACGGCGCCCGTCCGCAGGCGGTCGCCCACGGCCTGATCGAACAAGGCGCGGAACCGCTCGACGTATTCCTCGGGGCGCTTGTAACGGACGAGTTCGACGGACTCGGGCGCAGACCAGTAGCGCCGTATTTGCACCCGTCCGCCATGAGCCGTAAGGGTGTGCGCCGGGCGCAGACGGCGGATGGCGGAGAAGGTAGTGCCTTCGGAAGCCGGGTACAGGCCAAACAGCAAGTATTCGCTGATTGTCTCCTCGTCCAGAGTGTCCGGCACGCCGGGGTGCAGGCGCAGGGCGTTGAGGGTGTTGCTGACCAAGAGAGCCCCGCCCGCCTGCGCGTAATAGAACGGCGTTGCGCCGAACTGGTCGCGCGCGCAGAACAGCCGGCGGGCGCGCCCATCCCAGATGGCGAAGGCGAAATCACCGATCAAGCGGTCCACGCACGCCTCGCCCCAGGCATGATAGGCATGCAGGATCAGTTCGGCGTCCGATGCCTCGCTCGCGACTTCGCGCCCGCTCGAGCGCAACTGCGAAAGCAACTCGGCCCGGCCGTCCACGCGCGCATCGGCGACCGCCCACACGTGGTCGTCAAGCGAAAAGGGCTGGCGCTCATCGACGGACTCGAAGGTAGCCCGCAACAAGGCGTGCCCCATACCGATGGCGCCGTCGCACCAAGCATCCCGCGCGTCGGGACCGCGAAACGCCAGGTAGTCGGTCGCCGTGCAGAGCCATGCATGGTCCGGCGGAGCGCCATTCAACTGGAAAACAGCGACGAACCCGCTCATGCTTCGACCCGTGTGATGAGCCCGCGCCGCTCCATCTCCTCGACCAGAACGGTAAGGTCGCGGCGGATCGTCGCCTCGTCGACGGCATATTCCTTCAGCATCTGCGCCACGACAGTTTCGGTATCACCTTGCGTCACGAGCAACTGCCATATGCGCATAGCGACGTCATCCAACCCGTAATAGTGACTGTCATTGAGGTTGAGCAGGACGGCCTCGTCGGCCAAAATCTCGAACAGGACATTTTCCGTAAGCTTGAATTTTCGGGTTTGTCCGTCCATGTCCGCCTCTCAAATGTTTAGGGGGGTGAAAGGCTCCAACCGCACTTGCCTTTCTCCGATAGGAACTCCTTCGAATTCCACCCAGGCATGGGCTTCCAATTGCGGGCCGGTTTTGCGAACGCCGATTCGCAATTCCGTCGCGAGGCCGCATTCGGCCAACAAGCGCTGAGCGACAAGCGCGCGCCGCAAGCACGTCATCGAATAGAGATGGTGGCGGGCCGCGATATCCACCCGACGGACGATTCGCTGCGCCTTGGAAAATTTCGCCGATGGGGTTGCGGCCGGCATGGCGATAAAGAGGCGTTGCACCTTCTGGAAGGAAAACCAGCGCAAAGCCAGATCAGCCGCGAGCAGTAGCCACCAAGCTCGAATAAGCAACCACCAGTCGCCGGCTGTCAGCGTTCGGGCGGTGTGCCATTTGCGTTGCCACCGAGCGGACCGGATAATTTCGCAGCCCTTCGCCGCCTCCAGCGGATTTACGGCTTTCGCTTCCCGCAATCGACCTCTCTTTCATTTTGACTTTTCTATTTCCCTCTTCACCCCTTGGGCTCCCTCAAGAACGAAACCTCTGCCCATCTTTTTTACAAGCATAAATAGTGCCAATCGATAAACTCAAAGTACGGTTTTCACAACGCGCTGATAATACATATTATGGACAATGATCAAACGCGGAATCCGAGATGGTTTCGGCCCGCCCGGTCAAAAAGGGACAATAATGCGACAAAAAAAGGGGCGAAATTGTCTACTGAGGGGTCAGGTCTCAATTTTCAACTTTTTGGTCCGGCAAAAAGTTGAAAATTGAGACCTGACCCCTCAGCGAGTCATCCAGTCGCGTAGGACGTTTTCCTTGAGGTCATCGCTGGCGTCCTCGGTCATCTTCTTTTGGCGCCGAGACAGACGCCAGACCCCTCCGCCGTGCCTCGCCAGCAAATCGACGACCCTCCACGCATAAAAGAAATAGATCATCGGGGAGGAGCCTCTCACCGGATACTTGCACTCCATCTCCGATCGGGTGATAAATATGCGCCTGAAAAAATGCCTGACCTTATTCCCGATCGAGTACGACCCCCACAGTCTGGCCACCATAGGGCTCATCGCGGAATGCCCCGCGTAAAGGAGAAGCTCCTCGGCCGATGCCAGGGCCGCTGCTCCATCCCCATTCCCGTTCCCCTCCCCATCCGGCCTAAGCTCGTCCAGGACCTCCTCCGGGACTTTCGCGCCCGCGTGCTTCGCGGCCAGAGTCAAGGCCAGCCAGCACCCGTTGGCGATTCCCGGGTTCGCGCAATCCCGGAGAAAAACGTCCCAGTCCAACTCTCCCCCATGCCGTGCCAGCGTCTCGCCGATGTCGAAGAGCGCCCTCAAGTGCCCGCGGAACAGGTGGTGGACGGACATGTGCATGCACAGGTGGAGGAGCAGGTCGGCCGGCGACAAGACCCTGACCTCGACTCCCCCTATCTGCGCCTGCCCGGACCTTGCCCACAGGCCTTTCTCGTCCACCGTACCGCCGATAGTCGGGCTGCCGATGTTCCAATGCAGTTCGAGGTCCACCGACCCGGCCTTCTTGTAAGGCGGAATATGCTGGGCGACTTCCTGCGCGGCCTCAAAACGGGCGGCCCTCTTCTGCGTGTATCCCATCGCCCTCACCGCCCGCTCCGCCGCCGCCATGTCTTCGACCTTGACCAGGAGGTCCGCGTCCCCGATCCTCCGGAGGGCCCTGTTCCTATAGACCAGTTCGGACAGATGGATGCCCTTGAGCGGGATGACCTCGACCCCGGCCTCCTTCAGGGCCCGGAGGACGACCGCGAGCCTGTTGAAAAAGCTTATAGTCCGGGCGGCGTTCGCACAATACTCACGGTGGAGTTCCGCCCGGACGCTCTCCGGCGCCGCCGCCAGGGACCCGCTCCGCGCCGCCCGATAAGAGAGAAGCGGCCCAAGGTGAGTCCGCCGGGCCAGGAAAAGAAAGTTTTTCCAGTCCGCGTCCGTTAGCCCGCTCAACTCCGGCCCCCCCGCCCCTTTTGTCTCCGGTCTTAAAGCTGCGATCAACCGCCGGACATCCGCCGGGTCCGTTCGCCCCCACCCCGAGGCTTTGTTTTTATGCCCGTCCATCAGGCTTCCCCACCCCTCCCTGAAGCGCCTTCGCCCGGGCATGGGCGACCTCGCAGAAATACGGCACCTGGACGTCCATCTCCCCGGTCTCGAGGTGCGAATGGGCCGGGCACCACAGGCACAAGTTGATGAGGGTACATTTACGGCAGGTGTCCAGAAATTCCTTCTTCTTCGACCGTATGTCCCGCACCTTCGGAACGCCCGCCTCCCAGGCCTCCCGGAGGCTGACCCGCCGCAGGTCGGCAGTCGTCCCCGGCGCCCAAAGCGACGAGCACAGTCTGAACGTTCCGTCGTAGCCGACGCTGAAACTCCCGTTGCCCGCCCCGCAATGGAAAAGATGATCGCATCCGATATGGGCGAATTCGGGCGAGATCAGCTTGTCGCAATTCTTCTCGAGCGCCCCGAACCTCTTGGCGTCCGCCCGCTCCAGCCCCACGATCTCCTCCGGCGTCAGCCGTTCGGCCCGGATCGTCTCGTTCCGCCCCGCGTCCCCGTCGAAGCGTCCGTGGAGCATCGGGTCGTAGCGGAAATAATCCTTGGTGTGCCGCTCGCAGAATTCCCGGATGGCCGGCATCTCGTGGATATTGGACCGCATGGCCATGGCCTTGAGCCGGATCTTGACCCCGCTCTCGAGGAGCCGATCGAACCCTCTCTTGAAAGCGGCGAACGACCCCGGCCGCCCGCTCACCCGCTCATAGGTGGCTTCCGTGACCCCGTAAACCGTCACCTCGATGTCCCTCGGCGGAAAGGCCCGGAAAAGTGCCGCGTGCTCTTCCGTCACGAGCGTCGCGTTCGTGAAGACCGAGAGCAGAAGGCCCTTGCGCTTGAGGCCCATGTAGATCGCCTCAAAATCCTCGCGGAGGAGCGGCTCGCCTCCCGAGAGGAGGCACCAGATGGCCCCGAGCTCCATCGCCTGGCCCGCGATCCCCAGGAGTTCTCCGGCCGTCAGCTCACGCGCCCTTGCTTCCCTGTCCCCGGCAGGTAGGCTGATGTAGCAATGGCGGCAGTCGTTGTTGCAGCGCGCCGTGATCTCCAGGTCGAAGCTGATGACAGCGCGCCTGGCCTTCAACTTCTCCCATAGGGCGAATTCTTGGATTTCTTTGGATCGAAGAATGGTGGACGCGCTCACGGATCCGCCTTCTGAGACATCGGGGGCCCCCTTGCTCATGATGACTGACGATATGATATCGCGAAGCGGGATCAAAGCCAAGTAGAGACGCAAGAATAGAAGGTGTCACTAATGTCCTGACCCCATTCAGGCTCTTGATTTTTTCCTTGCCCTAGAGATAGAATCGGTACAAGCAAAAAGGAGAGTACCGATGAACTCAAACGCATCACCGGAAGTCTGGACGCCGCCGGAACTGATCGTCCTCGTGCGGAGCAAGCCGGAGGAGGCGGTGTTGACAAACTGCAAAGCATGGGGTGGCCCGTGGAGCGGAGCGGACCCGGAAAATATTCAAGAGGGGTGTTCTACTACGGTTCCAAATACCTGCCACTGGTGCGATGCTAAGGGACAGTCTTAACCCTTGGAAACCCATGACGGATGGCGGGCTCCGCGAAGCCTGCCGTTGATATGGCTTACGTAAAGAAACTCAAACCGCAGGAGTTCCGCCTCTGGAACGGCAAGCGCCAACTGCTCGGCCAATTGGACATCGAGCTGACCGAGCGCTGTAACAACGCCTGCCTCCATTGCCTGATCAATCGACCCGAGCATGACGAAGGCGCCCGCTCGCGCGAGATGGACACGGATTTCGTCAAAGGCCTCCTCCGCCAGGCCGCCGACCTGGGCTGTCTGATGGTTCGGTTCACGGGCGGCGAACCGCTCCTCCGCGAGGACTTCGCCGAGCTGTATCTTTTCGCCCGCCGCCTGGGGATGCGGGTGATCCTCTTCACCAACGGCCGGCTGATCACCGACGAACTGGCCGACCTGCTGGCCCGCGTGCCGCCGGGCCGATGGGTAGAAGTCTCCGTCTACGGGATGCATGCCGAGTCCTACGACGCGTCGGCCGGGGCCAAGGGGTCGTTCGTCGAATTCCGCCGCGGCGTAGAGCGGCTTCGAAGGCGCGGCATCTCCTTCGTCGTCAAAGGGGCGATCCTGCCCGCGAACAAAGACGAGTGGGAGGAATTCAACGCTTGGGCGGCCGAATTCCCCTCGATGGACCACCCTCCCGGCGAATCGATGAACTTCGACCTGCGGGCACGCCGCGACGACCCCGCCAAGAACGAACGCATCCGCAAACTGCGCCTCTCGCCCGAGGAAACGGTGCGGACATTGGCCCGGGACACCCGCTACATCTCCGGTATGCGCGAGTTCTGCGCCAAGTTCATGGGCGCCCCCGGCGACCTGTTGTTCCGCTGCGGCGCCGGGCACGGGACCTGCGTCGACGCTTACGGCAACGCCCAGATGTGCATGCCCCTGCGCCATCCGGACACGGTGGTCGATCTGCGCGCGACCGGCTCCCGTGAGAGTTCGCCTCTCCGCTACGCCCTCACCGAGTTCTTCCCGCGTCTGAGGAAAACGTGCGCGACAAATCCCGAATATCTTCGCCGCTGTGCCCGGTGCTTCCTGAAAGGGCTGTGCGAGCAATGCCCTGGGAAATCTTGGATGGAACACGGGACGCTCGACACGCCGGTGGAATATCTCTGCGCCGTCGCCCACGCCCAGGCCCGCTACCTGGGTCTCCTCAAGGACGACGAGAATTCCTGGGACGTCGCCAACGGCAAGGAGCGCGTCGCCCGCTTCGCTCGCAACGACCGCTCGGGCCTTGAATCCTGATCCCTCATTCCGTTCTTTGCTCTCCCTCCGGCCTTTGACCGGAAAAGGCCGCGAAGGGACGCAAAATAAGAGATTGACTCAAGGGGAGCTCATTTGATACAAAGTAATAGGCTGCAAAATCAAATCTCTTTCTTGAGAAGAGGTGTCTGATGGAAAAGAATGAATGGAGTGAGCCAGAGCTGATCGTCCTCGTACGGAACAAGCCGGAGGAGGTGTTGTTGATCGCATGTAAGTATATTGGTGCTACAAGCGGCGGTACGCCATTGACCGGTGACAATCATTGTACGGTAGTTGCCGGTTGTGATTTTTGCGCTGGGCTAGAGGGATCTTAATAGTCCTAACCCTTTATTCCCTTCGGCAGAGTTTACCCTAAGCTTGGCCGAAGGGCTTATGGCAGGCTCTTAGGTTTGCCCGTAGGAGTCCATGAGCGAAAGCAGGGCTCACGGACTTGGCTTCATTGACTTCCCCTCTGCTGTAGAGATAGAATCGGCACAATCGTAAGAGGGTGAACCCATGAACTCAAAAGAATCGCCGGAAGCCTGGACATCGCCCGAGCTGATCGTCCTCGTGCGGAGCGAACCGGAGGAGACGGTGCTAACTGCCTGTAAATCAGGAACATGGCCGGGAATCACGGGGGACCCAAACGTTAATGAAAATACCTGCATATATAATAATGTAACATGCGCACCTAGTTGCAACGCATACGCTACTTCCTAGCCTTTGGAGCTTGTAAGGACTTCGGTCAAAGTGGTAGTGGCGCGGTACAAACCGCAACGGCATGCAGCGAGGGCAAACCGTCAGTTTGCGGAAACTGCTCGGAGGATGAGTCATCATAGCCACCCACCCCTTGATCCCTTGGATCTTGGCCCGTGGGAATCCGTAAGCGAAGGCGGGGCCCACGGACCCGGCTTCATTGACTTCCCCTCTGCTGTAGAGATAGAATCGGCGCCACATGGATCTGACGCGGGTTGAGATCGACGGCGCGCACCGCAAAGTTGTTTTTCACGGCGACTGTTTTGAAATGCACGCCGTATGCAAGGCCTTGTGCTGTCGCGAGTGGGAGGTGAGCATTTCGGCCGAAGAATATGCCTCCCGTCTATACGAAGCGGAGACCGTCTGCATCCTGACCGATAAGGCCTGCACCGAGGCCCTTCTGCAATGCATCAACCGCCGGTATCGGTTGGCCAAGCGTGAGGACAAAAGCTGCGTTCATCTGGAAGAGAATCGCTGCCGCATCTACAACGAGCGCCCAAACACGTGCCGCAAGTTCCAGTGTACGGGCGGCTGGCGGCTCGCCTCGGTTTTCCCCCCCGATAGTGCGCCGCCCGATCAGAAGCTTCCCGCCCTCACCAAAGAAGTTTTCGTGGAGCGCCTGACCGAAGACATGATATTTGTCCTGCATCCTCTGCTCAAGGTGCATTCCGTCTTCTATCTGAAACAGCGGAATGAAATTAATTTCATCAAGGAAATGGTCGGCGCGTGCGGCAAATTCAACACATATGACAGTTTCGATTTCCCGCAATTGGACGATGCCCTGCTCACTGAAATGATCGACCTGTTTGGCAGTAAAGAGCCGCTCGGGGAAATCTACCGGCGTTATTGCGCCCAAACCAAATCCCTTCTTACTCTGAAGGAATTCTACGAGATCGTCTGGCTGTTGAACAAGCACAATGTCGTGCTTGACAGCCGGCTCTTTAAGGGGATGCTGGGCGGCATGGGCGGACTCGGTTAGTGCGAGGGGTGTAAACTCCTCCGGCCTTTGACCTGAAAAGGCCGCGAATGGGCGTAAAACAAAAGCTTTGACTCGGGGAGGGATTCCGTGATAAGAAGTAAGAGTCGGCAAAACCAAGCCAATTTTTTACGGGGGGAGTGTCTAATGGAAAAGAAGGAATGGTCTGAGCCTGAGTTGATCGTCCTCGTGCGGAGCAAACCGGAGGAGACGGTGCTGTCCGTCTGCAAGACGGAGGCCATATTAACAGGAGATGCCGGCCTGTATAGTGGATGTATGAGAGACCACGCTACCGACGCAGTCTGCTACTCCTGCCAAGCGGAGGCCGATTCCTAGCCCTTGATCCCCTTCGGCGAAGTTTCTCCTGAGCGCAGCCGAGCATAGCGGGAGTCTATCGGCTTTCGGCCTGGGCGAAGGGATTTTCCGTGAAAACGCTAAGGGGTCACGATGCCCACTTGAGATTCAGCTTCTTCGCCTGCAAAGCGCAATCCCGGAGATAAAGGTTGATCAGATTCTGGTAAGGCATGCCCAGTTCTCCGGCCAGTGACTTGAAGTAGGCGACCGTCGCCCTGTCCAGGCGAATGGTGATGGGTTGCTTAAGTTGCTTGAGGTAGGGGTTCGGCTGGCCCTTCATCTTTCCGAAATCGTAATGCTTTTTCATTTGGCCCGTCCCATTCGAATCGGATCTCATTCATATGTACAATGTACAGCTTCTTAATGGGGATGTCAAGCCCTGACCCCTTAGTCCCTTGACTTCTTCCCTACTGCAGAGATAGAATCGGTACGGTCGTAAGGGGGTGAACATATGAAAACAAAAGAATCGCCAGAAGTCTGGACGACGCCCGAACTGACTGTCCTCGTGCGGAGCAAGCCGGAGGAGGCGGTATTAAGTGCGTGTAAGCATTTAGGGAGTAATGAGGGTGTTAATGGTGGGTATGCGGGGTGTGATCTTGGGTGGGTTCCTTGTGGGGAGGCTAAGTGCGATACTCTTGCTAGCTCCTAGCCCTTGATCCCTTGGGTTTTGACCCTGGGAATCCGTTAAGGAAGGCGCGACGTACGGATCCGGTTTCATTGACATCCCCCCTGCCATCGAGATAGAATTGGTACAATCGTAAGGGGGGAGAATCCATGAAAACAAAAGAATCGCCGGAAGTCTGGACGACGCCCGAACTGACTGTCCTCGTGCGGAGCAAGCCGGAAGAACGTGTATTGGCTGTTTGTAAGGAGGGATGGGCGTTGGGAGGATCTCTAATTTCTTCGACTTATACTTATGGTTCATGTTTTGCAGCTGAACAGTGTTCTCCGTGGTGTGACTTTCAATCATCTTCTTAATTTCTAACGTCCTTGGCTTTGCCAAATAGCGAAAGCTGAGGGGTCAGGTCTCAATTTTCAACTTTTGGTCCGGACTAAAAGTTGAAAATTGAGACCTGACCCCTCAGAAAAACGATTGGCGTGCGCCGCCGAAACTCGAGTATAATCGGCCCGGGGAAAACCAATGCCGCCTAAAGCGTTCAAAGACTTCCGCCTCCCGCTCGAAGGTCACATCGACCTGACCTACCGCTGTAACAACGCCTGCCGCCATTGCTGGCTGAGCATCCCCGCGAACGATTCCGCGGCCCAAGCCCGCGAGCTCTCCTTCGACGAGATCAAGGACATCGTCGGCCAGGCCCGGACCATGGGGGCGCGCCGCTGGTCGATCTCGGGCGGTGAGCCCGTGCTCCGCCCCGATTTTCCAGAGATCTTCGACCTGCTGACGGCCCGCGCCGTATCCTACACCTTCAACACCAACGGGACGCTCATCACCCCTGAGCTCGCCCGCCTCCTGACGCGCAAGGGAACCAAGATGATCGCCCTCTACGGGGCGACGCCCGAAACCTACGACCGCGTAACCCGCCATCCCGGCGGCTTCGAGATGGTCATGCGCGGTTTCCGCTACCTGAAAGAAGCGGGCGCGGGCTTCATCGTCCAGCTGATCCCGATGCGCGACAACTGGCATGAGTGGCCGAAGATGGTCGAGCTGGCCAAATCGCTGAGCAAGCACTGGCGCGTCGGGGCCCCCTGGCTTTATCTTTCGGCCTGCGGCGACCCGGAGCGGAACGCCGAGATCGCCCGCCAGCGGCTCGATCCCAAGGACGTCGTGGAGCTGGATCAACCCGACCCCACCCAAGAAGAGGGAGGAGGCCACGAGTACGAATTCGCCCCGTCCGGCCAGGGCCTGTTCGCCCGCTGTATCGCCGGGCGCCGCGACTTTCATATCGACCCCTACGGCATGATGACGTTCTGCTCGTTCCTCAAGGACCCGGCCATGCGTTATGACCTGCGGCGGGGCTCGTTCGAGGAGGCTTGGGACGTTTTCATCCCCTCGCTGGCGGCCAAGGCGCCGGGCGACGCGGAGCACGAGATGCATTGCGGCTCCTGCGAGAAGCGCGCCGCATGCCGCTGGTGCCCGGTCTACGGCTGGCTCGAGCACGGACGATACACGGCGCGCGTGGAGCATCTGTGCGAGGTCGCGGAGGAGAACAAGCGGTTCAAAGCCGATTGGCAGGCACATCATCGCCGCTATTTCGAGACCGCGGGGATCACCCTCCAGGTGGACAGCGACCTGCCCATCGACGACCGGACCTTCCACCCGAAGTTCGAAGCCTTTCGCGTCGACGGCCCCGGCCCGGACACGGTGACGATCCGCCACCACTTTGCCCTCCCCGACCTCGAAGGCCGGGAACTCGGAACGGAGCTTTATCGCAAACCGCCGTGGGCCATCTACCGGCAGAACGGCTCCTATATCTATCTCGGCATCTCGCCCCAGGCCGGCGACGCGTCGCTCCACCGAGTCGCGACCTTCAACAAGGAGCACACCAAGGCCCGCGTCTATAACGACCGGGAGGAGATCTGGCTTAAGGGCGACCTTCATTCCGTGACGATGTTCCCCTCCGACCAGATCCTCATCGCCCGGCTTCTGGCCGACCGTCAGGGGTTATACATGCATTCGGCGGGGGCGATTCTCAACGGCGCGGGATTGCTCTTCGTCGGCCACTCTGAAGCGGGGAAATCGACGATAACCAATATCTTGTTGGCGGCCGGGGCCGGGGCGGAGGCCGAGAGCTCGCGGGGAGCGGCTCCGGGCGCGAGCGCCGGGCCGAAAGTGGAAATCCTCTGCGACGACCGCAACATCGTCCGCCTCCGGGACGACGGCTGGCGGGTCTACGGCACATGGAGCCACGGAGAGGTGCCCGTCGTTTCGGCCGCGTCCGCGCCCCTGCGCGCTTTCCTGTTTCTGGAAAAGGCAGCCGAGAACACCCTGACGCCGCTTACGGACCCGCCGGAGATCAGGCGGCGCCTACTGGCCTGCCTGATCAAGCCTTTCGTCACGGCCGACTGGTGGAACAAGACCCTCGACCTCATCGAGCGGATGGCGCCGGAAATTCCGGCCTACGTCATGCGGTTCGATAAAAGCGGGGACATCGTCGACAAGCTCGAGGAGTTGACGAGGATGCCGGCGGTGCGATTATGAGAGAGCTTCGAAATCTCGGGGGAGGGAGGCTGGCCGTTATGACAATAATTGAGAATACCTGGTCGACTCCCGAGCTCGTGGTTTTAGTCCGAAGCAAACCGGAGGAAACTCTATTAGCCGGCTGCAAGGGGGACGGGACTATCTCGTCCTCCGAGAGCTCCTTTAGCGAGTGCCTAGTGAACGGGGTCGATCTTTGCTTGGAAATAGCGACATCCTAATTCAGTCGACCCGAGTTTGCACGTTATGTCGCCAAACCGAATCCGGCAATGAATAAAAGCTGCGGCGAGAAAGGAAACAAGCGATGAGCCTAACGATCGAATCCATCTGCGCTCCGTCCGAGGATGTCGTCGCCCGCGAGATCGACGGCGAACTCATCATCGTCCCTATCGCCTCGGGCATCGGCGACATGGAGGATGAGCTGTACACGATGAACAAGACCGGCCGGGAGATCTGGCGGCGGCTCGACGGCGTCAAATCGTTGCGCCTGGTCGCGGCCGACCTGGCCTCCGAGTACGTCGCGCCCGCCGCCGACGTCGAGCGCGACGTTCTCGGCCTGGTCACGGAACTCGTCCGGCGCAAAATGGTCGTCGCGCGGTAGGAGCGCACGATGCCGCGGCTCCGCCGGATCGCCGGCGCGATTGTGCGCCGATTCCAGAACCTGGCCCTCTACCGTAAGCTGGGACGGCGTTTTGCCGCGCGCGTCACGATTCGCGAGGCGACCGATGCCGAAAAAATCGAGGTGCGTCTCTGGCTCAACCCGCGTGGCGACCCGACTCTGCGTCAAAACCCGGACGTCACGGAGTGGGTGGCATACCGGCGAGGACAACTGGCCGGGTTCGTCCAGTTGGTCCGTCATCCGCCGGAGCATTTCCCGTACACCGGGCACTGGCTGTTCGGCCTGGTCGTTAAATCGCGCCATCAGGGATTCGGCATCGGCGAGACCCTGAGCCTGACCGTGATCGCCCGTTCCCGCGAGGAAGGCGCGCCGGCGTTGAGCCTGCTTGTCGATGACGACAACGCGCGGGCGATCCGCTTGTACCGGAAGTTGCGGTTCGATTTTTGCGTCATTCCCGAACTGGAAGCGAAATTGGAGAGCGGGCGGAAGCCGTCCGGCAGCCGGCGGATCGTGATGCGAAAGCCGTTGACGGATCCCGAATGACCGGAAAGTACGTCAAGGCGGATCAGACCCAGCTGGCGATGCCGAACGCGGCCTTCGCCGAGCTGATGACGGCGGTCCTGGACAAAGGCGCGCCGTTCCGCTTTCAGGCGACCGGATTCAGCATGACGCCGTTCATCCGGAGCGGCGACGTGATCACCGTCGCCCCCACGCCCGCCCGAGTCCGCATCGGCGACGTGGTCGCCTTCCAACTTCCGGAGAGCGGCAAGCTCGTTGTCCATCGCGTCGTCGCCGTTTCCCGTGACGGCTTCACCATCAAAGGCGACAACTCGCCTTTATCCGACGCGCGCGTGCCTGCTCCAAGCATTCTCGGCCGCGTCGCGCGCGTGGAGCGCGGCAGCAAGCGGGTGCGGTTTGGATCCGGGGTCGAGCGCGTCGCCGTCGCCTACCTGTCCCGGCGCGGCTGGCTGACACGGATCGTTTGGACAACGTGGCGCTTCGTCCGTCCGTTCGTCAGGTAAGGAGGGGTCAGGCTTCTTGACCGCGCCGCGGCCGATAATATATAGTCGGTGTAATCAGAATGCGAGACCCGAGGCAGAATAGCGCCGCTTGAGTAAAGTCGTTCCACCCAAAATATCGCAGGCCGTGGGGCAGGCCTTCCGCCTGGGACGGGCCGTCCGGCTGGTCTGGCAATCCGCCCCGGGATGGGCCGTGCTCAACATGGTCCTGGTCATCCTCCAGGGCTTATTGCCGCTGGCCACTCTGTATCTCATCAAGAGGATCATCGACGCGGTCACCGTCGCCAAAAGCGCCGTGGTCGCCGCCGCCCCGGCCTCCCCCGCCGTTTCTCGCGCCGCCTCTTCTCTCGATCTCTCCTCGATCCCCTCCTCTATCCTCCTGCTGGTTGCCCTCGCGGGGGGAAGCGTCCTCGTGGCCGCCCTCTGCCGGTCGCTCGGGGAGTTGGCCGGACAAGCCCAATCCACGCTCGTGGTCGACAAGGTTTCGGACATCCTTCACGCCCAATCGGTCGCTGTGGATCTCGAATACTACGAGGACACCCGCTACCAGGACACCCTCCATCGGGCCCAACAGGAGGCGCCCTACCGCCCCACCCGCATCTCCAACGGACTGCTCTCGATCGGCCAGAACGTCGTCTCCTTCGGAGGTATCGCCGCCCTCCTGTTCGCCCTGGGCTGGCAAGTAGCCGCCGTCCTTTTCCTGGCCGCGATCCCGGGCGCCTTGATCCGAGTCCTCTTCGCCCGGCGCCTCTTCCGTTTCGAACGGGCGCAGGCCGAAAACGAACGCCGGGCCTGGTACTATCACTGGCTCCTGACGGACGGCCAGCACGCCAAGGAAGTACGCCTCTTCGACCTGGGGACGACCCTGCGCAAGCGCTTCCTCGAACTCCGCGTTGCTCTCAGGAAGGGGCGTCTGCACATCTCGGGCCAGCGCGCCTGGAGCGATTTCATCACCCAATCGCTCGCGGTCGCGGCCCTGTTCGGGGCCCTGGCCTGGGTGGCCCTGCGCGCGGTGCGCGGGACGCTCAGCCTGGGCGACCTTTTCCTCTATTACTCCGGCTTCCAGATGGCTCTGAATTCCATGCAATCGCTCCTTCGCGGCCTGGCCGGCCTGTATGAGGACAATCTCTTCCTCATCGATTTCGAGAATTTCCTTTCCCTGAAGCCGCGCGTTCCCGTCCCCACCTCACCGAGTCCCGTGCCGGAGACCGGTCCGCTCGTCTGCCGCGGCCTGGCCTTTCGTTACCCGGGCAGCGATCGGGACAACCTCAAGGGGGTGGACTTCACGCTGGGGCCCGGTCAGGTCGTCGCCCTGGTCGGCGAGAACGGGTCGGGCAAAACGACGCTGGTCAAACTCCTCTGCCGCCTCTACGACCCGTCAGCGGGCTCGATCCAGATGAACGGCTTGGATCTCCGCTCCCTGGACCCGATCGCCTGGAGGAAGGGGATCACGGTGATCTTTCAGGACTATCTTCGTTACGCCCTCACCGCCTGGGAGAACATCTGGCTAGGGGACCCGGGGGCCGAGCCGGACCGGGAGCGGATCGCGAAAGCGGCGGAATTGGCCGGGATCGACGGCCGGATCGGCAAGCTCCCCCTGGGATACGACACCATGCTCGGCGTTCGCTTCCGCGAAGGC
Source organism: uncultured Eubacteriales bacterium (assembly GCA_964585685.1). GTDB lineage: Bacteria > Acidobacteriota > Aminicenantia > Aminicenantales > Saccharicenantaceae > JALHVH01. The sequence continues at coordinate 159,192 of CAZPEP010000042.1, read as the reverse complement.
CAGGAGCTGAGCTGGGGAGAATGGCAGAAAGTGGCGCTGGCCAGGGCCTTCTTCCGCGACGCCCGCATCGTCATCCTGGACGAGCCGACGAGCGCCCTGGACGCCCTGGCCGAGGCCGAGCTCTTCCATCATTTCCGCCAGCTCATCGGCGGACGGAGTGCCATCCTGATCAGCCACCGCTTCGCCACGGTTAAGATGGCCGACCTGATATACGTGATGGCGGACGGGGGGATCGCCGAAGTGGGGACGCATGGCGAGTTGATGAAACGAAACGGGCTTTACGCCCGGATGGTCAACGCGCAAGTGGAGGGGTCAGGGGCTTGACTTTGCCGTTCGGCCGATGATAATTATATACACAATCAATCCGATATGAGGGGAAAACCGATGAATCCTCAAGAACCAAAGAACGAATGGGTATCTCCGGAACTCCTCGTCCTCACGCGCCACCATCCGGAGGAAGTGCTGCTGACGACGTGTAAGGGCTACAAACATAGCGGGGCGATCGGGGATGACTCGTATTGTTCCGCTACCGATTGCACCGGCGACTGCTACATATACGCTGACAGCTAATCCCCGATTTGGTAAGGGGTCAGGTCTCTAGGCACTCGCGGTCATTGCGAGCGCAACGAAGCAATCTCCTGCGAGTCCGTGCGATTGCTTCGTCGCAGGGCTCCTCGCAAGGACGGACCGGAGACCCGACCCCTCAGCGAATGATCTTGCGAGTCGCAAGTTCGGTCGCCAGTTTCAGGACGCCGCGCTCCACCGTTTCGAGCGGCGCATGAAACTCGTCGGCCAGTTCGGCCGAGATCTCGCCCAGGGTTTTCCGGCCGTCGAGCCTCTTCCAGACGGCCTGGCCGGTGCGGTTCAGGGTGAACATCACGTTCTCCGGGCCCGCGACCTCGGCCGTCAGGGGGACGATGACGATGTCGCCCCCGGTCTCTCGGGCGACGACGTCATCCGAAATGCTGTAAACGCTGTCTTTGGTCGATTGTTCCATCTTGCATTCCCTGCGTCAAATCCTGCGCTGTCCCTATTTCCTCTTCTTTCTCCCGAATATCAAGAGGTCCCGCTTGATGCCCTCGATATGGCCCAGAAACTCCCGGTTGCGCTCCTCGTCGGGGTTGATCTTCTTCACCCACTCCAGGACGAAAGCCAGGCCGCAGAAAAAGAACACGCTCAGGAACGCCGCCAAAACGACGTTCTTCCTCGCGCTCGGTCCGATCTTGGCGAAGGGAACGGTCGCCGTGTCGATCACCTCGATGAACGGTTTTTTCTGCTGCTCCTCGATCTTGGCCAGTTCGAGCTGCCTCGCGAGGGTCACAAAGACTTCTTCCCGCGACTTGACCGCTCTCTTTAGCCGATCGGCTTCGACCTCGACGTCCGGGGTCGCGATCTTCCGGTTCCGGGTCGAAAAATCCGTCAGGTCTTTCTCGGCTTTCCGCAGGAGGTCCTGAGTCTCCGTGAGCTGTTTTTCGATGAATTGCCTGTTTTGCAGGGCCTTGGAGTCGCGCGAGGTCTGGTTGAAGGAGACGGCCTCGCCCAGGATGCCGTTGACGACGCTCGCGGTCAGCTCCGGGTCCGAGGCCTTGTAGATGACCGTGACGAACTGGGCGCCGCGCATATTGACGGCCGATCCCCTGGGCATGGAAATGGACAGGCCGGCGCGGATCGTCTTGATCGCCTTCCCGATAATCTCTCCCTCGTTTCCTCCCTCGATCTTGTAGAACGTGAGGAGGTCCACCGGTTCCGAGAACTTGCGGGTCTTGTACTTTTTCCTGGCGATCCGTTCCAAAAAGGCGCCGCTCCTGATGAGTTCGCTATAATAGTCGGGCGTGAGGTTCTCTTCGATCGTATCGACCCGTCCCCCGGGTCCTGCCAGGGCGCTCATCCTGTTGACCATGTCGGGGTTCCTCGCAGGCAAGAATTTCCCCGAGGCCATATAGACGGGAGGCTGCATCTTTGAGTAGATCCCGGCGAGCAGGACCGTTAAGAACACGCCCGCAACGATGAGCCACCGCCGCCTGAGCAGGATATTGACGTATTCGATGATGTGGATCTGCTCGAATTCCGGGTTTTCGTAGGGCGGCCCCGGCCGCGGCGTCTGTTTCTGTTCATCAGGCATCGTTTGCCCCCTATTTAGCCGGTACCTCAATAACGCTCCCGGCGGGAATGACGGCGGCCAGCAATGCTCCGGGACCCTTGGCCTCGAGGACATTCCCGTCCTCCAGATGAACGACGACCGCATTAGCGTTCGCGCCCTCATCGTATCCGCCCGCCAACCTGATGTAATAATCCAGTTTCTCGCCCTGCCTCCAGGCAATGATCCTCGGCCTCTTCACCGCGCCCTTCACCTCGACGATCTGGATGCCGGCGGCCAGAGCGACGGCCTCCGGTTTCTCCTTCACCGGTACCTCAATGACACTGCCGGCGGCGATGACGGCGCCCGCTAATTCGCCGGCGTCGCCCTTCTTGGTCTCGAGCATCTTCCCGTCCTCGAGATAAACCACGACCTTCGCACTATCCGCGCCCTCGTCGTACCCGCCCGCCAGCTCGATGTAGTGCTCCAGCTTCTCGCCCTTGCGCCAGGCTACGATCCTCGGCCTCTTCACCGCGCCCCTCACCTCAACGATTTCGACCTCGCTCGCTTCGCCCTTGTACGGCACGTCCACGACGCTCCCCGCGAGGACGCTCGCGCCGCCTCCGGCCAGCAGGCCGCCCTTCCTCTTTTGGGCGAACCCGTTGGGTTGGAGGACCACGACGCCGCCCTTGTCCGCGTCCCGCGCGTATCCTCCCGCGAGCCCGATGTAATAACCCACCGACTTCCCTTTCTTGCACTGGAAGATCGCCGGGTTCCGCACGGCGCCGCGAACTTCCACCGTTCCCGGATCGGGGGGCACGAAGATCAAGTCCCCATCCTTGAGGAAGAGGTCGGATGGACCTCCCGGAGCGTCCAGGGCCGCTTTCAGATCGATCGCGACCGTCTCCAGCTCGCCGCTCCTCTCCCGCGCCATGTTGAGGATGAATTTTCGCCTCATCAAGCGGGCGCCCTCGGGAAAAGCGCCGTCCTTAAGCCCGCCCGCCCGCTGGACGATATTCGAAACCCGCTCCTCCCGCGATTCGAAGGAATACACCCCGGGAAACCTGACGTAGCCGGTCAGGCCCACCACGGGCAGAGGCTCCCACTCCGGCAGGTTTCGGACGGCGATCTGATCGGAAATTTCGAGGGGGGTCTTCTTTTCTTTCGGCAGAACGGCGTAATCCAGCGCGACCGGCACGATGATGGTCGAGATCTCGCGCTTCGCTCCCGCTCCCGCTTCCGCCGCCGCCCTCTTCGTCCGGGCGATCACGGCTTCGACCTTGAAGGCGTCCGGCCTCAGCCCGCCCGCGATCAGGATCAAGTCCTCCAGGGTCATGTTCCCGGCGAGCGGATACATCCCGGGCCGTATCACCAGCCCCTGGACCGTCACATACGGCTTTTTCTCGAGGCTCTCATAGGAGTAGACGACGACGCGATCGGATGCCTCGAGCTTGATATCCTCGACGGGATCGCCGCCGAGCAGCTTCCCGAGGTTGAACGTCAGAACGTGCTCCTCCAGCTCTCCCGAGGCCTTCCTGAACACATGCCCCAGCTCGAGGTAGGTCCTTTTCTTGAAGTCATCGTCCTGGAAGCCGCCCCGCGCGAATATCAGGTCATAGAGCCCCATTCCCTCGGCCAGGACGTATGTCCCGGGCTCCTTGACTTGCCCCTCGAGCGTTACGTACTTGTCTTTTCCCTTGATGTCGAAGGCCGAATATGTCCGGATCTGGTCCAGCTCTTTCAGGACGAAGTTCTTGCCCGCCGCCTCGTCCCCCGCGAACTCATAAACCCCCGGCTTCGCCTCCTTATAGAGGTCCTTCAGCGCGAATTTCGTCAGCTTCTTCGAGAAATCGTCCTCTGTCCGCACGAGGTCCGCCCGCTCGAGAAATGCGTCCTCCCTGAGCCCTTCGGCCTGCTGGACGAGGTCCTTGAGCGTCATCCCCGGCCTATGCTCATAAGTCCCCGGCCGCTTGATCCCTTCCCCCAAGATCTCGACGACCGGCCGCCTGACCTGGATGTTGGGGAAGAAGCTGACATCGTCGCCGTCGGCCATCGCGAAATCCACTTTCGCATCCCCCAGCACCGGCTCGAGATCCAGATCGATGACCTTCTCGCCCTCGTTGATCGTGTACCGTCGGATCTGGACCCGCTTCAGGTACGCGTTCGGGTTGAGCCCCCCCGCCAGCCCCATCAGGGCCTTGATCCCCTCGCTCCCGGCCAGCTCGTAGATCCCCGGCCGCTTGACCTCGCCCCGCGCCGTCACGGACTTCCCCTTGACCGGGACGATGACGTAATCGCCGTATCGGAGCCGCATCATCTTCGGGTTCGCCTTCCCGGTCAGCAGGAAGTCATAGAGATCCACCGCGTCGACGATCCCGTCCGCCCGCCGTATCCTCACGTCCCGGAGCGACCCCGTCTCCTTCACCCCGCCCGCGTTGATCAGAACGTTGATGAGCGTAGCGACTCCCGAGCTTATGGTGTACGGCCCCTGGTTCTTGACCTCGCCGACCACGTAGACCAGCAGTTTCCGGATCTTGCCCAGCTTGACGTCCACGAAGGCCGTGCTCTGCCCCGGGTTCTCCGCGTTGATGTAGCTCGCGTAGACGCGCGAAAGGCTCTCCGTGACCATCCGCCGCAGTTCCTTGAGGCTGGCCCCGCTCGTGAAGACGCGCCCGCCCTCCTCGGGGATGTCGATGAACCCGTCATCGCTCACGACCAAGGCGTGCTTCAGGTTGAGCTGGCCCCAGACCGAAATGACGACCTCGTCGCCCGGGCTGAGCAGGTAGCCGTCGTCAACCGGCCCCTCGACGATGGGCTCGGAAGGGGCGCGGAAGATGTCGTAGCCGAAGGCCTGGGGTTTTTCCTGGGCCGCCCCCCCGCTCGCCGACGCGAACGCCCAGACCAATAACAATAACGAAAGTGCCGCTGTTTTCTTCATCCCATCCATCCTTTTTCCGGTCCCACTCAATCGTTCGTTGGAGACTGGGATTATATGACGGCCCCTTTTCCGATGTCAATCATAAGGCCCGCCCTTGGGGGGTCAGGTCTCGTGTCCGTTATTGCGAGGAGCCTTGCGATGCGGCAATCTACAGGAGGTCCAAGGGGTCCTAACCCCGTTCATCTTCCCTGGTCATATAGCCATTCCGCAAGGCCGGTGAACACACGCCAGAAATCCTCCCAATCGACGGAGACGAGAAGCGACGGGACCCTCTTCAGCTCCGACCCGCCGCGGATGATCCGACGCAAGTCTTTGACGGCGCATTCGAGTTGATAAGCGGCGGACGCAGGGTCGTCAAATTGGACGTCCTTGGCCCGCGCACCGCGATAAATCTCGGACATTTCGAGCCGGGGAAAACGGCGGCGAATGAAATAGAAATCGATAAAATCCTTGGGCTCAATCCGGACAGGACTGCGCGCTGGGCCGGTCCCCTGAACCCCTGGTCGGACGGCCTAAGTTCGATCATAGACTTCCAGCATTCTGGCCCATTTGTTCCGCGCGAACAGAGTCAATCGAAGGTGAGGGAGGGCCGATCGGATTTCGGCCCAATCGAAAAATTTCCGCACGTCGACGACGCGCCCGCGCTCCAAAAACCTGGTCAGGACCCAATCCAACGCATCGCGCTCCGGGGAACGACGCGCCTCCTCCACGTAAGCACGCACCGCTTTTTCCTCGGTCAATTCCGGATAGTCCCAGAATACGGCTTTCAACGGATCCCAGGCCGATTTTCCAGCAGGGGACGGCGCCGGCATGCCCGCGTCCGGCTTCTCTGGATCTACCGCCTCCATTCGGTAGGGGGCGTGAGTCTCGCGGACCCGACGGCGGCCACCGCGAAAACCGATCTTTTCAAAATCCCCCCCATCTATTCCAGTAACGACGGCAACGGGTTTCCCGTGATTGGTGACGATGATGTCCTCTCCCGCCGCCGCCCGGAGTATTTCCGACGTTTTGCTTTTAAGTTCACGTACGTTGACGAAACGCATATCGAATTCCTCTGTGACTACAATTGTATCTCAAATATAGGCACATAAGAATATTTTGTCAAGAAATCTCTTGGAGGGCCTAAAGATCCAAGGCGAACCGGATCGCTTCCCGGACGAGGCGCAGTTTATCCGCGGACAGGCTCGTGATCCTCGACACCAACAGGCGCCTGGGGATCGTGACGATGGAATCGAGGTTGACGACGCACGGTTTCGGGAGCCCGTCCTTCTCGTCGAGAGGGACTTCGACCGGGATGCTGCGGATCGTCCTTGTCAGGGGAGCGACGGTGACCGCGGTGCGAACCGCATAAGCCTCCTCACGGCTGAGAAGAACGACGGGGCGCTTTCCGGAAGGCGGGCCGAGATCCGCCCACCAGATCTCGCCTCTTCTCACGTCCAGTCCTCGGCCGGAAGAATTTCGGCCGCCGCCCGGGCCAATGCTTCGGCAAGTGCGGAGTCCTCGGGCGTTCTACGATACCCGGCGACATACGACCTTATGGCGCTTTCCCGCCGGCGGGCATCTTTCCAGGCCGAGAGGATCTCGAGAATAAAGGCGCTCCTCGTCACCCCGGCTTTCTTGCGGACGGCTTCCATTTCGTCGTACTCCTTCCAAGGAATACTGACGGTGAATTTGACTGAACTTCTCATTTATGCGCTCCTACTCTATTCATACCATAGTAATCCACCAAGGTCAAACGGGACTCTTGGAGGGGTCAGGCCTTATGAGCTTGACTTTACGGATGAGTAAAATCGTGTTAAGCTGACTTTACCATGGCCTCGCTCCACACTCGCTACTTGAAAAAAGATGCAGCGGCTGACCTGAAGACGCACATGCTCTTTGTGGGCGGCCCGCGCCAGGTCGGAAAGACGACCTTCGCGTTGTCGTTTTTGTCCGATCCGAGCGAGAAGCATCCTGCGTATCTCAACTGGGACGACATTCGCGTCCGTTCCGGGCTCATGAGGGGCGAACTGCCCTCCGGCCAGCCCGTGATCATCCTGGACGAGATCCATAAGTACGCCCGATGGCGGAATATGGTCAAGGGTTTCTATGACACGAGGAAATCCGAGCAGTCTTTCATCATCACCGGTTCGGCCCGCTTGGACCATTACAGCCGGGGCGGGGATTCGCTCCAAGGCCGTTACCATGGCTACCGGCTTCATCCGTTCTCGTTCCCCGAATTAGGCGGTTCGACCGCCCTGGATCTGGACCAGTTGCTGAGATTCGGCGGCTTTCCCGAGCCCTTTCTGCGTGGCGAGGAGCGGTTTTGGCGCCGCTGGCAGAGGGAGAGGATCCATCGGGTCGTCTATGACGACATCCGCGATCTGGAGCGGGTCAAAGAGCTTAGCCTGCTGGAACTGCTGGTCGAGGAGCTTCCCCGTCGCGTCGGCTCCCCTCTCTCCGTGAAGAGCCTGAAAGAGGAGCTGGGCGTCGCCCACGAAACGGCGGACCGCTGGGTCTCCGTTTTCGAACGGCTCTATGTCTGTTTCCGGCTCGCTCCCTACGGCGCGCCGCGGGTGAGGGCCGTCAAGAAAGAACAGAAGCTGTATCTTTGGGACTGGTCGTCGGTACCGGAAGTTGGTCCCAGGTTCGAAAACCTAGTGGCTTGTCAATTGCTTAAGTACTGTCATTTTCTCGAGGATAGCCAGGGTTTTCGGATGGAGCTGAGATTTCTCCGGGATACGGACAAACGAGAGATCGATTTCCTCGTCCTCAAGGACGGACGACCCCAGTTCGCGGTCGAATGCAAAACGGGCGAAAAAGCCGTCAATCCCGCCTTGTTTTATTTTAGGGATCGAATCCCCATCCCGCGGCTGTATCAGGTCCACACGGGGACTCGGGATTTCGAAAAGAGCGGCGTCCGCGTCCTGCCGTTTCCCGTTTTCTGCCGGGAGGAGGCCATGCCGTGATCCTCTTGGGGAGGGGCTGAGGGGGGCAGGTTTCGTGTCTGTCATTGCGCTTCGCCCGCAATGACATCCGGGACCCTAGGACCTGAGCCCTCAGCCATGCGCTGTCCCCATTTTCTTTCTTGACAAGGCCCGCCCGGATTCATAAAATCGGCTCATCAAGTTCTTTTGTGATGGGACTGAGTTGGTGAATCGTATAAGAAAAGAACGTTGTCCTCTTTTCCCCGCTCCTGGCTTTTTCGGCGCGTAATATTCCGACACTTTCAGTCCCGCGCCTTGCCCTTCCATCGGCGGTAGCTTGCTTTTCGCTCGGAACGATTCTCAAGCCGTAGAGACAGAAGCGTGACGCATACCCGGTTTCCGGAAGGTGGGGCCTTCCCCTCCGCTCCCCAGATCTTATTGCTCAAAGCCGCGTTATGGCAAGGCGCGCCGGCCTTGCAGGCTTGGCAGCAATGGAAAGAACGCATAAACCTCGATACCGATATTCTGGACATGGGGAGTTTTCGCCTGCTGCCTCTGCTCTATCACAATTTGCGCACCCACAGCGTGGATGACCCGTCCATGGGACGGCTCAAGGGGATCTATCGGCTGACCTGGTACAAGAACCGACTGTCATTTCAAGTTCTGGCCGGTGGGCTGCGCCAGCTTCAGTCCGCCGGAATCGAAACGATGGTCCTGAGCGGCGCGGCGCTCACCCTGCTCTATTATCGGGATTACGGCCTGCGTCCGATGGATTTCCTTGACGTGCTGGTGCCCGTCCGCCGAGTGCATTCGGCCATCTCCACCCTTGAACAGGCCGGCTGGAAGATCAAAAGCCTGCCCAAGGAGAAAATGACCGAAGAATTCAGGCTGCTAAGAGATTCCGCGCGCTTTGAAAACCCGACAGGCCAAAGTCTTGACCTTTACTGGCGGGCGCTCCCTGATATTCCCGACCCCGGCGCCGGCGAAGACCCTCTGGCAAACGGGAATTCCCTGCAAATTGAGAATACGCCTGCGCTGACCCTCAGCCCCGTTGGGCACCTTTTGTTTGTCTTTGCACATGGGATAGCGCCAGACGGCACTTCGCCCGCATGCTGGGCGGCGGATGCGATGACAATCCTCAACGCGACCCGAGGCAAACTGGATTGGGACCTGCTGGTCGCGCAGGCGGAGAAGCGCCATTTGATCCTGCCGGTCCTCGGCGCTCTCCTCTTCCTTCGCGAAGCGCTGGCGGCCCCCATTCCTCCGGAAATCATCGCACGGCTTCAAAAACTTCCGGTGACGCGCATGGAGCGGGTGGAGTACCGGCTCAGGATCCGGCCCGCCAAAGCGTTGGGGAGCATCCCATATTCCTGGGCACGGAATTGGCGCCGATTGAGGCTCGCCGGAAGCTCTTTCGCCGGGCTCAGATCCGCTATCGGTTTTCCCCGCTATCTCCGGATCACCCAGGAGAGAGACCGTACCGCGCAAGTCTTGGCTTGGGCCATGTCCCGCACCTTCCTACGGGCCAAGGAAGCGTTGCGAGGCCGGAACTGATTCTAATGGCAAGCGTATTTTTTGCAGCGGTCCATCAAGCCTATCGGGAGGCGGAAAAAGCGGCCGTCTCCGCGGTCGAACGCGATTTCCTGATCCATGGCCACCGGTTGCGCATACACTTTGCCGGTTCTTCGCTGGTTGAGCCCCTCACCCGAGCCCTCGAGCACTTGACGGTAGAGCCCGGAGGAGATGCTCCCGAGCTGATCATCTGTGCTTGGGATAGCGCCTCCACCGGGGTTCCCTTACCGCTCTGCCCATGGACGCGGGATCAGATAACCCCAGGCGGCCTGATCCAGGGACCGGCAAGCGATCCCATCCTGGCGGCGCTGCAAGCCGATATCGGGGCCTTGAGCCTTTTCGATTCCACTCGCCACCTGGCCCTATTCCGGGCCGCGGACGCTTCGACTTTGCCGGCTTGCGAACGTGCCTCCCCTCTAAAAGCCATCCTGCACTGGTGGCTGCGCGGGTTCGATATGCCCATGATCCATTGCGGCGCGGTGGGAACGGCCGCCGGCGGGGCGCTTTTAGTGGGCCATACGGCATCTGGAAAATCGACCAGCGCCCTGGCTTGCCTTAGCGCCGGGATGCGCTATGTCACCGACGACCGTTGCATCTTGTCTCTCGACCCCGAGCCGAGGGCTCTTTGCATCTATGATTCAGCCAAACTTTGGCCGGATCAGATGCGGCGTTTTCCCCACCTTCTGGCTGCGATAAGCAACCCCTCGGAACTGGAGAGCGAAAAAGCCCTGGTTTTCGTAAAACGGTCCCGACCGGCGCAACTGGCGATGGAACTCCCGATCCGGGTGGTCCTGCTGGCGCGTATCGCGGACCAACCGCTGACCACGCTGACTCCCACCACCCCGATCCGAGTGTTGCGTGACCTCGTGCCCAGCACGTTGATCTACCAGCCCGGCGCCGCCCACGATGAAGTGCGGGCCATGGCCCAACTGGTTCGCCGGGTGCCCTGCCGGCAGATCAACCTGGGGCGCGAATTGGAGCGAATCCCCGAAATGATCGCCCGGGCGATCGATAACCCCAAAGGAGAAGGACCCCATGCGCTATAGAGTCAACGCCCCCCAAGTCAGCAGTGAAACCATCGAAGGCGAAGCCATCATCATCGATTTCATCAGCGGCGCCTATTTCAGCACCGATAAACTCGGCGCGATCATATGGGAAAACGTAAAGGCCGGCTTCTCCCCCGAGCGTATCGCCACCGAGATGGAACGACGCTATCCGGATCGAGGAGAGGAATGCGGCCGGGCCGTTACCTCTTTTATCACCCAACTCGAGAACGAGAAGCTCATTGTGCCCGATCCCGGTGAAGGCCTAACCGCCCCCGCCGATATCCAAGATCAGGCCCTTTATCCGGAGGTCTTTGCCGCCCCGGTCCTGGACAAGTACACCGACATGCAGGATCTTCTGCTCCTCGATCCTATCCATGAAACGGATGGACAAGGCTGGCCGGTGCAGAAAAAATAAATGGCTAATGAAAAGCGCCGCGTGCTGGTTACGGGAGCGGCCGGGCGGATCGGGCAACTGGTCATTAAGCATTTGGCCGATGACTATGATTTTGTATTGACGGACATCCGGCCGTTACCGCAGCCCTCTGCTTTGCCTTTCACCCAGGCCGACATTGCCGATCTGGACGTCGTGCGTCAGCTGTGCCCTGGGGTGGACACCGTGCTCCACCTGGCCACCCGGCAGCATGACGCTCTCTGGGAAGACCTGCTGCCCGTTAATCTGGTGGGGACCTACAACGTCTTCCAGGCTGCGCACGAGGCCGCCTGCCGTCGCGTCATTTTCACCAGCAGCATCCAGGTTCTGGAAGGCCATCCGCACGGTTTTTGCGCGCCGGCCGCTCCGGTACGCCCTGTAAATCTCTACGCGGCAACCAAAGTTTGGGGCGAGGCGCTGGGCAGCGTCTTCGCGGACCGATACGGCCTGTCGGTGCTCTGCCTGCGACTGGGGTGGGTGCTGGCAGCAGACGCGCCCATTTTGGCCGCAGGCCGTGCGGACCCCAGTTATGTCCTTACTCATGGAGATCTGATCCGGCTCATTGCGGCCGCACTGGCTACGCCGGACGACTTGCACTACGGCATCTTCCACGGCCCTTCGGCCAATCGCTGGCAGCGCCTGGAAACCGGAGTATCACAACTTCTGCCCGGCTACGCGCCGAAGGATGACGCTTTTACATTGGTGCGGGGATACGTGCCTCGGTTGCGCGTACGGGTGCGCCGGGCACTGCAGCAGGTCGCAGCGATCCTGCGCGGTAAGGCTTGATGGCAGCGCAGGATATGATGAATCGCCATGAGTGATCAAACGCAGATCAGCGTGATCATTCCGGTCTATAACGGCGCCGAATTTCTGGCCGAAGCGATCGCCAGTATCCGCGCCCAATATTATGCGCCGCTGGAGATCATTATTGTGAATGATGGCTCCACGGACGGGACGGCAACCCTGGCACAGAGTCTGGGTACCGACATCCGCTACTTCTATCAGCCCAACGCCGGGCCTTCGGCCGCGCGGAACCTGGGTTTGATAGAAGCGAAAGGCGAACTCATTGCCTTCCTGGACGCTGACGACATATGGCCCGAAGGATCGTTGGAGCCCCGTCTGGCCGCCATAACAAGCTCTCCAACCACCTTAGGTGTGATCGGACATACGCGCGGCCTGTTAATGCTGCCCGCTGTTAACGGAATGAAATCGGAAGCCATTCTCTCCGACCCGTGGTGCCTGCCGATGTTAGTAGGTTGCGGGCTTTACCACCGTTCTATCTTTGAAAGAGCGGGGAACTTTAGCAATACCATGAAGCACAGCGAAGACCTGGATTGGTATTTACGACTGCGCGAAGCCAATCTCCCTCTATTAAACATCGATGCCGTGACGTTGCACTATCGTCTGCATGGGCACGGCTTGACCAGTGACAAAAATATTGTGCAACGCGGTGTATTGCATGCACTAAAACTCTCGCTCGATCGGCGGCGACGGCTAGCTGACGATGGCACGATTCGGGCCTTGCCGCCGATGTCGATCAAGGAGGTAGAGTAATCAGGTGAGCAACGAGTCAAACAAGCCGATAAGTGTCATCATCCCGGTCTTTAACGGCGAACGCTTCCTGGCAGAGGCCATAAAGAGCGTCTTGGGACAGACTCTCCCGGCCGCCGATGTCGTCATCGTGGACGACGGTTCCACTGACGGCAGCAGCGAGATCGCACACGGATTTGGCCCGTCCGTGCATTACATCCGCCAAACCAACCAGGGGCCGGCGGCGGCCCGTAACGTCGGAGTGAACGCCGCACGGGGCCAAATGCTGGCGTTCCTGGATGCCGATGATTTTTGGCTGCCCGAAAAGCTCGCCAAACAATCGGCGATGTTACAACAGCAGGGCGACGGCTATGTGGTTTGCCGCTTTCATCTCATACTCGAACCCAATGTCGCCTGGCCGGCAGCCATGAACCGCGCCTACTACGAAAGCGAACCGGCCGGTTTCGTCCCCAGCGGGCTGCTTGTGGCCCGTACAGCCTGGGAGAATGTTGGCCCGTTCGATCCTTCTTACCGCGTGGGCGAAGATTCTGAGTGGTTTTTCCGGGCCCGCAAGTTAAAGACACCCGAAGGCGTGGAACCACATGTGCTCTTCACCAAGCGTTTTCACGGACAAAATCTATCGTTACAGGCCACGGGCCGCGAACTGCTGCGCGGACTTCGTGCATCTCTTCGCGGAGCAAGAAGGCGATAGCCAATGGCTGTAAACCTGGTTAAACCTTCATTATTGAATGACATATTAGATTCGGGGGTTGTCGAATTGAACAACGGGCAGACACTCCCGTTGCACTCCCATCTTCCTTTGCCGGAATGTCGCCTCCTACAGGCCTGGCTGACAGCCTGCAAACCTCGGCGCATCCTTGAGATCGGCATGGCCTACGGCATATCATCACTGGCGATTTGCGAGGTTCTTCAGCACAAGGAAGATGTCCGGCTGGACATTATCGATCCCCATCAACGTACCGACTGGCAGTCGGTCGGCATTCGAAACCTGGCCAGGGCCGGATTCGACGGACTTTATAGGTTGCATGAAGAACCTTCGGAAATCTGTTTGCCCCGATTCGCGGCAGAGGGACATAGCCTGGACTTTGTCTTTATTGATGGCTGGCATGCGTTCGATCAGGTAATGGTGGAATTCTACTATGTCAACCGCATGTTGGATACGGGTGGTTTGGTCGTCTTAGACGACATTATGCTCCCCGGAATTCGGAAAGTTTATTCTTTCATTTCAACCCTGGAATGCTACCGTCCGGAACAGCCTCCCGATAGTTTTCGCACGGAAAGAGTTGCCCGCATCCGTAGACTGGCCGGGCAACCGGAATTTCGCATAGCGGCCTTTCGCAAGATATCCCAGGATAGGCGCGCGTGGCATTCGTTCAAGGACTTCTGAGACCATGAGGGGTCTTGTTAGCGTCATTATCCCGGTCTTTAACGGCGCACGCTATCTTGCCGAAACCATCGAGAGCGTGCTGGCGCAAACCCGGCCCTCTTCCGAGATCATCATCGTCGACGACGGCTCCAACGACGCCAGTGGGGAAGTAGCCCGTGCCTTCGGCCCGTCGGTGCGCTGTCATCGACAGTCCCATAGGGGGGTCGCCGCCGCCCGCAACCAGGGCGTTCGACTGGCGGCCGGCGACTTCCTGGCCTTTCTCGACGCCGATGACCTTTGGTTGCCCGATAAGTTGACACAGCAAGTGGCTCTATTGACTGCCCTCGCCTCTTTGGAAGCCGTTTTCGGTCATGTTCGGCAATTCTTAAGCCCGGATATCAGCGTCGCGACACGGCAAAGCGTGCGCTTCATCCAGGAAGTGATGCCGGGCTACGTGGCCGGGACTCTATTGATCCGCCGCGCATCGTTTCTGCGCGTCGGCGACTTTGACGTTCGGCGCCGCGCCGGGGAGTTCGTGGATTGGTTTGCGCGGGCGCAAGAAAAGGGTCTGCGCTACCGAATGCTCGACGAGATGCTGCTGCTTAGGCGAATTCACGATGCCAACATGGGAATCCTCCTGCGCAATGAAAACCGGAGCGAGTACCTGCAAACGGTCAAGGCCGCGCTCAACCGGCGGCGGTCCGCGAAGCCGAAATAAGTCATGGGCACGATCCCTCATCCGACCGAGCGTTATACCCCTTGTGCAGATTTGTGGTGCATCACCGCCTACTTTAATCCGGCCCACTATAAGACGCGCCGGGCTAATTACGAAACCTTCGCCGCCCCTATTCGGGCCGCCGGCATCCCCCTGCTTACGGTCGAATGCGCCTTCGGCGACGACCCGTTTGATCTGCCGTCGGGTCCGAATGTGCTTCAAGTGCGCGGCCCCCACGTTCTATGGCAAAAGGAGCGGCTGATCAACTTGGGCGTGGCGCACCTGCCGCAACAGGCGACAAAGGTGACCTGGCTGGACGGCGATATCCTCTTCACTAATCCGAAATGGGCCGTGGAGACAGCGGCGCTACTGGACGAGTTTGCCGTCGTCCAGCCCTTCAAGCGAGCCATCCGCTTGAAACGAGGCGCCTCCTTCGCCACCGGTGACGAGTACACCGTCGAGAGCTTTGCGTTGGTCACGGGCCGGGATCCGCAAACCCTCCACGCCGGCACTTTCCACGCCCACGGACATACCGGCTTCGCTTGGGCCGCTCGGCGCGACTTCCTGGCGCAGCATGAGCTGTACGAATCGTTCATCAACGGCACCGGAGATCACTATATCGCCCACGCCATGAAGGGCGATTGGGCCGGCCCTTGCATGGCGAACTTGCAGCGCGTGCCACGAACGGCTGGCCTCAGCCGGCAAGCGACGCAACGCGGCCTCCTGACCCGGCTGCGCGCCGCTATCCCGCGACGTTGGAAGCAGAGCTTCTACAAGTTGCCCGGCGTGATGCGGACGACCGGTCCCTTCTGGGCGCACTTCTTCTCCTGGGCGCAACCCATGGCCGCGGCGACGAGCGGGCGCATCGGCTGGGCACCCGGCGAAGTGCTGCATCTTTGGCATGGCGACGGCGGGGCCAGCCGCGGCCACGGTGAGGGCTGGATGGAAATGCACCGACGGCGCTTCGATCCGGCCAACGACGTGAGACGAGGACAATCCGGCTGTCTTGAGTGGGCCAGCCATAAACCAGGCTTGCGCCGCTGGGCGGAGCAGTTCTTTGCGGCACGGCGGGAGGATGGGGTTTGACCTCCCTGCCTAACTTCCTCATCATCGGCGCGGCTATAATCGGAAGCGGCTCCGTACTAAACGCTTATAGTAGTTCTGCAATTCGCCCCACCGAATATTCCCTTTTATCCATTGCTGAATGGGCATCAAGTACCGGAGCCGGTTTGGGGACCTGCAATATATAATGGGGATGGGTCGCCCGAAGGCAGCTAGGGCCGAAAACGAGCTGCCGGCCGTGCCGACCAAGCCGTCCGTCTGGCGCAGGAGCATCATATCTACGAGCGCATCCTGAATTGCGACCGGTTCGTTACGATTAAGAGACCGCGGCGTAGTGGACACCACGCGCTCACCGTAGCGCCACAGAAACTTGGCACGCACGCCTTCGGTGGGCAGGGCACGGCGAGTGCGTTGATGAATAGCACCGTCGTCGGTACACAACAGGATCCCGGCCTCAGGCCATTTCTCGAGCCAACGATCTACCGCCGCCATCGCACTTCTCGTGTTTCCAGCGGCGGTCGGCGCAGCGAGCTGATGATCGGCCCGGCGCAGGTGCACACCGATCATTCGTGGGCGGAACGCGGCGACGTGAAACGCCTTGATCCGCTCCCGCACTTCCACTACAGGGAGCAATTCATCGAACAGTTCCACACAACGTCGCATCAACTGCCGGTGGGACGGGTAAATCTCCGGTCTCAGTAGCCAATTGTAGGCGTGGACGCGCACGTCCGGAGAAGGAATTGTAAGAAGATCGACTACACTGGAGCTGGAGCCGGTCGGCGAGTTGAAGGTGTGCAGAAACAGACCCCAATTCGCTGACATTGCCAGGTCCTGCACGGGCCAGGCTGTTTCGTACAAATCAGAGAATACCGCCGAGCAGCTTGGGCTTCGCGGCCAGAGCATGGTGAAGCGCCTTCCAGAGGCCTCGGCCAGAGCCATTCCCGAGAGCAATACGCGCAATCGATTCCCCAGGCCGGCTTCGCAGGCCACGGTCAGCGTCTTGGTGGAAGCGGTAGCAATCATACAAACCACCTGTGGCCGTCGCAGATGAATATATGAGGGATTAGAACGCGAGTCAATGCCGGATTGACCATGGATGATAAAGATAACCATGTTCCGACCGCTTGAATTTCATTATGAGCCGCCGCCGCTCTACTTCATGCATATTCCCAAAACAGCCGGCCTTTCGCTCAGTGCCCTGCTGCGCTCGGCCTACCGCGGGCGGGATGTGATATCCCTCGTATTGCCGAAAACCTTCCAACAAGTCAGCCTGGCCGATCTTAAGCGCTATCGATGCTACTTATGCCATTTTGGTCCAGGATTGTTCGAACTGGTGGGGCGCCCGGACCTCCCGTGCATCACCATGTTGCGCGATCCCCTTGAGCGGAGCGTCTCCGCGATATTGTACGAACAGCAGGCCATCAAAAGAAATTCGCCGCACTTGACTCCAGCCTACCTGGAGCTGATGCAGTCGCATGCGGACGCAGATCTGCGCCAATGGCTGGAAGTGAAAGAATTACGTGACTTCATCCGCAATCATCAAACAAGGCACTTGGGCATCCTTTACGACTACCGGCCTTATCTGAAGGACGGCGCGATCGGCTCTTCCGATCAGCTTCTTCAGGGGCCGCTGCGCGCTGAAGCGCTCACGGAAAGCCAGGACATGGTCCGGATCGCCGCAATGGCGCGCCAACGGTTGGAGAGCATGGCCGTCGTGGGCCTTACCGAACGTTTTTCGGAATCGGTCGAGCTCATCTGCGATGTCATAGGAATTCGGCCGCCGGCCCGTTTACCGGCGAAAAACATCGGTCCGCGAAAAACCTCGGTTAAGATGCACAGCTATCGCGCGACGACCCCGCCTGACGTGATCGAGCGCATCGAGGCGTTAACCGCCTACGACCAGGAGCTCTACGACTGCGCCTGCGAGCTGTTCGAGCAGCAATGGTCCCGCTACCGGGCGCGACCACGCCGAACCTACAGCATTGCCCCGCGCTTGCGTATGGGAGTCGTCGAACCACTGCGGGCGGGCTGGCACACTGCCCGGAAGAAGTGGCCTGGACTCACAGGAAACGGCGCCGTTCAACGGGCGAAAAATCTTTTCAGGCGGTTTATTTGAAGATCGCCCTGGTTGTGCAGGCGGACACGATGGGAATCGGCGGACTGCTGGTGTCGGTGAAGGGGTTCTATGCTGTCATGACGGAAGCCGGCCATGACGTCACAATTGTGTCGTTGGGGCCGGGCAGAGGATGGGCTCAACTTGCCGCGCCCCGGGTCAAGGGGGTCTGCTTTGAAATATGCGGCCACGAAAACAATGTCCTGTATGTGCGCCGGCTGACCCGGCATTTCATCGAAGAAGCCTACGACGTGCTGTTCCTGAACGTCGGCGGCAAACTCATTCCGGCCATCATGAGCTTGCCTTTCCTCCCCGACTCCACGGCTGTGGTTCTCGTCGTCCACGGTGACAGGCCATGGATTTACACTCTGGCGAAGCTCAATGCGGGTGCCTGGAATTGCGCTGTCACCATCAGCCCTAAAGTGCAGCAAACGCTTGCAGCGCAGATACCCGACAAGCCTTTGATCTTGATCTCAAACGGGGTCGCGCTTCCCGGCGAAACCGAACTGCGCACCCGGGCGGCTTGGGAAACGCCTGTGCGCCTGCTCTTTGTCGGCAGAATGGTCAGAATTAAGGGCATATTGCTCTTACCCGCGATCCTTGCGGCTTGCTTGAAGACGGGCGTTCCCGCCCGTCTAACGATCGTCGGCGTTGGCAGTGACTCCGGCGCGCTCGACCAAGCGATCGATGAAACAGGCACGCGAGACCAGATAGACCTGTGGGGCGCTAGATCGTCGCAAGAAGTCTATGCCGCCATGCGAACCCATCACATCCTGCTCATGCCCAGCCAATCCGAAGGGTTCGGCCTGGTTCTGGCGGAAGCGCAAGCGAACGGCTGCGTGCCGATCGCGACGCGACTGCCCGGCGTCACGGATTATGTCGTCGAAGACGGCGTCACCGGCTTGCTGGCCGATGACGGCGACGCGGCCTCCTTTGCCCGGCAAGTCGCGGCGCTCCACGAACCGGCACGATGGCGGTCTTTCAGCCAAGCCGGCATCCGGCGGGCCCGCACGCTCTTTTCCTTGGAGACGTTGGGCGTCCGCTGCAGCGCACTGCTGGACGAGCTCCGGCTCGGCGCGTATCCGCTGACACAGCCGCGCGCCACTCTGCGCCGGAAGTGGAAAGCTCGGCTCACCTGGCGCGACTGGGCGCCGGTTGCCCTGCTGCCCCATATGGAGCGCTGGCTCCTGCGCATCCCGCGCTGGCTCCGGCGCATCCCTCGCCGGCTGCGCAAGGCCGCCGCAAGGCTCCTGTTGCCGCCCAGCCGCGTATCCTCCTGACAAATGACTCCTGGTTCGGCAAGGGAATTCAAGGAAAAGAGCGCAAATCAATGCCCGTGTGGTATCCTGACGCAAGATCCGATCGGCCGCAATTTGTCGGGTCGGCCGGGAGAGTGAGCGTGACGACCGACGTTTCGATCCTGATCGTCAATTTTAACACGGGCCGGCAGCTGGCCGACTGCCTGGCCTCGCTCGGCCGGGGGGCGGGCTGCAGCACCGAGGTGATCGTCGTGGACAATGCGTCGCCGGGCGACGACCTGACCTGGCTGGCAAGAGACTGGCCTTCCGTGCCGTTGATCGTCAATTCCATCAATCTGGGCTTTGCCGCTGCGGTCAACCAGGCCGCCCGACTTGCCCAGGGTCGCCATCTGCTTCTGCTCAACCCCGACACTCGTGTGCCGGACAACGCCATTGATTTGCTTGTGGCCCTGCTGGACAGCCGCCAGGACATCGGCGCCTGCGGCCCGCGCATTGTTGATGCGGCCGGGGCAACCCGGCGCAGCACCTACCGCTATATCACCCTGCGCGCCGGCATGCGGGAGAACGTAAATCGGCTGAAGAAGTTCGCGCTGCGACGCCGGGATTCCAAGAACATGGAGAAGACCCCCTCGCAACCGTCCCCCGACGGCTTCGCGGATCGGCGCACGGAAGGTCCCCGGCCGGTTCTGGATGTGGAAGCCGTCCAGGGCTGTGCCCTTATGGTGCGGGCGGATGTTTTCCGGCAACTGGGCGGTTTTGACGATCGCTTCTTCCTCTACGGCGAGGACATCGACTTCTGTCGTCGTCTTGGCCAAGCCGGTTGGCGCGTGGTCTATGTCCCCCAGGCGACGGTGGAGCACGCCGGCGCAGCCAGCGCAAGTACGGCGCGGGAACCCATGTTGGACGACAAGCTGGGCCGGCACTACATACGCTCTTACTACCTTTTGCTCTACAAGGCCCAAGGGCCTTGGGCGGCACGGGCTCTGCGTCTGCTCAACGCCTTCATCGGCGCCGTCCTGTTGGCCGACAGCCTGTTCGCGCTGGAGCGCACGCGGCGCGCTCAGCTGCGTTCGGCAGGCCGCCTGTTTGCGTTCACGTCATGGAAGCCGGAATGAAGAGGCGGGCTTGGCTTCCCAAGAGACTGGCCGGACTGCCGCTCCGCATCCGTCGCCGATTGACCGGACGCTCCTACACCGCCTGGGCCGCCGCCCACCGACTGACGGGCCGCGACCGAACCCAGATTCGCCGGCGCATCGTCGCCCTTCCCCGTCTACCTCTCATTTCCATCCTCACTCCGATCCATAACACGCCGAAGCGCTGGTTGGTCGACTGCCTCGACTCGGTGAGGGCCCAGCTTTATCCCAACTGGGAACTGTGCGTCGCCGACGACGCTTCCACCCTGCCCCAAGTGCGCCCGCTGCTGGAGAAATACGCCGCCCGCGACCCGCGCATCAAGATCGTTTTTCGTCCCGAAAACGGCCTCGTCTCCGCCGCCACCAACTCGGCGCTGTCTCTGGCCAACGGCGAGTTTGTCGCCTTCCTCGACCACGACGACGCGCTGGCCGAGCACGCCCTCTATTTCGTCGCCGAAGAGATCAACCGCCATCCCGATGCCGACCTGATCTACAGCGATGAGGACAAGATCGACGGGCGCGGCCGGCCGTTGCGGCCCTGGTTCAAGCCGGATTGGAGTCCCGATCTCCTGCGTTCCCACAACGCCATCACCCACCTGGCCGTGGCGCGCACGGAACTCGTGCGCCGGCTGGGCGGGCTGCGCACAGGGCTGGAAGGCGCGCAGGATCACGATATGCTGCTGCGCCTGACCGAGCAGACCACGGCCGATCGCATCCACCACATTCCTCATGTCCTCTATCACTGGCGAGTTCATCCCCATTCCACGGCAGGTGGAGCCGCCGCCAAAGCGTATAGCCCGGCCGCCTCCCGGCGGGCGCTCGCCGAACACCTGGCGCGACTGGGTGTCGACGCCGAATTGGTCGCAGCGGACCCCGAGCGGTCTAACCGATATCGGGTCATCTACGCGTCGCCAAACCCGCCGCCGCTGGTCAGCGTCATCGTGCCCACGCGCGACCGGCTCGACCTGCTGCGCGCCTGCGTGGAGGGGGTGCGCACGGCCACGGAATATTCGGCCATTGAGCTGATCGTAGTGGACAACGACAGTCAGGAACCGGCCACGCTGGCTTACCTGCACGATCTGGCACTCCAACCACAGACGCAGGTTCTGCGGCAGACCGGGCCGTTCAACTATGCCGCGCTCAACAACGCGGGAGCGGCTCCGGCGAAGGGCGAGGTGCTCTGTTTCCTGAACAACGATATCGTCGTGACCCAGCCCGGCTGGTTGCGCGAACTGGTCAATCAAGCGCTCCGGCCGGAAGTGGGCGCGGCCGGCCCGCTCTTGCGCTACCCCGATGGCCGGGTTCAGCATACCGGCGTCGTCGTGGGCGAGTTCGGTTGCGTGGCGTTTGAAGCCCTGCGCCAGCGGCCCGGCCAGCCGCCGCCCCCCGCGATCTACCTCCAACAGGTCCGCAACGTAGCCGCGCTGACGGGGGCATGCCTGGTCATGCGCCGGACGGTCTTCGACCAGGTCGGCAGTTTTGGCGATCATCTGCCGGTGGCGTACAACGACATCGAATTATGTCTGAGAATCCGGGCGGCCGGCTACTGGCTGGTCTTCACGCCCTTCGCCGAATTGGTGCACGTCCTTTCGGCCAGCCGCGGGCCGGAGGACACGGCGGAGAAAAAGTCCCGATTTGCCGGGGAAATAGCGTACATGCAAGACCGCTGGGCCGAATGGTTGAAGCGCGACCCCTTTGTCAATCCCAACCAAAACTGGGATATGAGCACGCAGCCTTTGGCCTTCCCCTCGCGGGCCCCCCGACCCTGGCGGAATGATGCCGAAAGTGAGCCCAAATGAAGTGGCCGGGCTTCCGGCACGGGCATTTGCCCCCCGGCACGTCCTTGCGAATCCTCTATGTGTTGCATCAGTTCTACCCGGAGTATCACCACGGCACGGAAAAATTTGTCCTGCAAGCAGCCCAGGCCGCACAGCGGTCCGGGCATCGCGTCCGGGTAGCTACCTATCGCGTCCTGGCAGCTAAGGGCCGGGCGTGGGTCCGGCGACGCGACCGGCCTGTCATTGCCCGCACCTACCGCCACGAGGGCGTGTCGGTGGTGTCTGTGCGCCTTCCGCGCCAGTCGCCGGACTATTATCAGTGGCTCCAAGACAACCGGCTCACAGCGTTTGCCGGACATTACATGACGCGCTTTCGGCCCCAGGTGGTGCACGTTGGCCATGCCATGCGGATGACGGAGTTTGTCTGGGCCGCGCAGGAGATGCACCTTCCCACGATCGTGACGCTGACCGACTACTGGCTGCTCTGCCCCAAGATCACCCTGCTCAACAGCCGGGGCGAGCGCTGCGACGGGCCGGCGGGCGGCGCCGCCTGCGCTCGCGATTGCCCCGATCTGCCGGCCGGGTTGGTTGCCGCACGGCTGCCCCTGGCCCATCGCTTGTTGAGCGGCGCAAGCCGCATTGCGGCACCCTCGCGCTTTCTCCGCGAGGTCTTTTTGCGGGAATGGGCCGGGCTGAACATCCGGGTCATCCGACACGGCGTGCCCCGCTGGACAACCAACACGCGACAGCCGCGCGCCGATGCGCCGCTGGTGATTGCCTACGCCGGCAGTCTGAACCGCCACAAGGGTGTGCATACGTTGATCGAGGCGCTCTCCGGTGTGACCGGGTCCAACATACGGCTCCAGATCTGGGGCGATGGCCCGGATGCCGCCGCTTTCCGCCGGATGGCAGCCGATGATGCGCGAATTACGTTCGGCGGCATCTACGGGCCGGAACAGGCCCCCGCCGTCTTCGGCGGCATGGATCTATTGGTCGCGCCGTCTCTTTGGTACGAAAACAATCCCTTCGTGGTCAACGAGGCGCTGGCCTGTGGCGTGCCGGTGATCGCCTCGGCGGCGGGCGGGATGGCCGAGGCGGTGCGGGACGGCCTCAACGGCCTGCTGGTCCCGCCGGGCGATGTGACGGCTCTGCGCGCCATCCTGCAACGGCTGGCCAACGACCCAGGACAGGTAAACGCGCTCAAGGCGGGCGTGCAACCCGACGCGATCCCCACGCCGGCCCAGGAAGCCGCCGCCTATGCCCTCCTCTATCGGGAGGTAACAACGCGTTGAAGAACGTCCCGCCACGATTTCCGCCCACCCTGCGCTGGGAGCCGCCGCCGGTCTATTTCTTGCACATCGGCAAGACGGCGGGCATATCCCTGCGCCAGATATTGCGGCGGAATTACCGGCGGGCGGATGTGATCGAGATGGATGCCCCGCTTCTTAATTCGGTCACGCTGGCGGAGTTGCAGACCGGCCGCTGCTACCTGGCCCATCTTGGCCTGGGACTGCATCAGATGGTGCATCGGGGCCAGCTGCCGACGATCACCATCCTGCGCGATCCGGTCGAGCGCGCCATTTCTCTGATCCATTTCCGCCTGAAACAAATACAAGAGGCACGCCATGCATTCACGCCCGACTATCGCGAGCGCCTGCAGCCGCTGCTCGGCGCCGGTCTTCAAGCCCGGCTGGAAGATCCCGCCCTCATCGCACTGATCAAAGACACCCAGACACGCGACTTGGGCATTGTCCGTGACTTCCGGCCCTATCTGAAGGATGGGGAGATCGGCTCGTCCGGCGCTCCCATTTTGCGACCGCTGATCCCGCCGGCCCTGTCCGAAGAATGCGACATGAACCAGGTGCTCCGCCGTGCCCAGCAGGAACTGGCCCGCATGGTCGTGGTGGGGATCACCGAACAGTTCGACGCGTCGGTGGAGATGGTGTGCCGTTGGCTGGGCGTCCCGACGCCGGCGCGAGCGCCTCAGGCCAATATCGGGCCGCGCAAGTCCGGCGTGGAACTGCACGGCTACCGGGCGACCACGCCGCCCGCCCTGATCGAGCGGATCGAGGAATTGACCCGCTACGACCGTGAATTGTACGCCTGCGCCTGCGATCTGTTCGATCGGCAGTGGGCCCGCCATAAGGCCGGGCCGCGCCGCTGTTACAGTGTCGCCCCGCGCCTGCGCCTCAATGGACGGCGGGGCATGAAGGCGGTTTGGAGCCGGGTGCGCCGAGCGTTACCGGAGTTGGATAACAACGCGGCCGTGCGACGGATCAAGCGCCGGGTCAAGGGGTGGCTCCTGTGATCGGCATGACCCTGCCCAATTTTCTCATCATCGGCGCGCAAAAGGCCGGGACCACGGCGCTCTATCATGCTTTGGCCCAACATCCGCAGGTTTTCATGAGCCCGCACAAAGAACCTGCCTTTTTTGCCTACGCGGAACCGCCGCCGGCCTTCGAAGGACCACCGCTCCCTCGGCAGAGCACCCGTTTGGTCACCACGCTGGAGGAATACGCCGCGCTCTTTGCCGATGGAACTGCGGCGATCGCCCGCGGGGAGGCATCCACTTTCTACAGCTACTGCTGGACCGAGCGCACCGCGGGCATTATTCATCGCCACCTGCCCGATGTGCGCCTGATCGTCATCCTGCGCCAGCCGGCCGAGCGAGCCTATTCGGCTTTCAACTATCACCGGTTTCGGGGACTGGAACCGCTGGCGAGCTTTCGTCGCGCCGTGGCCGCCGACCGCGCCGGGGATCGCGCTCTCTGGCACCCTTTCCTGCGTTACTACTGGGTGGGCTGCTACGCCATCCACCTGCAGCCTTATATCAATCGCTTCCCACCGGAACAGCTTCGCGTCTATCTTTATGAGGATTGGCAGAAACACCCCGCCACAGTGCTGGCGGATTGTTTTCGCTTCCTGGGGGTGGACGAACGCTTCGATCCCCCGCCGAACAAACGGTATAATGTCTCATACCGAATGCGCAGTCGGTCGCTGAATGCTTTGTTGGATCATCCTCAGGCAGAAAGAGCGTTGCTTCGGCGGCCGTTGCCGCGCCATCTGGCCCGGAAGATCCTGCATCGCCTGCGCGCCTGGAACCAGGTCAAACCGCCGCCGCTCGGCCCAGCCTTGCGCCGCGAGCTGACGGAGAGCTATCGGGAGGATATCTTAAGTTTGCAGGACATGATCGGACGCAATTTATCGCATTGGCTGGAATAAAAGGCACCTCATGTCCAATAATCCCTCCCGACGCGCCGCCTGGCGGCGGCTGGCTCGCCTGCTGTGGCCCCACCGCTTCCAGCTCCTGTCCCAGGTGTTCGTCGCCATCCTCCTGGTCGGCATGGAGGGGCTGGGGCTGGGCGGTGTGCTGGTTCTATTGGGCGCAGGCGCGGTGAGCGGAAAAGCCCTCGCGGGTGTCCCCTGGCTGTCGGGGTTCATCGGCTCTATCGCAGCGATCTCCGTGCCGTCGCGCATCCGGCTCGCCGCGCTGGCCCTGGCGGCCATCACCCTGACGCGGAGCGGCCTGCAGTATCTCCAGAACCTGCAAGGCCTGCGCCTGCGCCGGGCCGTGGAACGCAAGCTTCAGATGCGACTGTTGCGCCGACTGCACGAGATGCCGGTCTCCTATCTGCAAAAGGAGCGCGCCGGCGCCCTTCTCACCTTGGTGGGCCAGCACAGCCGCCAGGTCGGCCAACTCGCATTTTCCATCAGCCAGGCCGTGGCCAACGTCGTCGTGCTGGTCGCCTACGCCGGACTGGCGCTCCTCCTCTCCTGGCCGCTGACCCTGCTGACGGTGGCGTTGCTGGCCCCGATCTCGCTCATCCTGCGCCCGCTTCTGGGCGCCCGCTTGCGCACGGCCGGCCGTGAGACCCGCGACCTGACCAAGGCCCTGGCCGGCATCGTCCAGGAAAACCTGGCGGCCATGAAAACCATCCGCCTCTTCGACCGCGGCGAATGGAGCCTGGCGCGCGCCCGTCAGGCTCTCGACGCCATGCACACTGCCGAGCTTCGGGCCGGCGCGCTGGCCGGTCTCAACCAGCCCATCTTCACCCTGCTCAACACGCTGGCCCTGGCCCTGCTTCTGCTGGCGGCCTCCTTCCTGCTGGTCGGCTCGCAAGAGGCGCTGATCGGCCAGTTGACGCTCTTCCTGGTCATCGTCTATCGCCTCATGGGGCCTGTGAGCAAGCTGACAGGCTTCCAGGCCCAGCTCACCCAGGCCGGCCCGGTGCTTGAGGAGATCGATACGTTCTTGGCCACGGCCAAACGCCTGGCCCTTCCCGACGGCACCGCGCCCTTCAGCGGTTTGCGCACGGGGGTGACTCTGGAGCAGGTCACTTTTCGCTACACACCGGAAGAGCCTCCAGTAATGCGGGAGGTCAGCCTGGCCATCCCGGCCGGTCGCGTGACCGCCGTGGTCGGCGCGTCGGGCGCAGGCAAATCCAGCCTGGTCAACCTGCTCACCCGGCTCTACGATCCCACCGCGGGCCGCGTGCTCGTGGACGGGATGGACCTTCGCCAATTGCAGATCGGCGCCTGGCGGCAACGGGTGGCCGTGGTCAGCCAGGACGTCTTTCTTTTTCATGCCAGCGTCTGGGAAAACCTGCGCTTCGCCCGGCCCGACGCCACGGACGCCGAGATCGTGGCCGCCTGCCGGCTGGCCGAGGCCCACGATTTTCTCGCCGCCCTGCCCTTGAGCTACAACACCATCCTTCAGGATCGCGGCCTGCGCCTCTCCGGCGGACAGCGCCAGCGAATCGCCCTGGCCCGGGCCCTGCTTGTCGACGCCGACCTGCTCATCCTGGACGAGGCCACCAGCGAGTTGGATGCACCCACCGAACAGGCGATCCACGATGCGTTGGCCCGGCGTTATGACGGGCGGACCGTGCTGATCATCGCCCATCGCCTGTCGGTCGTGTGCGGCGCCGACCGGATCATCGTGCTGGAAGGGGGGCGCGTGGTCGAACAAGGGACACACGGCGAACTCGTTGAGCGCAACGGGGTCTATGCCCGGCTGGCGCAAGCGCAGAGCACGGGGAAGACGCCGGAAAGCCGTCCCTGAATACTAACCTGGGAGCAGCCCTGGCGATCATAGATCGGCCCCGATTTTTCTCATGACATTCCCATTTCTGCCCCTTATTTGTCTCATTTCTGTCCCTTTTTGACCGTACCCCGCTGAAGAGTTCTCGGATTCCCAGCCGATCGGCATTTTTAATATGTTCATTAACAGCATGTTATGGAATTCCGGCATTGAGTCCATGGATTGGCACTTCGTTTGCTTATAAAAGGTACGCGTCCGGGAGGCAGTTAGCCTCCCGGGATGAGAATTCGCGGCAGAAGATGATGAGACGTGTCCGCGCCGGCCAGGCGCCCCCATGGCGCTTATCGGCGGTAGCCTGCGCGGAACCTAGGTCAAGCTTAAGGGGGTCGGGGGTGCATTAGGGGGTTAGGGGACATGTTCCGTTTCGAGAGAAGCGGTTCATGTCCCCTTTTTTTTCGCCATTTTCTAAACGTGTCCCCGTTTTCTCCCCGCTTTCTCTTCGTACGTGTCCCCCTTCTTGAGTTTCACTGATCCAAAGCGGTCTGCCGGGCGGCCCGGAGCCTGCTGTCCCTAAATAATGCTTGACAAACGTCATTACGTATTTTACAAATAGGCCATTCTCGGTTGATGGGGATTTTTTGAAGTATATGAAGATGGGACGAGTCTCCGAATCTTCCTTCGAGCTCCAATTCCCGTCTCCAATGCTCCCTAATGCTTCTCATGCGTCTTCGATTCACGAGCCGCCGAACTGATCCCGAAGTCCGGTATGCGCGGCTCGTAACCCTCTCCCATCGGCGGTAGCCTGCACAACTAACCGCCGTCCCTATTATTCACAATGAGAACCGCACGCGCCGTCGCCCCGGGCTTCCCCCACCACGTGCTCCAGTATGGGAACTATGGCCACGCGGTGTTTGAAGAAGCCGGCGATTACGAGATCTACCTCGGTTGGCTCGCAGAATACTCCAAGCGCTTCTCCGTCGATATCTGGGCCTATTGCCTGATGCCGAACCACGTCCACCACGTCTGCGTCCCCCATACGGAAACCGGCCTGGCTCGGACCTTCAACACGCTCCACATGCGCTACGCCCAGCATTTCAACGCCCAGCGCCACGTCCAGGGCCACCTTTGGCATGGCCGCTTCTATTCCTCCATCCTTGACGACGCTCACGCGTTAGAGGCCATGCGCTTGGTGGAAAACAATCCGGTACGATGGCGGCTGGTGGACGATGCGCCGGCCTACCCCTGGTCGAGCGCCCGGAGCCATGCAACAGGCGTGGCAGATCCCGCGTTGCTGGACCCTTGTCCAATAAAGGCGCAGGTCGGCGATTGGGCCGCCTACTTAAAGGGCGCATTCAATACGGCCGCGGTCGAAGCTCTTCGAAAGAACATGAAGACAGGCAAGCCGTGCGGGCCGCTGGAGTTTGTGAGACAGCTTGAAGCGTTGTTGGGGAAGAAGTTGGAGCGAAGGCCAAGGGGACGGCCGCGGAAATCCTTCGTCTCCTGAGGCTCGCTCATGCATCGGGAATCCCCTCACTCTAAAAGGATCTTGATTTTCTCAGAATGGCGCGATGTCTAAAATAATTCTTGAAGCAGGAAGAGCCGAAGCCCCGGCGACTTCAAGAGTGATCAAGAACTCCGCAACAAGTATCATCAGATATGTTCTGCTTATCCCTATCCCACTCCTCATTGTTCCGATCATGCTCAAAAAGCTGGGGATGGAACGATACGGCGTTTGGGCACTGGTCGCCCTTTTTTCAGCGTTCGTTCAGCTTAGTGACTTCGGAATCGGTTATGCGCTGGTGAAGTTCGTGGCGGAGTTGAAAGCGCAGAACGACTATAAACGCTTGAACACGGTCCTGAAAACGGCTTTGATCCTCTACGGCGTCATCTCCCTTGTCGTCGGTCTTGTCCTCATTCTAGCAAGCGGGACCGCGATAAGCGCGCTCCATATCCCTGACCCGCTTATCAGGGAGGCGCGCGTCGTTTTTCGGGGAAGCATATTATTATTCTGCGTCAACATCCTCATCGGGATATTTTCTTCCATTGTGAATGGGATCCAAAGAATTGATTTAACCAACGCCATTTTGTTTTTCTCCGGACTTGTCAATGCGGCCGGAGTCCTGATCGTCCTTTATTCCGGGGCGGGGCTGACAGGCTTGCTGATAAACAACGCCGTCACCCTGATGTTCGTAGGACTGGCGAATGGGTGGGTCGTCAAAAAATATGCCCCTCAGGTCCGCATCCTCAAAGGCGAGTTTGATAAGACGGAAGCCAAGAAGATCCTGACATATGGCGCCAATATCCAAATCACGAATATCGCGGGGATCGCGGGAGATCCCCTGATCAGATTCGCGTTCAGCTACCTAAGCGGCGTATCAGCCGTTTCTTATTACGATATCGCCGTGAAGCTGGTGAATCCCATCCGGGGGCTATTCGGCCAAGCGGTGGCTCCCATAATGCCCTTTTCAGCAGAAAGATATCTTCTTGACGGTTCCGACGCGATCGCAAGAGTTTATAAGAAGAGTCTTCGTTATTTGATCCTCTTCGCACTTCCCATCATGTCTTTTGCTTTCGTTATGGGCCCGGCCTTCATCGTTTTGTGGCTAGGCGATGGCTATGAACTCTCGGCCCTGACATTCAGAATCCTCATGGTCGGCCAGTTCGCCAGTATCGTGTCTTTTCCGAGCTATTACATTTTCTTGAGCACGCATATCAGATACACCACCTATATGGCGGTGGTTAACGGCCTTTTGAATGTTGTCATGTTTGCCGTCCTGGGCACCTTATTTGGCTACAAGGGAATCTTGACGGGATTCACTATCGTAATGCTCATACTTTCTTTGTACGGCATACGGTTGCTGGGTAAGGTTTTCCGTATCCCGGCGAGGGACCTCATCGGCACCGTCCCCACGACATCGGTCCTCTTTATCGCACTTTTAACCCTGGGCATGGCCTTTCTCATAACCGCATGGGGACACATGGGACTTGTAAAGATGATCGCCCTCGGATCGGGATACTTTTCTCTTTACCTAGGGTTCCTTTGGTTGTCCAAAGCGTTGACGATTATCGAAGTGAGGAGACTAGTAAGGGCCGTATTGCCGGGGAGAAACGTGTGCGGTTTCAGAGACGATAGGCCGTAGATGGAAGAACAACGTGATACAAAGCCAGCCTCAGTATAGTCTCCGTCGGCCATGTGAATTATCCATCGTGATCGTCACATGGAACACTAAGAATCTATTGCGCCAATGCCTCCTTTCCATAATGGAAAATGTCAGCAACATGGATTATGAAATTATCGTGGTGGACAATGCTTCGACGGACGGCACTGCTGAAGTGATCCGCTCTGAATTCGCAGCCCACCGGGAACTGCATTTTATTAGAAATTCTCAGAACAGAATGTATGCCGCGGCGAATAATATTGGATACGAGAATTCACGAGGACGTCATATCTGCTTTCTTAACACAGATACGGAAGTCTTGAGAAATACTATGGAACCCCTCCTTGAATTCCTGCGAAGCCATCCACGCGCCGGCATGGCGGCGGGAAGATTCATGAACAGCGATGGCTCGCTGCAAAGGTTGTACCGCCGCTTTCCGAATCTCGGCACGATCTTTTTCAACTATACGCATATCGGGAAACTCGCAGATCACTGGTTCTTAAGCCACTCCTTCCAAAGAAATTATCTTTACGGGGACAAGCTCTTCAATCGGCCCACCCAGGTCGATCAGGTCGGAACGGCCTGCGCGGTTCTGCCGCGTCGGGTCCTCGAAGAAATCGGCCCTTTTGATGATCGCTTTCGGTTATATTTCAATGACGTCGATTTGTGCCGGCGACTAAAGCAAAGCGGATGGGAGACTTGGGTCGTCCCGTCCGCCATGATTATACATTATGGATCCCGAAGCACTTCCTTGCTGGAGCGCCAAGTTGACAAGGATGAATTCCTTCAAGGATTATTCTACTATTTTCGAAAACACCATACAGGGATACGGTCAGCCCTCGTCGCACTTATGTTTCCGGTCGAGTCTTTTCGCCGTTATTTGAACTGCCGAACAGCGAAAAAGCGGCAAATATAGCCCCTCAGTTTATATCGAATGGCCAATAAGATATACAAGGTCTTAGCAGGCTTATTGAAGAAAGCATTAGGGTGGCGCCGTGCTCTAAAGATCTTCCGGGATAGAGGAGAAATAATTGTCCTGGATATCGGTGGGGTATACTCCCTGCCGAAGCAAAGCATCCTTTTGGACGGTTCGCCCCATCCGGTCTGGGGCGAGGCTGTTTTTTTGTCTGTCAATATCGATTTCCGCGTCTGTCCGGTGATCATCGATGATGCGGTTTCGCTGAGGCATGTCCCCAATTGTGCCGCCGATGGCGTATTTAGCTCGCATATGATCGAACATATAACACCTAAAGAAAGCGATTCCATGTTTCATAATTGGCACCGTGTGCTCAAACCCGGGGGGCGGGCTGAAATCCGCTGCCCCGATATAGCCTGGGCCTGGCAAGAATGCACCGCCGGACGCCTTCCAGAGGAGATCCTGCCGGAAATAGTTCTGGGGATTAGCAAGGGGAAATATCAGGCCCATAGGAATGTGTATTGGGAAAGCAAATTGAGGCATGAAATGAAAAATGCTGGATTTACACAGATCCGGCGGATTCATAACAATCCCGAAATCCTCGGCCTAGACTATTGGATCTATGATGGCCAATTTCACGAATTTCATGGCATTATAGTCCAGGACGTGCTCATGGAAGGCTATAAGCAGCTTTGAAAAGCGGCCTGGAAATCGCGAGCGGCGGATGACGCGTCCATTGGAAGTCCAAGAAGATTCCGATTCAGAGATTTGATCATAATGAAGAATATCTTGTTCTTTTCGATTGGTAAACAAGCGCCATCGACGCGCTTTCGGATCCTCCAATATATACCCCATCTCGAAAAGGCCGGATGGAAGTGCAAAGTCTGGCATAGAACTCCTTCCTTCGGGAGCCGGTACTATTTTATGAGGTTCTGCGGCGGCCGCTACATTAACGCCCGGTTAATCGATTTTACCGCTTTGCTGGGCACCTTACTGCGAATCCGTTCAGCGGCCCGGTACGATATTGTATTTTTACAGAGGGGACTCCCGAGTATGACGAGCTTTCCCTGGCTCGAGATCCTGCTCAGGAAATATTCAAAACGGTTGATATATGATTATGATGATGCCCTCTATTTAAAGTGGAGACGAGGAAAAGGAGCGGTGACGAGCAAGGCGCAGGAAAAGAGCCTTCGGACGATATTTAAGATGAGCGATCATATCATCGCCGGCAATAGACATCTGGCGGACTATACGGGTTTTCCAAATAAAACGACATATCTACCTACAAGTATCGATACAAACAAGTTTTGCCTTCGGGGCGGATCAAGCAAGAAGGAAAGCGCTCTAATCATTGGATGGACAGGGACATCAGGCAACTATTCATATTTATACCCCCTCAATGAAGTGTTCAAGAAACTCGCCTTAGAATATCCACGGCTGATCATTAAAATCATCAGCGAGAAAGAGCCGGATCGAAGCAAGCTCAGCGGCGCGACTTTTCAATATGTGTCCTGGAACCAGGAGCATGAAGTCGAACAGCTCGCCGAAATTGATATCGGCGTAATGTATTTGGATCGAAAAGCATGGGCCGATGGCAAATGCGGCTTCAAATTGATCCAATATATGGCTCTGGGTAAGCCCGTCGTCGCTTCCCGGGTCAGTGCCAATGTCGATATCGTTAAGAGCGGCGAAAACGGCTTTTTAGCAGAAAGCGACGAAGACTGGTTCAGCGCTCTTGCCGCGTTAATAAGGAGCCAGGATTTGCGGGTTAAGATGGGGGCAAAAGCACGGGTCACGATTGAACAAGCCTATTCCATAGAACACAATTCACCGATATTCCTGGCGCTTTTGGATCGCTTGGCCAATATTAAGAGAACGAAACCCCTTAAAGATGGGACGACATGAAGAGCACCGTGACCCAGGGCTAGTGTAGGGTAGAGTCTGGCGTGTTAGAATTCTCAGCTTTTAATCAATGAGCGGGCTTTTAGTCCTCAGCCTAGTATGGGATTTGACAACGCCCATTCTAATCTGGACCTTTAGGTTCCCAGCATTTATCAGATGGTTTTCTCATGGGATATTTGGCATTGTGGCGATGGCCCTCTTATTGCGAATAGCAAAATCAGGGCGGCGCCTCCCCTGGCCAGTCGGGGCAACTGTTTTTCTTTCTTTGATTGGGATTACCATGGGATTGGCGAACGGTCAGGGAATCCTTCCCACGCTCTGGGGGTGGTGGCTGGTGTTCAAGGGGCCGATCGTTGGGCTATATGCCTATTATTACAAATGGGATTCTCGATTCGGTAAAAGAATCAAGGCCGCGTGCTTTGCCATCCTGCTGGTGCAGGTGGTCGCGCAGATCTACCTCTATCGGATGGGCTTCCCCATCGGAGATCAACTGGGAGGGACACTTGGCGGGTTGGGGACCGGCCACCTCGCCTTATTGGAAATACTGATCTTTTCCCTGTTTGTAGGCGGATGGCTGATCAACCACGAAATGTGGGCCTTGCTGATAATCTCTGGATCCATTGTGTTTTCGAGCATTTTGGGACAAATGAAAATCGTGCCCTTTGCATTTATCGGGATTCTTCTCTCGGCCCTTGTCCTGCAGATCAGACGGAAAATGAACATAAAAAGAGCGGTCCGTCTCATCGCGAATACGACAATCGTCGCCGGGCTTTTTTTCGCCATATTTTTCGCAGTCGCTCCCATGAAACAAAAAGAGGAATACCGGTACATCCTGAATAAGGATAAGCTCCTGGAGTATTTGAACCTGAACATCCCCGGCAACGAGAGAGACGATATCGGCCGAAATTTGGCGCTTGTTTATGCCTGGTCGCGGATTAACAAAAGCCCGCTCCTGCTTTTCTTTGGAGAGGGATTAGGCGCCAGAGGAGAAAGCAAAGCGCTGGGCACGGTGGGACGCGCCATCTCCGCTGATTCACTGGGCTTGTTTTCCGGATCAAGCCTGACCGTTATCCTCGGCGAAATGGGGGTCGTTGGCCTTCTTGTGGGAATCGGTTTGTGGATCGGCGCTTTGCACAAGATTTGGCGCATCATATCAAAGAACGGGCGTTCGGAGAATACGGCGATGGCCGTGGGCATCTACCTTTATACATTGTTCTGGCCCTTATGGTTATGGTACACATCGGCATGGATTTTTCCCGCCGTGACAACCCTGTATTGGATGATTATTGGATTTCTTTTTCGTCCTCAAAGCAAACTTCTGAAAGCGGAATATTCGAACAGAGAAGCATCGGAAATAGCTCGGCCTCATTTTATCGAAAGGCCCGGAACATTATGTAAGCAACGGTTGCTAGATATATCGGTATCATGAAAAAGATTCTTTGGATTTATAGCGGTTCTTTAAAGCACGCATTGGACAAGGCTTCTGTGCTAAAAAGCTCTTATTATCTAATAAACCACGGTTGGGAAGTAACAATTGCCGCGTCAGATATGCCAAATGATGCGGATGGCCGTATAAGGCAAATGCTTATTAGTCGCCCTACAATATTTGGAATTGGATATCTTTATTTTAATATTCGATTACTTATTCGCCTTCATACTCAATACCTTCATTATGATATCATTCTGTTTGATCAATTATCGATGCTGCCTTTGTTGCCAATTTTTATAGCCAAGAAGATCGCCAGAATTAAAAGGCCTCGTTTAATAATGGATGTTCGAACAATGGTGATGCATGAAGGTTCAGATATTAGGGGGATATTATGGATCATGCTTTTTAACATCGCCCAGTGGATCGCCAATAAAGCGGTCGATGGACAAACAGCTATTACCAACAAAATGGCCCGAGCTGTGCGGATCCCTGGGAGTAAGCTTCTGGGCGTCTGGCCTTCAGGCGTAGACCGAGATGCTTACAATAATATCTATAATATTCGAAAGTGGCCTTCTATAAGTGGCCCCTTGATATTTATTTATATCGGGGTGATGCTAAAAGAACGTAACCTATTGACTTTTTGCCAAGGAATAAAGGATGAACGAAATAGTGGTCGGGATGTGAAATTAATTATCGCTGGAAAAGGTGCCCAACTGCAAGAGCTTAAAACTCTTTCAAAAAGGGACGAATATAACAACTGTTTAGAAATTATTGATGCTGTTGCGCCGGAGGAGGTTCCTCGTTTATTAGCCCGAGGGCACATCGGCATATTGCCGTTTCCAAATAAAGAATGCTTTCGCGTCTCAAGCCCCATAAAAATGTTCGAATACATGGCTGCTGGTTTACCCATTCTTGCTACTCGTATTGATGCTCATACAGATGTGCTTAATAATGATTTCGTTTTTTGGGCGGCAAATGAGAGCCTATCCGCCCTTTCAAATGCTATTAAGGAAGCTTGGACAAAAAAGGCAGAACTGTGTTCTATGGGACGAGAAGCTTATAAGGCATCTGTCGAGTGGACTTGGGAGAAATCTTCAGAAAAATTCGCATTGGCTCTAGAGAAAGCTCTTTCGATCTAATGAATATCTTATTTCTAGGTACCCACCCGGATATACGAGGTCCTTTCCCAAAAATACTTCCTGTAATAGCGAACTCGTTACGCGGATTGGGTTGCGAAATAGATGATATGCCCTGGGGCCAAAGAAGCCATCGGGAACAAATAGCTATAAAATTATTGAGGGGATTATACGATCTATCGAGAATTATCAGAGCTCTATGGCGTAAACATTACGACATCTTAATAGTCAATACTGCTCATGACTGGCGAACGCTATCAAGAGATATTCCTCTCCTTTTATTAGCCCGACTTGTTGGGCATAAAAGGGTGGTGATTGTTTTCCATGGAAGTCAAGCGAATAAGGGGGTAAACGAAGGGAATCTATTATTTTTACAGCTAACGAGAGCTCTTGTCGGGCTAAGCACAGCGTTGTTTCTTCTTTCTAAACAAGAGCTAACATACTGGAACCTAATATGCCCAGGAAAACCGTTCTTTGTTGTTCGGATACCCCAAGTCGAATTGGCTGCTAAGAGCTCCATTGAAAGGATTGTCTTAAGACCTAGCGGTTCAGTTCCCATCGTTCTTTTTGTCGGACGACTCATAAAGCAAAAAGGAATATATGATCTTGTTGAGGCGGTCTGCTCTGTTTTAAAAAGCATAAAGTGTCGATTGCTGATAGTCGGAGACGGGCCCGAACTTGCCTTTTTAAAACTCCGTATTCGCGAGCTCGGCATTGAACAAAGTGTTACAATAACGGGATACTTATATGGCGAAAGTCTACATAAAGCATATAAGGCTGCTTCCATATTCGTTTTGCCAACATATTCCGATGAAGGATTTCCGCTCGTCATACTTGAAGCGATGGCTAATTCTTTGCCAATAATCACGACGCAGATTAGGGGAGCGGCTGACTGGCTCGAAGAAGGGGAAAACGCTCTTTTTGTGCCTGTAAGGAACCCGGATATATTAGCAAAGAAGATAGCTGATTTATTAAACAACAGGGCGCTAATAAAAACCATGGGAATAGCGAATCTGGGGCTAAGCAAGAAATTTGAACCCCTGGATGTGGCATCTGAATGGCTTAAAGCCCTAAAAGAACTTTTATAGAGTGCGAAAGTGAGCTACTCATAATAATTGGATAGAAGGGATAAGTCGATTACGACCATTCAAAGGCGCTCGGCCGCTGAGCAATGATTCACGTTGTCCTGTCTAATCCAGGCCTTTATAGAGATATTGTTGGCCACATCGAACGGCTTGGAGCCAAAGTAATTGTTGCTGACTCTGGGGTTGCTTCCCGCTCGGGCATATTGCCTCCGGGAAAGCGGTCGATCGTTGCGGGGATGTTCACTCCGCGGTTGCTTCGCCTTCGATCGGCTTGGGCATCCGGTGATCGGGTGTTGCTGGTTGGGTGGAAGGCGCTCTCTATCCTAGCGCTAATTCGGCTCGGCTATTTCCCTCGCCCCGCAAGCATAACGGTGATGGGTTGCTTCGTCCACTCGCGGGGTATTCGACGAATCGTCAATACCTTTCTACGACAGCTTCGTTTCGAGGGTTTGGGCTTCATAGCTTTTTCGCGTGGCGAGGCAGATAACCTGATCCAGTCTGTTGGAATCGCCGCGGATGCAGTACATGTACTTCTTTGGCGGCAGGAGCTTGGCGGCCGGGTTTCTGCAGATCGTGTCATTGACGGCGACTTTGTCTTTT
The DNA here is from genome assembly GCA_964585685.1 of uncultured Eubacteriales bacterium. Taxonomy (GTDB): domain Bacteria; phylum Acidobacteriota; class Aminicenantia; order Aminicenantales; family Saccharicenantaceae; genus JALHVH01. Next base: position 121,979 of record CAZPEP010000042.1, on the reverse strand, counting down.
CAGGAGGATACTCAAACCGCGATTACGACTTGCTGATGCGCGCAGTACACGGGGAGCCTTATCGCGTTGTTATTGTGGCTTCGAGCAGGAACCGCGTACACCCGCTGGGCGAGGGGCAGGTCGATGTTCTTTATGACTTACCCGAGGCCGAGTTTGAGGCTCGCCTGGCAGCGTGTCGCGTTGTAGCCCTGCCCCTACGCAATGTCGGAGAGGCCTGCGGCCAGAGCGTACTTTTACGTGTTCTGCGTAATGGCAAACCCCTGATCGCTACTCGCCACGAGGCAATAGAGGACTATCTTGGTGTCGATTATCCGGGTTTTGTAACGCCGAACGATATCGCGGCCATGCGGGCGGCGGTGCGCCGCGCGATGAGTGATGCCTCCTATCGGGCCGATCTGGCTGCAATGGTTAAGGAGGCGGCCAAGCGGACCTTCGATGCGGAGCCTCCGGGGGCAGAGATCCACCGTTTTCTCATCCGGGATGCTGCTCCGCAGCAGAACGGCAAGGCTTCGCGATGATTGCTGCGGAATGGTTCAACAAGCTTTGGCAATGAGTATCTCAAATATATTAGTCAACGAGTAGTTGAGAAATATAGAAATGAACGAATACTTCACTGTAAGAGAATCTTGTCCATGTTGCAAATCTATAAACAGCACAACTCTATATCAAGTGGGTTACACCCAGTCCCCAATAAAAGAGTATTTGGATTTATTTTATTCTCCTCATGGGGGAGTTGAATATCAATATTTGGAGGACAGTTATTATATCCTAAACGAATGCAACGACTGTGGATTAATATATCAAAAATGGATACCCAAGGATTCCCTGGCACGTTGTATTTATGAACAGTGGATTGACCCGGCGAAAATGCTTGAGCTGCACAAGAAATATAATATTAGATATTTCATCAGGCTTGCACATGAGATAGTGGAAGTGATCCAGTCTTTCGGAGCTATACCGAGTAGGTTACAGTTTTTAGATTTTGGGATGGGATTAGGGGATTGGTGTTGCCTTGCCCAGGGATTTGGTTGTGATGTGTATGGAACTGAATTATCGCAACCCCGAATCGAGTATGCTCAAGCATCAGGAATCAAGGTAATAACTTGGGAAGAGATACCAAATTATCGGTTCGATTTTATCAATACAGAGCAAGTTATTGAGCATCTTCCTAAGCCTATTGAAACTCTCGTTCATCTCAAGCGTGCTTTGAAACCAGGAGGGATGATTAAGATCAGTGTGCCTAATGGTTGGGACATCAAAAAAAGATTAAGAATTGGGAACTGGACAGCACCCAAAGGCTCTAGATATTCCCTTAATCCTATCGCACCTCTTGAGCACATAAACTGTTTTAATCATGAGGTGATAGTCAAAATGGCGAGTGGAATTGGGCTGAAATTAGAAGCACTTCATTTTAGCCTGATAAAAACAGGGTTTGGGATATCTTTGAGAGACAGCCTCAAGGCTATCGCAAAACCATATTACAACTTCTTAACACGAAGGAAAACCACCTATCTGTTCTTCAGGAATTCAGCATAGGCCAGCATAGCCATGAAAGGGAAAGATAGATTTGATGAGACGTTTGCACAATTCCAATCTCCCAAACTTTGATTAGAATCACTGATTATAAAATAAGGCTCCTCCGGGTTATTCCTGGGTAATCCGATAAGTTACAATGGATCCAGAAGGATTTGGAGTCATGCAAGATACCTCACATCATGCTGTCTGAGCTGTTGGCTTTAGCGGCTAACTGAAGAGGTTTACGATGACCCTGAAGTTGCGAACAACTCTTGACACGACCTGTTGCGCGCTATCTGAGAGTCCCCTGCCAATTTGTCCTGAAATCATCCACTCGGAATCAAGAAGAGCCCGAAAACAAAGAATTAAGCTCATGATATTTCTTTTCCCAATACTGATAATTATCGGATTGCTATTCGTGAAAATCGAATCAAACAATGTTTATGAAAAGCTTATTCAAGATGATTCGTTTATTGAATATCTGCAGTTTATTGCATATGGGGGTGCATCCATACTTGCTATCTTCGGCGGCTTAGGTTGCCTAAATAAGGGTTGTTTTATGAACGGCTTTATTTTACTCGTCTTTGCGGCTCATCTGATGTTTGTCAGCCTAGAAGAAATCAGCTGGGGGCAACGGCTTTTTTCGATAAGTTCACCCGAGTGGTTTCTTAAATATAATGTGCAAAGAGAAATTAATATTCATAATCTGAATCCAGTCCAACATGTCCTTCCTCTGCTCTACGTGTCAGTCGGGACTCTATTCTCTTTGGGGTGGATGCCAGCAAAATACATTTCATCCTGCAGAAGATTGAGAATCGGTGTGAAAACTACTATACGGCTCTTCAGTCCAAGATGGTATTTAGTGCTGTTTTTTGTGCCGACGACCATTATTAACGTGTACTTTTTACTAGCTACACGCACGGGACAGAAGATGCTTATTTCTCTTGGATGGAAGGCGGTCCAAGTAGGCCATTTCGTGATTTGGCGTGACCAGGAGCCAACGGAACTTCTATTGTCATTCGGGCTCTTGCTGTACGTCGCAATCGTTATTATTGGCCTTAAAGATTACCGATAATGCGTAGCTGAGTGATGAACGTCGAGAACCGGTCACTTCAAGTTTCGTTTATAAAGGGGAGCCCGCGAAAACTGTTTCAGATGAGGCGCAAAACGGCCTTTCCTCCGATAGGGGCTTTTAGACGGGATGTAGCGCGTGAAATTGGCCTGGCATCTCTGCCGGGCGGCGCCGAGCCGCTCGCTTCTGGACCGCAGTCCGTTTCTTGCCCCGGATTGTGAGATTCCGTAAAAGCACCATGATAAATTATAAATTCATTACTCGTCACCTTTCGAAAGAACAACTATCTGTCCTTAAGAAGGCGATAAAAATGACATTCTCTCTATGGCCCTCAAGCGCAAGTCTTTCGGTCCTAGCTATGAAGCACGGAACAGACAAAATGACCCATGGCTACATTCCCATTTATGAAAAACAGTTCTCTCCTCTAAGATTAAAGAAAATGAATATCTTAGAGATCGGCGTAGGCGGCTATGAGGATCCAATATCTGGCGGTGAATCGCTTAGAATGTGGAAAGAGTATTTTCCGAATAGTATTATCTATGGCATTGATATTTATGATAAACGCTTACATGAAGAAGAGCGGATAAGAATATTCAAGGGAAGCCAAATTGACTCCATTTTTCTTCGAAATGTTGTTCAGAGGATGGGGTCCTTAGACATTGTCATCGACGATGGGAGTCATGTGAACGAGCACGTCATTCATTCGTTCAGGACGCTCTTTCCAATGCTGGCGGAGAAAGGTATTTATATAATAGAAGATCTTCAATCATCCTATATGCCCAGACTTGGAGGTGGCTATAAAAACCTTAACGGCGAGGGTTCATCCATTGAGATGTTAAAGAAACTGATCGATGGACTAAATTATCAGTGGATCGAGTCTTACTGTCCAGGGTACTTGGATAAGCACATTGTTGCTTTGCACTTCTATCCCAAAATTGCCTTTATATATAAGGGCATGAATAGGAAAGATCCCCGCGCCATCGCCTTTGATGGAGGAGCCGGTTTGGTCGCTGATCCAAATTCACGCGATATTGGATTCTCGTGATAACGCAAATTGAAAATCCTTTATCTGACTCATACCGTAAGCTGGAAGGGCGGCGGCATCTTTTTTACCGCTTATCATCAAGGAAGGGTGCTCGCTAGCCGCGGACATAGCGTCACATTAGTCAGCATTTCACCCTCTGCCAGGATCGGAATCCGGAGAAGCACTATTTCCGGGATCGATTTTATCGAGACCCCAGACCTGTTCTGGGGAAAAGGAAGGACCGGGTGGGACTCTTGGGACCTGTTGAATCGACTCCTCATGCTTGAGGATAAGGAATACGATATTGTTCATGGTTTCGAATCCCGCCCCTTGGTATCGATTCCCGCACTGTTCTTGAGAAAACGAAAACATGTTCCCTTGATTTTCACCTGGGCGGACTGGTTTGGAAGGGGCGGCAAAGGAAAAAATCGGGGAAAGATTCTCAGCTTGGTGATGGCCCCTCTGGAGACCTTTTTTGAGGAACGAATCTATCCCCGAGCGGATGGCCTTATCGCGATGGGGAAGCCCCTGGCAGAAAGAGCCAGGAACCTTGGAATTTCAAACGAGCGGATCAAAGTTTTGTTGCATGGCAGCGATGTCCTCGGCATCGCCCCGCTGCCGGAGGGAAAAGCGCGCGAGGAGTTCCCCTTTTTACCTAGGGAAGGAGCCATCCTGGGCTATCTCGGGGCGCTCCCGGCCGAGAACGCCGGCCTTTTGTTTCAAGCTTTCGATATTTTTAGAGCCCGGTATGGGGCCAAAGCAAAACTGATCTTGATCGGGAACAGCAAGCTCAACTGGAGACGATATGCCCCTGACGCATGCCGGCCGGACGTCGTAGATTCCGGATGGACCAGCTACGAAGTGATTAGCCGATATTTGAGCGCGTGCGATCTTCTCTTGCTGCCGATAAAGAAGACTTATGCCACGGACAGCGTCTGGCCGTCGAAGTTGAACGATTATCTGGCGGCGGGAAAGCCGATCGTGGCCACGCGCTTGAGAGTCTATGCGGACCTGATAGAAAGATCCGGGGCCGGACGGCTTTCCGCGGACAGCCCAGAAGCCGTGGCCGAGGAATGCCTGTCCCTCATGAAGGACCCAGATCTGCGGATAACCATGGGGCGGCGGGCCAGGGATTATGCCGTCCGGGAGCTGGATTGGGAACGCCTGGTCGATAAGCTCGAAGAATTTTACCTTGGAATCATCGAGCGGACACGCCGCGTCTAATTAGCTCAAGGAATCCGAGTCTATGAGATTACCAATATGATCTGGCGTCCTACTCATCACCGCAGGATTGCACAGGCTGCAGATGCGCTGACGACCGCATTCAGTTTCGTTGCGGCCTATATAGTATGGGAGAACCTTCGGCGCCTCACGGATATCTCTCTTCCTATCCTCGTCACCAGAGACGATATTGCGGCCGTCATCGGGTTTTCCCTCTTTTGGGTATTCATCTTCAATAGGCTGGGCGCGTATTCTTATCAACGGTTCGCCTCGCTATGGAAAGAATTGACCAACGCCGTGAAAACAGCCCTCATCGGCATCGGCATATTCTTCGCAGCTCATTATTTTCTTCGGTTCGGACATATCCCGAGGACCTATATCGTCGCGTTCTTCTTCGTCAACCTTCTTTTCCTAACACTTGAAAAAACGGCCCTCTTTTTTGTGGCCAGAGAACTCCGCAAAAGGGGGATCAATAGGAAGCGTGTCCTCATAGTGGGCAATGGGGCTAAAACGCAGGAATTTATCGAGGTTGTCAAAAAGAATATCGAATGGGGCCTGGATATCGTCGGGATCGTCAAAGCCGACGCCGACGGCTTTGTGAACGGTCCGACGGGGATAAAGGCCCTCGGGACGAATGAGGATATAGAAGCCATTCTTCATGACAACATCGTCGACGAGGTCATCGTCTGCATACCTATCGAGCAGTTCGGCCCGATAAGAAAGGTCATAGAATGCTGCGAGCGGGAAGGCGTTCAGATTCGTATCTATTCGGACTTTTTTGGAAAGATCGTCAGAAAGGTCCGCGTGGATCAGATTTACGGAATGAATATCATCAGCTTGATGGCGACGCAGGACGACGAGCTCAAGCTGTACGTCAAGCGGTTCCTGGACATCGTCGTTTCGGGCATTTTGCTTATTCTCCTATCCCCTATAATGTTGATCGTTTCCATACTGATAAAAATGACTTCAAAGGGGCCTCTTTTCTATCGGTGGGACGTCATCGGGTTGAACAAGAAGCCCTTCAGAAGCTGGAAGTTCAGGACTATGGTCAAGAACGCGGACCAATTGAAGCAGGAGCTCCAAGCCCTAAACGAGATGAAAGGGCCCGTATTCAAGATCAGCAACGATCCCCGGGTGACGAGGATCGGAAGATTTTTGAGAAAGTTCAGCCTTGACGAACTCCCTCAGCTTTGGAGCGTCTTCAAGGGCGATATGAGCCTTGTCGGCCCCAGGCCGGCGGGCCCTCATGAACTGGCTCGGTATGACAGCTGGCACCGGAGGAAGCTAAGTGTCAAGCCCGGCATCACGTGCTTATGGCAGGTCCAAGGGAGAAATAAAGTTAGCGATTTTGATGATTGGGTTCGATTGGACCTTGAATATATCGAGAACTGGTCTCTTGGTCTCGATCTGAAGATTCTGTTAAGGACGGCGCTTGCCGTACTCAAGGGCACTGGGAGCTGACGAAACATGAAGATCGTCATCACGGGCGTCGCCGGGTTCATCGGCGCGAACCTGGCGAGAACGCTTACCGAGACCGGGCATGAAGTGCTTGGAATCGACAATCTATCCCAAGGGTTGCGGGATAACGTTCCCGCCGGGGTCGCTCTCCATGAGCTGGACATTCGGGCTTCCGGCCTAAAAGAGTTTTTTCAAGGGGCAGACATCGTCTTCCACCTCGCCGCCAAGAATTGCATCAGCGACTGTCAATTGGACCCGGAGGAAACCGCCGACATCAATGTGACCGGAACCGTAAACGTGTTTGAGGCGGCAAGGAAAGCCATTGTCAGAAAAGTCATCTACGCCGAATCTTCGGCGCTTTATGAGGGGAGCGCAATCCTACCGACGCCGGAAACGGACGTCAGGCCCGAAAGTTTCTACGCCGTGAGCAAGCTAGCCGGCAGGCACTTCGCGGAAGCCTACAAGAGATACTACGGGATGTCGTTGACAGCTTTACGCTACTTCTGTGTCTATGGGCCGGTCCAGGACTACCGGAGAACCATCCCGCCGGTCATGAGCGCGTTCATCATCAAGCTCCTGAAAGGGGAACGCCCCGTCATTTATGGATCGGGCAGGAAACGCAGGGATTTCATCTATGTTGACGACGTGAACGACTTTCATCGGATATGCCTGACAGACCCCAGGACCGACAACAAAACGTTCAACCTCGGCTCCGGCACGAATCATTCGGTTCTCGAGATTTATGAAACGATCGGCGAGCTTTTGGGGACCCATATAGAGCCCATATTCAAGCCGGACCTCCCCGGAGAAGCCCAAGAAACCCTGGCGAATATCGGCGAGGCCGGAAAACTCGGCTGGGAGCCGAAAACCGACCTTAGGACGGGTTTGGAAAGAACGATCGCGTATATCCAGGAAGAAATGAGGCTCGGCCGGATCTAGCCCATGAAAGCCGTCCTCCTCGCCGCAGGCAAGGGCACGCGACTCAAGCCTCTAACCGACGACCTGCCGAAGGTCATGATCCCGGCGAACGGCAAGCCCATCCTCGAATATCACGTGGAGATCCTGGCTCGGGCCGGTATCGAAGAAGTCTTCATCAACCTGCATTATCTCCCTGAAGCTATCCCAAGGCATTTCGGCGACGGCGCCCGATGGGGCGTCCGGATCCAGTATTCGTACGAGCCCGAGATCCTTGGAACGGCCGGAGCGGTCGGGAAGCTGAGTCCTCTCCTCCGGGACGGGCCGTTCCTCGTCGTCTATGGCGACAATTATCTAGAGATTGATCTCCCCGGATTCATTAAAGCATCGGAGGCTCGCGAAGGCACCGGAACCGTTGCCGTCTTCGAAAAAGCCGACGTCACCGGGAGCGGCATCCTCGAGTTGGATAAGAACGATGAGGTCGTCCGTTTCAAGGAGAAGCCCACGCCGAACGAGGTCTTCAGCCATTGGGTCAACGCGGGCATCTTCTATCTTCGCCCCGATATCTTCGACCACATCCCCGCGGGCTTTTCCGATTTTGGCCTGGACGTGGTCCCCTCAGTCCTCCATAAGAGAGGCCGCCTTTATGCTTATCGACTCTCAGGTGGAGTATGGGCTATCGATGATCTTGATTTGTTGAACGCGTTGAACGCGCACTTGACTCACCCTTCGGGAACCGGGGTGGGAAAACCTCAATAAATCGTCGGGAACCGGTCTTAAGGGGGACACAATGATCATCACGCGGACACCATTCCGATTCACGCTGGGCGGCGGAGGCACGGACATTCCCGCTTATTATTCGAAGTATGGCGGGTTCATTTTCGCCGCCGCCATCAATAAATACATGGTCATCAACCTTAACCGGCCTATCGTCGATTGCCTTGTCCGGGTGAAATACTCGAAATCAGAGACGGTGAATCATAGGGATGAACTCCAGCACGATATCGCCAAGGAAGCGATGCGGATGACCGGAATCGAGAATTCGCTGGAGATCGCATCGATGGCGGACATCCCTGCCGGCACGGGACTCGGCTCCTCGAGTTCATACGCCGTGGGACTCCTCAACGGCCTTCACGCGATGAAAAAGGAAGCCCTGGCCGTCCAGGACCTGGCCGAGGAAGCCTGCGAGCTCGAGATCGGCAGACTCGGCAAGCCGATCGGCAAGCAGGACCAATACATGGCGGCCTTCGGCGGTTTGAGGGTGCTCGAAATCGACAAAGACGGGGCGGTGAAGGTCCGGAGCGCCCGGATCGGAGATTCTACCCTAGACGAGTTGAACCAGAACCTCCTTATGTTCTACACGAACACCTCCCGCAGCGCGAACCGGATCCTATCGGAGCAGAGCCAGGGAGCTAAGGACGAGAAGCAGAATGTCGTCGAAAGCCTGCACATCATCAAGGAGATCGGTTACAAGGTCCTGGAGGCCGCGGAATCCGGGAACATTACGAACATCGGCCTCCTTTTCGACGAGCATTGGAAACACAAGAAAAGCATGTCCGCGGAGATCTCCAATAGCTGGTTGGATGAAATGTATGAATATGCCCTGCAGAACGGGGCCCTGGGGGGGAAGATAACGGGAGCCGGCGGAGGAGGATTCTTCGTGTTTTATATAGAAAAAGGCCACTCGAAGTTCCGAGAGGCAATGAAAAAGTCGAATCTTAAGGAAATGAAATACCGGTTTGAGGGCGACGGATCCACCGTCCTGCTGAACTTTCTGAACGGGATAAGATAGGTTATGCTGCTTCAGGATAAGGTTGCCGTCGTCACCGGGGGGCTTGGGGGGATAGGGAGGGTCGTTTCGACCAGGCTCGCCGGAGAAGGAGCGAAAGTCGTCATCCTCGACGTGATGAGGAACACAGCGTTTTTCTCCCCCATTCCAGACCGCAACATCACCATTATTCAATCGGACATCTCTGTCCCCAGCGATGCAGAGCATACACTGCGCCGCATCATCGATAGTCATTCTTCTATCGATATTTTGGTTAACGCGGCCGGTATCCAAGGTCCCATTGGACCCTTCGCCGACGCCGACATGGACCGCTGGGTGTCCGCGATTGCGATCAACCTCATGGGAACCGTCCGATGCTGTCGCGCGGCCTTGCCCTATATGAGGGCGAAGAAGCACGGCAAAATCATCAACTTCGCTGGCGGCGGAGCGAACTCTTCGCGGCCCAACTTCTCTGCGTATGCCGTATCCAAGACCGGGGTCGTCCGATTCACTGAGGTCCTAGCCGACGAGCTTAAGGGGGCGAACATCCAGGTCAACGCGGTGGCCCCGGGCGTGATCGACACCCGCATGATCGCGGAGATCCTCGACGCCGGAGAAGAGAAGGCGGGCGACGACTTTGAACGGGTCCGGTCCAGGATGAATAGTGGCTTCGATTCTCCCGAGCTCGTCGCCGACCTTATTTGCTATCTCGCTTCGCCCAGTTCGAATTGGCTTACAGGCAAGGTGGTCAGCGCCGTCTGGGACCCATGGAAGGAATGGCGCGATAAAGGAAAGCCGGAAGATATCAACGACCTTTATGTCTTGAGACGAATAGACAACAGAAAATTCATCAAAGTAGCAAGAAAATGAATGTCGGCATCGTCGGCGCCGGACTGATAGGGAAAAAGCGCCTGGATTCTATATTGGCGAGCCCTAGCGGGGAGCGAGTCATAGCTATCGCGGATATCGATCGAAAAAGGGCCGAGGATCTTGCTGAACGGGCCGGGGCAACGGCAAACGCAGATTGGCTCAAGATCATCGGGGATGAAAACATTGATGTCGTTGCGATTGCCACCCCTAATAAGTACGTTTTGGAGATTGCCCTGGCGGCCATTGCTGCGAATAAGAATGTTCTCTGCGAGAAACCCCTGGGAAGGAACGCTGACGAGGCCTCGAAAATCTGTAGGCTCGCGCAAGAAAAGGGAATTGTCCTCAAGACCGGTTTCAACCACCGTCATCATCCCGCGATCTTCAAGGCTCATGATCTTGTCGAACAGGGCGAGATCGGAAAGCACACCCATATCCGATGCGTCTATGGCCATGGGGGACGGCCTGGCTACGAAAAAGAATGGCGCGCGAGCAAGGATATTTGCGGGGGAGGAGAGCTCTTGGACCAGGGAGTCCACGTCGTCGATCTATTCCGATGGTTCCTGGGCGATTTCGATGAAGCCTACGGCTTGATCCGAACCGCCTATTGGCCCATTGAGGTCGAGGACAACGCGTTTGCGATCTTCAAGAAAGCAACGGGCCAGGTCGCAATGATGCATACGAGCTGGACCCAGTGGAAAAACAGGTTCCTATTCGAGATCTTCGGGGACAAGGGATATCTCGTCATAAACGGCTTGGGTGGGAGCTACGGGGTCGAGCGGCTTATTATCGGCAAGAGGAAGTCCGCAGAAGGGCGCTTCCTGGGTGGGGCTCCTGACGAGGAAACCATTGAATTCCCCGGGGCGGATATCTCCTGGCAGGAAGAATGGAAGGAATTCACCTCCGCTATCAAAGCTAAGCGCGAGCCGCTTGGCTCGGGGCACGACGGATGGATGGCCAACAAAATGATCGACGCCGTCTACCGGTCGGCCGAATTGAACACACCCGTTAAGATTTAAACTTCACGTCATGAAAAGAATTGGACTTCTTACGGGGGGCGGCGACGTCCCGCCCTTGAACGCGTTGATCGCGTCCGTGCGGGATAACGCCGCCCGGATCGGAATGGAAGCCCTGGGCTTCATCAAGGGGTGGGAGGGCGTTCTCCGCAAGGATTTCGTTTCACTATCGAGCATTCACTCTTATTTTTCAGTCGGGGGGACAGTTCTGAAGTCCTCCAGAACGAATATCGGCCGGGAAACGGGAGGCATCGAAAGAACCCTCGTGAACCTTCGAGAGCTCGACATCGAGGCCTTGGTCGTCGTCGGGGGGGAAGACACCCTGTCCAATGCCTTCTTGATGAAGGGATTCCCGGCCGTGCTGATATCCAAGACGATCGATAACGATGTCGGCATCATCAGCGGCCATGAAGCTAATTTCGACCCCGAAAAGGTCATCAACTATTTCACATTGGGGTTCCCGACCGCCGCTGAAAAGATCGTCTCCTTCGTCAGCCTGGCGGAGGGATTGAGGACGACGGCTTATTCCCATGAACGGATCGTCATCGTCGAGTCCATGGGGATGAGCGCAGGCTGGCTGGCCCTCGCCGCGGGGATGGGGGATCCGGATATGATCGTCATTCCGGAGTTCCCCCTTCGGTACGAGGGTTTTCTCGAAAAGGTCATCCAAGTCTATGAGAAGTGGAGGAACGCGGTAATCGTCGTCGCCGAGGGAGCTCGCTGGAGCGACGGATCATATGTTCAGGCTGAATTAGACGAGGGGCAAGGATTCGACCACCCTCGGTTCGGGGGGAGTGCCGCCGTCCTTGCTTCGAGGCTGAAACAAGGCCTGTCCGGACGTTTCGACACACGGAACATCAACGCCGTCAACCCCTCCTACCTTTACCGGTCCGGCACGCCTAACGCGCTCGATAGAATGATGGCAGAAAAGCTGGGGGCCGAAGCCGTCAAGTTGATCCATGAAGGAATACGCGAAACGATGTTCCTGGCCGTTAGAAAAGAATCGGGGGGGTTTGGAACCCTACGGGTCCCGTTATCCCGGTTCGCCTCGGGAGACGCGCTTCATCGTTTCGTGGATGCCGGGTTCTATGACCAGGCCTTGCTCAATATTTCGGAAGACGGGCGGAGATACATGAAGGAGATCGTCCGCGAAATGCCGGACGACCATGATTACGGAATCAACCGCGTCTGAATGCCGGCTTTTCGATCGGGTGAACCATGGATTACATTTCAAGATACTTCAAGGAAGCAAAAGAGATATTGGACCTGATCGATGCCGGTCAGGTCGGGAAGATCGTCGACCTCCTCAAGGAGGTCCGTGAGAAGAGAGGGAGATTGTTCTTTCTGGGGGTAGGCGGAAGTGCTGCAAATGCTTCACATGCCGTCAACGATTTCAGGAAGATATGCGGCTTCGAGGCTTATACACCCATGGACAATGTCTCGGAGCTGTCGGCACGCGTCAACGACGATGGATGGGAGAGCGTTTTCGTCAACTGGCTCACGCAGAGCCGTCTCAGGGAGAACGACGCGGTGTTCATTCTTTCGGTCGGTGGGGGAAATCTGGAAAAGAATATCAGCCCGAACCTCGTTAGGGCCATCGATTACGCCAGAGAATCGAAGGCGAGGGTCATGGGGATCGTGGGCCGCGACGGAGGGTATACGGCCAAGATGGCGGATGCCTGCGTCGTCATCCCCTCAGTCAGCGCGGATACGATTACGCCTCATGCCGAGGCGTTCCAGGCGGTGATCTGGCATCTCCTCGTCAGCCACCCCGATCTCAAAGCCTGCGAGATGAAATGGGAATCCGTTAAGTAAACAAGAGGTGGAATTATGGCAATCTTCCTGGACACGGGAAAAATCGAAGACGTCGAAAAGTACCTCAAAATGGGCATCATCCGGGGGGTTACTACGAATCCAACCATTCTGCTGAAGGCGGGGATCAAGGGGGGAAAAGAAGCCATCCGGAGCCGTTCCATCGAGATCGCCGAGATTATCAGCCCCTATCCCCTGTCGGTCGAGGTCACGACCAACGACCAGGGCCGGATGATGGACGAGGCCCGGGAATTCGCCCAATGGGCGAAGAACATCGTCGTCAAGATCACGGTCCATGGGCCGGCCGGTGAGATTGAGAATTTCGAGGCGGTCCATCTTCTTGAGACCAAGTACGATGTGCGGATCAACATGACGGCCATGATGAGCGCCCAACAATGCCTGCTGGGGGCCTTGGCGGGGGCCACATATGTCTCCCTGTTCGGGGGGCGAGTTAATAACATGGGGTACAACTCCGTCCTGGAAATTCGAAAGGCACGGACTGTATTGGATCTCCAGAAGCTCAAGGCGCAGATCATCATCGGCTCAACAAGAGAGGTCCTGAACGTTATCGAATGGCTCGAGGCGGGCGCCCATATCGTGACCGTCGTCCCCGAGCTTATCAAGGGCATGATCGTCCATCCGTACAGCAAAGAAACCGTACAGATGTTCCTCGACGACGCCCGCAAGGCCGAGGACACGCTCGGCAAATAGCGAAGAGCTTGGGCACTCCCTAAAATGTCCTCGCCGGGAGGACATTTTTTTTATTGGGGATAGGGCCGGAGATATGACTAGAAAGTGGAATGACGCCGCGATGACAGCCCGAGGGGACTGGGTGTTTTGCGCAATAGTCTCCGCACTTGCGCCCTTCTTCCTTTTCCCTTCTGCGGGGAAGACTTGGATCTTCGTTATTATTCCGCTAGCGTGGGCGATTCGAATTGCCTTGGGCCAGAGGGTGATCGAGCGGACTCCGATCGATCTTCCCATTGTGGTACTCATCGCTGAGGTATTTGCCACATGCATAATGGTTGCAGACATCAATCGCAGCCTCCCCAAAGTCGCTGGGTTGGTTTTCGGGATTATTTTCTATTTCGCAATCGTGGCCTTGCTTCGGCAAGAAAAACTCATCATTGCTGGGATAGCCGTCTATATAGGCGGGGGCTTCTTGTTCTCGATCCTGGGCTTGTTGGGAATGTTCACTTTCACAGTTAAGTATCTTGCGATCCTAGAGAGCATCAAGGATCGGCTTCCTCATATCAATTTCAACTTGCCGGGGGCTGAAGATGGTTTCCATCCGAATGCTGTGGGGGGGACCCTTCTTTTAGTGATTCCACTGGTCGTGACTATGGGATTGCTTGGTTACAAGCCGGGGGAGGATGGCCGCAAATCGCGGAAAATGAGGATCATTACTTTCGCCTCAGCGACAGTATTGCTTTTCATGCTCTTCGTGGTTCTTCTGACGCAATCCCGAGGGACCTGGACCGCCTTGATCCTAGGTTCCATTATTGTTGCTGCCGTAACCACTCGCAAGGCTAAGTTCAAAGTCGCTATAGCCTTGGCCGGCGCGATAGCCCTTGTCGGGATAGGCTTTGGATATGTTCTCTTACTTGGAAAGCAAAATCTATATTTGGGGGGCCCCGAGGTCATCAGCAGTTTTAGTGGCCGCGGCCAGATGTGGGCCATCGGGATTAAGACGATCCTCAAGCACCCGTGGACCGGAATCGGCATGAACCAGATCCGGTTCTTGCCCGAGGTTGGTTACGGGACCTCTCACGTCCACAATCACCTGATCCACACCGGAGCAGAGATGGGGATCCCGGGGCTTATCGCCTACCTGGGTATCCTGTTTGGAATGGCCGTCATGGTCTATCAAATATGGAAGAGAGCCAAGATGCCGGCATTGAGAGCCGCCGCGGTGGGTTTAGGATGGGGCCAACTGGCACATTTCATTTTTGGGATGAACGATTCGATCGCGCTTGGGTCAAAGACGTCCATCTTCTTCTGGCTATCAGCCGCACTGATTTCGGCCATTTATTTTCGCGAGACAAGGGACAAGTTCTAAAAAGATGTTCATCAAGTACTATTCCTTCGACTGGCTGTTTCTAATCATGAACGCGATGTGGATCATCGGGGGGGCCTTTATTCTGACGGTGGTAAGCTATGCTGAGTTCCTAATATCGCGAACAAAAGCCCGGCGCCGCGAGATATACGCGACGCGATCATTAAAAGGCTGGTTGGTCATTGGTTTCATCCTCGTCATTTCCGGGTACGCGTTCTCTCCAAACGAATCCATCATCGCAAAGGAGGCGTTTCGTTTCATCGATTTGAAGACTTATGATATTGAGGATATTTCCGCAAGACGGATCCGCGCCGGGGAAATATTTCGAAATCAAGACATCGAAATGCTCGTCAAAACAGATAAGGGCGGGTTAATGAGATACCCGGTCGATGATGCGACTATTATCATGCCATGGAATGGCTGTCTGGGAACGCCGTTTATTGCGTTCGAGAAGGGCAAGTACGCCCTGGAATTCGAAGCCGCCGGGTCTGAAGCGGGGGGAGAATTCGCAAAGATCCTTGTCTATGTCGTGACCCTGAAGAAAAACAGGCTCTCCCTAAGAGAACTTCTTGCTGATCAGGAGCTTAGCGCTGAGAGGCGTCCTTACAGTTTCACTTTCCAGGCGGAAGCCGGTCAGCTCGGAAAGACAAGAATCCAATTTCATAACGACGCCGGAGACGAAAAGGGCGGAGACCGGAATGCTTTCATTGGCGAAATTAAAATAAAAAAAATTGCGTAAAAGTGAGAATAATTCGGCGTTTCCGCAGTCATTTATTATAAAGCCTAAAAGATGCGGCCCATTTGTAAGGAGAGAGTGTGACGACCGAATTCGCACTGAAGTTTGTGGGAGTTTTCCTCGGCGTCCTGGCCAGGACCCTGGTCCCCTGGCTCCGGAAGCTCCGGGAAGGCCAGGTACTGAAGTTCGACAGGCGGTACATCTATTCGACGCTGGCGTCGCTGGCCATCGGGTTCATCCTGACGCTCGTCATCTTCCCCCAGTTGACCGTGGCCGGCGGCGCGCCGGGCTTCGAGGCGTATTTCAAGCTGTTCTGCCTGGCGTTCGGGTTCGGGTTCGGGTGGAACGGGATCGTACTGGAGGGCGGGCAGTGGGCAAGGCAAAGCTGAGGGGTCAGGTCTCAATTTTCAAGTTTTCAGCAGACCAAAAACTTGAAAATTGAGACCTGACCCCTCTCCGGGAGGCAACATGCATGGGATGGGATGGATTCCTGATTATCCGGATATCCGGGATTATACGCTGGGGACGGCGGAGGTTGCGGACATCTTCACCGGGCGGGAAAGCGCGGTGTCCGGCGGCAAACTTGCGGCCAAGCCCCGGAAGCGCGCCTCCGCGCTCCCGGCAAGCGTCGATCTCCGCGAATGGTGCTCGGCTGTCGAGGACCAGGGCCAGCTCGGGTCGTGCACGGCCAACGCCGGGGCGGGGGTCGTCGAGTATTACGAGCGGCGAGCCTTCGGGCGGCACATCGAGGCCTCGCGCCTCTTCCTCTACAAGGTCACGCGGAACCTGATGAAAATGAAGGGCGACACAGGCGCCTACCTCCGGTCGACCATGGGAGCGATGGTCCTCTTCGGCGTCCCGCCAGAGGAGCACTGGCCCTACACCGACGCCGGGGAGGCGTTCGACCGGGAGCCGCCGGCCTTCTGCTACGCCTTCGCCCAGAACTACCAGGCCATCAAGTACTACCGGCACGACCCGCCGGGGACGGGGCCGGAGGAGGTCCTGGCGCGGGTGAGGGCGGGGCTCGCGGCGGGCCACCCGGCCATGTTCGGGTTCACGGTCTACGATTCTATTGCGCAGGCGGACGCGACGGGGCGGATCCCCTTCCCCGGGCCGCGGGAGAGGATCGAGGGCGGGCACGCCATTTGCGCGGTCGGGTACGACGATAAGATGAAGATCGAGAATAAGGGGAGCGGCGCGGGCGGGGCGAAGGCGCCCAAGACCGAGGGCGCGTTCCTGATACGGAACTCCTGGGGCGCCGGCTGGGGCGAGAGCGGCTACGGCTGGCTGCCTTACGAATACCTGGTGCGCGGGTTGGCCGAGGACTTCTGGAGCGTGCTCAAGAAGGAATGGGTCGACACCGGGGAGTTCAGCTGACGCAGGCTGATGGGGCCTGGCCCCTCCCATATGCCACGTTATTGGCACGTTATTTGTGTTGGAAATCACGGTTATCGTATGTATATTTGACATATTTCGCAAAATATGAGATAAAACATACATGAATCGCGATGTGTACAAAGATCTAATGGCATGGAAGACATCCGTGCGCCGCAAGCCCTTGCTGTTGAAAGGCGCCCGGCAAACGGGAAAAACATGGCTTCTCAAGGAATTTGGAAGAAAAGCATACGAAAATTGTGCCTATTTTAACTTTGAGGAAGATGCCGGCCTGCGGTCTTTCTTCACCGGACGGTTGGATCCACAGCGATTGATTGAAAATCTTTCCGTCTATCATGGACGCCCTATCCGTCCCGAAAAGGATCTCCTGATATTTGACGAGATCCAGGCATGCAACGAGGCGTTGAATGCTCTAAAATACTTTCAAGAAAATGCCGGCGACTATCATGTGGCGGCAGCGGGTTCCTTGTTGGGCATCAAACTCTCCACGCCCAATTCATTCCCGGTCGGTAAAGTTAATTTTATTCATCTGCACCCGATGTCGTTTCCCGAATTTCTTGACGCCATGGGAGAAAACCGTTATCGGCAGGTATTGGAGAATATCTCCCGCATCGAACCGATCCCGAATCCGTTTCATGAGGAATTGACGCGGTGGCTCAGGCTTTATTATTGTGTCGGAGGAATGCCGGAAGCGGTTGATCATTACGCGAACACCCGCGATTTGGCCGGCGCGCGCCAGATTCAAAAAGAGATTTTAAACTCTTATATTCTGGACTTTGCCAAGCACGCGCCAACTCCCGATATTCCCAAACTGACGCATATCTGGGCCTCGGTTCCTACGCAACTTGCGCGGGAAAATAGAAAATTTATATTTTCCGCGGTGCGTAAAAGCGCGCGTTCGCGCGAATACGAAAGTGCCGTTCTTTGGCTGGAAGACGCGGGCTTGATTCACCGCTCATTTTTGGTCACTGCCGGACGGCAACCGCTCAAAGGGTACATGGATCGTGATTGTTTTAAGGTTTACGCTCTGGATGTCGGCCTGCTTGGCACCATGGCAAATCTTCCCGTGGAAGTGGTCGTTCAGGGCGATCGGTTGTTCACCGAATTCAAGGGGGCCCTGACGGAAGATTATGCGGCCCAGCAATTACGCGTTCTTGATCTGGATCTTTTCTATTGGAAGCCGGCGGGCGGGATGGCCGAAGTGGATTTTATTCTATCCCTGGATCGCGAAATTATTCCCCTGGAAGTCAAGGCCGGTGTCAATCCCAAGAGCAAGAGCCTCCGGTCATACGATGCCCGGTTTCACCCATCATTAATGTGCCGCGTGACGCTATTGAATTTTAAAAAAGAGGCCGCATTATGGAACATTCCGCTTTATGCCATCTCGTGTCTTCCAATGTTGGCGAAAGCGTTGGACAGACAAGGTTCGGCCTTGGATAAAGTTTTGGCAACATGAAGTTCAGCTGGCGGTTCCCCTTTACTTGGACAACGGGAAGGCCTGAATAATGAACAAACGTGAACAGGCCGCGGGAGCCTAAGGGCGCGGGGCCTGCGACGACAGGCGCGTTCCTCATCCGCAATTCTTGGGGCGCCGGCTGGGGCAAGAGCGGCTACGGCTGGCTGCCATACGAGTATCTAACCCGCGGCCTGGCCGAGGACTTCTGGAGCGTGCTCAAGAAGGAATGGGTCGACACCGGCGAGTTCTCGTGACGCAGGCTGAAGCCTGCGGCTACAGCGGCTGAGGGGTTAGGTGAATAATAAACAGGTCGCTATTGCTTGCAGAAGACGGCAGATTGGCTTAAAATGTTTTATGGGGGCATTGTTTGAAGAACGACGAACAACAGGGAGGTATTGCTGTGGAACACACTGCTGCAAAAGATTATGTCAAGATACCTAAACAGGAATATAACCTGCTCAAGGAAGTCTACCGCACTGTCAAGCGGCAGGCATTTCTCGTAAGAATCGATGAAGCGGAGCGGAATCTTGCTGCGGGGAAGACTAAATCAATGACCGTTGATGATGTTATTGCTTCTGTGTAAACGGCATGAAGCCGAAATCAATTCATTTTGATGGTGTTTTCGAAAAACATTGGCACAAGTATCTGACGAGGCTTACGGAGAAACAGAAAGAGCATTTGAGAGAGCGACTTACTATCTTTAAAGAAGACGTCTTCGACAAACGGCTTAAAACACATCGATTGAAGGGTAATCTCAAAGAATATTACGCATTCTCGATAAGTTATTCCGACAGGATTGTTTTCAAAATAATTGAAGATAGTTCGGTATATTTCATTGAAGTTGGCAGTCACGAAGTCTGTTACTGATGCCTCTTAAGACCTGACCCCCCGAGAGAATAACGCTTCCCCTGCACGATATCATTGCATATGTTAGTATGCGAATATAAGGAATGGGCGGTGGACTCCATGATCTGGGCAACGGGTATGCCCGCGATTAACCGGATGCTTGTTAAAACTATCCGGGGCGAGGAGAAAACTGGGGAGATAACTAGGGAGAAAATCCTGCGGTTGATACAGGAACGCCCTAGAATAACAACCGAAGAGCTTTCTTCTGTTATTGCTGTGTCGCCTAAAGGCATAGAATGGAATCTCAAGAAGCTTAAAGAAGAAGGGGTCATTCGTCGGGTCGGCGCTGCTAAGGGCGGGTATTGGGAAGTCATGAAAGATCAGCAGCCATGACTTGCACTGCATGAAGCGAGCTGGGGCGCCGGCTGGGGCGAGAACGGCTACGGCTGGCTGCCTTATGAGTCTCTGACCCGCGGGTTGGCCGAGGACTTCTGGAGCGTGCTCAAGAAGGAATGGGTCGACACCGGGGAGTTCAGCTGACCCCCTTAGGCTTTGACATTTCATTATATTATTAAATATAATAAGAATATGAAATACATTGATCTATCAAAGGTCATCAAGGGGCCTTATTTTTCACGAAGTGATCTTGTGTCCCAGGGGCAGAAGATCTTCGGCTATCAGCTTCATCTTTGGGTAAAAAAGGGCTATCTGCTGAAATTAAGAAACGGCGTCTATGCTTTCGCTAAAGACCGAGAAAGAATTAAAGGCGAAGAAATCGCCGCGCTGATTTACCAGCCCAGCTATCTGAGCTTGGAGAGCGCCCTGGCGTGGTACGGATTTATTCCTGAAATGGTCTATGCCCGTGTCAGCGTGACCGCCCGGACCAACAGAACTTTTACGAACGACTTCGGGACCTTCATTTACCGGCACGTCAAAGCGGAGCTCTTCTGGGGTTACGTGGAGATCAAAACCGACCACGGGCATTACCTGCTGGCGGAGCCGGAAAAAGCCCTGCTGGATTATCTTTATTTGAATCTTTCCAGGATCAGAAGCGACGCCGATTTCGAAAACATAAGATTGAATTCCGACAGACTCAACGAAAGATTGGACGCCGATAAATTTCTTAAGTATTTATCGGCCTTTGACGTCAAAAAAATGAAGGTATGGGCGTTGCGATGCTTACATTAGAGCAGATCACCGGTACCTTTCCTTCGCCGGTGCGTGCGAATAATCCGCAGGGGATGCTTGTCGAATATCTCCAGCACGAGCTGCTGGACTCCTTATTCAAGAACCAGGCGGCCGCGTCGCTGAGCTTTATCGGCGGGACCGCCATTCGGATCCTCCATCGGAGCCCCCGATTTTCGGAAGACCTGGACTTCGACAATTTCGGCCTGTCTTTCGGGGAATTTGAAGCCCTGCTGAAGACCGCCTGCCGGGATATGGAATACAAAGGCTTCCTGGTCGAATACCGAGTTGTCGAACACGGCGCTTATCATTGCTATATCCGGTTCCCGGAGATCCTATATAAATCGGGGATCAGCGCGGACAAGGGCCGTAAGATCCTGATCCGGATCGACACCGAAGCTAAGAAAAGGCTCTATGAGCCGCAGATGTTCATCCTGAATAAATTCGCCGTTTATCGGCAGATCCATACGGCGCCGGCCACGATCCTTCTCTCGCAAAAGATGATGACGATTGTAGAGCGGAAAAGGGAAAAAGGAAGAGACCTTTTTGACGTGTCCTTCTTGAGGGGATTGGCGGAACCGGATTTCACCTATATTGCGAAGTGCACGGATGCTGATAAATCGACGTTTCTGAGGCTTTTTAGTGAAAGGTTGGAGAAGCTCGACCTGAACTTTTTAGCGAATGACGTGGAGCCCTTCCTGTTCTCTGCCGAACAGAAAGAGCGAGTACTGACCTTCCGGGAATATTGGAGAGACCTGACCCCTCCTCCTTGACGTTCGCGCAGGAGCGCTCCCGGCGAGCGTCGATCTCCGCGAATGGTGCTCGGCCGTCGAGGACCAGGGCCAGCTCGGGTCGTGCACGGCCAACGCCGGGGCGGGGGTCATCGAGTATTACGAGCGGCGGGCATGGAAAGCGCGCGGGGAGCCGGGAAAGAGAAGAGCACGCTGGGTGCTGAGCAGGCGTCTGGCGCAGGGGCGAAGGCGCCCAAGACCGAGGGCGCGTTCCTGATACGGAACTCCTGGGGCCCCGGCTGGGGCGAGAACGGCTACGGCTGGCTACCTTACGAATATCTGACCCGGGGGCTGGCCGAGGACTTCTGGAGCGTGCTCAAGAAGGAATGGGTCGACACCGGGGAGTTCAGCTGAGCGCGGCTCGGGGGTCAGGTCTCCCCGCGTGTCGTTACGGGGAGCTTTGCGACGTGGCAATCTCGTGGCGTGCGCTTGGGATTGCCACGCTTCGCTCGCAATGACGCGTGGACAGAAAGACCTAACCCCCATTTAGCTTAAAGAGAATAAAGATAGGAAGGAAGATGAATCAACTCAGCCAAACCTTACAGAAACGGATCAAAGCCAAAGAGGCCGTAGTCGGAGTTGTGGGCCTCGGCTATGTCGGCCTGCCGCTTGTAAAGGCCTTTTTGAAGAAGGGTTTCGCCGTGACCGGGTTCGATATCGACCCGCGCAAGGTCAATATGTTGAACCACGGAAAGACTTATATCAAACATATTTCAACGACGGAATTGCGTCGGTACCTTTCGGCGAAGCGGTTCGCGGCGACGACGGATTTCGGCCGCCTGGCGGACGTGGACGCGATCTTGATCTGCGTCCCCACTCCGCTCGACGACCACCGGAACCCCGACTTGTCCTATGTCCTCAACACAACGGAGACGATCGCCAAGCATCTCCGGAAAGGCCAGCTCGTGGTCCTCGAGAGCACAACCTACCCGGGGACAACGGACGAGGAGATGCTTCCGATCCTGGAACGCAGGGGCCTTAAGGTAGGCAGGGATTTTTTCCTGGCCTTCTCGCCCGAACGCGAGAACCCCGGGGATTCCGTGTATTCGGCCGAGAACACTCCCAAGGTCGTGGGCGGCCTAACGAAGGATTGTTTGACGCTGGCCGACATGCTGTATAGCCAGGTGGTGGCTAGGACGGTGCCCGTGTCGTCGACCCGGGCGGC
Source organism: uncultured Eubacteriales bacterium (assembly GCA_964585685.1). Lineage (GTDB taxonomy): Bacteria > Acidobacteriota > Aminicenantia > Aminicenantales > Saccharicenantaceae > JALHVH01. The sequence goes on along the minus strand of CAZPEP010000042.1, from coordinate 99,681 downwards.
CGAATCGGCCAAGCTCCTGGAGAACATCTTTCGTTGCGTCAATATCGCCCTGGTGAACGAGCTGAAGATGATATTCGACCGGATGGGGATCGACGTCTGGGAAGTGATCAAGGCGGCTTCGTCGAAGCCCTTCGGGTTCATGCCCTTCTACCCCGGGCCCGGCCTGGGCGGGCACTGCATCCCCATCGACCCGTTCTACCTGACGTGGAAGGCGCGGGAGGTGGATTATTCGACGAAGTTCATCGAGCTGGCCGGTGAGATCAACACGGCCATGCCCTACTACGTAATTGAGAAGACCCTTGAGGCCCTGGGAAAGAAGGGGAAGTCGTTCAAGGGGTCGAAGATCCTCGTCCTGGGGATCGCTTACAAGAAGGACATCGACGATCAGCGGGAGTCGCCGGCGCTGAAGATCATCAGCATCCTTCAGAATAAAGGGGCCAAGGTCGAATACAACGATCCGTATGTACCGAAATCGTCGGGGCTCCGGGGGTACCCTGGGATGTCTCTAAAGTCCGTCCCGCTGACGGACAAAAGGCTCCGAGGGGCCGACGCGGTGATCATCGCCACGGACCACTCGTCATACGACTACGGCTGGATCGTCAAGAACGCTAAGCTGGTCGTGGACACGAGGAATGCGGTGAAGAAACCGAGGAAGAACGTCGTCAAGGCATAGGTGGCGCACATGGCGGTCGGAAGGGCCAAGCTGAGGGGTTAGGTCTTCCCGCGAGGAGCCCTGCGACGTGGCAATCTCGTGGCGTGCGCTTGGGATTGCCACGCTTCGCTCGCAATGACCCGATGATTAAAGAACTGACCCATCCCTTGACATATAGTGTAAGAATAATATATACATATTTCTGACAGTTTGCGGCCATGAAAGATAACTATTACATTACCCGGAAGATACTTGCGCGAATAAGGCGCGGTACAGTAAAATCTCCGGCCTTCGCCGGGGATTTTCTTGATTTGGGAAGTCGGACAGCGGTGGATCAGGCCTTATCCCGCCTAGTGCAGCGCGGACATTTGCGCCGTGTTGGGCGCGGTCTGTATGCCTTATCGCTGATCAGCCGGTTAACCGGAACGGAAATAACTCCGCCGCCGGACACTGTGGCGCGTTCGCTTGCCCGGAAACTTGGGCTTCGAATCTTGCCTTCACCGGCGTATGCCGCCAACCTACTCGGCCTTTCCACCCAAGTTCCCGCCAAGATTATCTACATGACCGACGGCAGGGCCAGAACTGTTAAAATTGGAGCGGTTAGCGTCATCTTCCGTCACGGGTCGCCTAAAACAATGGCAGTTTTGGGACCCGTTGCGCCGCTCGTATTTCAAGCTCTGCGCTATCTTGGCCGCGAGGGCGTTTCCCAAACCCACATCGCGTGCCTCCGCCGCTTACTCAAAAAGAAGGATAAAAAGGAGCTCATGCGGAACCTTCGCTATGCCCCCGCATGGATGAAGCACGTTTTGCTAAAGATTACCGAGACAATCGCCCAGGGAGAATGATGGATCGGATCGCACAATTGTCGCCGCGTGAACGAGCCAACCTCTTTCAGGAGGCCGCTGGGCTTCGTCCCGGACTTCCGGCTTTCATAATAGAGAAAGATTTTTGGGTCTGTTGGGCTTTGAAACACATTTTTACGTCTGTTGAGCTGCCGTTACATCTCATCTTCAAAGGTGGGACAACGCTCTCCAAGGTCTTCCATGTCATTGAGCGCTTTTCCGAGGATGTAGACCTTTCATTTGATCGCCGGGAGCTCGGCTTTGATACCGATCGTGATCCGGCAAATGCAAAAAGCGGCAAAAGACAACGGGCGCTCTTGGATGAATTGAAGGCTGAATGTGAAACCGTAATCTACGATCTTTTTGTGCCTTCACTTTTGAAGGACTTCGCGTTAGTTTTGGGAGGACCAAGTCGAGGGCCAAGCGGTTGGGGCATCGCGATTGACCCTGATGATTCCCAGACCGTCAATTTCCGTTATCCGCCGGCGTTGACCCCTCTTGGATTAGATGTGCCGGCTTACATTCGGCAGAATGTCCGTTTGGAGATGGGCGCACGGTCCGATTCCTGGCCTGCGAGCAATTACCAGATCACACCTTATGTGGCGGAATTATTCCCAAATATGCTTCAATCTGCGTTCTGTGAAGTGAATACCCTCGAAGCCATACGCACATTCTGGGAAAAGGCAACGCTTCTGCATGCTGAATTTCATCGGACCGATCCAACAGCCGGAAGTGAAAGAATGTCGCGTCATTATTATGACCTGTATTGCCTCTCGAAGACTGAAATCGGCTCAAGAGCGTTAAAGGAAACGGATCTTCTGAAACGGGCGATTGAACATAAGCTGGTCTTCTTTCGGTCGGCGTGGGCACATTATGAAACGGCAGTGTCGGGCTCATTCCGCTTAATTCCATCTGCTGGACGGATACAGTCCCTTCGGAACGACTATGCGGAAATGAAAGCCATGATTTTCGGCGAAAGTCCTGAGTGGAATATCATTATGGAAGGTTTAAAAGATCTTGAAGACCGGATCAACACCGGAGAGTTCAGCTGAACGCGGCTCGGGGGTCAGGTCTCCCCGGGTATCATTGCGAGGAGCCTTGCGACGAAGCAATCTCGTGCCGTGCGCTTGAGATTGCCTCGCTTCGCTCGCCATGACCTTATGATTAAAAACTGACCCCTCCTCATAAACATCAACTTTTTTCCGTTTCGCGACAATTAAGATGCCCGAAGAGCGTAGCGCTCATTATCAGGAGCATGGGCTTGCCTCAGGGAAGGATCAAGTGATACAAAATTGGGGTCGGCAAATCAAGTCCCTCAATACGGGAAGGAGTGTCTGATGGAAAATAAAGAATGGATCGAGCCCGAACTGATCGTCCTGGTGCGGAGCAAGCCGGAAGAGGCGGTATTGGATACTTGTAAGGGTGACAAGGGTTTTGTAGGTCCGGACTATTATGTCGATACCTGCGTGCGCAAGGACATTGGAGGCTACTGTACTGACTACGTCGCTTCTTAGACCCCACATCCCTTGATCCCTTGGCTCTTGGCCCTCGGGAATCCGTAAAGGAAGGCACGGCTCACGGACGCGTCTTCACTTTATTGACTTATCCTCTGCCGCAGCGATAAAATCGGTACAAGCATAAAGGGGAGAGCGCATGAAAACAAAAGAATCACCGGAAGTCTGGATCGAGCCCGAGTTGATCGTCCTGGTGCGCTCGCGACCGGAGGAACTGGTGCTGGGCTTCTGTAAAATCACTCCCGGAGGCGGAGGCGCGGGAAACGAGGACAATCGCTGCGACAGTTCGAACTGGCCCTGCGAGGGTAATTGCGCGGTCGAAGGGAGTTCTTAAACGCTCGCGGAGGGGAATATTGGAGGGGTCAGGTCTCAATTTTCAAGTTTTTGTCGGGCCAAAAACTTGAAAATTGAGACCTGACCCCTCCACGCAATTGCCTGATCGCCGTCCTCGCCCGAAAGAACGGATGCCGCGTCGTCACGCGCGATCGGCATTTTCAAACGCTGAAAAGCGTGGCCAAGATCGGGTCCACAACGATATGATCGAAAAGAAACCCCTCATCACGATCGTGATGCCGTGCCTTAACGAAGAGGCCTATATCGGGCGCGCCGTCCGGAGCCTCCTCGACAGCTGGGCCATCCGCAACTGCGAGTTGTTGGTCGTCGACGGGGGGAGCACGGACGGGACGAAGAAGGTCGTCGAGGATCTGATAAGCAAGCCGCCGGAGACACTCGAAAGCTGGATCCCGGGCGGGGGCGTCGGCGCGGGGACGGGGGCAACCGGCCAGGGGCATGGCGTAAGCGGCGCAGGGCCGGGTGATGTAGCCGCAGGCTTTAGCCTGCGTGCCCCGCAAGGACGGCCGGAGGACGAGGTCATCTGGCTCATGCAGTCCCGGGACCGATGGGTGCACGAGGTGCCGGGGGAATGGAACCCGGTGACGTCCGGAAAGCGCCGGGCGGTCATCCGCCTCCTCGATAACCCCGACCGGACCACCGCGACCGGGATGAACATGGGGATCGCCCAGGCGGCCGGCAAGATCATCGTCCGGGCCGACGCCCATTGCGTCTTCCCTCCCGCTTACGTCAAACTATGCGTCGAGCTCCTCGCGGACATGGGGGCGGCCAACGCCGGCGGCGTGATGGTTCCGCGCGGGGAGGGCGGCGCGACCCAGGCGGCCATCGCGCTCGCGATGCGGCATCCGCTGGGGACGGGGGACGCGGCTTTCCGGAGGACGAGCTTCAAGGGCGAGGCGGAGGGCGTCATATTCGGGACATTCCGGAAGGCGCTCTTCGAAGAGATCGGCGGCTACGACGTCAAGGCGCCGGCCAACGAGGACTCGGAACTCAACGTTCGCATCATCTGCGCCGGAAAAAAGATCTACCTCGATAGCGACATCAAGATCACATATTTCCCCAGGAAGACGCTCCGGGAGCTCGGGAAGCAGTACTTCCGGTACGGGAGGGGGCGGGCGCGGACGACGCTCAGGCACAGGATGCTGACGGGATGGCGGCAGGTTGCGGCGCCCGGGCTTGTGCTGGTGACGGCCTACGCGGTCGTGAGGGCGGTTTTGGGCGGGCCGATGCATCTCCTCGTGCCCGCGGCGTATGCGCTAGGGATCGTGGGCGCGGCGTTGCTCACGCTCAAGCCGATGGGCGACGACGGGGTAAACGCGGGCGCTTCGGGAGCTAACGGGCTCTCCTTCAAGACGCGGCTGACCGTCGCCGCCGCGTGGGCCGTCATGCACCTGTGCTGGGGCGTGGGGTTCCTGTTCGGGCTTGTCAAGTTTTGGTAGTTGACGTCAATTCTGAATTCTGATATTCTGATTTCGGAATTATCGGAATCGGAGGGACGGATGCCCGAATATCGATCCTATGACAGGGAGATCAAGGCGCGGGGCCAGCTGACCATCCCGAAGAAGATCCGGGAAACGGGAAGGCTCGGCGAGGGCGATTGGGTCACCATCATCCCGGCAGGAGATGCGCTCATCATTCTCCCGAAGCGCTTCGACCTCGACGAGGCCAGGAAGAAGATCCGGAAGATCATGAAGGAAGTCGGGATCACTGAGGAGGACCTGCTGAAGGGGCTCGATGAGGAGCGGGCGGCTCTCTACGAGGAAATCTATGGCCGCAAGGGTCGCTAGGGTCTTCCTGGACTCGAACGTCCTCATTTCCGGGTTCATTTCAGGAGGCGGGCCTCCGAGGATGATCCTTGAGTTGTTGGGCCGGGACCTGCCGTACTTGTGCGCGGCGACTGGTCGATACAACACGATAGAGATCGAGAGGAACCTTGCAAAAAAGGCGCCCGCGAGCCTTGCGACCTATATGGAACAGATTAAGAAGCTTGCTTTGACAATCGTTCCGATGCCCACCCAATCGGAGGTCGAGGCGTGGCCTAGGCCTGCGGCGCGCAAGGATGTTCCCGTCCTCGTTTCCGCGCGGAGCTGGGGGGCGGATTTCCTCGTTACGGGCGATAAGAAGGATTTCGAGGGGCTCAAGGCCGTTGCGGAACTCCCTTTCAGAATCGTAAACCCGGCGGAGTTCCTAAACTCGGTCCTGCCCAGCCTCGACATCTTGCCGGAAGCCCGCAAAAAGATTGGGACACTGAAATCACCATGACTACGAATTCTTTCCCATGGGGCGAAGTCGTCAGCAACGCGGTCTGGATCTGCGGGCTGGCGGTGATTTTGGCGGCGTTGGGCTGGCATGACTACAAGCGCCGTGAGCTCAAGGAACGCAACCTAAAGGCTGCGGCTGCAACAAAGGCCGAGCCGCTCATGAAGCCGGTGCTTCTCGGGCTGATCATGGTCACGGGCGGGCTCGCCCTGAGCGTCCGGAGCCCCATGTTAGCCGCGATATTCGCGGTTGCAGCCTTCGGGCTCGTTATCGTGCTCGCAAAGCGCTTCTTCCTACAGCGCACGAAATCGACGGTCGGCGACAAAGAACGGCGCCGGCAGGCCCTCAGCGCGGCCGGCCAAGGCGATTCCGGCCTCGGCGATCTCTCAGAGAACCACGACAAATATTTGGCCGAAGCTTATGCCGAAGATGAGAAGAAAGATCCGTGATTAGAACTGTTTGTTGCTGTACACGTATTTATGTGATACACTTATTTACGTGTTTCGTTTGAGGAGGATGCGCGTGGATAAGCAAAACGTCACCCTATCGCTTCCCAAGCCCCTTTTGAAGAGAGCCAGGATCCTGGCGGCCGGAGAGGACAAGTCCGTCAGCGAGCTGATACGGGAGGCTCTGGAAAAAAGGCTCCGGGAATCTTCCGGTTACGCGGTCGCACGGAATAGACAACTCAAGATCCTCGAGAGGGGATTCGACCTCGGAACGGGAGGCGTTCCCGCCGCGACAAGGGAAGAGCTCCATGCCCGACGATAAAACCTTTATCGACACAAATGTTCTTGTCTATGCGTATGACCGCTCCGCCGGCGTGAAACGGGATATCGCCCGGCAAATTTTTAGCGAACTATGGGAATCCGGGAAGGGCGCGCTCAGCGTCCAAGTTCTGCAGGAATTTTTCGTCACGATCACGAAAAAGGTCAAAAGACCCCTCGGCCTTGAGGAGGCCCGAGAGACCGTCGCAGACCTTCTTAAATGGGAGATCGTCGCGAACGACGGTGAATCCATCCTGCGCGCGATCGCTGTCCTTGAACGGCACAAGTTGTCATTTTGGGATGCCATGATCATCCAAGCAGCCCTCAAGGCAGGCGCGACGACACTGCTGACGGAAGACCTCACAGATGGGGTCATGATCGATGGGTTGAAGATAACGAATCCGTTCGCCGGAGCGCGTTCGCCGGGATGAGCATGGCGGAGGACCTCGAATGAAAAAGCTCAAGAAACTCTTTAAGGCCTACTGGATCATCGTCGGCGTCCTCTCCACCGTCTTCTTCGTCTGGATGGCCGCGGGCTGGCCCATGGGCTTCGACCGGTGGCTCGTCGTAGACGAGATCCCGCGGCAGGCAGACTACATCGTCTGCCTGGCGGGGGGCACGGGCGGGGACAACATCCCGAGCGAGGACGGCTGGCACCGCATCTATACGGCGGTCCAGCTTTGGTTCGACGGCTACGCGCCGAAGATCGTTTTCACGGGGGGCGGGACCGGCCGGATCTCGGAGGCCGAGTTCTACGCCGGGTTCGCGAAGTGGTTCGGCTGCCCGGAGGACGCGCTCTTCTTCGAGCCCAGCGCGGCGGCCACGGGGGACCACCCGACGAAACTGTTGGAGACGGGGGCTCTGGGAATACGTGAGGACGCCGCGGCAGGCACGAATAGCGCTTCACAAAGCGCTGGAACGGGCGGGAACAACGAGGAAGCGGCCGAGCCTGCCGGAAAACGGCCGGCGCAAGCGGGACTGGGAATCCGCAAGGACACGCGACTCATTATCGTGACGTCTTCCCTGCACTCGCGGCGCGCGGCCATGGTCTTCAAGAAGGCCGGGTTCACGGACTTTCGCATGGTGACGGGCTGGTCGGCGCACACGACGCGCGACCCGGCCAAGGTGCGGGCGTTGATGACGTCGAAGTTCGTGGACTTCCGGCCGAGCGGCAAGGATTACGGCGACGTCCTCAATCAGCTGAAGTGGCGGACGGAGCATTTCTTCAGCGCGTTGCGGGAATGCGCGGCCATCGCCGTGTACAAGATAAGAGGCAAGGCCTAAGGTCAAGATGCAAGACATCGCACGAGCCGTCAACGCCCTGAAGTGGTACCACACCATCGACCTGGGGAACGGCCTGCTGACCCCGGGCATCTACGACCTCCGGCCCTATCTCGAACGCTACGGCCTGCCGGACGACCTCCGGGGAAAGAAGGCCCTGGACGTCGGCGCGGCGAGCGGGTTCTTTTCGTTCGAGCTGGAGCGGCGCGGCGCGGAGGTGACGGCCGTCGACATCGGCGAGTGGATGGCCCACGACTTCGGCCCGGAATACGTCCCCGACATGACGCCGGACGAGGCCAGGGGCTATCTCCGGGATGCGTTCCTTTTGGCCCGGGACCTCCTGGGTTCCAAGGTCGAACGCCGGGCGCTGTCGGTGTACGATCTCTGGCCGGAATCGGTGGGCATCTTCGACCTCGTTTTCTGCGGAAGCCTTCTCCTCCACCTCAAGGACCCGGTCCGGGCGTTGGAGAGGCTCCGGGGCGTCACGGCCGACGGCGGGATGGCGATCATCGCGACGGCGATCGACCCGGACCCGTCGCCAGGGCCGCGGGCGACCTTCGTGGGAAGCGAGCAAGGGGCCGCGTGGTGGATCCCGAACCGAGCTTGCCTCGAGAAGATGGTCCGGAGCGCCGGGTTCCGGAACGCGGAGTGGGTCTCCGAGTTCGTCCTGGACGAAAGGGACGGGACGCCCGGGACACTCCACGGTGTCATTAAGGCGTGCCCATGAGGGGTCTTGGCAAGCGCAGCGAAGCAATCGTTTGGTCCGGCGTCATCGCGAGTAGACGCACGCTTTAGCCTGCGTCTTTGTTAGAGCCGAAATGCCTAAGCGTGCAATAACGATCATTGCGGCGGCGGGGTTCACGGCTCTGGCCCTCTGGCTGAGCTTCCGGAACGTCGCCTGGGCCGAGATCGGGAACGCCTTCGCCGGGGCGAACTACGCCTGGGTCGCGGCCGCCGTGGCCAACTCCCTCGTCGCGGTCTATGTCCTAGGCTTCCGTTGGCGCGTCCTCATCGCACCGCGGGCCCGGGTGGCCCTGGCCGCGCTCTTCCGGTTCAACATCATCGGCCAGTACGCCAGCATCCTGATGCCAACCCGGGTGAACGAGCCCGTCCGGGCCTGGCTACTGGCACGGGAGACCGGGGTCCCCGGAGGATTCGCCCTGGGGACGATCGCCGTCGAGAGGGCTTTCGACATTGCCGTGTTCATGGCCCTCTGGCTGGCTTCGCCGGCGCTCTTCGCCGGGCGGGCGACCGCGTTCCCGCCCACGGTGGCCTGGGCATCGGGAGGGCTCGCCGTCGCCGCCCTCGTCCTTTTCGTCCTGCGGCCTGCGGCGTTCCTCGGCGCGGCGCGCTTCGCGTTCAAGGTCCTGCCCGCCGGTCTCAGGGAAAAGGCGGGGCGGTTCACGAAGAGCGCCCTCGAGGCGTTCGTCACCCTCAAAGAGCCGAAGGCGTTGGCCGCGGTCACCGGGCTGTCGCTCGGGATCCTCGCCTTCCAGGTCGCGACCGTGCTTCTCCTCGCCCGGGCGTTCCGTCTGGACCTATCGGTCGGGGCGGCGCTTTTCCTCATGATCGTCCGGGGTGTAGGGAACCTCCCGCCGGGTGCGCCGGGGAGGGTCGGGCTCTTCGAGCTCTCGGTGATCGTGGCCCTGGCTGCGTTCGGCATCGCCCGGACGCCGGCCCTGAGCTACGCCGTCATGCTGCATCTCGTCACCCAGGTCCCGAAGCTCGTTCTGGGCGGAATCTTTTTAGGAGGCTCTGGAGGGGTCAGGTCCTAACTTTTTACTTCATGATAAAAGTTAGGGCCTGACCCCTCCAGACAGACCGATGCATTACAGTAACATCAAGCGGATCGCAGACGTCGCGCTCGGTGCGACTGGGCTCGCCCTGAGCCTCCCGTTCTGGCCGCTTATCGCCGTCCTCATCCGCATGGGTTCGCGAGGGCCGGTCTTCTACGGACAGATCCGGGTCGGGAAGGACGGCAAAGCCTTCCGGCTGTGGAAGTTCCGGTCGATGATCCAGGGGGCCGAGTCGAACGGCGCCATCTGGGCCGAGGAGGAGGACCCCCGGGTCACGCCCATCGGGCGGGTCCTCCGCCGCCTTCACATCGACGAGCTCCCGCAATTCGCCAACGTCCTCAGGGGCGAGATGAGCATCGTCGGCCCGCGGCCCGAGCGTCCGGAATTCATCGCGCGCCTCGAACAGGCCCTCCCCCGCTACCGACGGCGCCTTGCCGTCAAGCCTGGGCTCACCGGCTGGGCCCAAGTCAAATACCAGTACGCCTCGTCGCTCGAAACCTCGCGGGTCAAGCTCGGTTACGACCTGGAGTACGTGGACAACATGGGCTTCCTGATGGACATCCGGATCATGCTGATGACGGTCAAGGTCGTGTTCAAGTGGCGGGAATAGTTCGCATGCTTGAGCGCGTTTGCGATGTAGCCTAAGGCTTTAGCCTGAGTCTTAGCATGTAGCCGCAAGCTTTAGCTTGCGCTTAGGACGCAGCCTAAAGGCTGCGGCTACATCAAGAGGGCCGACAGCCCGGGCCAAAACTTGAAAGAACAGAGGCATGGCTTGGGCAATAAGGTGCGTTGGCAGGAAGGCGAGTGATGAATAAATGGCTGATCGCGGCGTTCGTAGCCATGGCGGCTGCTGTCCTGAATTTTGCGGTGCCGCCGTTCCAGAACCCGGACGAGCCGGTGCATTTCGGCGCCGTCCTGCGCGTGGCGCGCGGCGCGGATCGTAACGCGGCCACCGAGAAGGAAATCCTTCGGTTCATGGACCGGTCGAACTGGTGGCGGTCCATGGGCATGGGCCGCCCGACGGTTCTCCCCGAGCGGATCGGGGAAATCCCCTACATCATGGACGGAGCCGTCTCCGCCGATTCCTACGTCCGCATCCGCGGTCTCCTCGCCTATCACACCCTCGCCGGGACCGCTCTTCGGCTGGCCGGGATCGACGGCCTCGAAACGTCCTATTATCTCCTGCGGCTCCTCTCGTTCCTCCTCTTCCTCGCCGCGCTCGGGTTCCTTTGGTCCGGCTTAGGCCGGCTGGCTCGATCGGCGGGCCCGGCGTTCACCGCCGCTGTCCTCCTCGTCCCCCTCGTGCCGCAATTTCTGATCGGCTCGATCGCCGTCAGCCCCGACATGTTATGCGTCGCCCTCGGGGCAGCGTTCTTCTATGCGGCGATCGCCGTTCTCGAGCGGCGCGCCTCGGCCCTGCACTGGGCTCTGGCCTTCCTGTCCGCGGCAATAGGCTTTGCGACCGATAAATCCGTCTTCATCTTGCTCCCGCTGACCCTTCTCCTCATCGTCTTCCGCATCGACCGCGCAAACGCCGGCAAGGCCCTCGGCCTCGTCCCCGTCCTCACCCTGTCCGCCGTCGTCCTCGCCTACGCCTTCGTCATGCTCTTCCCGCTCCAAGCCGAGAACGGCTGGCGGATCGTCAAAGACAGCTTTCTGGCCAGACTCGGCGGGCTTGGAGCGCTCTTCGCCCTGGACGACTTAAACCGGCGCTTCGCCGCTCTCCTCTCCGAGAGCTTCTTCCTCAGGTTCGGGGGAATGGTGTTCGGGGCGGGCCGGGCGATCGTCCTCGCCTGGAGGGCGATCCTGGCGATGGCCGGGACGGGCCTCGCCTTATTCCTGGCCGCGCTCCCGTTCGAGGGGCGTTGGCGTCGGAACCCGTTCCTTGCCCGGGTCGCCCTCTTCGCCTTCGCCGCCGTTGCCGTCCAGGTCTTCGGCGTCAGGCTCTCGGCCAGCCCGGGAAACATCTACGCCCAGGGGCGGTACCTCTTCCCCGTCATGGGGTTCGCCGCCATCTTGTTTGTAATCGGGGCCAAAACGGCGCTCGACGCATTGGCATCGATCGCGCGGGCCGCACAGCTCGGGATGCACGCAATGGCGGCCGCAAAAACAGGGACGTCACACAATAACGAGAACGCACAAGAGAACAGCGGGATGGGTGATAGTGCCATGGGCCTCGCAGTGCAAACAACACTGGCAGCTGATAAAACAGGGACACCGGGCGAAGGCGCGAAAGCCCATGAGAACACCGGGAGCGGCGATGCCGCCGAGGGGCCTGTTTCGGCCGGCGTATTCGCCCTTAAAGCGTTGGCCGTCGTCGCGCTGTTCGTCCTGACCTTTGTCATCTGGTACCGCGTCGTTCCCGTGTTCCACATGACGATCACCAGCCCCAACCCGGGGGTCTAGGGGCAGCCGTTGCCCCCCGGGCTCCCCCCGGGGCCTTGCGCCGGCCCCGCCCGATGCGATAGAATTCCTGGTTCGATGAGCAAATATCTGGCGGAACTCGTCGCTTACAGGGAGCTCCTCGGGAACCTCGTCGTCAACGAGCTCCGCCTCCGGTACCGGAACTCGGTCCTCGGCTTCCTCTGGACCATTCTCAACCCGCTGGCCTACCTGGCCATCCTCTCGGTCGTCTTCTCCCGCATTTTCCGCTTCCAGATCCCGAACTACACCATCTTCCTCTTCTCCGGTCTCGTCGCCTGGACCATGATCCAGCAGACCGTGATCATCGCCACGTCCTCCATCGTCGGCAACCAGGGCCTCATCCGGCGTGTCTACGTCCCCAAGCTGATCTTCCCGCTCGCGAACGTCCTCGCCCGCTACATCGACCACCTCATCCTCACGGCCGTCCTCCTGGGAGCCATGGCCGTGTTCAAGGCGCCTTTCACCTGGAGCCTCCTCTTCCTGCCCGCGGCCGTCCTCCTCAACCTCGTCTTCTCCCTGGGGCTCTCGCTCCTCACGACGACGGCCCACATCCGCATCCGCGACGTCGAGCATGTCATTTCGATCGGCTTCCAGATCCTTTTCTACATAACGCCCATCCTCTACACGATCGACGTCCTGCCCCCCAAGTTCCGCACCGTCCTCCTCCTGAATCCGGTCTACTACTTCGTCGAGGCTTTCCGATATCCCGTGGCTTACGGCGCGTTCCCGCCGGGTTGGGTCCTGTGGCGCGCCGGCCTCATCGCCGTCGTGACCTTCGCGGCCGGGCTCCTGGTCTTCTCGAGGAAAGAAAAATATTTTGTCTACCATCTTTCATAAGGTTGAGCGCACGATGGACGACACCGCGATCAAGCTGTCCGGGCTGGGAGTGAGGTACTCCATCAACCTGGAGAAGGACGGCGACCGCGCCCGCGGCCTCGCCCGGCACCTCCGCCGGAGGCGCAAGACCGACCTTTGGGCGCTCAAGGGCCTCGACCTCGAAGTTCGGCGCGGCGAGATATTCGGCGTCATCGGCTCGAACGGGGCGGGCAAGAGCACCCTCCTCAAGGCCCTGGCCGGGGTCATCCCCGTGACCGAGGGGAACGTCGCGGTCACGGGTCGCCTCGCCCCGCTCATCGAGATCGGCGCGGCCTTCAACCCGGAGCTGACCGGGGCCGAGAACATCTACCTCACGGGCTCCATTTACCGCATCCCGCGCCGGAAGATCCGTGAGAACTTCGATTCCATCATCGAGTTCTCGGGCCTTCGCAAGTTCATCCACTCGCCCGTCAAGAATTACTCGTCAGGGATGTTCATCCGCCTCGCCTTCTCCATCGTCCTCTTTTTCGAACCCGACGTCGTCCTCATCGACGAGGTCTTCGCCGTCGGCGACGCGGTCTTCCAGCGGAGGAGCTTCGAGAAGATCATCGAGTTCCGGGAGCGCGGGGCGGCCATCGTCCTCGTCACCCACGACCTCGAATTCATCGGCCGCATCTGCAGCCGGGCCCTCGTCCTGAGCAAGGGCAAGGCCTCCTTCCTCGGGCCGACCGAGGAAGCTGTCGCCCATTATCTGGAGCTCATCAAGGGCCGGGAGGGGCTCGAGGAGGACACGGCCCCCAAGCCGGCGGCCATCCCCTACACGGGCGAATCGCAACGCTGGGGGAACAAGCTCGTCGAGCTCAGGGACGTCCACTTCGTGGATGAAACGGGCATCGCCAAGAAGTTTTTTCGCACCGGCGACTATTTCGAGGCCCGGATCTCGTACCGGTCCCGTCTCGAGGGGGAGGCGCCGGTCTTCGGCGTGGCCCTGAGCACGCTCCAGCGCCTGCTCATCTTCGGCCCGAACACCCTCGGGAGCACGCTCCCGGACCGCATCCCCGCCGAGGGGACGGTCCGCTTCATCATCCCCAGCCTGCCGCTCCTCGAGGGCGAATACCTCCTTTCGGTCTCGGCTTACGACCGGTCCCTCCAGACGGCCTACGATCACCACGAGCAGATGTATTATTTCCGCGTCATGAAGCATCCCGAGCGCGAGTTCGGCTATGTGCGGATCGGATGTCGCTGGGAGATCGGATGAAGGTCCTCCACGGCCTTCATCAGTACCACCCTGCGATCGGCGGCGCCGAGAATCTAATGCGGGAGGTCTCCGAGCGGCTGGCGGCGCGCGGCCACGCGGTCACGATCATCGCCACGACGGCCCGTTCCACCGAGGATTACTTACTGCCCGGCCGCGGGAAGGACCTGCTTCCAGCGGGCGAGGAGACCGTCGGCGGCGTGCGCGTCCGGCGCGTCGGCTTCACCCGTAAGGGCCGGAGGGCACTCGTGTTCCTGAGGAAGGTCGCCTGGAGGGTGCCCATCCCCTGGGGCGACCGATGGAGGGCGCTTGCCTGGGGGCCCAGGAGCCGGGAATACCGGGCGGCGGCCCTGGCCGAGGACTTCGACGTCGCGGCCGGTTGTCCCCTGCCGAACTGGAACGTCGGGTACACGCTCGAAGCGGCGCGGGCGAAGGGCCGGCCGGTCGTCGTCGTGCCGTGCTTTCACACCGAGGACCTCTATTCGTTCGGGAACCCGATCTACTACGACTGGATGCGCCGGGCCGACGCCGTCGTCACCCTGACCGATTGGGAAAAGGAATTTCTCGTCCGGACGGCCCGCCTCGACGAGGCCCGGGTGCATACGATCGGCGTGGGGATCGGCGACTTGGAGCCCGAGCCGGAGCGGGCGGGCGGGACGGCCGCGGTCGACGTCCGCGCGAAATACGGCATCCGGGAAGAGCGGATCGTCCTCTTCCTCGGGCAGATGGGCGCCCACAAGGGCATCCTGACGCTCATAACGGCCATGGAGGACGCCTGGGACCACGGGGTGGACGCGGCCTTGGTCATCGCCGGGAACCCGACGGCCCACACGAGCACGATCGAGGCGCGCATCCGGGAGCTTGACCCGAAGCACGGCCGAAGGATCACCCTCGTCAAGGGCTTCCCGGAGGAGGAGAAGCGGGCGTTCTTCCGGGCGGCGGACCTCTTCGTCCAGGTCTCGCCGTTCGAGTCGTTCGGCATCGTCTTCCTCGAGGCCTGGCGGGACGGCGTGCCGGTCGTCGGCTGTCGGAGGGGCGGCTCGGCGAAGCTCATCGACGAGTTCAAGGACGGACTGCTGGCGCTCGACGGGAACTCGCGAGAGCTGACCGCGGCCATCGAGATCCTGCTCGCCGACGGGACGGCGCGGAAGAGGATGGGCGAGGCCGGGCGCCGGAAGGTGCGCGAGCGATACGCCTGGGACGCGGTCATCGACCGCTGGGAGGAGCTCTACCGTGGGCTCGCAGGGCGCGCCTGAACGGCTCGAACGGAGCCCCGAGTTCGCGCTCCGGGCCGAGGGCGGCGAGATCTTCTTCGTCCACGCAAGCGGCGCGCGGGTCGTGGCCGACGCCTTGGGCGCGGCGATTTGGGAGAGCCTGCCGGGGAGCGAGGACGAGGTCGTTATACGCGTCCGGGAGACGCTCAACGCGCCTGAGGAGCTGGTCAGGGGGCTGACGCGGCTCATGTTCGCGGCGCAGGTCTTACGGGCGGCAGGCCGGGACGCCCAGGCACCGACGCCTGTCGCCGTCGAGCGCTCGGCGGATACGAAGGGACGCCGTCTTTCAACCGCTTCGACCGTTTCGGTCGTCGTCGTCGCCTATAACTCGGAGAAGGACATCCGGGATTGCCTCGACTCCATCCTGGTCCAGACTCTGTCCAACATCGAGGTCCTCGTCGTGGACAACGCGTCGGGGGACGCGACGGCCCGGATCGTCGCGGAGGAATACGCCGGGTACGGCGTCCGCCTCATCGCTTCGGGAAGGAACATCCATTTTGCCGGAGGCGTGAACCGCGGCATCCGCAGGTCGGACGGAGAATACATTCTTGTCCTCAACGCCGACACGGTCCTCGAACCGGACACGGTTGCCCGGCTCGCCGCGAAGATGGACCGTTCCCCCAAGGCGGCGGCCGTCGTTCCCATGATGAAGTTCTTCGACCTGCGGGGGTTCATCAACGGGATCGGGAACTCCGTCCGGAACTACGGCTGGGGGAGCGACAATTTCATCGGGGCGATCGACGTCGGGCAATTCGGCCGTCTCAAAGAAGTGCCCTCGGCGTGCTTCGGGGCCGTCCTGCTGAGGCGGGAAGCCCTCGACCGGATCGGCCTCCTCGACCCCGGTTACGCCGCCTATTACGAGGACGTGGACTGGAGCTTCCGGGCCTGGTACCGGGACTGGGAGATCGTCCCGGAGCCGGGCGCCGTCGTTTACCACAAGTTCGGGGCCTCGTTCGCGGGAGCGGACGCGAAGAAGATGAGGCTTGTCGTCCGCAACCGCCAGCGGCTCGTCCTCAAACTCTTCCGGCGCCGGGTCATGCTCGGGTTCTTCAAGCGCTATCTCAAGGAAGATCTCCGGGGTTTCGCCGCGACGCTCGGCGGGAGGCGGGACCGGGGGAGCCGGAGGGGCGCCGCGGCATGGACCTACGCCCGGGCCTACGCCTCGCTCGGTCTCGGCCTGCCCGGCATCCTCTTCAAGCGGGCCGTGTCCCTGCGGAACACGCGCCGCGGCTTCCTGGAAGCGCACGTCATCCAGAAGAATCCGGACTGCTGGACCTACCTCGACCCACGCGGCCTGGCCCAGATCAACGCCCATGCCTACATGACCTATTATCGCCGGCGCGTTGCCTGAGGGCGGCGCGCGGTTGCGGCGCCCGCAAGTCTTCGTGTACAATCATGCCGGAGGCAATGATGAGGACCAAATCCTGTTCGTTCCCGTCCGCGTTCGTTCTGGCAGCACTCCTCGTCGCGGCACCGGCCGCTCCTCCGCTTGCCGCCTTCCCCAAGGAACTCCCGAAGCCGACCTATGCGAACTCGCTCATCGTCAGCCTCGAGCACAACCCGGCCGACGCCGCCGAGATCGACGTCATCAAGTCGCGCCTCAATTTCGGGCTCTACGCCTGGCTGTCCCTGTCCATCACGGCCATCACGCCAGCACTCGACTGGCACACGGCTCCAGGGGACGCGGACCTTGGCATCCAGGCCTTCAAGGACCAGGTCAACATGTTCCTCGAGATCGCCCGGACGAAGGGGACGAGCGTCCACCTCGTCCTGACCTCGGGCCTGGCGCGTTCCTGGCCCATCTACCGCGTGGCCAAGGAAGAGGACGTCCGGAACGCCCAGTGGTACAACGACAACCGGATCTGCTCGGACGAGCAGTTCTCCGCCCCCGACTACATGGACACGCGCGTCTACGGGACGCTGTCGCGGTACGCCCGCAAGGTCCGGGGCAACCTCGAAGCCAAGGCGCGGGCGGCGGTCGTCTTCCTCAGGCGGATGATGGACGAGTCGCCCGACGTCATCGCCGCCGTGAGCGGCTGGGGCGAGGCCGAGCTTAACCAATTCCGCATCGACCACACGAAGAGCATCCAGGACTCGTTCTGCGATTATTCACCGTTCGCGGTCCTCGAGTTCCGCGACTGGATCCAGCACGCCGGGATGTACGACGACGCCGCCGGCGAATTCCGGGGCCAGGGCTACTCGCTGGGCGGGGCGAAGTATCGGGGGACGGTCGGCCTGGCCACGTTCAACTCCGACTTCGGGACGAATATCCGGACGTGGGACCTCAAATACTTCAACTGGAGCCTCGCGGACGACTGGGACCCGACGTACACCGACACCGTCAACAACGACCCCCATCGGATCCCGCTCGCCTCCTACGTCCAGGGCGGCATGATGCCGACGTCCGGCGCGAACTATATCGCCGGCGGCTTCGATCCGCCGCGCGTCATGGGCTGGCCCAAAGGTTACCCTGGGCACAGCAACTACTGGGACCTGTGGAACCTTTTTCGGGAGACGATGGTCCACCACTTTGTCAGGGACCTGGCCCGTTGGGCCCGCGACGCGGGCATTCCGACCGACCGCTTCTATTCCCACCAGCTCCCGGGCGATTACCTCTACGGCACGACGCCGGAGACGCCGCTCAAGAACGCGCGCTATTACACTTCGGCCTCGCCGATGTGGACCGCCAATATCCAGCCCTACGGCTCCCCGGGCGCATCGATCTACGACATCAAGTTCCCCGGCTGGTTCGTCCGGACGACGACGCTCGGCGTCCCGGCCATGGAAAAGATGGCCTCCAACTGGGCCATCCTGGAATACGATCCGGAAACGTACCCGGTCGGGCTCGGCATCCCGCAGAGCCCCGCGGCCGCCATCCTCGACCAGCATGAGTTCGTCTATTCCCACCGGCCCCACATCATCAACTTCTTCCGCTGGATCGATGCGATTGGCGAGCACCAGATCAAGGGCATGAACAAGGAAACGGCCCTCCGGGAGTTCATCTCCCGGGTCCGGGACAAGGCGCGGAGCCCGGACGCCGCGACGATGTACGACCCGCCGAAGGTCACCGAGATCGCCGTCTCGGGGGGCCCCGGCGGCGGAGTGGACTTCCGCCTGAGCGGCAAGATCTGGGGCGGGCTCAAGTGGGAATGGAAGGACTGGGGCGATTTCCTCAAGTTCGAGGTCTACCGCGGGACGGAGGCCGGGTTCCCGCTCGACGCGGCGCACCTGCTCTTCTCGTCCACGGAATACGCTTTCCGCGACGCGACGGCGACGGCCGGGAAGACCTGGTTGTATAGGGTGCGCGCCGTGAATAAAAAGGGCGTCGCGGGGCCGGCTTCGGCCACGGTCCGGATGCCGGGCCGGACCCTGGCCGTCTCGGCCGGCGAGGGCGGGACGACGGACCCGGCCCCAGGCCTCCACAATTACGACACGGACCAGGAGGTGGCCGTCCGGGCCCTCCCTTTTTCGGAATACCAATTCGTCGGCTGGGGCGGTGACGCCTCCGGGCTGGCCAACCCCATCCCCGTGAGACTTGACGTCTCGAAGATCGTTTCAGCCCAGTTCGGGAAGGGCTACGTCTTCCCACCGGTGAACATCGAAGGGAAGAAGATCGCCAACAGGTCGCTGGCCCAGATCGAATACATCATCGAGCTGACCTGGGAGGCCAGTCCCAACAATAAGGATATCCGCGGATACCGCCTCTACGAATACGATGGCGCGGGGATGGCATTCGTCGCGGAAACGGACGCCGGGACCTTCAAGTATCAGAAGCGCCGCGCCGCCGGCGATAAGAGCTATCTGTTCGGGCTGACGGCGGTCGATGATAACGGAAAAGAAAGCCCTCAAATGACTGTTTTGGTTGGCATATGACATATGAATAAGACGATGGCGGCGGTGGCGGTGACGGGGCTCATGGCGCTGGCGTCGGCCGGGCTGATCGCGGGGCAGACCCGGGAGCAGGCCGCTCCGCAGACGCCCGGGCAGTCCGCGAGCCCGGCCCAAGAACCGGTGGCCAAGCCCGAAGCGAAGCCGGCGGCACCACGGACGGCGGAATTCACCGTCGCCGTCCGCGGGGGGTATTTCGCCCCGTCGGAAGCCGCCTTCAAAGATGTTTACGGCGGTGGGTTCGCGTTCGGGGCGGAGATCACGGCCCAGGTCTGGAAGGGGCTCTCGACCTGGATCGAGGGCGGCCTCTTCTCGAAGAACGGCAGGATGACCTACACCGGGGAAACGACCAAGGTCCGGATCACGCCCTTCGGCCTGGGCCTCGACTACGAGATCGGGCACGGCCGGTGGCGCGCTTACGCAGGGGCCGGGTTGAGCTACTACGACTTCCGGGAAACCAACGTCATCGGCGACGTTTCGAGCGGCGGCATGGGCTGGAAGGCGCGGGCGGGCGCGAAGTTTCGGTTCGCCAAGAGGCTCTTCGCGGACGCCCGCCTGAGCTTCTCGCGATGTGACATCGAGCCCTCCGGGATCAAGGTCGATATCGGCGGTCTGGAGCTCGGGCTGGGATTGGGATATCTTTTCTGAGGCGTGGGGCCGCGCGAGGCGCCGCCCGGCCGGGGTTCCCGCGAACGGGAACAGGCGAATATGGGGGTAGAACGATGGGAACGGACATGAGACACGGGAACGGTCGAACTCCGGCCCTCGCCGCATTCCTGCCGGCGGCACTCCTCGTCGCCCTACTCGTTCCTCCGGTCTCCGGGCGCGCCGAAGAGCTTCCCCGGCCCTCTTACGCCAATTCCGTCATCGTCAGTCTCGAGCATTCGCCGCTCGACGCCGACGAGGTCGACTACATCAAAGCCAACCTGAACTTCGGCCTTTACGCCTGGCTCTCGTTCTCCATCACCGGCATCGCCACGGACCTCGCCTGGGCGTCCGATTGGAACGACGCCGCGAACGGCATCCAGGCTTTCAAGGATTCCGCGGATGCCTACATCCAGGCGGCCAAGGCCAGGAAGGTCCGGCTCCACCTCGTCCTCATTTCGGGCCTGGCCCGCTATCGCTGGGTCTATCACGACGCCAAGGAAGAGGACATCCGGAACGCCCAGTGGTTCAACGACAACAAGCTCTGCGCCGACGCCAACATCGGGGATCCCCAGGCGGCGCTCGACGGCCCCATTTGGGGCACGCTCTCCCGATACGCCCGCAAGCTCCGACGCAACCTCGAAGCCAAGGGCCGGGCGACGTTGGCCTTTCTCAGGCAGAGGATGACCGAGGAGCCCGACACTCTCATCGCCCTGAGCGGCTGGGGCGAGGCGGAGCTCAGCAACGACCGGCTGGACCATACCAAGGACGTCCAGGACTGGTTCTGCGATTACTCGCCGTTCGCCGTCCTCGAGTTCCGCGACTGGATCCAGCGCGCCGGGATGTACGACGACGCTTCCGGCGCTTACGGAGGCCAGGGGTACGCCGCGGGCGGGACGAAATACCAGGGGACGAGCGGCCTGGCCCTGTTCAATTCGGACTTCGGACAGAGCTTCACGTCGTGGGACCTCAAGTATTACAACTGGAGCCTGGCCGACGGGGAGACGGACGGCGCCATTCCCCTCGCGAGCTACGTCCACGGGGGGATGATGCCGACGGAAGGCCCGGGCTATATCGAGGGAGGCTTCGATCCGCCGCGCGTCATGGCGCCCGGGAACGCCTACTGGGACCTCTGGAACGCATTTCGGGAGGCCATGGTCCATAACTTCGCCCGGGACGCGGCCCGATGGGCGTCCGAGGCGGGCATCCCGGCGGCCCAATGGTTCAGCCACCAGATCCCGGCCGACTACCTCAACAGCACGAACCCCTCGATGATGCCGGCCCTCAACGCGCGGTATTTCAGCTCGGCTTCGCCGCTCTCGACCGCGGACGTCGCGCCCTACGGTTCGGCCGGGGCGACCATCTACGACATCGAGTTTAAGGATATCTCGTCCCCCGGCTCCTTTTATTTCGTCCGGACGACGCAGTACGGCGTCCCGGCCACGGCGGCCCTGTCGTCGAACTGGGCCATGATGGAATACGACGCCGAGACCTATCCCTTCGGGCTCGGGGCCCCTCAGAGTACGCCCGATTTCATCCTCCAGCAGTTCCTGCGGAACTACGGCTACCGCCCGCACGTCATCAACTTCTTCCGGTGGACGGACGCGACCGACGAGCACCGGATCAAGGGAATGAACAAGGAGATCGCCCTGCGGAATTTCGTGGCGTCCGTGCGGGACCTCGGGAGGAACACCGACACGGCGTTTGTCTTCGGTCCGCCCCGGACGACCGGTCTCTCCGGGAGCTACGTCCCGGCCGCCGGGGCCATCCGCCTCGAGGTCACGGGGAAGATCTGGGACGATCTCGAATGGATGTGGAAGGATTGGGGCGGGTTCTCCCGCTTCGAGGTCTTCCGAGGGACCGCGACGAACGTGCCGGTGGACACGGCCCACAGAATAGGAACGACGACGAGCTATCTCTATGACGACACGACGGCCGCCTCTGGCAAGGCTTATTTCTATAAAGTGCGGGCGGTCAACTCGAAGGGCATCGCCGGAGCCGCGTCGAACGAGGTTATGCTGTACGCGTCCACGAGCGCCTTCGCCGTGCTCTCGGTGGACAAGACCTTCCTCGCCTTCGGCGCCGTGCGGTCCGGAGCGGCGACTCCTGCCCAGAAGGGCATCGCCCGTAACCTGGGGCCGTCGGGAACGAGCCTCAGCTGGCGGGTCTCGACGAACAAAAGTTGGCTCAGCGTCTCTCCGACGTCGGGCACCGGGGACGCCAGCCTCTCGGTCAGCGTCAAGCCCGGAAGTTTGGCGGTCGGGACTTACACGGGCAAGGTGACGGTCACCGACGCGGCCGCCCTCAACAGCCCCCAGACAGTCGCCGTGACGCTCAAGGTGTACCGTTCGGGCCGCGACGCCCTGCCGTTCGGGAGCTTCGACACGCCGTCCCCCGGGGCGACGGTCATGGGGAGCATCCCCGTCACCGGCTGGGCGCTCGACGACCTCGCCGTCGCAAGGGTCGAGGTCCGGCGCGACCCCGTCGCGGGCGACCCGCCGGCGGCCATCGGGTCCGACGGACTGATATTCCTCGGGTACGCTACGTTCGTCAAGGGCGCCCGGCCCGACGTCGAGGCGGAATACCCGGCGTACCCGATGAGCGACCGGGCCGGGTGGGGCTTCCAGCTCCTGACCTACGGTCTGCCGGCCCAGGGGAACGGGACCTTCCGGATCCACGCCGTCGCCTTCGACGCGGGGGGGAAGAAGAAGGAGCTGGGCGCAAAAACCATCACCGGCGACAACGCCCACAACACCGACCCGTTCGGCGCCATCGACACGCCGGCGCAGGGCGGGATCGCCTCCGGAGCGAACTACGTGAACTTCGGCTGGGCCCTGACACCCCAGCCGAAGGAGATCCCTCGCGACGGATCGACGATCACCGTGTTCGTGGACAGCATCCCCGTCGGGAACTCCGTCTATGATTTCTTCCGCCAGGACGTCCACGATGCCTACCCGGAGTACAAGAACAGCGACGGGCCGGTCGGCTACCATATCCTCGACACGACAAAGTACGCGGACGGCGTCCACACGATCAGCTGGACGGTATCCGACGATGCCGGCTCGATAGGGGGGATAGGGTCGAGGTTCTTTGAAATTCAAAATCTTTCCGGGGCGAGCAGCTTAAGTACGGCGAGCGGGTCAATTGGGTCGGAGGCAGAGGGAACGTCGTATGTGGCCGAGGGGACGGGCGCGGACACGGCAGCGCTACTGCCGGATGACGATTCCGAGCGGCTCGCCATCGAAGTTTCCGGGGGCTCCAGGCGGACGGTCCGCGAGCAGGGCCTCGTGATCGTCCGGCTGAAAGGCGGGGCCGGGCGGAGATACGTAGGATGGGGCGCCGACGCGACGAAGGGCCTGCCCGTCGGCTCGACCCTCGACGCTAAGTCCGGGATATTCTACTGGATGCCCGCGCCCGGGTTCCTGGGGAAGCATGTCCTCCACTTCGCCGCGACCGACGGAAGGCGCCGGGGACGGCCTGTCACCGTCGTCATCGACATCGAACCGAAATTCTAGGGAACGGACAGCTTCGGGTTGCGGCCGCGTTCCTTCCTCATGTAATATTGGGGAAGGAACATGAAGGCCGCCATCATCGTCCTGTTCGTCCTTCTGCAGGTCTTCCTCCTGTTCGTCGCCCACCACGACACGATGGAGGTGGACACCTCCCCGAATTCCGTCCCGACCCCGCCCATCCTGGGCGGCGAGCGCACCGGGCAGACCTTCAAGGCCCCGTCCGACGGCCTGGCCCGGATCGACGTCCTCCTCGGGACCCACGGGCGCCTGAACGACAAGGACGTCCATTTCAGGCTCTACGAGCTCGAGCCCACCCGCGTCCTCGCCGCCGAGGTCGTATTCAACGCCTCCGACGTCCGGAACAATCTCTACCGGACGTTCCGATTCCCCCCCCAACCCAGTTCCAAGGGACGTTCTTACCTCTTCGAGCTCGATTCTCCCGCCTCGACCCCCTCGAACGCCATCGCCGTTTGGATGAACGCGGCCGACGTCTACCCGGACGGCGAGTTCTTCTTCAACGGCGGGGCTGCCGGCGGGGACCTGACCTTCCGCACCTACGCGCGGCGCACCGTCTGGGAGGAGCTTCCCCGGATCGCCCGGCACGGGTCCGGCGTATTCCGAAGCGTCTTCCTCCTGGCCGCGGCCATCCTCCTTTTCGAGGCGGCGGCCGTCGCTCTCCTCAAGAAACTCCTCGACGCCCTCGGGAAAGGGTGACCCCATGCTCGACATTCTCCTCATCAGCGACGACGTCGCCGGCGAAAAGATGGCCGGCCCGGGCATCCGGGCCTGGGAGTTCTCCAGGCGCCTGGCAAAACACTTCAAGGTCGGGCTCGCCGTCCCGGATTATTCCCCGCGCTCCGGCGACCCGTCCTTTTACCGGTCCCTGCCGTTCGAGCTCCACACCTATTCCGTCCAGGCCCCGGAGCCGCTCCTCGACCTCGCCCGGGGGAGCCGGATCGTCATCACCCAGGGCTACGTCCTTTCCAAGTTCCCGGGGCTCAAGGACCTCGACGTCCACCTCGTCTGCGACCTCTACGTCCCCTTCCCCCTCGAGAACCTCTTCGTCCACAAGTGGAAGGTCGCGAACCTCAAGGACCGCGAGTTCATCCACCTCAACGACCTCCGCGTCTTCAACGACCAGGTCATGGCCGGCGACCACTTCCTCTGCGCTTCGGAGCGCCAACGCGACCTCTTCACCGGCGCCCTTCTCGCCCTCGACCGCATCAACCCCGAGGTCCTCGACCTGTGCCCCGACCTCGACGACCTCATCTCGGTCGTCCATTTCGGCATCACCCGGGACGACGAGGACCCGGCCGCCGGCGCCGCGCCGGAGCGGGTCATCCGCGGCGTCCTCCCCGGGGTCGGGGACGACGACATCATCCTCTTCTGGGGCGGCGTCATCACCAACTGGTACGACCCGGCGACACTCCTCCGGGCGTTCGCCCGGGCCCGCGCGTCGAACCCCGCCCTGAAGCTCTTCTTCATCGCCAAGCGTCACCCGAACCCGCTCCTCCCCGAGTTCGACCTGGCCAACGAGGCCGTCCGGCTCGCCGGCGAGATGGATCTGCTCGGCCGCTCGGTCTTCTTCAACGAGGACTGGATCGATTACGAGCGGAAAGGGCTCTATTTCCGGGAGGCCGACATCGGCATCTCCATCCACTTCACCCATTTCGAGACATACTACTCGTTCCGCATCCGCCTGCTCGATTACCTCAAGTACGAACTGCCCATCATCTGCACGGACGGCGACTACTTCGCCGGCCTCGTCCAAAAGGAAGGGCTGGGCCTGACCGTCGGCTCCGAGGACGAGGACGGGCTCGTCCAGGCCATTCTGGAGCTCGCCGGGGACGCGGCGAGGCGCCGCGAGATCAAGGAGCGGCTGGCCTCGGTCAAGGAGCGGTTCTCCTGGGACAACGTCACGAAGCCCCTCGTCGCCCACTGCCGGAAGGTCCTGGCCGGCGAGGCCGCGAAGCTCCGGAGGCCCGGCCCGGCCGAGATCGCCCGGATCACGAGCCTGGAGCCGGAGGGCCCGGCACGGAAAATGGGGAAGAGGCTCTTCTGGCCCCTCCTCCACAGAATGCCGTTCGGGGTCATGACCCGGATCAAACGGCTCCTGAGGCGCGTCCGCTGAGAAGGCCCGCGATGAAAGTCGCCATCCTCGGGACGAGAGGGGTCCCCGCCCGATACGGAGGCTTCGAGACGTGCGCCGAAGAACTGGGAAAACGCCTCGCGGCCCGGGGCCACGCCGTCACGGTCTATAATCGGAAGGGTCTCTATCCCGGACGGCCCAAGGTTTATCTCGGAATGACGCTCCGTTATGCTCCCGCCCTGAAACTCCGGGCGTTGGAAACGCTCTCCCACACGCTCTTTTCGGCGTTGGCGGCCCTGCCGAAACGGGCGGACGCCTGGATCGTCTTCAACAGCGCCAACGCCCCGGTCCTGGCCCTGGCCCGGCCCCGGAAGGCGCGCGTCGTCCTCAACGTCGACGGGCTCGAGTGGAAGAGGGACAAGTGGAACGCCTTGGGCAAGGCCTACTACCGCGCGGCCGAGCGGAGGGCAGCGAGACTTCCGGTCGAGATCGTCACGGACTCGAGGGCCATCCAGGCCTATTTCTTGGAGCGCTACGGCCGGGAGACTCACTATATCCCTTACGGCGCGGAATTGACCCAAAGCCGCAACCCATCGCTCATCTCGAGGTTCGGGCTCCGGCCGGGGGAATATTTCCTCCAGGTGACGCGGTTCGAGCCGGAGAACAATCCCCTGCTTACGGTCCGCGCCTTCGAGGGGCTCGACACGGCGAAAAAGCTCGTCCTCATCGGCGGCTCAAAGTATGAGGGCCGATACCAGGAAGAACTCAAGGCCGCCGCGGCGCGGGACCCGAGGGTCGTGTTCCCCGGCTTCATTTACGACAAGGACATCCTGCGCGAGCTTCTGACGAACGCCTTCGCCTATATCCACGGCAACGAGGTGGGCGGGACGAACCCGGCCCTGCTCGAGGCCATGGCCGCCGGCCGGTTCGTCATCGCCCGGGACGTCCCCTACAACGTCGAAGTCCTCGGCGACGCTGGGGCCTATTTCCAAAAGGACGAGGCCGCCCTTCGGGAAAAGATGGCTCGGGCGTTGGCGAACCCCGAAAAGCTCGCGGGATTCGGCGAGCGCGCCCGCGCCATTATCATGGAGCGCTATGATTGGGACAAGATCACGGATGCCTACGAAAGCCTATTAAAGGGCGAGACAAAAATAAAATGAAGACAAGCACGCTCAGGCTAAAGCCTGAGGCTACAAGGACAGGCGGCTTCTTGTATGTAGCCGCAGGCTTTAGCCTGCGTCGGCGGCGACCGGAGCTTTGTGATCTTTGACGAGCGACAAAACATGAGGGTATCCGTCGTTATTGTCGTTTGGAACGCGAGGGGGTATCTCGAGGAATGTCTCCGGGCGCTATTCGACACGACGCGGGGGCTCGAGCTCGACGTCCACGTCGTGGACAACGGCTCGGAAGACGGGACGGCCGACATGGTGGAGAGCCGGTTCCCGCGCATCCGCCTGGTCCGGAGCGCCGAGAACCTGGGGTACGCCCGGGCCAACAATGTCGCCCTCCGCCTGGTCCTCGACGAGGGGAAGGCCGATCACGTACTCCTCCTCAATTCGGACGTCGTCCTCGGCGACGGGGCGGTCGAGGGCCTCGTGGCCGCGCTCAAAGCGGACCTCGAGGCCGGCGCCGCGGCCCCGGCCCTGATCCTTCCGGACGGGAAATTCCAGGCGGGGGCGGGCGGCGCCCTGCCGACGGTCGGAAGCGGCCTCGCCTATTTCCTATTCCTCTCCCGCCTCTTCCCCCGGCTTTTCCGGGGGTTCTTCGTCCACGCGCCGTACTTCGCAAAAAGGGGACGGCCCGTCCGCCTCGGCTGGCTCTCGGGGGCGTGCATCGTCCTGCCGCGCCGGGCGCTCGAAGCGACGGGCCTCCTCAACGAGGAATATTTCTTCTACCTCGAGGACGTCGACATGGGGAGGAGGATGCGCGACGGGGAATTCACCATGCTCTTCGTCCCCTCCGTCCGTGTGCTCCACCATCACGGGATCACCTACCGCGTCGTCCGCGGCAAGGTCAACACGGAATGGCTCCGACGGCTCTTCGCTTACGTCCGCAAGGAGCGAGGCCTCGTCGCCGGGCTGGCCTTCCGGGCGTCGGCCGTCGCCGGCTTCTTCTTGAGGCTCGCCGGCCGGGCCGCCCTGGCCCTCTTCACCCGCGCCCCCTCCCGCAAGGAACGGCTCCGGGAGGCCGCCGCCTACTTCACGTTCTCCTTAACAGGCCGCGGGAATCATGCTATAAATCATTGAGAGAGATCAGGATGAACGTCGCGATCATCGGTGCCAAAGGACAGCTCGGCCGGGAGCTGGTCAAGGTCTTCGGCCCGAACTGCGCCGCCCTGGACGTCGGCGAAGTGGACATCTGCAAGCCCGTCCGGCTCCGCGAGGTCCTCGAAGCCTGCGGCCCGGAAACGGTCATCAACACGGCTGCCTACCACAACGTCCCGGACTGCGAGAAGAACGCCGAAAAGGCCTTCGCCGTCAACGCCGTCGGCGTCAAAAACCTGCGCGACGCCTGCCTGGCCCTCGGCCTGGGCCTCGTCCACATCAGTACCGACTACGTCTTCGACGGGGCCAAGGGCGCGCCCTACACGGAGGACGACTGCCCCAACCCGCTCAACACATACGGGGCCAGCAAGGCCGCCGGGGAATACTTCGCCCGCCAGGTCCCGGCCCACCGCGTCGTCCGCGTCTCGAGCCTGTTCGGGATCACGGGCTCGGTGGCCAAGGGGGGAACGAATTTCATCAAGCTCATGCTCGATGCCGCCCGGACAAAGGACCGGGTCGCCGTCTCGTCCAACATCTACATGAGCCCGACTTACGCCGTCGACGCCGCCGTCCGCATCCGGGAGCTCCTCGAGGGTGGGGCGCCGCCGGGCGTCTATCACGTCACGAACGCGGGCGCGTGCAGTTGGCACGAGTTCGCCGCCGAGATCTTCCGCCTCATCGGTTCGCCCATCCGGCTGGAGGAGCGCATCGAGACGCCGGAGCTCGAGGGCGGCCTCCGGCGGCCGCTCAACACGGCCCTCCGGAGCGTCCGGATGCCGCCCCTCCGGCCCTGGCGGGAGGCGCTCGTAGACTATCTCAGGGAAGAAGGAGCCATCGCGTGATCAAGGACGTTTCGCTCGTCGACCTCGTCGCCCGGACGGACGACCGGGGTTATCTCATCGAAATTCTCCGAGCCACGGACCCGCACTTCACGAAGTTCGGCCAGGTCTACCTCGTCGGCGACCTCGCGCGGGACACGATCCGGGCCTTCCACAAGCACGCCGCCCTCTGGGACTGGTTCTTCATCTCCCACGGAACGGCCAAATTCGTCCTGGTGGACGACCGGCCGGACAGCCCGACCCTCGGCGAGCAGAACACGTTCGTCGTCGGGTCGCGGAACCCCGCCCTGCTCGTCGTCCCGCCGGGGGTCTACCACGGCTGGATGTCGCTCGAAGACGACACCCAGATGATCAGCACCGCAAGCGACGTCTATAACCGCGAGAAACCCGACGAGGTCCGCATCCCGCCGGATTCGTTCGGCGACGTCTGGAGCGTCAAGGGCCGCTGATGGGGCGGCCGCGCCAACACGAAGGGGGAACGCCATGAAAGTCCTGCTCATCGGAGGGGCCGGCTACGTCGGTTCCGTCCTGACCGGAGAGCTCCTCGAGAGGGGCTACAGCGTCAAAGTCTTCGACCGGTTCTTCTTCGGCGACGCGGGGATCGCCGGCCACCGCGACCGGGTGGAGATCGTCCGCGGCGACATGCGGGAGATGAAGCCCGAGGTCCTGGAAGACGTCGGGGCCGTCGTCAACATCGGCGGACTGTCCAACGACCCGACGGCCGAATACAACCCGAAGGCCAACTACGAGATGAACACGCTGGCGACGAAGCTTTCGGCCGAGCTCTGCAAGGCCGCGGGCGTGCGCCGCTACGTCCTGGCCTCCTCCTGCTCCATCTACGACGTCGGCGTCAGGGAGGAGGACCGGGACGTCGTCATGGATGAGACGACGAAGATCGTCCCCAAGGCGGCCTACTCCGTGTCCAAGTACGAGGCCGAGAAGATCCTGCTCGGGCTGGCGGGCAAGGAGTTCACGCCCGTCATCCTGCGCAAGGGCACGATCTACGGCTTCTCGCCGCGGATGCGCTACGATCTCGTCGTCAACACCTTCGTCAAGGATGCCCTTTCCAAGGGGGCCATCACGCCCTACTTCGGCGGCGAGATGTGGCGGCCGATGGTGGACGTCCGGGACGCGGCCAAAGCCTACGTCGCCCTGATCGAAGCCGAAGAGGACAAGGTCCGGGGCGAGGTCTTCAACCTCGTCTACCGCAACTTCCGCATTTCGGAGCTGGCCTTGAGGGTGCGAAGCGCTTTGCTCACGGCGGGCGTCGACGTCGAAATCGTCCCCGACTACCGCTACAAGGGGGTCCGGAGCTACCGGGTCTCGGGCGAGAAGATCAAGCGGGTGCTGGGCTTCGCCCCGACGCTCGGCGTCGAGGATTCGGTCACCGATATGGTCGAGAAGATCCGGGAGAACGACTATGGCGATTTCGATAATCCCATCTACTACAATATCCGCTGGCTGAAGATGCTCGAACAGGCGGAAGGGATCATCAAGATCACGGGAAAAATTTTCTAGGCCGGCGGGACGTTGACGACACCGGAAACGCCGCCCGAAACCGAACGCGTCCCCTGCAATCTCTGCGGAGGCTCCCGCTCGCGCCGCGTCTTCACGAAGTTCGGGCTGACCGCCGTCCGGTGCCGTTCGTGCGGTCTTGTCTACGTCAACCCCAGGCTCGTCGAGCGGGAGGTCCTCAAGCGCTACACGGCCGACTATTTCTACGAAGAGTATCTGCCCTCGTTCGCCGCGAGCCGCGAGGGGTACGACCCGCTCATCATCCGGGCGCGTGCGGCGACATTCGTCGAGCTCGCCCGCGTGTTCGCCGGGCCGAGAAAGAGGCTCCTGGACATCGGCAGCGGGGCCGGCTTCTTCCTCAAGGCCGCGGAAGAGGCAGGATGGTACGCCGAGGGCGTCGAGCTCTCGGAGACGGCCGCCGCGTATGCCCGGGACGTCGTCGGCGTCCGGACGCTCGCGGGGCGGGTCGAGGAGGCGAGCCTGCCGTCCGGGGCGTATCGCTTGGTCACGATGCTCGACGTTCTGGAACATCTCTTCGACCCCCTCGCGACGCTCCGGGAGGTCCACCGGCTCCTCGAGCCGGGCGGGGCCCTCATCGTCGCCACCCCCGACCTCGACAGCCTGAGCCGGCGCGTCTACGGAAGGCAATGGTCGGTCCTCACGCCCGCGGAGCACCTGTACTATTTCACCGGGAAGACGCTGGGGCAGGAGCTCGAGGAAGCGGGATTCCGCGTCCAGGGCGTGCGCACCCATTGGGGCCTGAATCCGGAAGCCACCCACGACAAGGGGACCCGGCGATACCGCAAGTGGAAGGCCCGCTACCAGCGTTTCGAAAAAGGGGAGACCCAAAGGAAGCTCTACCGATGGAACTTCCTCGACATGCTGGCCACGGCCAAGGACGAAAGGTTCGTCTGGCCGGGCGCCGGCCCGAAAGCGCGCCTCAAAGGGCGGATCTACGCATGGGCCAGGCCCTGGCTCCGCGGCGATGGCCTCGTCGCCATCGCGCGAAAGGCGGGAGCGCCCCCCCGCCCTTGACTTCCCCGGGCCCGGGACATAATATTCCTCGAGATGGGACGCCCGGAAGAACTGCGCGAAGGCATGTCGAGGTATGAGTGGTACCACGTCATCGACCTCGGCCACGGTGTCGTCACCCCCGGCCAATATGACCTGAAGCCCCTCCTCGGGCTCTACGGCCTTCCCGGCGACCTGGCCGGCAAGACCGTGCTCGACATCGGGCCCGCTCACGGGTTCTTCGCCTTCGAGTTCGAAAAACGGGGCGCCGCCCGGGTGGCCACGGCCGAGCTCCCCTCCTGGGCCGGGCACGACGCGTCCCCCGTCCTTCAGGCCAGGCTCAAGGCGGGCGAAGCGGACCCGAAGAACGCCGAGTACCATCGAGGCGCGCTCGGGTTCGCCATCGAGGCCCTCGGCTCCCGGGTCGAGCGGCTGTTCTTCAGCGTCTATGACATCGGCCCGGAGACGACGGGGGTCTTTGACCTCGTGTTCTGCGGGAGCGTCCTGCTCCATCTCACCGACCCCCTTCGCGCCCTGTACGGGATCCGCCGAGCGACACGGGAGGTGGCTATTGTCGCCACCGGCATCGACCCCGTCGACGCGCCAGAGCCCCGGGCCCTGTTCTACGGGACGCCCGATGGCCAGGCGTTCTGGATGCCGAACATGACCTGCCTCGAACGGATGGCCCTGGCCGCGGGCTTCCGCCGGGTCGAGCGCGTGTCCACGTTCCCCCTGAAGAGCGTGGACGGCAAGTTCGACACCCCCCACGGCGTCATCCGGGCCTTTCCGTAACCCCCCGGGAGCCCCCCTCTCATCCCTCGAATCACCCCTAAGGGCTATGGACATGGGGCGGCCTCACCCTTATCTTGGACTCGAGGGTTAAAAATGAGGAAACTCGCTGTCCTGATAGGGTTGACGGCCATCGCGGTCGGGGCCGCCCGGGCACAGATCACGGTCACGTCTCCCGGCGCGGGGCGGGACGAAGTCAAAGCTTCGGCCGACTACGCCGACGACGTCCTCCACGACCGGTGGGACATGAACGAGCGGACCGACCTCGGCTGGTGTATTTTCAACACGGTCGATCAGCCCGCTTCGAACCTGGGTTCCATCTCCTTCACGGACGGCATCTTCAGCGCGGTTTCGACTTCGGACGACCCCAACATCTTCATCCTCGATTCCGCCTACAAGCTCTCGGCGATGAACGGCAAGAACGGCTACAACTTCCCCATCAACGCGGACAAGTACAAGATCTTCGCCATCCGCATGCGTACCGACCAGTCGCTCCAGAGCCTCGTGGCTTACCTGTACTGGTCGAAGGACACGATCTACGACGGGGTCACCACCGCCGGCCCGTTCGACGTCCGGAACGGCTGGGCCGTCCACATCATCCGCATCCCCGACCTCGTTCGCCGGGACGGAGTCAACCCCTGGGCCGGGACGATCGGATCTCTGCGGCTCGACCCCTTCTACGAAAAGGGCAAGAACGTTCAGATCGACTGGATCCGGCTCGTCGAGGAGGACCCGGCGGGACTGCGGACGATCACGTGGATCGGGGGGGGCGGCAATATCGACATTTACCTCGATGACGACGCCGACGACGCCAACGGCAACCTTGGGGCCCTTGCCCGGAACGTGAGCGGGACGAGCTACGAGTTCCGCGCCGGAGCCCTGGCGCCCGGAGAATATCGCGTGGCCATTGTTCCGACGGGAGCGACCTCGGGTTATGTTTACGCGCCCGGGTATTATCACGTCAACGACAATCCCATCCTCGATTTCAGCAAGCCCTCCGCCGAGGGGAGCACGGACGATTTCATCTCCACGTACGCGTCCGATCCTTGGGACATGGAGAACGCCGACGACGTCGAGCACACAGAGCACCTGGTCAACCCCCAGTTCACGACGATCACCTACGAGGACTTCAAGGGGACGACCTTCGCCAACCAGAAAGTTTATGTGGCCGGGGCCGATAAGGCATCGCCCCCCAACGTCGGGGACCCGACCGTGTTCCTCCTCCACTTCCTCCACCGGGGCGCCACGACCCAGATCGACGCCTCCCGCTACCACAACCTGACGCTGAAGATGGGAATCTGGGGCGCGCAGTCGGTCAACGACGGCTCCATCGCCCGCATCCTCTGGCGGAACAGGACCGAGACCACGGAAAACGTCAGCCAGGACGTCATCGTCCTGCACCAGCCCAACAAATGGATCATGAGCAAGATCGTCCTCGATCTCGCCAAGCTCCCCCTCGAGGAGGGGGCCGGGAGCCCGTCCCATTCCGGCTGGACGGGATTCCTCGACTGCTTCCGGGTCGATCCGCACGAATTCTCCGACGGGCGGCAATTCTTCATCGACGACGTCAAGATAACGGCCGATTGGAAGGCCGACGCGTCCTTCCCCATAGAATGGGCCCTCTCCGATTCGGACGGAAGCCCGACCGTCTCCCTGTACTACGACACCGATGCCTCCGGGTATAACGGGACCCTCATCGCCTCCCTGTCGGCCCAGGCCCCGGGGGCGGGGAGCTACACGTGGATCACGGCCGGCGTGCCCGAGGGGACGTACTGGATCTACGCCGTGACCGGCGACGGGACGAACACCCACCGCGCTTACGCCAGGGGCCCCGTGATCGTCGATCATGGGCAGGCTCAGTACTCGACGATCGAACTGTCCAGGACCGAGGTCTACATGGGCGCCACGCGGCGGGGAGCCGCCACGGGCCAGGAAGAGGTCGTCCTGACCAACTCGGGGACGGGCGCGTTCGCCTGGACCGCCCAGTCGAACAAGAGTTGGCTCACCGTGACGCCTACGAGCGGATCGGGAGACGCGGTGCTCAAGATCGCGATCGCCAACGGAACCATGGCCGCCGGCAAATACACCGGGCAGGTCACAGTCACCGCACCGGGGGCGACGAACTCCCCTCGGACGATCAACGTCCACCTGACAATTTATTCGTCGACAGGGGACGCCTCGCCCTTCGGCAGTTTCGACTCCCCCGAGAACAACGCGACCGTCATGGGGAGCATCGCTGTGACCGGGTGGACGCTTGACGACATCGAGGTCAAGCGGGTCGAGGTCCGGCGCGAGCCCGTGTCCTCGGACCCGTCCTCCGCCATCGGGGCCGACGGCCTGATCTTCCTGGGCAATGCGTACTTCATCAGGGGGGCGCGGCCGGACGTCGAAGCGGACTATGCCCAGTACCCGAGGGCCGACCACGCGGGCTGGGGGTTCATGGTCCTGACCTACGGCCTCCCGAACCAGGGGAACGGGGTCTTCCGGATCCACGCCGTGGCCTTCGACGGCACGAACCACCGGACGGACCTCGGGGTGAAACAGATCACGTCGGACAACGCCCACAACACGCTCCCCTTCGGGGCCATCGACACTCCGGGCCAGGGCGGGAAGGCGTCGGGCACGGAATTCGTGAACTTCGGCTGGGCGCTGACGCCCATGCCCAAGTCCATCCCTACCGACGGATCCACGCTCCAGGTCTTCGTGGACAGCATCCCTCTCGGCCGCCCGGCCTATAACGCGTTCCGCCAAGATATCCATGACCAGTTCCCCGATTACAACAACAGCGACGGGGCCGTGGGATATTACATCCTGGACACGACCAAGTACGAAAACGGCCTGCACACGATCCAGTGGACAGTCCAGGACGATGCAGGCGCCGAATCGGGCATCGGGTCGAGGTTCTTCGAGGTCATGAACATCTCGGGCGCCTCGGGCACCGCGGGCGCAAGCGGCTCGGATCCCGCCTCCCTCGGGGCGACGGAGGCGGCGAAATTCGCGCCCATCGACCCGTCGGGCCGGCTGAAGGTCGCGGTCGCCGGGAAGCCGCGGCTCAAGATCCAGGAGATGGGGTCGCTCCGGATCGACCTCAAGGGATCGGGAGGGACGGCCTTCATCGGATGGGGTGAGGACCCGGCGCATTCGCTCCCGATCGGGTCGACCCTGGACCCGCTGAGCGGCGTCTTCCGCTGGATTCCGGCGCCCGGATTCCTGGGCCGCTACGCCCTCCACTTCGCCCTGACCAACGGCAAGTATATCAGCCGGCCGATCAAGGTCATCGTAGAGATCGTGCCCAAAAAATTCGCCTAGTCCGCGGGCGTGAACTCCCAGACCTCGGCTCGCCCTTCCCGGAAGACCGGTTTGAAGTCGGGGTTGTCTTTCAGCCAGGATTCCGGGACGAGCTCTCCGCGCTCGTAGGCCGCGCCGCCGCGCCGCGCGCCGAGAAAGACGTGAGTGATGCCGTCCCGGATCAGGACTTGCCGCAGGGCCCTAGGCTCGCCGCGCGAAGCCTCGACGTCCCGGACCGTTCTCGAAATCGCGTTATGATCCATGCCCGGGGAAAGCTTTTCTATGCTCTGGATGAACGGGGGGATCGTGTTTTCTCGCCGCGTGTAGTAAGGGAGCCACCATCCGGCATCGGAACCTGCAGGCGTCATTTCAAATGAAGCTATAAACCCGTTGACCAGGAATCGGGCATCCCTCGGGACATGCGATCGGATCCAACGGAAAGCGGCCACGTCCTCGGGCAGAACCATCTGAAAAAATGGATCCGCGATCCGGGCTTGTTTCCCCGTTCCCACCGTCATGAGAAGGGCCAGCGATACGAGAACCGCGATTTCGGCGGCCTTTCGTCGAGAGGCTGCCTCCCAGGTGACCCCGATCGCCCAGCCGATCAGGAGAGAAATGGGGATATAAACCGAAAAAAGCAGGACATCATTGGAAAGGAAACCGGTCCCCTGCATACCCAGCCGCCTCAGGTTCGCGGCGGCCAGGGACAATCCGCCCCAGAGAAGCACGGGGGAGGCCAGTCTCCGGCGCCCGACCAACGCCGCCGCGAGGGCGAAGAGAGCCACGATCCAGAAAACGCGAGAAAAGTAAAAATCGGTCTGTTTCCACAGCAGAAAACGATTCGTGTCGCCCAGTTCTTCGAACGATCTCATCGTATGGGATAATATGCTGGGCAGGCGGCCCGCGGCGAGCGTCTTCGCCCAGGGCAGGAATCCGAAGATGGCGGCGGCGCCGCAGGCGGCCAACCACCCCGTCCTTGCGGCCCAAATCCCTGGCCGGCTCCGAAGCTTCCAAAGGCTGATGAGCATCCAGGCCGCCGCCGCGGTGACGAAAAGACTGACGACCGAATAATGGGAGAGGCCCAGGCCCAGGGCGAGGGCGGCAGTCAAGGCCAAGACGGCGGGCCGCGTCGGGCGCGTCCTGTCCCAATGAACGTCCAGGAACCACAAAGCCGCCGAAAGGATCGTCATGCCCGTGAGCTGGGTGTATCGTCCCCAGTTGACGAAATAACCGGGCATGGGGAAAAGCAGCCCCGCGACGATCATGGCTCCGACTCCGGCCCGGGAGCCTCCTCCGAGTCTCGCGGCAAGAGGATAAAGTGCCAGGATTGCCAGGCCGTTCAGGATTTGGCCGCAGACCAAGACGGCCTGATCCGCGGCCGCGCCCGTCAGCCAGGCCCAGACCGAAGCCGCGGCATGAAAGCCGAAGTGATAGGTCAGGCTTTCGATGGGCGCATAGGGAGCCCAGGACTGGAAAAGGCCCTTGTTGTCGAGAAGCAACCGGACGATGAACGTGTGCTGTACGGAATCGCCCCAGGCGGGAGCCGTCATGCCGCTTACGGCGATCATTCTGGTCGCGAAGACCAGCATCAGGACGATCCAGAATACGGCTTGCGAAGGAACGAGCGGCCGCTTTTCCGAGGCGCTCGGATCCGGCGTCCCAGCGTCCGCCCCGGCCGGGACCGCTTTCCGGTGCAGCACCGCCCGCACGGCCAGAAAGACGCCGGCTGCGGTTCCCGGACCCCAGGCAAAGACCGGCCCGGGGGCGATCCCCAGCGTCCGGGAGGCAAGGAACAGGACCGGATATAAAGCAACGCTGACTCCCGCGGACAGGGCGAATTTCTCGCGGAAGTCTGCGCGCAGGCTCGTCCCGAGCAGCGTCAGCACCGCCCACCCCGGGAGAATGAAGAGGAAAAGGGAAGCGAGAATCGTTTCGAACCAGCTTGTCACGGGCAACATCGTTATTTTCCTGCAGCGTCAAAGCATGGTCATTGCGAGCGCAGCGAAGCGATCTCGTAGATCCTGAGGATCTCTTTTGCCGTAGCCTCCCAGCGGAACCCCGCCGACCGAACGAGACCGCGGCGCATCATTTCCTCCCTCAATCCCTTGTCATCGAGAAGTCTTTCCATGGCTTCGGAGAGGCGCGCTTCGTCGGTGGGATCCACAACAAGGGCGGCGTCTCCGGCGATCTCGGGAAGCGAGCTCCTGTCCGAGGTGACGACCGGAACACCGGAGGCCATGGCCTCGAGGACAGGGAGTCCGACCCCCTCGAATAGAGAAGGGTAGAGGAAGACGTCCGCGCCCTGGTAGAGGGCGGGGAGATCGGCGTCCGCAACGAATCCCGTGAAGACGATGTCGCTCGCCCCGGCGCCGTGAATCTCCTTGAGGACGGCGGCCGCGCCGAAGTCCTCCTTCCCGGCGATGACAAGGGTGTGCGGCACGCCGCGGCGGGACTTCAGCCCCGAGAAGGCCCGGACCAAAGTCGCAAGGTTCTTGCGCGGGTTGAGGCGGCCGACCGACAGCACATACGGCCGGCGGACGCCGTAAGCGGCGAGCGCCCTCTCGATCTCCCCATCCGAAAGCCGACGGCGGTAGCTCTCTTCGACGCCGTAGGGCACGACTTCGATCCGGCCCGGGTCGACGCCGTAGGTCCGGGCGATGTGGTCGCGGGAATAGGCCGAGCCCGTGATGATCCGGGCCGCCTTCCGGGCCGCCAGCCGGACGAATATCCGCGACCTGAGGACGAAGAACCTCGAGAAAGTATGGGGGACGCTGAGGAAGCCGAGGTCATGGATGGTGACGACGAGCTCCCCGCGATGGAAAGGCGGGGCAACGTATTGGACGTGAAGGACGTCCAGTGCGTCGCGCCGCGACTCGCGGGCGAGGGCGAAGGGAATGCGGACAAGCGGGTTCCGGGCCAGGAGGCTTCTCACGCGGAAGTTGGAACGGCCGGCGACCTCCCGATAGAAGGGGTGCTCCCCGTCGACCGCGTAGAGGGTGAAGGCGTGCGGCGACTCGAACCGCGCCAGCTCGCGAATGACGTTCCGGATGTATGTGCCGTTGCCGTGGCCTTCGCGTTCGGCGGCGTGGGCGTCGATGCCGATGTTCACGGGCTCTCCCCGTCTCAGAAAGCCCCCCGGCCCGAGAGCGTCACCTTCACGGTCTTCACCAGGATGACGACGTCGCGCCACAGGGACCAGTTACGGATGTAGTGTTCGTCGAGGACGAGGCGCTCGCGGAAGGGGACGAGTGAGCGGCCGCTGATCTGCCAGAGCCCGGTGATGCCCGGCTTGACCTGGAGGAGGATGGACTTCAGCTGCTTCACCTCCTCGAGTTCCTCCCGGATGTAGGGCCTCGGCCCGACGATGCTCATCTCGCCGCGCAGCACATTCAGGAGCTGGGGCAGTTCGTCCAGGCTGAACCTCCTAAGGAAGTGGCCGACCCGGGTGACGCGGGGGTCATGGTTTTTGATCTTCTTGAAGCGGACCCATTCGTAGCGGGCCTCGGGGTGCTCCCGGAAATAGGCCTCGAGCCGGGCGTCGGCGTCGGGGAACATCGACCGGAACTTCAGGACCCGGATGACCCGGCCGCGCTTGCCGTACCGCTCCTGCCGGAAGAACACGGGGCCGCGCGTGTCGATCTTGATGGCCAGGGAAAGGACCGCGAAGAGCGGCAGGCAGGCCGCGGTCATGACGACGGCCAGGGCGTACTCGAAGACGCCCTTGATGAGGACGTTCCAGGGCTTGTGGAGGTTCTTCCGGACGGCCAGGGCCAGGACCCGGCCGATGTTTTCGATCTCGATGCCCGTCGTGATGAGGTCGCCGGTCTGCGGGATATAGCGGATGGTGTCGCTGACGCCGTCCCAGCGCTTGAGCAGGCCGATCAGTTGATCGCGCGGGATGTTGGGGAAGGTGACGATGATGTCCTCGAAGCCCGTTCTCTCCTTCCACTTCTCGATGTCGTCGTAGTGGCCGAGGACCGGAACGCCGGCGATGGCCGTCCCGATCTTCCAGCGCTCGTCGGTCAGGCAGCCCACGATGTCGTAGCCCATGGTCCGGTTCTGCCGGATGGCTTCGATGAGGGTCGAGGTGCTCTCGGCCGAGCCGATGATGATGACCCGCTTGCGCCAGAGCCCGGCGCGGATGAGCAGTCTTTTGGTCACGTAGCGGAACGCGGGGAGCGCGGCCAAGGTGAAGACCCAAGCGAACAGGAGGATGCCCCGGGAGAAGGGGAAATACTGCTTCGTCAGGAAGGCGACGACCATGATCAGGGCGAAGGAGATCGTGCTGCCCCGGATGAGGCCCTGGACCTCTTCCCAGAACCCCAGGCGCTTCGTGTAGAGCTTCTCGTACATGAAGACGCCGACCCAGATGACGAGGAGGTACAGGCGGTCGATGTAGGCCGCATAGACGACCGGTCTCTGGTGCATCTCGGACCAGATGTACGGGAGGAACTCGCGGCGGATCAGGAAGGCGACGGAGATGCAGGCCAGGATCGCCAGGCAATCCGAAAAGACAAGACAGGCGAGGGTGAAGGCTTTTTTCTTCATCATTAACTGGATAGGATTAGACCATATCCTCGGAATTCAAGTCAAATCAGGGGGGAAGAGGCGCCGCGGCCAATAGCCGGCCGGCCTCACGACGCCGCCGGGAGGCTCTTGGGCTTGACGCTCAAGGTCACGAATTTCTTCGTGCCGTTCCCCTCGTCGACGAAGACAAAGCGGTATTCGCCGAGGAAGCCCGCCCAGCGCGAGGGCCCGAGCGGCTTGGCGGGCGGCGGCGTTTCCTGATAAGATGAGAGGCGAAGAACATGGGTCTGCTGGGCAATAAAGGGGTCGACTTCCGGAAGGTCGCCGAAGCGGGCTCGGTCGGGCTCATCCTGCCCTCGTCCATCGCCGTCGGCCTGTTCTTCGGCTACATGCTCGACAAGTGGC
Organism: uncultured Eubacteriales bacterium; assembly: GCA_964585685.1. Classification (GTDB taxonomy): domain Bacteria; phylum Acidobacteriota; class Aminicenantia; order Aminicenantales; family Saccharicenantaceae; genus JALHVH01. The sequence continues at coordinate 59,681 of CAZPEP010000042.1, read as the reverse complement.
TCCACACTGCGCCCTGGATGCTGTTGATATTCCTGATCCTCGGCATCGTCTCGGGGCTGTGGAGCCTGTACAAAGCGATGAATAAATACATGTAAGCGCCGACCTGTTATATACTAATTCCTTACGAAAGCCCGGACCATGATCATGACCGACTCGCTCGAAGAGACAATCCTCCGCCGGATACCGCTCGAAATCGCGGTCGCCGGGGCGGTCATGGGGCTTTTGTCCCTGCCGTTCTTCGGCGGGCGAACGGCCGTCTTCGTCGCCGCCGGAGCGGCCCTGGCCGCCCTGGGATTTCTCTGGATGAAGGCTTCCCTGACCCGGTTCCTCGTCCGGGGGCGGAAGGTGGCCCTCCGGTCCGGGGCCCTGATCTACGCGGTCCGGCTCGCCTTGATTCTGGCCGCCTTTTCCCTTATAATTCTCTTCTTTCCGGGGCATATTCTCGCCTTCGCGGCCGGTTTTTCGGCCCCGGTGCCGGTTTTCTTTATCGAGAGCGCGGGCGCCCTCCTGCGAATGGAGAAATGGAAGAATTAGAGCATAGTCTCGCCGTCGTCGAGCTCTTCAACAGGGCCTTCGGGAAGCCCCTGGCCGCCCTGTTGGGGCTCTTCGGAGTGAGGACCGCCGACCCGGCCCGTCTCGTGCCCGACTACATCGTCATGAGCCTCTTCGTGGTCGTCCTCCTGTCGCTCTTCCTGGGGCTCATGTCCCGGAAGCTCGACCTCTTCCCCACGAAGCGCCAGAGCTTCCTCGAACTCCTTTACGGGATGTTCGAGGGCCTCGTCACGGACACGATCGGCCCTGAGGGAAGGAAGTTTCTGCCCGTCATCGGGACGGTCGGCATCTTCGTCTTCAGCGCGAACATGCTGGGGCTCGTCCCCGGCCTCATGTCCCCGACGAGCAAGCTCAACGTGACCCTGGGTTGCGCCAGCGTCGTCTTCGTCTATTACCACTGGCAGGGCATGAAGGCCCAAGGCGCCTTCAAGTACCTCAAGACGTTCGCCGGCCCCATCCCGGCCATGGCCCCGCTGATGTTCCCGATCGAGCTCATCAGCCATTTCTCCCGGCCCGTTTCGCTCTCGATGCGGCTCTTCGGCAACATCTTCGCCGAGGAGCTGCTCATCGTCATCATCGCCTCCATCATCCCATTCATCCTGCCCCTGCCGTTCATGGCCCTGTCGATCTTCACGGCGGTGATCCAGTCCTTCGTCTTCGTCCTGCTCTCCTGCATTTACATATCGGGAGCCGTTGCGCACGAAGGAGAACATTAATCCATCAAGGAGCATAGAGATGATCAAAAGAATGAAATCCCTCGGTCTTGCCCTCGTTGCCCTGGCCCTCGGGAGCGCCCCGCTCCTGGCCCAGGAAACGGCGGGCGCATCGGCCAAGGCCTCCCTCTTCAAGGTGTCCATCATCGTCGGCGGAGCCGTCATCGCCCTGGCCGTCATCGCCGGCGCCGTCTGCCAGGCCAAGGCCATTTCCGCGGGCTGCGAGGGGATCTCCCGCAACCCCGGCGGCGCCCCCCACATCCGCTTCCTGCTCGTCTTCGGGCTCGTCCTGATCGAAACGCTGGTCATCTATGCCCTGCTGATCACGATCATCATCCTCATGGTCCAGTGGAACAAGTACCCGGGGATCTGAGCGGCATCTGACGCCCCGGCCCCAGAACGGTGATGGCGCGCTCCTTCTTCCGGATCATCGCAGCGTCGATCAAGAGGTTCAACGACGACAAGTGTTGGACCTCGGCCATCGTCATTTCCTATTTCACGTTCCTCTGCGCCATCCCGCTTCTGTCCCTGTTCGCCTACATCTCGGCCCGGGTCCTGGGGAGCTCAGAGATCGCCTTCCGCAGCCTGAACATCTTCAACGAGGAGTTTTTCGCCCACCTCGACCCGGCCTTTTTCAAGACGATCCGGGGCCTGGGCGACCAGCTTGGCAACCTCGGCTGGTTCGGCCTGGCGGGCTCGTTCGTCGCGGCAAGCTTCCTGTTCTCGTCGCTGATCTCGTCGCTGAACCAGATCTTCCGGACGAAGTATCACAAGTCGTTCTTCTACAACCGTCTGATGGAATACGTCCTCATGATCATCGTCGGCGTCCTCATGCTCTTCTCGCTCGCCATCACGGCCGTCTGGACGGCGCTCCAGCGGAGCGTCCGCTCGAGCGGGGTCGTCGCCGACTACATCAACCCCGAGGTCCTCGGGCTCGTCAACAATGTCCTCGTCCAGTACATCGTCCCCTACGCCCTGACCTTCATGGTCTTCTTCACCCTCTATAAGTTCATCCCCGAGGTCAAGGTCCACACGCGGAGCGCGGCGATCGCGGCGGCCGTCGGCAGCCTGTTCTGGGAGGCGTTCAAACGGGCCTTCGCCTTCTACGTGGCCAACTTCTCGGCCGTCGGGATCGTCTTGTCCAAGCTCCTCGCGGGGACGCTGACGTCGATCATCTTCTTCCTCCTCTGGATCTCGTTCTCGCTGACCATCCTGCTCTGGGGGGCGGCGCTCGCCGCCGTGCTCAACGAAGGGGAGGAAGCCCATGCCGCGTAAGACCGGATTGCAATTGACCGTGCGGGAGCTCGCGGGACGGCTCGGCTGTCCGTTCGCGGGCGACGGGGACACGCTCGTCACCGGGGTCGGAAGCCTGGAGGGGGCGAAGAACGGCGACCTCGTCTTCCTCGCCCACGCGAAGCACAGGGCCGCTCTCGACGCGAGCGCGGCTTCGGCGGCCGTGATCCCGGAAAACGAGGACATCGGCCGCATCCCGGTCATCAAGTCCCCGGATCCGCACCTGACCTTCGTCCGGGCGGTCGAGCTCTTCTACGAGCCGACCCGGCCCGCGCCCGGCATTCACCCCCTGGCGGCCGTTTCGCCCTCGGCGAGGATCGGCGCGGGGGCCTCGATCGGGCCCTTGGCCTGGGTCGGGGACGGCGCCGAGATCGGGGCCGGGGCCATCATCCATGGGCTCGCCGCGATCTACCCGGGCGTCCGGATCGGCGAGGGCTCGGTCATCCATTCCCACGCTTCGATCCGCGAGGGAACGAGCGTCGGGAAGCGCGTCATCATTCACGACGGCGTCGTCATCGGCGCGGACGGGTTCGGGTTCCTCAAGGCGGCCGACGGACGGCGCATCAAGATCCCCCAGGTCGGGCGAGTCGTCATCGAGGACGACGTCGAGATCGGCTCGAACTCGACCGTCGACCGGGCCACCCTCGACGCGACCGTCATCCGGAAGGGCGCCAAGCTCGACGACCTGGTCATGGTCGGCCACAACGTCGATGTCGGCGAGAACGCCATCCTCGTCGCCCAGGTCGGCATCTCGGGGAGCTCGTCGGTCGGGCGCGACGCCATCCTCAGCGGCCAGGTCGGGATCGCCGACCATGTCGCCATCGGCGACGGGGCCATCGTCGCGGCCAAGACCGGCGTCACGAAGGACGTCCCGGCCGGGGCCATGGTCGCCGGCATCCCTCACGTCGACATCCGCGAGTGGCGGAAGTTCTGGGCCGCCGCTCCGCGCCTTTACGATCTCGTCAAGGAAGTCAAGAGGCTTCGGGAGCGGGTCGAAGAGCTCGAAAAGGGAAAGCAGGGCGGCTAAGATCTTCTTCTTTTGGCCGCTTCCCGAAGATACTTTAGGTCTTCCAGATCCTTCGGCCTGCCGACCGCTTCTTTATTCTTGATGAGCGCCGCGAGGCCGATGAAATAGACCGGTATCTTCTCTTTCAGGAGAAGGGGTTGCTCGGCCCTGCCTCTCCAGGCCTCTGCAAAACTCACGCCGGATATGCCGCTGATCAGGTCGATGCGATTGGGGGCGACCCCGAATTGGTAGATCATCCCGCTTCGGGAAAGCGCCTTCGCGGACTCGATCCCGGGGATCGGCCCGCCCCAGAACTCCGAGAGGGCCTCAAAGAGATTCCTGCAGTTCGCACCGGCGCGATCGAAAAAAATATCCGCGTCCCCGGTGAGTCTCGGGAAGCCATGATAGATCACCGCTTCGGCTCCGACGACAAGGTATCGGACGTTGTGATCGTACAAGAGGCGCAAGAGGTCTTGGACGTCGGCAGAAAAATGGGGAGGCTTCATTGGCCTAAGCGCGATTTCCGGAGACGCGGAGTGTCGGGCCCGTAGTGCCTCTCGCGGAGTTCGCGAGCGATCCGCTGCCGCTCCTCGGGAGTCAATCCGATATAGGCGGCAATCTCCCAGGATTCCTGTTCCTTGAAACTGCTGAAGAGCTTAACGGGCCAATGGGTGCGCTTCATCGATCTTATTATCTCACGCCTGCCGCTTCAAGGAAAGGATCTGTCAGCGTTCGGGGGCCGTTGCCGCCAACGCGCGGCCCTTTTGCGCATATTCGTCGGATAACGCCATGTTCCCCAGACGGCTGTAGAGGTCGGCGAGGAGGAAATAGCCGAGGGGGAGCTCGGCCTTGTCGGGCTTGAGGTCGATCCCCTTTTTGACCAGGTCGACGGCCTCTTCGGTGCGCTCTCCCCGGTTGAGATAGATGCGCGCGAGGTAGAAATACGTGAGCGGGAATCTCGGGTCGGCGTCCTGGCAGGCTTTCAGGTATTCGTATTCTTTCTTCACGTCGCCGGTTTCCCGATAGAGACGGGAGAGGTTGTACATGGATTTGAAGTGCTTGGGAGAGATCTCGAGCTCCTTCAAGTATTCGGCTTCCGCCTCCGCCGTCCGTCCCCTCTTCTCGGAGACCTGGGCCCGGTTGTAATGGGCGTTCGAAAGCTTCGGGTTGAGCCGGAGCGCTTCTTCGAGATGGCGCTCGGCGCCGTCGAGATCTCCGGTGACGATGGCGATGGCGGCAAGCATATTTTGGGAGCCGGCGGATTCGGCGTTCAAGGAGATGCACTTCTCGAAATAGGGGACGGCCTTGTCGTACTTCTTTTGGATGAAGCTCATGTTCCCGAGCATGAAATAGAACTGGGGATCTTCGACGCCCTTCTTCATATATCCCAGGAGGAACTTCTCCGCCTCGTCGTACTCCCCCATCCCTTCGTAGGCCAACGTGACATTTATGGCCGCGAACGTGTCGTCCGGCTTCCGGCCGAGGACCTGCTGGAAATAGTCGATGGCCTCACGGTACTTCTGCTGCTGAAAATGGATGTTGCCGATCGTGAAATACGCGTCGGTAATGTCCGGGTCGGAAGCGATGATGCCCCGGATGACCTCGATGGCCTCGTCCGGCTTTCCCCCCATCCCCATTTCCCTGGCCCGGGAGAGCTCGTTGAAGACGGCGATCTTTTCCTTGGGGTCGGCCAGCTTCTTTCCCGCGAGCTTGGCCGGGTCGGTGAACGATCCGACGTACCCGAGGGCGGAGAGCTTCTCCCGCGTCTCTTCATCGACCTTCGACAGGTCCGTCTCATAGGCGTTCTGACCGGACTTCCGGATGAAGGATTCGGCCTCCGCGGAAAGCTTGTCGTAAACCTCTTTTTCGAGGTAGACGAGATTCTTCTCTTCGCGCGGGTCCGCGACGACGTCGTAGAGCTCGGGCACGGGGGCCAGGATGATCTTGTATCTCTCGTCCTGGACGCTCTTGAGGTCGGACCAGCCGTAGTGGAACCGGGGATAATAGGTTTCGCTGTAGGCCGGGGCGGGGGCTTTGCGTCGGCGGCCGGAAAAGGCGGGCAGCAGGCTGTGCCCCTGGACCTCGGCCGGGATGGGAAGCCCGGCCATCTCGCAGACCGTCGGCAAGACGTCGGAAAGGCCCGTGACCTCGGACGAGACGACCCCTTGGAACTTCGGGAAGGGGGTAGCGACGATCAGGGGGACATGAATGGCCCCCTGATAGATGAAGAAGCCGTGGGATTGCTCCGCGTGTTCGCCGAGGCTTTCCCCGTGGTCCCCGGCCAGGACGAGGACGGTGTTGCGGTCGAGGCCGTTCGCCGTGAGGAGATCCCAGAGCCTGCGGAGCTGGGAATCGACGAAGGCGATCTCGCCGAGGTACGGGTGGGCAGCATACAGTTTGTCGTAGGGAGGAGGGGGTTCGTAGGGCGTATGGGGGTCATAGAGATGGAGCCAGGCGAAGAACTTCCCGCCTTTGTTCCTCTCGATCCAGGGGAGCGCCTCGGCCATGACCTCGTTGGCGGGCCGCTGGACTGTTCCGAGGGATATCCGCTTGAACTTGCCCAGGTCGAACTTGTCGAAATAGGTGTCGAAGCCCTGATCGAGGCCCCACTTGGAGTCCAGGACGTAGGCGGCGATGAAGGCCCCGGTCGCATACCCCTTGTCTTTGAAGAGCTCGGCCATGGTCTTCAGCTGGGACGGGACGACGAAGCCGCCGTTGTCCCGGACGCCGTGGAAGGGCGGGAGGGTGCCGGTCATGAGCGTCGTGTGGGACGGCAGGGTCAGGGGCGTTTGGGCATAGCATCGTTCGAACCGGACCCCCCGCAAGGCGAAGAGGTCGATCGTCGGCGTCTCAACGTTCCGGAAGCCGTAACAACCGAGCCGGTCGGCGCGGGTCGTGTCCAAGGTGACGAGAATGACGTTGAGGTCCCGGCCGCCCCGCAACTTGGCGAAGGACGGTTCCCGGCGCGACAAAGCGAAATAGGCCGCGGCCGCAACGGCGACCACGGCGACGATCGCCCCCGCTATGGCCGGCGAGCGCTTCTTAGCTTTCATGGGAACGAGCGAATTCTAGCATAGATCGGGCCGGACGTCTCCAGAGACCGATCGAGACGAGAGGAAGTTGCGCCCGGCCCGGTGCCGGTCGAGCCAAAGAGCCCGGATCGCGGTCGGGAATCCGCGCCCCGCGCCAGAGACAATCCGGGAACGCCGACCCGCAGGGCGGTCCGCGGAGTCGTATCATAGCGATATGCGGAGACGGCCATCAGGGAAAGCCCAACGGCAACCCTCGATCGACGCCCAAGAAGAGCGGACCAGAACCCTATCCGGGGCCTCTCGCGGGAGTCAACCCCTCGACTCCCCGGCATGAAGGCCGGGACCGGGGCTTGTTCGGGGTTAACCCTAAGCCTCGTTTCGCGCTTCGCGCTTCGCGTCCCCGCCTTGAAAGGCGGGGCTCCGATCTTAGGCCCCGTTTTTTATGGCGGGCTAGCGTCGGCGAACGGATAAAAGGGGGCGGCGGGTCAGGGTTCTCCCGCCGCCCCACATAATTGCGTAAGCGCAAGCTAAAGCCTGCGGCTATAACGAGCGCCCTTCTCTCTCCTTCTCCTGTCTCTCCCGGCTCGCCTTAGAAAATTAACCTGATGCCGACCCTCGCTCGCCTCGGAAGGACGAGGCCCAAGAGGTCATGGCCCTGCGTCGAGGGGGAATAGCCCGGGTCGTTGGGGCCGGTGAGCCAGTCATAGCCGATCCGGGTTCCCCAATCGTCGATTGTGTCGTCGTTGAAGACGTTGAAGACGTCGAAGATAAGGCCCAGCCTGTACTTCGAAGCCAGCGTGAAGATCTTTTCGAGCCTCACGTCGAGAGACTTGGCCATCGGGTAATGGCGGGAGCCCGCCGCCTCGGTGTTGAACGTGACCCGGCCCTGGTCGAAGGCCTTGCTCGCGCTTCGATATCTCTGCTGCCAGGCGTCGCCGGTGATCCCCCGCCAATACACATTGAAGGAAATGTCCCAAGGCAGGATGTACGTCCCCTGGATCTTGATCATGTGCGTGGGGTCGTTGACGACATGGCCGTCGTTGTTGACCCAATTGTTCGGGTCGGTCATCCCACGCCCGTAGCCGATGTCCTCGCTCGAGCTGTTGTTGACGGTCCCCTTGCACTGCGAATAGACGTAGGAGGCCATGAGCTGCCATTTGTTGGAGAAGCGCTTGTTGAAGAGGAACTCGAGGCCCCAGTACTTCCGGTAGGGATTCATCGTCAGCCCTGCGTTGGCATAGAGATCCTTGATCTTTTCCAGGTTCGTCAGGCGCCAGTCGGCCGCGTCGCCGGAGGTGAGGTTGTAGAGGGTGAAGGTCTTGTCGATATAGGAGGCATAGTATTCGACAGGCTCATAGGTGGCCAGGGCGTTGTACGCGGCGATGAAATTGTGGTAGCTGCGGTTGATGTAGGTGACCGAGAAGGAGGCGTCCTTGAACATCTCCCTCTCGATCCCGACCGTGTATTGGCGCATGAAGGGCTGCTTGATCCCCGGGTCGACGGCATAGTTCCCCGTGCGGATACGGCTGTCCTCGTACCAGTACTGTCCCTCCTGGTCCCAGTACAACAGGATCCAGTCATTAAAGTTCGGGCTCAGGCGGTCGAAGTTGTAGGAATAAATACCGTCCGTGAACTCGCCGTAATGGGCCTTAAGGACGGTCGATCTGTCCCCGAGAAGGTCGAAGGTGAAGCCGAGGCGCGGCGCCACGCGGGACGTCTTGTAGGGAGTCCCGGATTTCCCGTCGACAGCTCCCCACATCTGGCTGGCCCGGACGCCGAGGCTGACGGTCAGGCGCTTCGAGACCTGCCAGGAATCCTGGGCGAAGCCTTCCAACCGGGTCATGGTCGCCTTGATGTTGTAGCCCTCGTATTGATAGGCGCTGTAGTTCCCGGAATAGCCGTAATACCAGGAGTCGTAGTAGCGCATGTGATTCGCGCCCGTGTAGGAGAACGTGTCCCGGACCCGGGAGCGCTCGAACTCGACGCCGAACTTGAAGTCGTGGCTTCCCTTGATGAAGTTCTCGACGTAGTGGGTCAGGCTGGCGTTGACCTGGAACCGCAACCGGGGATGTTCGGCCCAGCCGCCCCAGTTGTAATACTTCCAGCCCGTCTGGTCCCCGGGGATGTTCGGGTTGTCGTCCAGGAAATAGTGCATGTAGACGTCCCGGCCCGTCCGCGGCTCGAGGTTGTAGTAGCCGTTGAAATAGGCGGCCTTGAAGTCGAAGAACGTCTTCGGGTTGAGGATGTGGGTAAGGCTTAAATTGAGGACAATATTAGGGTCGATCTGGTCGCGCGTGGCGTCGGGCATGACCGTCGCGCTGGCGCCGCGGTATGTCCCGTTATAATTGTCGTACTCGAAGAAAGCGCTCCCGTTCGTCTTGGCTGTCAGCTGGGAGGACAGCTTCAGGAAAAATCGGGGCTGTTTATAATCCTGGGCATAAGGGAATCCCGTAACCCAATTTTTATCATTGAACCATTGGGCGCCCGCATAGAACCAGAGCTTGTCCTTGATGAGGGGCCCTCCGAGGTGGGCGCTGGCGTCCACCATAGCGTAAAGGGGAGATGTGATCCCCGGCCAATCTTCGGCGTAGGAGCTATTGTTTTCCGTCCCCCAGAAGGAGCCCCCCGGGAATACGCCCTTCAGGCCGGCCGTGTCCCGGGCCGGGTGCCCCTGGTAATCGACCTCGAAGTGGCCGGAGAACTCGTTGCCTCCGGATTTCGTGACGGTGTTGAAGATGACGCCCGTGAAGTTCCCGTATTCGGCCGGCAGGCCGACGCCCATGACCTTGGCCTCCTCGATGATGTTGTAGTCGAGGAAGACCCAGGCCGTCCCGCCGGCGGGGTCGCCGACGCCCACGCCGTCCATCTGCCAGGAGACGCCGCGGCCCGATCCGGCACCATAGGCGACCTGGTTGTTGACGCCGGGAGCGAGGTCGACGAGGTTGCGCGCAATCTGGCTATTCGGGATATTCCGCAGGATATCGTTGCCGAGGGTCACGGAAGCGGTTTCGGTGGACTTCACGTCCACGGTCGGGTTCTTGGCGATGACCGTGACCTGCTCCTGGACCGTGGCCGGTCTCAGGGCCACGTCCACGGATAGGGTGGCCGTTGTCGTCAGGCGGATGTTCTCATGGACCACCGTGCCGAAGCCCTGCAGTTCGGCTTTGAGCGCGTAGACGCCCGGCGGAAGGGCCTGGAACCGGAACACGCCCAGTCCGTCCGAAATGCCGGTCCGGGCGCCCATCAACTTGGCGCTCGTGAGCGTCAGGGTGACCCCGGGCAGGGGATTCGCCTCCTCGTCCGCCACTTTCCCGATGATGGCTCCGGTCTCCCGCGATTGGGAGAACAGGGCCGGGGCAAGGACGACGAGGAGCGCCGCAAGAGCGATGAACGACTTTGTTTTCACTCTTTACCTCCTTCGCTTTATGGAATGGATAAGTAGATAGGGATCAAATCAGCTGGCAGGCCTTCCATTATCACCCCCTTTCCATTCACATCGGCCATGAAATGCCAACGCATCTATTGTGATTCTATCAATAGGCGACATAAATATACAAGGGGATATCCAGAATATCGGAAAATTAATTAGGGAGGGCGCGGCGCGCCCCCTGAACCAACGTCGGACTAAACGTGCTTCGCGATCATCTCCTCGAGCTTCGCCTTCGCAACGCCGATGACCGTCTCCTTCACTTCGCCGCCCTTGAACAGGATGAGGGTCGGGATGCCCGTGATGCCGTACTTTTGGGAGGTCGCCGGGTTATCGTCGACGTTGAGCTTGACGACCTTGAGTTTGCCCGCCCGCTCGGCGGCGATGGCCTCGACCGCCGGGGCGATCATCCGGCACGGTGCGCACCACGGCGCCCAGAAATCGACGAGCACCGGCAATTCGGATTTCAGCACTTCCTGCTCGAACGTGGCGTCCGAGCCCTGCAGGATCTCATCGGACATGGCCTTCTCCTCTTTTCGATTTCAGGCTCCTGGCGTAGAGCTTGACATAGGTCCCCGCGGACGTTCCCCAGGAAAATTCCTTCCGGAAGCCGGCGTTCATGACCCGGCGCCAGGTCTTCGGATGGGCATACAGGTCCAGGGCTTCCCTTAGACATTCCATCAGGGCCGCCGGCGTGAATTCCTTGAACACGAAGCCGTCGCCGCGCGCCGGGGAACTGGCAACGGGCACCACCGTTTCCTTAAGCCCGCCGGTCGCCCGGACGACGGGCACCGTCCCGTAGCGAAAGGCGTAGAGCTGGGTCAGGCCGCAGGGCTCGTAGAGCGACGGCACGAGAAGGATATCGGAGCCCGCGACGACCTTATGGCTGAGGGCCGGGCTGATCTCGAAGCGGACCCCGACCCGATCCGGGCGGCCGGCGCGAAGCGCCCGGAAGACGTCCTCGTACGCCTCGTCGCCCCTCCCTTGGACCACGAGGCCCAAGTCGAGCTCCCGGAGAGCCGGGGCGGCGGCCCGGAGGAGGTCGAAGCCCTTGTGCCGGGTGAGGTAGGAGGAGATGCCGACGACGGGAGTTCTCTCCGGAAGCGACAGGCCGAATTCCTTGAGAAGATCGCGGCGGCACTCCTTCTTCCCGTCGGGCGCGTCGGGCTTGTAGTTGGCCGTAATGAAGGGATCGGTCGCGGGGTCCCACTCCTCCGCGTCGATGCCGTTGCGAATGGCGTGGAGGACGAGGCCCTGGCTCTCAAGGATCTCCGCGAGGCCCGGCCCCTGCTCGCCGGAAAGGATCTCCTGCCGAAATTCCCGGCTGACGGTGTTGACGGCGTCGGCAAAGAGGACCCCGGCCTTGAGGAAGTTGAATTTCCCGTCGAAGACGAGGCGACAGGACGCAAAGTCGTTCCACGTCAGCCCGGCGAGCGACATGGAATCGGCCGGAAACTCTCCCTGGTAGGCAACGTTATGGAGGGTCAGGACCGATGCGGTCTCCTTGAACAGCGCCCGAGCCGCGTAGCGGGTCTTGAGGAGGACGGGGATGAGGGCGGCCGGCCAGTTGTTGCAGTGGATGACGTCCGGCGCTGTTCGGGCCCGGGACATGTATTCGAGGACCGCCCGGCTGAAGAAGGCGAACCGCTCGTCGTTGTCAAGGTAGGCCCCCTTGGCCGACCCGTAGATGTGCTCCCGGCAGAAGAACCTCGGGCAATCGACGAGGTAGAGATCCGCCCAGCCGAGCTCGGCCCTGTGAACGGCGGCCCTGACCTTCTCGCGGCCGAGGGGGACGGCAAGGTCCGTGAGGACGGGCACTTTCGACAAGGAATCGACGCCCGGCTGGCGGTACATGGGCATGAACAGGGAGACCTCGACGCCGAGGGCGGCGAGGGCCTTGGGGAGCGACGCAGCGACATCGGCCAGTTCCCCCGACTTGGCATAAGGCGCGACCTCGGGGGTCACGAAGGCCACGCGCAGTTTCCGCTTCGCCATCACGGCCCGATGATACGGGCGCCGGGCCGAAATGTCAATTTAAGATGAGTCGGGAGTGCCGGCGCGCCCAGAGGTCCGCTATCGGCCGGAGAATGCCTTCTTCAGGCTCCTGACGACGAACGTATTCAGGCTTTCCCCCTCGGCAAGAGCCCGGAGCGCAATCATCCGATGCAGGTCGGCCCCCACCCTCAGGATGAACTTGCCCGAGTAGTTCCTCGCCGTGGGTGGAGGGAGGGGGCGATCATCGCCCTTGTAGATCTCGATCCATTCGTCGACGATTGAGCACAGTTGCCGATAGACCTCGGCTTCATCGGCCCCATGACAGCACTTGCCGATCCAGCCGGGAACGGAGCCGACATAACACTGGTCCTCTTCTGACCATTCGACGATCTTGAGGTATCTATCTGTTGCTTTCATCCCCGGCTTTCCTTGATCTTTTCGAGGACCGTCCGTTCCTGATACCGCTTGGCGTCATCTCCGGGCTTTCCCGACAGAGTGACAATGACACCCGATCTGTGGACGAACCCGGCCATCTTGAGATCCTTGATCAATTCTCGTATCTTTCTGGGCATATAGTACTATTATGATACTACAAAGTCAAGGGACTTTTTTCAGCCCCCCTTGATAAAGACGGCCTTGATCGAACCGGACTCTCAAATGGTTATTCGCTGAACTGGGGGAGGAATGCCGGCGGCGATGAAGGTCGCCCTGAAGCCCCCCGTTGCGGTGGGGGGACCCGCCGTTCGCGGGGGGGGGAACCGCCGGGACTGGTTCCCGGGGTCGGGGGGAGAGGGGCGACCTTCATCGCCGCGCCTCCGAGACTTGCGCCTAATTTCGGAGAAGAACCCTTATTCCGCCCAGCCGAGCTTCTCTTTGACCAGATCGAAGTAGCCGCGGGCGGGCGAGGAGACGAGCTTAAGTTCGAGGGGCGAGGAACAGATGGTGACCTCGTCTCCTTCCTCCAGGGGCGCACCGCGCTGGCCGTCGAGGCTCATATAAACCTCCTCGCCGGCGGTCAACAGGCGGAGCCCGATGACGGAATCCGCGGCGACGACCATCGGCCGGAAGGTCAGCGTGTGGGGGCAGATGGGGGACAGGACGAGGGCCGGGACGTGGGGCTGGACGATGGGCCCGCCGGCCGAGAGCGAATAGGCCGTCGAGCCGGTCGGCGTCGAGACGATGACGCCGTCGGCCTTGAGGACCGCGACCTCGCGGCCGTCGATGCGGATGGCGATCTGGATCATCCTGGCCAGAGCGGACTTGTTGATGACGATGTCGTTGAGGCAGTGATGGACCGCCCTCCCGCGCCGGGCTTGGAGGAACCGCCGCGTCCCGATGAGCTCGTTCTCCCCGGCGAGGAGCGCCTCGAGCGTCCGGCGGGCCTCCCCTACGGGGACCTCGGTCAGGAAGCCGAGCCGGCCGAGGTTCACCCCCATGACCGGGACGCCGGCGGCGGCCGCAGCACGGGCGACGCTGAGCAGGGTCCCGTCCCCGCCCAGGACGACGACGAGGTCCACGCGCGCCGGGAGCTTCTCGCGCGATATTCCGCCGCGAGCGCCGATCTTCGCCGCCGCGGCGTCTTCAAGGACGCAGGCGACGCCGCGCTCCTTCAGGTACGCGACGAGGTCTCCGAGGATGCCCTCGACGCCCGAGGCGTGGGGCTTGATGACGAAACCGACCCTGCGAATGCTATTCATCGGCGACGACCTCCCTGATGAGCGCGGTCAAGGCCTCGGGCTCCTGTCCGGCACCTTTTCGCGAAAAAAGCGCGAGGAACTCAATGTTTCCCGTCCGTCCCCGGGTCGAGCACCGGACGAGCCCGGCGAGGACGAAGCCCGACTCCGCCGCCCCGCGGACGACCCGGTCGATGACCTCCGCCCGGACGGCCGGGTCCCGAACGATGCCCCCCTTCCCCACTTTGGAGGCCGGGGCCTCGAACTGCGGCTTGATGAGGACGATAAGTACGCCGCCCGGGGCAAGAACGGCTTTGAGGGCGGGAAATATCTTCAGGACGGAAATGAACGAGACGTCCATGGAAACGATCTTCGGAGGGCGGGGGAAGTCCGCCGGGGCGAGCAAACGGGCATTCTTCTCGACCATGACGACGCGGGGGTCGCCGCGGAGTTTCCAGTCGAGCTGTTTGGTGTCCACATCCACGGCGTAGACGAGCTTCGCCCCGCGCCCGAGGAGGCAATCCGTGAAGCCTCCGGTCGACGCCCCGATGTCGGCCGCGACCTTGCCGGCCGGGTCGATGCCGAAGACGTCGAGGGCCTGGTCAAGCTTCGGGCCGGCCCGGCTGACGAACGGAGGCGTCGCCTTGACTGTGAGCTTCTTTGCGGCGTCCATGGAGACCCCCGCCTTATCGACGCGCTCGTCGCCCGTGAAGACGAGCCCTGCCATGATCAGCCGGCGGGCTTGATCCAGGCTCGGCGCGAGGCCGCGATCAACAAGCAATTTATCGGCTCGTTCCTTCATAAAATTCTCTTATCCTCTTGATGAGGCCGGGGACATCGAGCCCGTATATCGCTTTGATCTGGGCGGCCTTGCCGCAGGGATAGATCTCGAGCGGTAGGCCGAGGGCGAGGAATCGGACGTCGAACCTCTTCTCCCGGTCGAGGAGCTCGCGGACCGCGCTCCCGAATCCGCCGGCGACGACGCCCTCCTCGGCGGTGATGACCGTCCGCCCCGGCCCGGCATGACGGAGGACCGCCTCCTCGTCGAGGGGCTTGACGAACCGGGCGTCGACGACGGCAAGCGAGATCCCCTCCTTCTCGAGCTCGAGGGCTGCCTCGAAGGCGGGCGTGACCATGCTCCCAAGGGCGAAGAAGAGGTCCTTGCCCTCCTTGAGAAGCTCGCCCTTCCCGAGCGGGAGCTCCCGGGGCTTCGCGTCCACGGGGACACCGAGGCCGCGCCCCTTGGGGAAGCGAACCGCCGCCGGGCGGCCATAGCGGAAAGCCGAATGGATCATGTGCCGAAGCTCGTTCTCGTCTCTCGGGGCCATCAGGACGAGGTTCGGCATGTGCCGGAGATAGGCGATGTCGTTGATCCCCTGGTGGGTCGGCCCGTCGTCGGGAACGATCCCCGACCGGTCCAGGGCGAAGACGACGGGGAGGTTCTGGAGGCAGACGTCGTGATAGACCTGATCGTAGGCTCGCTGGAGGAACGTCGAGTAGATGGCGACGATCGGCTTGAAGCCCGAAACGGCCAGCCCCGCGGCGAAGATGACCGCGTGCTGTTCGGCGATGCCGACGTCGAACGCCCGTTCCGGGTATTTCGCGGCGAACGCATGGAGCCCCGTCCCCTCGGTCATGGCCGCCGTGACGGACAGGACCTTTGGGTCGGCCTCCCCTTCCGCGAGGACCGCATCGCCGAAGGCTGCCGAATACGATAGGACGGTCTCGACCCGGAGAGGCTCGCCCGTAGCGACGTCGAACGGACCGGAGCCGTGGAAGCGCTCGGGGTTGTTCTGGGCCGGGGCATAGCCGCGCCCCTTCTGCGTGACGCAGTGGAGCATGATGGGCCCCTCGTACTTCTTGGCCAGCTCGAAGACCTCGATGAGCGAGGCGAGGCTGTGGCCCTGGACGGGCCCGATGTACCGGATGCCAAGCTCCTCGAAGACGAGGCCGGGGAAGAACGTCTTCTTGACGAGCTCCTCGAGGGCCCGGCCAACCTTGATCAGGGGCCAGCCGACCTTGGGGATGCTCTTGAGGATGGACTTGGCCTGGTCCTTTATCTTGAGGTAGTGCTGGCCCGAGGCCAGATAGGACAAGTACTTGGACCAGGCGCCCACGTTGGCCGAGATGGACATCTCGTTGTAGTTTAGGACGATGATGAGCCGCTCCCGCATGTGGCCGATCTGGTTGAGGGCCTCGAGGGCAGCCCCGCCGGTCAGGCTCCCGTCGCCGACGACGGCGACGACGTGGAAGTCCTCCTTCTTTTTATCCCGGGCCACGGCCATTCCCAGGGCGGCCGAGAGGGCCGTCGAGGCGTGGCCGGTATTGTAGGCGTCGTGCGGGCTCTCCTCCCGGCAGGGGAAGCCGAGCAGGCCGTCGAAGAGACGGAGGCCGCGGAACCGGTCCCTCCGGCCGGTGAGGAGCTTGTGGGTGTAGCACTGGTGGCCGACGTCCCAGATGAACTTGTCCCTTGGCGAGTCGAAGACGTAGTGGAGGGCCAGCGTCAGCTCGACGACCCCGAGGTTCGAGGCCAGGTGGCCGCCGTTCTTCGCGACCGTGGAGACGATTTCCGCCCGGATCTCGGTGGCCAGGCTATACAGTTCTTTAATGGCGAGCTTCCGGATGTCCTCCGGCCGCTCGATGGTATCCAATATCCTTCTCATGCTCGCGTCCTAATCGATGTCGTCGAGGCCCGAGGCCAGGGACCGAAGCTCGGCCGACCGCACGCCGGCGGCGTCGAGCGCTTCGAGGGCGCCACCGACGGCCCGGCGGAGCCGCGCCTTCGCCCATTCCGGCCCGAACACGGCCGCGGCGTTCGGCCGGGTCCCGGACCTTCCCTCGGCCTTCTTCCCGGCGTCGAGGAGGTCGTCCCGAAGCTGGAAAGCGAGGCCGACGCCCCGGCCGTATCGCTCGACGTCCGGCAAGACGGCATCGGGAGCACCGCCCATAATCGCCCCCGCCCGGACCGACGCCAGGATGAGGGCGCCGGTCTTCAGAGCCATGAGCTCGACGAGCGACGCCTCGTCCGCCCGGCCCCGGTCGTACTCGATGTCCATCCACTGACCGGCGATCATCCCCCGGGCCCCTGACGCTTCGGCGATGGTCCCAACGGCCCGGTCCTTCCGTCCGGCGCCGGCCGCTCCAGCCGGCGCGCCCGCGAGGACCTCGAAGGCCAGGGACAGCAGGGCATCCCCGGCCAGGAGCGCCCGGGCTTCACCGAATGCCTTATGGCAGGAGGGTTTTCCCCGCCGGACGGCGTCGTCGTCCATGCACGGCAGGTCGTCGTGCACGAGCGAGTAGGAATGGATGAGTTCGACGGCGCAGGCATAAGGGAGAAGAGTCGCCCGGTCGCCGCCGAAGGCTTCGCCGGCCGAGAGAAGAAGGAGCGGCCTGAAGCGCTTCCCCCCTGTCAGGACCGCGTAGCGCAGGGCCTCATAAAGGCGCGATTCTCCCTCGAGCAGGCGTCCGAGGCCGCCCTCGACCGCCGCCTTCATCCCGAGCAGGGATGCCGTCGCGCTCGCGCTTGCGGGGTTCATGGCGGGCTAGAAAAGCTTCCCCCCCTTGTCCTCTTTATCCTCGTCCTCGCCCTCGCCGCTCCCGGCCTCGTCGGCTTCGGGTTCAACCTCGACCTTAACCTTGTTCTTGGCCTTGACCTTGACCTCGGCCTTTTTCTCTTCCTCGTCTCCGAGCTCGAAATCCTCGGCGCGGACGGCGCCCTTGTCGTCCTTGAGGAGGATCTCGACCTTCCGCTCCGCCTTGTCCAGCTCGCCGCGGAGGAACCGGGCCAGCTTCACGCCTTTTTCGAAGAGGGCCAGGGATTCGTTGAGCGGCGTCCCACCCTTCTCGAGCTTCGCCACGACCTCTTCGAGATCGGCCAGCGCCTTTTCAAAACCGGTGTTCGTCATGAGCCCTCCTTCTCCAGCCTGGATTCGATGGTCCTGTCGGCGTCGACGCGCTTGACCTCGCAGGCCAGCTCGCCCCGGGCGAACGACACGACGACCCCCTCGCCGGGCCCCACTTCGCCGGGCGCGCGGAGGAGCCGGAAGCCCTCCTCCTTCGAGCAGAGCGTGTACCCCTTCCCCAGTATATTCAGGGGGCTGTGGGCGTGCAATCCGACCGACAGGCTGTCCCAGCGGGCGCCGAGGTCGCGGAGCCGCGCGGTCACGAGGTTCCGGAGGCGCTCGGCGGCGAGGGCGGCGGAAGCCCGCCGCTCGGCCAGGGCCTGCTTCCCGGTCCGGAGGACCTTCCCGGCCCGGCTTTCAAGGTCGTCCACGCGCTGTCCAAAATTGAGGAGACGGATCCGGAAACCTTCGAAGACGCGGTGGTCGGCGAGGGACGAGACCCGGCCCTCGGTCTCCCGGAGGGAATACTTCACGGCCCGGGCTGCCCTTTCGCCGAGGGCCGCGATGCGCTCGGCGAAGGCCTCCTCCTTCTCGATGACCATCTCGGCCGCCGCCGAGGGGGTCGAGGCGCGGATGTCCGCTACGAAATCGGCGATGGTGAAATCCACTTCGTGGCCGACCGCCGAGATGATGGGCACGGGGCACCGGAAGATGGCCCGGGCGACCTTTTCCTCGTTGAAGGCCCAGAGGTCCTCGATGGAGCCGCCGCCCCGGCCGACGATCATGACGTCGATGCCGCCCATGGATCCGAGGTGGTCGATGCCCTCGACGATCTCCTCGGCCGCCCCTTCGCCCTGGACCTTCACGGGGTAGATGACGATGCGGAGCCGGGCGTAGCGTCGCTCGAGGATGCGAAGGATGTCGGCGATGGCCGCGCCGCGCGGGGACGTGACGATCCCGATCGTCCGGGGCCGGAGCGGCAGGGCCTTCTTGCGGGCCGGGTCGAAGAGGCCCTCGGCCCGGAGCTTCTCCTTGAGCTGTTCGAAGGCGAGCTGGAGGGCGCCCTTGCCCCTGGGCTCGACGACCTCGACGACGATCTGGTACTCGCCCCGGGGCTCGTAGACGTTAAGCCGGCCGCGGCAGACGACCTTGAGCCCGTCCTTGAGGTCGAAGGCGGTCTTCCTCGCCGCAAAACTGAACATAACGGCCCGGAGCTGGCTCCGGGCGTCCTTAAGCGTGAAGTAGAGGTGACCGGAGGTGTGGCGGTGGAAGTTCGAGATCTCCCCCTCGACCCAGATCGTGGGGACAGCCGTCTCCAGGGCGAGCTTGACGAGCTCGGTCACCTGGGAGACCGAATAGATCGTATCCGGCTTGACCAGGCTATTCTTCGTCGCTCTCCTCCTCGACCAGGATCTCCCGCTTGATGGACAGGGCCCGGCCCGTCGCGGCGTCGACCTTGATGAAGACCGCCGACAGGACGAGGCCCTCCTTGGACGGCTCGAATCTCTGCGGCCGGCCCAGGAGAAACTTCTGAAGGGCCTGCTCTTTCCGGATGCCGATGACCGAGCGATAGCCGCCGGCCATCCCCGCGTCCGTGATATAGGCCGTCCCCCCGGGGAGGATCTTCTCGTCGGCCGTCGGGACGTGGGTATGGGTCCCTATGACGGCCGATACACGGCCGTCCAGGTGCCAGCCGAGGGCCTGTTTCTCCGAGGTCGCCTCGGCGTGGAAGTCGACGACTATGACCGGGGTCTCCTTCCGCAGGGCCTCGACCTCGGCGTCCGCCCGGCGGAAGGGGCAGTCGATGGCCTCCATGAAGACCCGGCCCTGGAGGTTAAGCACGGCGACCTTGACGCCGCCGCCGTCCTGATAGACGTAACTGCCGCGGCCGGGGTTGCCGGCCGGGTAGTTGGCGGGGCGGACGAGGCGCGGCTCGCGCTCGAGGTAAGGCAGGGCCTCCTTCTTGTCCCAGATGTGGTTGCCCGAGGTCAGGACATCGACCTGGAGGAACAGGTCCCTCCCGATCTCCTCCGTGATCCCGATGCCCCCGGCGGCGTTCTCGCCGTTGGCGATGATGACCGTCGGCGCGTACTTCCGGACGAGCTGGGGCAGGAACCTCTGCAGGGCACGCCGGCCGGGCTGGCCGACGAGGTCCCCGAGGAAGAGGATACCGGCCCTATCGGGCATATTCCACCGCCCGCATCTCCCGGATGACCGTGACCTTGATCTGCCCGGGGTAGTCCAGCTCGTTCTTGATCTTGGTGGCGATGTCCCGGGCGATCAGGCACGCCCGGTCGTCGGAAACCTTCTGGGCCTCGACGATGATCCGGATCTCACGCCCGGCCTGAAGGGCGAAGGTCTTCTGGACACCCTCGAAGGAGCTGGCGATGTCCTCGAGCTTGTGCAGGCGCTCGATGTAGCTCTCGAGGAGCTCGCGCCGGGCCCCCGGCCGCGCCGCCGACAGCGAGTCCGCGGACTGGATGAGGACGGCCTCGATCGACGGGAAGTCCACGTCCCGATGGTGCGAGGCGATGGCTTGGACGACCCTCTCGTTCTCGCCGTACTTCCTCGTCAGCTCGACGGAGAGCTCGGTGTGGGTCCCCTCGACGTCTTTGTCCACCGCCTTGCCGATGTCGTGCAGGAGTCCCGCCCGGAGGGAGACGTTGACGTCGGCCCCGAGCTCCCGGGCCATCAGGGCCGAGAGCATGGCGACCTCCTTGGAGTGCTGAAGGACGTTCTGGCCGTAGCTCGTCCGGTAGCGGAGCTTGCCCAGGAGCTTGATGAGCTCGGGATGGACGTTGTGGACCTTGAGCTCCAAGACGGCCGATTCGCCCTCCTGCTTGATCTTCTGCTCGAGGTCGGCCTTGACGCTCTCGACGATTTCCTCGATGCGGGCCGGGTGGATGCGCCCGTCCATGACGAGCTTCTCGATCGACAGCCGGGCCAGCTCGCGACGGATCGGGTCAAAGCTCGACAGGATGACGGCCTCCGGCGTGTCGTCGACGATGATGTCGACGCCGGTCGCCTGCTCCAGGGCCCGGATGTTCCGGCCCTCCCGGCCGATGATCCGGCCCTTCATGTCCTCCGACGGGAGATCGACGACGGAAACCGTCGTTTCGACGACGTGCTCGGCGGCCGAGCGCTGGATGGCGTTGACGATGATCTCGCGGGCCGAGGCCGCGGCCTTCTCCCGGGCCTCCTCCTCGATGCGCCGGACGGTCTGGATGGCCTCCATCCGGGCCTCGTCCTCGATCTTCCGGATGAGCATCCCCCGGGCCTCCTCCTGGGTCAGTCCGGAGATGCGCTCAAGCTCGGCCATCTCCTTCTTGAGGGATTCGCCGATCTTCGCTTCAAGGGCCTCGATCTCCTTCTCCTTGGTTTCGAGGCGGCGCTCCTTCTGGGAGAAATCGCGCTCCTTCCGTTCGATGGCCTGGAATCGCCTCTCGAGGTTCTCCTCCTTGTTGATGAGACGGCGCTCCGTCTCGGCGATCTTCTTCTTCTGCTCGCGGGTCTGGAGCTCGAATTCGGCCTGGCGGGCCAGGTCGCGCTCCTTGGCTGTGATCGCAGCCTCGCGCCGAATCTTTTCGGCCTCCTCGGCGGCCCGGGCGAGGATCCCCCGGGATTCCTCCTCGACCTCCGAGACGCGCCGGGCCGCAGCCTTCCTCTTCAGGGACAGGGCGACGACGGCGGCCAGCAGGGCGGCAATGAGGGCGCCGCCGACGTAGATGATTACGACGTTGATAGTCACGATGCTCACCTCCTTATGTGATCACAGGAGACGAGAGGAGGGAGGAACGGGAAACCGTCACATGGGGCGCAATGTCCCCTCGAGGGAGGGGCGCCGGGCGGCGCTCCCAGGGGCACTTAGGTCGAACGGTCCCCCGGCGGCGCGGTCTCGAATATCCCGATCATGATGTGGCCTTTCCCAGACTCTTGTATGTATTTTCATCTTGCGACAGATGAACCTCCAAACTTTCCATCTCGGTCTCCATGTGGCCGATCGCTTCGTTCAGTTGATCGAGTTGCTTCTGGCCGAGGAAGAACTCGTCGGCGATGTTGAGGGCCGCCAGCACGGCGATCTTCGTCGCATCCGCCGACTTGGACTTCACGGCCACTTCGTGCATCTTCTGATCGACGTACGAAGTCAAGTGGCCGATATACTTTTCATCCTCTTCTCCTTTGACGCGGATACGGTAACGCTGACCGTATATCTCGATCTCGACGATTTTGTCGATCATATCCCCAATTGGTCGATCTGGCCGATGAGGGCCTCGATCCTCGCCTTGACGGCCTCCCGCTCGCCCTCGCTCCTCTTCAGCTCCTCGTCGAGGCGGGCGACCTTCTTCCCCTGCTCCTCGAGTTCCTTCTTCTCCGTCTTGAACTCCTTGAGCTGCTGGCGGAGCTTCTCGTTCTCGGCCCCGAGCTTGTTGACGTACTCGACGACCTGAGAGATCTTCCCCTCGAGTATCTTAATTCGGTCAAGTTCGGTTGTCAATTTTACTTCCCTCCCTCAACGTGGCGTTCAGGGCGGACCTCAGGTGGCCGACGACCTCCTGCTGGGCCTTATCGACCTCTTCGGCCAGGAGGGTCCGCTGAGCGCTCCTGTACCGGAACCGGACGGACAGGCTGACCTTGTCCGAGGGGACCGAGGGACCGGAGAACCGGTCGGTGAGCTCGAACCCCTCGAGGATGGGGACCGAAAGCCTGGTCAGCACGTGCCGGACGTCCTGCCAGGAGAGTTTTCGGTCCACGAGGAACGACAGGTCGCGGACGGCGCCGGGGAACTTCGGGACCGGCGCGAACGCGAACGGCTTCGGCTGTTTCCCCAGCAGCACTGCCAGGTCGATCTCGGCGGCGTAAATGGTCCCCTCGACCGAATACAGGTCCCGCAGGGCCTTCTTGAGGATCCCCAGGAATCCGACCCTCTCGCCCTTGTAGACGAGGGCCAGCGACGCCTCGGGCTCAAAGAATGGGTGGTCCGCCTCTTCGAAGCCGAACGGCTCGTAGCGCAGGACGGTCATCGCTGCTTCGACGGCCCCCTTGAGGACGAAGAGATCGGTATCCTCCGGCCGGGACTGCCAGTTCGACAAGCCCACCCGCCCCGTAGCGAGGAGCCCGAGCGAAAGCTGTTCGCAATAGGCCTCGTCATGGCGGAAATAGATGCCGCCCGCCTCGAAGATGTGGACGCCTTCAAGACCGCGGTTCAGGTTCCGGGCGGCGTTCTCGAGGAGGCCCATCATCAAGGTCGTCCGCATGGTCGCGGACCTGGCCGAGAGGGGATTAAGGAGAGCGACGGGCTCCCGGCCGCTCCCCAGGGCGGCCTCTTTCTCCGGGTCCGAGAAGCTGAAGTTGATGACCTCGTCGAACCCGTGGTGGAGGAGGACCTGGCGGAGCTTCTGGACGCGCTCCCTCTTCCGGTTGGCCGGCGGCTCGAAGGACCGGTCCGGTGTCCGCTCCGAAGGGATCTTGTCGTACCCGTAGAAACGGGCGACCTCCTCGATGAGGTCCGCTTCCCTCTCGATATCGACCCGGAACGAAGGAACCTCGGCGATCCACGTCCCCTTCTGGCTCTCCTCGACGCGGAACCCGAGGTCCGCGAGGAGCCGCGGCACGAAATCCGCCGGGACGTCGACGCCGAGGAGGTCGGCGATCCGGCGGTGACGGAGGACGACGGACTTGGGCTTGCGGGGCTTCGGATGGACATCGATGAGCCCCTTGGACGCCTTGCCGCCGAACCGGCAGAGCAGGGACGCCGCCATCCGGGCCGCTTCGGGCGGGAAGCCGGGGTCGGTCCCGCGTTCGAAGCGGTAGGAGGCGTCTGTCGAAAGCCCGGCCTTCTTGGCGGTCAGCCGGACCGATATCGGATCGAAGCAGGCGCTCTCGATGAAGACGTCGACGGTCGCGTCGGTGACGCCGGTCTCCTCGCCGCCCATGACGCCGGCCAGGGCGACGGGCTTCGCCTCGTCGGCGATGACCAGCATCTCCGGGGCGAGCTCGATGACGCCGCCGTCGAGGCTCCTGAACTTCTCGCCCTTCATGGCCCGGCGGACGACAATCCGGCCGCCGGCGAGCTTCCGGAAATCGAACGCGTGGATAGGCTGGCCCGTCGCGAACAGAACGTAGTTCGTCACGTCGACGACGTTATTGACGGTCCGCAGTCCCATGGCCTCGATCCTCGTCCGGAGCCAGTCGGGCGAGGGCCCGACGGCGACGCCGCGGATAAGGAGGCCGCAGTAGCGCGGGCAGAGGGCCTCGTCGAGGATCTGGACGTCGGTGAGATCCGCCGTCTTTTCCTCGAGTTCAACGACCGGCCATTTCCGGGGGATGAGCGGGGCACCGGTCATCGCCGCGACCTCCCGGGCGATCCCGATGTGGCCGAGCGTATCGGGCCGATTGGCGTAGGTTTCGACCTCGAGGACGTGATCCCCACCGACCTCTTGGGCCTTCTCGGCGACAAGGCCGATCATCGTCAGCCGCTCGAGGAGCTCGGGAAGGGGCAGGTCCACCTTCACGTATTCGTTGAGCCAATCCAGACTGATCTTCATTTGAGGTTGAACTGCCTGAGGAACCGGAGGTCGTTCTCGTAGAAGAAGCGCATCTCGGGGATCTGGTAGGACAACATCGCGGTCCGGTCGATCCCCAGGCCGAACGCCCAGCCGGAATATCTCTCGGGGTCGATGTTGACGTTCTTGAAGACCTGGGGGTCCACCATGCCCGCCCCCAGGATCTCCTTCCAGCCGGTCCCGCCGCAGACGCGGCAGGCCTGGTCCTTGCGGCCGCAGACGAAGCACTCGATGTCCACCTCGGCCGACGGCTCGGTGAAGGGGAAGAAGCTCGGCCGGAAACGGATCTTGAGCTTCTCGCCGAACAGGGCCCGGATGAAGTGCTCCAGGGTCCCCTTGAGGTGGGCGAACGTGATGCCCTCGTCGACGACGAGGCCCTCGATCTGGTAGAACATGGGCAGGTGCGTCGGGTCCGTCGTCTCCCGGCGGTAAACCTTGCCGGGGATGATGATCCGGATGGGGGGCTTCCTCTTCTCCATGACCCGGATCTGGACGGGCGAGGTGTGCGTCCGGAGGACGACCTTCTCGGCGACGTAGAGCGTGTCCCAGCTGTCCCGGGCCGGGTGGTGGGGCGGAAAATTGAGCGCCTCGAAGTTGTAGTAGTCCGTCTCGATCTCGGGTCCCTCCTCGATCGAGAAGCCCATGGCGGTGAAGATGGACTCGATCTCCTGCTGGAAGAGGACGACCGGGTGCGGCGCGCCCCAGTAAGGGTGGCGCCCCGGCAGGGTCGGGTCGAAGGCCCGGGCCGGCCCGGCGGCCCCGGCGGCGAGCTTCGCCTCCAGGTCGGCGATCGCCTCCTGGGCGCGCTCCTTGAACGCGTTGATCAGGCCGCCCGCCTCGGGCTTCTCCGCGGCGGGGAGGCCCTTCATCTCCTCGAACAGGGAGGCAAGACAGCCTTTCTTGCGGCCGAGGAACTCGTTCCGGAGGTCCGCCAGGCCCCGGGCGTCCCGGACTCGGGCGGACTCCTCCCCGAGCTTCTTCGTGAATTCCTCGATCCGGGCCTGAAGGCGCGTCATCGCCCGGGTCAGGCTACGGCTTCCCGGGCCTTCGCGGCGATGGCGGCGAAGGTCTCGGGAGCGCGGACGGCCAGCTCGGCCAGGATCTTGCGGTCGAGCTCGATGTTGAGCTTCTTCAGCCCCTGGATGAACCGGCTGTAAGTGATCCCGTTGGCCATGGCGGCCGCCTTGACCCGGATGATCCACAGGGTCCGGAACGCGCGCTTTTTGGCGCGGCGGTCCCTGTAGGCGTACTGGAGAGATTTCTCCACCGCCTCTTTGGCAGTCCGGTAATTGTGGCCTTTGGCGCCCCAGTAGCCCTTGGCGCGCTCTAGGACTTTGGTCCTCTTATCCTTCCTCTTCGTTCCTCTCTTGGCTCTAGGCATCGTGTTCTCCTTGGGTCTTCATGGCTTCGGGCGCGGGCCTCAGGCCTCGTACGGCAGCATTTTCCTGAGGGCCTTCATGTCGGCGGGGCTGGCGAGGGCCTTCTTCCCCAGATAGCGCTTCCTCTTGGAGGCCTTCTTCGTCAGGATGTGGCTCTTGTTGGCCTTACTGTGCAGGATTTTCTTTTTCGCCGTGACCTTGAATCTCTTTTGGATTCCCTTGTGGGTTTTTAATTTTGGCATCTTTTCCTCCTGTTTTCGCCGGGACGACGAGCGCCGATACGGACCAGTCCTGTCTCCGGATGTCCCCGTCCCGGGCGCCGATCCCTTGGACGGCCCCGAGGACCTTGTCGAGGACCACGATCCCGAGCTCGGGCTTCTGTTTTTCCCGGCCCCTGAGCATAACGGTCACCTTGACCTTGTCGCCTTCCTCGAGGAACCGGCGGATGTGCTTCATCTTGAAGTCGTAGTCGTGCACGCTGATCTTCGGCCGGAACTTGATTTCCTTGATCTGGACCTGCTTCTGGTGTTTCCGGGCCTCGTGCTCCTTTTTATGGAGCTCATACAGCAACTTCCCGTAATCCGTGATCCGGCAGACCGGCGGCGCCGCCTGGGGAGCGATCTCGACCAGGTCCAGTCCCCGCTCCCTGGCGATCGCCAGGGCCTGGATGGTGGGCAGGACCCCCAGGGGTTTCTTCTCGTCGTCGATGACCCGGATCTCCTTCGCCTGGATCATCTCGTTGATCCTGTGCGGCTTGGCCTTCGCGCTCACGGGATGGAAAGGTTGACGTCTAAAAATGTGGGTCCTCCTCTAAAGATTGACAACCAAAGACCTATTCCTGACGAGCTCCCCGGCCTTGGCCAGGAGCTCGGCCACGTCGATCGCACCCCGGTCGCCGGCCCCATGGACGCGGAGGGAGGCCGTCCCTGCGGCCGCCTCCTTGTCCCCAACAACGAGGATGAGGGGGATCTTCTGCATCTCGGCCTCCCGGATCTTCCGGTTGATCTTCTCCCGCGAAAAGTCCACGGCCGCGCGGAGGCCGCCCGCCTTGAGCTTCCCTTCGAGCTCGAGGGCGTAGGCCTCGTGGCGGTCGGCGATCGGCAGGACGATCGCCTGGACCGGGGCCAACCACAAGGGGAAGCTCCCGCGGTAATGCTCGACGAGGATCCCGAAGAACCGCTCCAGGGAGCCGAGCAGGGCCCGGTGGACCATGTAGGGCCGATGGGTCTTCCCGTCCTCGCCGACGTAGGTCATGTCGAACCGTTCCGACATGTTGAAATCGAACTGGATGGTCGTGCACTGCCAGAAGCGGTCGATGGCGTCCTTGACCTTGATGTCGATCTTCGGCCCGTAGAAGACGGCCTCGCCCTCCATTCGCTCGTAAGGGAGGCCCCGGGCGTCGAGGGCCTTGACCAGGGCGGCCTCGGCCTGGACCCACATCGCCTCGCTCCCGGCGTACTTGGCCGGGTTCTTCGGGTCGCGCACGGAAAGCTCGATCTTGTTGTCCGTGAACCCGAAGGCCGCGAGGATGGAGATCGAGAAGTCGAGGACCCGCAGGATCTCGTCCTCGATCTGGCTGGGGGTGCAGATGATGTGGGCGTCGTCCTGGGTGAAGCCCCGGACGCGGAGCAGGCCGTGGAGGGTCCCGCTCCGCTCGTAGCGGTAGACGGTCCCGAGCTCAGCCCAACGCAGGGGCAGGTCCCGGTACGACCGCATCCGGGACTTGTAGATCAAGATGTGGAATGGGCAGTTCATCGGCTTCAGGTAGTAGTTCTGCTCGTCGATCGGCATCGGCGAGTACATGCTGTCCTTATAGAAGCCGAGGTGGCCAGAGGTCTGCCAGAGGCACTCGCGGCCGATGTGGGGAGTGTAGAGGATCTCGTAGCCGCCGTCCCAATGCCGCTCGCGCCAGTACTGCTCGATGACGGCCCGGACCCGGGCGCCCTTGGGATGCCAGAGGATGAGGCCGCCGCCCAGATCTTCGGCGGTGCTGAAGAGATCGAGTTCCTGGCCGAGCCGTCGGTGGTCGCGCTTCTTGGCCTCCTCGAGCATGGCCAGGTATTCGTCGAGCTCCTTCTTGGTGAAGAAGGCGGTGCCATGGATGCGCTGGAGCTGCCGCCCCTTCTCGTCGCCCTTCCAGTAGGCGCCGGACACCGAAAGGAGCCTGACGTGGCGGAGGGGACCGGTCGAGGGGACGTGGGGGCCGAGGCAGAAATCGGCGAAGCCGCCTTGTTCGTAGACGGTCACCTTTGCCTCGCCCTTCTCCCGGATAAGCTCGACCTTGAGTTCCTGACCCCTGGCCTCGAACATGCGGACGGCCTCATCCTTGTCGAGGACCACGCGGCGGACGGAGAGGTCCGCTTCGACGATCTCCTTCATCCGCTTCTCGATGGCCGCAAGGTCATCGGGAGCGAACGGGCACTCGCGGAGAAAATCGTAGTAGTACCCGTTCTCTACGGCCGGGCCGATGCCGGTCTTGGCCTCGGGATAAAGTTCGAGGACGGCTTGGGCCAGGAGGTGGGAGGCGCTGTGCCGCAGGATGTCGAGGGCTTCGGGCGCGCCCGGGAAGACGAGCGAGACTTCGGCGTCCGCGTCGAGCGGGGTCCCGAGGTCGACGAGCCGGTCGCCGATCCTCCCCGCGACCGGTTTCCGGCCGAGATTCAGCCCGGAGATCGCCGCGGCGACAGTCGTCCCTTTCCCGATACGATAAACTTCGTTCATGACAAAATTAATTCGACAAGGGGGGGCAGGTCCTTCAGGACGCGAACGTTCGACGTGCTAATGTACACTGACTCCCAAACCACACTTGGTAGGCGCGGAGGGAATTGAACCCACGACCTCTTCCGTGTCAAGGAAGCGCTCTACCACTGAGCCACGCGCCTATCCTCAGCTTTTTAAAGCCTTTATATATTAAGGAAATCAGGGTGAACTGTCAATACCAAATCGGCCGTTCGTCGAAGGCCGGCGCTAGCCTTTGCGGCCGCTGTTCGGCGTCCGCGACGGCCCTTTCTTGATGGCCGAGGGGTCAGGTCTCAACTTTTTAATTTTTTCGGAAAAAGTTGAAAAGTTGAGACCTGACCCCTTCTTCCACGTAGGCTTGTATCGATTCGACATGCCCTTGTTCACAGTTGGCCTCCACGTTCACAAAGTGACGATCTTGATAGAGAGATCCTTCGGGTCGAGCAATACGACGGTGCTCTTGCCGTGCAGCCAGCCGCCGGCTTCTCCTGGATTGACGATCAGGACGCCGTGCTCGCGCCGGGACTTCGGCCTGTGGGTATGGCCGAAGACCAGAACGTCGCAGGTCGGGGCCCCCCGGCGGACCGGGACCGGAATTTCCAGGTGCGAGACCAGGAATCGGCGGCCGGCGTACTCGAAGCCGAGCGGGGCCACGGCGATCTCGCCCATCCCCTCGAACGCGGCCGTGAGGCCCTTCTTCTCGCCGTCGCAATTGCCGAAGACCGCCTTGACCGGGCAGTCGAGGTTGTGGAGCTCCAAGGCCGCGAACGGGGCGACGAAGTCCCCGGCATGGACGACGAGGTCGCATTTCGCGTCGTTGAACAGGCGCACGGCCAGCCTGATTGCCGTCAGATTGTCATGAGAGTCCGACATGATGCCTATCATGCCCCTATTATACTCTCTTCCCGGGGCAGATCTCGGTTTTTCCTTCGATAAACGCTTCGCTCCCGATTCCGGTCCGGATAGCGGCACGAAGGACGGAGGGGATATCCCGGAGGAAGCGGCGATGACCTGCCCCTCCTTCTTGTTCCAGCCGCTGATTTTTGTTATACTTAAGACCTATTTCTTGACAATCGAATATGAGTAAAGCACGTAGGGTGGATTTTTTATATTTTGCAAAGGAGAGAGACGAATGAAAAAGGTACTTATCCTGGGCGCCGCCGGGCGGGATTTCCACAACTTCAACACCTATTTCCGGGACAACGCCGAATACCGGGTCGTGGCGTTCACGGCCGCCCAGATCCCCGACATCGAGGGCCGCAAATACCCCCGGGCGCTCGCGGGGAAGCTGTATCCCAAGGGGATCCCCATTTACGCGGAATCGGAGATGGACGCCCTCATTGCCAAGTATGAGGTCGACGAGGTCCATTTCGCCTACAGCGACGTCACCCACGAGTACGTCATGCACAAGGCCTCCCAGGCAATGGCCGCCGGGGCCAATTTCGTCCTCCTCGGGCCGGACGCCACGATGATCAAGAGCAGCAAGCCCGTCGTCTCCGTCTGCGCCGTCCGGACCGGGTCCGGCAAGAGCCAGACGAGCCGCAAGGTCGCCCTCCTCCTCAAGGCCAAGGGGCGCAAGGTCGCCGCGATCCGTCACCCGATGCCCTATGGCGACCTGGCCAAGCAGAAGGTCCAGCGCTTCGCCGCCTACTCCGACCTTGACAAGCACGAGTGCACGATCGAGGAACGGGAGGAGTATGAGCCGCATATCGACAACGGCATCATCATCTACTCCGGCGTCGATTACGGGGCCATCCTGGCGCAGGCCGAGAAGGAAGCGGACGTCATCCTCTGGGACGGCGGCAACAACGACTTCTCCTTCTACCGGTCCGACCTCGAGATCGTCGTGGCCGACCCGCACCGGGCCGGGCACGAGCTCCTCTACCATCCGGGCGAGACGAACTTCCGTCGGGCCGACGTCATCGTCATCAACAAGATCGACACGGCCGAGAAGGCGAAGGTTGCCCAGGTCGTCGCGAACATCAAGAAGTTCAACCCCAAGGCCGTCGTCATCAAGGCCAACTCCAAGATCATCGTCGAGAACGGCAAGCAAATCGCCGGCAAGCGCGTCCTGGTCATCGAAGACGGTCCGACCCTGACCCACGGCGGGATGAAGTACGGCGCGGGCATCGTGGCCGCGCAAAAGTACGGCGCCGCCGAGATCATCGACCCCCGGCCCTACGCCGTCGGCAGCATCAAGAGAACGTTCCAGAAGTACAACCACCTCGACAAGGTCCTGCCCGCCATGGGTTACGGCGAGAAGCAGACCGAAGAGCTGGCAAAGACGATCGCCAAGATCGACTGTGACCTCATCGTCAGCGGGACGCCCATCGACATCACCCGGGTCCTCACGGCCCGCCAGCCGATCCTCCGCGTGGGCTACGAGCTCGAGGAGATCGGCTCGCCGACCCTCCAGGACGTCCTGAAGGGCTTCTGAGGAAGGGGACGGAAGGGAACGGATGAAACGCAAGACGGCCCTCATCGCCTTCGGGGGCAACGCCCTCCTGCCGGACAACGCGCACGGCCAGCAGGAGGACCAGATGGCGAACGCCCGGGAGGCGGCCGAGCTCATGGTCCACGTCGTCAAGAAGGGCTATGAGCTGATCATCGTCCATGGGAACGGCCCCCAGGTCGGTAATCTCCTCATCCAGATGGAGGGCGCCGCCGACCGCATCCCGCCCTACTCCCTGGACGTCTGCAACGCCATGACCGAGGGCAGCATGGCCTACATGCTCGAGAAGAACATCGTCAACGAGCTGAGGCGGAACTCCCTGGATAAGGAGGTCGCCTCGATCGTCAGCCAAGTCGTCGTCGACAAGGACGACCCGGCCTTCGGGCGCCCGACCAAACCCGTGGGTCCCTTCTACTCCGAGGCGCGGGCCCGCGAACTCATGGCCGAGAAGAAGTGGATCATGATCGAGGACGCCGGCCGGGGCTGGCGCAAGGTCGTCCCGTCGCCGATCCCCATCGATGTCGTCCCCAAGTGGGTCATCCGGGACCTGGTCCAGGCCGGCCGCATCGTCATCGCGGCGGGCGGGGGCGGCATCCCGGTCATCATCAACAGCCGCGGGCTCTTCGAGGGCGTCGAGGCCGTCATCGACAAGGATTACGCGGCGAGCCTTCTCGCCCGCGAGGTCAAGGTGGACCTGTTCGTCATCCTGACGGCCATCGATCGGGTTTATCTCGACTACGGGAAGCCCTCGCAGAGGGAGGCCCCGGTCCTGACGGTGGAGGAAGCGCGCCGGCACCTGGCCGACGGGCAGTTCCCGGCGGGGTCGATGGGCCCCAAGATCCGGGCGGCCGTCGAATACATCGAGGCGGGCGGGCAGGAGGTCCTGATCACGACGGCCGGGCACCTCAGAGCCGCCCTCATCAACCGCTCAGGGACGAAGATCGTCGCTACGACATAGGAGGACACGATGCACAAGGATTTCATCGCCATCCACGACCTGACCCGATATGAGTTCCAGCAGATGCTCGACATGACCGACGACATGAAAAAACGCCCCGGGCACTATGGCAAGGCGCTCAAGGGCAAGATCCTGGCCATGATCTTCCAGAAGCCCTCCCTCCGGACGCGCATGACCTTCGAAGTCGGCATGCTCCAGCTCGGCGGTGAGGCCATCTACCTGGCCCCGTCCGACATTCAGCTCGGCTCTCGCGAAGGCATTTACGACGTCGGCAAGAATCTCGAACGCTGGGTGGACGGGATCATGCTCCGGACCTTCGGCCACCAGATCATCCTCGACCTGGCGAAGAGCACCCGCATCCCGGTCATCAACGCCCTGACCGACCTCCTCCACCCCTGCCAGGCCATGGCCGATTTCTACACGCTCCACGAGAAGAAGGGGGGGCTCTCCGGCCTGAAATTCGCTTATGTCGGCGACGGCAACAACGTCTGTCACAGCCTGATGTTCGCGGCCGCCAAGGCCGGGACGAAGATGGCCGTGGCCACACCCGCCGGCTACGAGCCGAACGCCGAGATCGTCCGGCAGGCCCTCGAGGACGGCAAGGAGACGGGCTTCCGCCTTCTCGTGACCAACGACGCGGCCGAGGCCGCCCGCGGCGCCGACGCCGTCTACACGGACGTCTGGGCCTCGATGGGCCAGGAGGCCGAGAAGGAGAAGAGGGCCCGCATCTTCGCCCCCTACCAGGTCAACGCCGCCCTCATGGCCCACGCCAAACCGGACGCCTTCTTCATGCACTGCCTGCCCGCCCACCGGGGCGACGAGGTCACCGACGAGGTCATCGACTCCCCGAACTCCGTCGTCTATGACGAGGCCGAGAACCGGCTCCACGTCCAGAAGGTCATCTGCCTCCTGCTGATGGGAAAAAAATAACACCATGAACAATCCAGAGAACGCGATCACAACGGCCATCGCCCCCGGGGACGCGGCCTTCATCGAGGAGGAGCTCGCCCGCAGCCCCCGGCCGGCAGCCCTCCATGACCTGGCGCAGAAGCTCGCCTTCCTGAAGACGGCCGGCCAGAGGAGCAAGGATGTCAAGCGCTACGATCCCTGCGTCCGGTACGAGGTGGGCGACTACATCCACAAGGATTACGACGAAACCCTGACCGTCGGCAGCAAGAACGTCGAGCACTTCAAGGGGGCCGTGATCCTCAAGGTCGTCGACCGGACCTTCTACAAGAGCTTCAACTGCGAAATGCTCGAGGTCGACTACGACGGCGGCGGCGTCTTCCGGAAGTACATCGATTATATGAAGAAGACGAAGACCCTGGTCCTCCTGCCGTCGAACGTCGAGGGACGGAACGCGACAGCCGAGGTCCTGGACCGGGCGAGCGATCCCAGGCTCACCGAGCTTCCCATGAGGGAGCGGGACCTGAGGGCCCTGGAGAAGAACCTCCGGACCGAGCTGGGCAAGACCCCCGCGCTCTTCGGCTGGAATGATTTCTGGCAGCTCCTCGCCCGGCGGGTCGACGTCCCTGAGGCGAAGGTCAAGGAGATCGGGGCCGAGTTCGAGCGGACCCGGGTCTCCTCCTCGACCGAGGACCTCGTAAAGAAGTTCTTCGGACTGGAGGCCTCGAGCGACCTCTTCGACATCACCTGCATGAGCCTCGGCTACGCCCTCGACAAGAAGCACCGGAAGGACTTCGTCGCCCTGACGTTCGCCGGCTGGGGCCGGTGGCACCTCAAGAAGATCCTCAACGCCCTGCCCGAGGGTCTGCCTCTTGCGGCCCCGTTCGCCCGGGTCCCCGAGCTCGTAGAGCTCGAGAAACCGGAGATGAGCCACGTCCAGGATTTCCCGATCAAGATCTACCTAACTTGGCGCGAGATCCTTTCGGGCGGGATCAAGGTTCCTCGGAGCCTAGGCAAGGCCTTGAGCCACGCCCGGGAATACGCCTTTACCGACCCGGAGGACGGCAAGACCTATACCCTTTTCTATTACCCGAACGGAGGCTACTTCCTCGGGCTCAAGGACTTTTACGTCGCCCACAACATTCCCCAGGGAACGAGCCTGACCCTCGAGCGGAAGGGCCCGGCCCTGTTCCACTTCTGGATCAAGAAATCCAAGAAGAAAATCTCGGCCATGAAGCTCGCCTACGACCCGGCGGAGGATCGCTTCGCCGACGCCGGCGAGGAGGCCTTCACGTTCGCCGAACCCAACAAGATCATCTACCTCGAGCGCGAGAACATCGCCGCCCTCCTGCCGCTTACCGGGCAGCGCGGCGACCTCGACCTTCAGGACCTGCTCATCTTGGTCTTCCGGAATTCCGCCTTGTCCTCGCCCGGCCACGCCCTGCACTTCCTCCGCGCGTACCACCTCGTCGATATCCTCAAGCAGACGACGCAGGAAGACGTGGAGTTCACCCTGCTCAACTCTTCCGAATTCGCCAAGTCCGAGAAGAAGAAGGGGCTCTTCATCTACCAGGAGCCCATCTCCGAGATCGAGGACATTCTGGACGTCATCCCGACCGAGGCCCCCGCGGCCGAGGAGGAGGCCCTCCCCCGCGTCCGCCGGGACGCGAACTACCTGCCGCCCGGCACCGTCGGCTTCCTCGAGGAGGAAGAGGAGGAGCCTTTCCAGGAAGGCGAGCCGGAGATCATCGACCTCACGCCGAAGGCCCCGAAGTCCGCACCCACGCGCGCGCGCGAGGCCGGGCCCGCGGCCGAACCGCCGATGCCTCCGCCCACGCCACCGACCACCGAGGAGGAAAAGGCCAAGGCGGCGACGACGGCCAAGAAGGAAAAGCCTCTCAAGAAGAAGAAGCCGAAGCTCGAGGGCGATAAGTCCGCCCGGCCAAAGAAGAGCGAGCGCCGGGTCATCGAGGAGAGGCTCGTCGAGGAAGAATCCGAGATGGAGGCCCTGGCCGCTGTCAAGCAGAAGGAGGACGGGCTTGATGAACAGCGCGTCCGGACGGGCCGCGAAAAGCGTGAGAAGAAGGAGGAGGTTAAGCCCACCTCCAAGGAAGAACCCACCAAGTTCGGCGTCTTCGGCGACCTCCTCAAGTCCGCCCTGGTCCAGAAGAAGAAGGAAGAGCCCTCGGCCGGCGGAGAGGACGAGGACAAGGACAAGAAGCAGGACTGAGGTCCCGCCGGCCGGGGTTATCGGCCCTCGGGACTCAGAGCCACTTGTAAAGTCCGACCCCGGCGACGAACTTAAGGGTTCCTGTCGGCCCGTCCCCGCTGAGCGACGGGCCGTTCCTGAAGCCGACGAAGGGCCTGACGGTGACCGTCCTCCCGGTATCCGCGAAGACACGGACGTCGATCTCAGCCCGGCGGCGCCCCCGCATCCGGCACCCGAGGTCGGCTCCAAGCCTCACCCCGCTTCCTTGGGCCGTATTGACGCCCGCCCGGACCGTCAGTTCCTCGTCGAGCTTGAAGTTCCAGCCCGCAGCGACGTCGAAACGAAACCTCCGGTCGAGCCGTTCGAAGTACGGTTGGTTCTTCAGCTTGAGTCCGGTCGCCAAGGAGCCGGCAAAAGGCCTGGCCTTGTCCGCAGGCATGTCGGCGGCGTACACGGCGTACCAGGAAGCATATAGGGCTCGGCCAACTTCCCTCTCATATTCCCCTTTGATGGCATAGACGAGCTTATCGGGCCGGAACTGGGCGAAGAAGCTGTCCCCGGCGAGGACGGGAGAGCTGAATTCAACGTCCGCGACAAGTCTGGATGGCCCTTTCCTGTGGACCTCCAGCCGGTATTCGCCGGAAGCGGCAAGCTTGTAGTGCTCGTCGAAGGGGACGGCACCGGCCGAGAACATGAAATGCTCCAAGGGCCGACCCCCAGTCTCGCCCGAGGAGTAGCGGAAGCCGAGATAGACCCCGGCCGGGAAGCGGTAGGTCCGAGTGCCGCGCAGGAACAGGGCCGTGTTCGAACCGAGGGCCACCGAGAAGCCCGCTTCATAGAGCCATTCCGTGAAATCGACCCATTTGACCTCGCCCTCGAGCGCGATCCCGGCGGCCGGGAAACCGGGCAGGACCAGGCTCGCCGTCGCCAGACGGCGATAATCCCCGGTCTTGCCGACGTAACCGCCGAATCCAAATCCGAGCTCGAAAGCCTTCTCGCGGAGCCGGACGATCCCCAGGACCTCGTTGACGTCGAGGATGGCGGGGTTGTCACGAGACGTCTCGTGGCGGCACATATGCCGGACGGCGGCCTCGAAGCTCCATCTCCCCCCGAACCGGCGCTCAATCCCCGTGTTCAGCCAGAAGTCCGTCGCCCCCCGCAGGCTCCCGTTCATCCGTTGGTCATACATCAGCCCCGCGTTCCACCGCCAATCGGGCGCCCCGGGGACCGGGAACGAGAACCGGAAGGTCGGCCGGTAATAGCGGCGTTCCAGGGAGTCGGTGCCGATCTCCGCCCGGAAATCGGCCGTCCGGACCGGCTTCGACGGCGGGTCGGCGGGGCGCGACGGGAGCGGCGCGACCAGGGCCGTTAGCAGGAAAAGCAGGATGGGGAGGAAACGATTATTCAAGTTACATTTGTAGCAGACGTCGCCGGAAACCGCAAGCGGCGGGCACGATTCCCCGTCCGCAGAATCCGGGTTGTAGCCGCAACCTTTAGGTTGCGCTTCGGCTAAGACGCAAGCTAAAGCTTGCGGCCACAAATCAAACGCAGGATAAAGCCCGCGGCAACAAGCAAATCCGTCTCTTAGGAATGTCCCCGAACTCTGAGAAAGCGATCTTGACCGGAGCCGGGAGCAAGGCCCTTTGCCAAAGCCCTCATTGCCATCACGGCAGGAGCCGGCACCGAACTGCGCTCAGAGGACGTGCGTCCCAGTGAGAGCCATTGACGATATCGGTCAATTCCGACATAATCGCCCGTGTGCGTCCGGAAAAAGCTCCCGGGAGCCTTCATCCGGGCTGGGCCCATGAACGCTTTTATTAAGCTTATCTCCAAGAGGATCCGGGCCCTGGCGCTTTTCCTCCTCGAGGTCCAGGCCCTATCCGCGTACGTCTGGCTCTCCGTGGCCCATCCGCCGTTCGGCCGGGGCGAAGCGGTTCTCTTCCTCCCGGTTTTAGCGACCCTAACGCTCTTCCTAGGCGCCGTTCTGGCCTTGGCCTCGGGAAGGGCCGTGCGCGCGCTGGCCGCGAGGACCGGAGAAGATCCCGCGAAGCTGGCCTCCTCCCTGGTGTTGTCCTTGTCGCCTCTCCTCCTTCTTTCTCTCGTTTTCGTTCAATACGCGACCTTCCTTCGGGATATCCGGACGGTGCTTTTACCCGTCTCCATTCTTGGAACGATCTATCTCCTGACTGTCTTCCTGTTGCGCCTGAGAGCTTCCCATCCCGAGGTCTTCCCCTCCCGCGTCCGGCAGGCCTTCGAAAAGACCGAGGCCAATCCTGGATCGACCGCCCGGAAGCTGGCGGGGATGTCCTTTTTAGCTTACGCGTTCCTTGCCTCCGGGCTCGTCTTCCCGCCCCAGCCCTTCACCGGCGACGAACCCCATTACCTCGTCATCACGAAAAGCCTTCTTCGGGACGGCGATATCGATCTTTTCAACAACTACCGGGACAAGGACTATCTCGCTTTCTATCCGGGGCCCCTTCGATCCCATGCCTTCCCGGGCAAGCGGGGCCCCGAGCACATGTACTCCAAGCACCTTCCCGGAACGTCCGTCCTAGTCCTGCCGTCCTATCTCGCCGGGGAGCTGGCCGGGAGCGTCCTAGCCTCGGGGCCGGATAAGGCCGGGCTCCGCGCACGCATTCTGGTCTTCGCCGCGAGACTGACGATGTGCCTGCTTTCGGCGATCCTCGGCGCCGTCCTCTACCTCGTCGCTATCAGGCTCACGGGCCGCGCCACCCCCTCGCTTGGGGCCTGGGCCGTCTTTAGCTTCATGCCCCCCATGCTCTTCCTTTCCCAGCTGGTCTATCCCGAGGTCCCGGCGGCCCTCATCCTGATCTTCATTTTCGATCGGATCATCCTCAGGAACGAGCGGTCGATCGGGGACCTGCTCCTCGCGGGCGCCTGCATCGCCGTCCTTCCCTGGTTCGGGGTTAAGTATGTGGTGCTCTCGGCGGGCTTGTTCCTTCTCGTGATGCCGGCGGTCTTTCGAAACGGCTCCCGCCGATGGGCCCGGTTCTTATGCCTGACCTCTCTCCCCTTTCTCTCCGGACTCGGGTATCTCGGTTATTTTGGGGTCCTTTACGGCAGGCTCGACCCCATGGTGGTTTACACGGGGGCGGTTCCGTTCCAGGGCCGCTCGGGGCCGGGGATCCTGGCCAAAGCGTTCGAGATCGCGCGTTACGGGATCGGCTATCTGTTCGACCAGAGCAACGGGATCCTGCCCTATGCGCCCGTTTACATCCTGTTCATCGCGGGCGCTATCCGGCTCTTGAAGACCCGGAAGAAGGCGTCCCTGTCCCTACTTTTCCTCATGGGGTCATACTGGTTCCTCTGCTCGTACTTCAGCCAATGGGGAGGCCATTGCCCCCCGGGACGGCTGGTCCTTCCGGTCGCATGGATCATGGCGGTCTTCTTGGCCGCGGCGTTCGTCGGTGAGCGCAGCACGGCCGGAAGCTCGGTCCTCGCGGCGTTGATCGGGGCGGGCGCGCTCGCAGCCTTCGCCGGATCACGGGCCCCCTGGATGCTGTATCACGTCGACCTCCATGAAGCCTTGGCCGGGACGGGGACCTCGAGCCATCTGTTGACATCGCTCGGCAACGCGCTCATGGATCCGACGGCTTGGGTCCCGGACCTGGCCGGTCCGGTGAATCTCAAAGCGCCCGTGCTCGGAGCCTGGCTTCTGGCCGCCGCCCTCATGACCGTCATCTTCGTGAAAGGGAAGCGGGCCGGGGCGGCCCCCAAGGGGCCGCTTTCGCTCGGCGCTCATGCGGCGATCGTGTTCGTCCTCTCCATTGTCGTCGTCGGGTATGCTTTTTCCAATATCCGCCTGAAAAATCCCCTCCCTATCGGCGGCGAAAGCGTCGAGGTCTTCTTCCAGGACGACAATGTCCATGGGGCGGAAGCCGGAGGATTCTGGACGAAGGCCGGCCGCGAGGCGACCGTCCTCATCCGGTCTTCGCGGCCCCTCTCCCGCATCATAATGAGCCTGGCAAGCCCCGTCCCGGGCCGGACGACGGTTCGGGTCGCAATAGCGGAAAGGACGGCCCTCCGGCTGGAACGAAACGGGCCCGCAAGCATCATCGAATTCCCGAGGCCCGTCGGGTTCCGATGGGGGTCGGTCCATTATTACTGCCTGCGGATCGGGGACAACTCGGGGTTCGTGCCGCACGAGATCGACCGGAACGTCCCCGACGCCAGGCGGCTGGGTGTTTTCGTCACGCTGGACGCGCGATCCTGACCAGGCCCGGATCCGCTCAATCCGAGGCCCACCGGCTCTGTCTTCCGAAGCGCTTCCTCGCGAATCCCGGGGTATGAACAGGGTCCATAAGGAAGCGGAGAGCCAGCGTCAGGCAGTTGGAGACGGCGAGGACGGCGGGATGGATGGAGACGAACCTCACCCGCACCCGGCAGTCAGGGACTTCCGGAGCCAGAAGGGTATAGGCCAGAACCCGGTGATTCCCGTCGGGGACCTGGCCGCTCAGGGTTTCCAGGCTAAAGAACGGGGCGATGTCCTCTCCTCGCCTCGTGTCGAGGAGGATCACCGGGGAGCCGTCCCCACCGCCTTCTCTCGCCGTCCTGGTGAGCCCGGCGATGGGCCGGAGCCATTCTTCGACCCGGTGAGGCAGGCCCGGTCTGAGCTCGAACCGTTGCTCCGGCGGCAGGTCGAGATCCCGGTATTTCGGGTACAACGCCGCCGCGACGCCGGCCGAGGTCGTCTCTCCGGTCTCCCTGAAGATCCGGGACACGGGATTCGTTGGAAATCCCGAAAACAGCTGGACCTCATCCCGAAGGAACACGCTGATCGGGACAAGGCACTCGCGGGCGGGGCCCCCGACCGGGGACGCGGCGAGCCGCATGGCGAGAGTCGGGCTCATCGGGGTCCGCTAGCTTCGCTTCAGGAAACCGCGGATGGCCGCGGGATCGAAACGATAGAGGAGGTTCCTCTCGTTGAGATAGGGCGACCAGCAGTCGCCGCAGTTGTGGGACCCCGTATGCTTCAGCGCTCCGACCAATCCGTCCGTGAGGATATTCTTCGGGACGAAGTCCGCCCCGTTGGGGATGCAGGGAATGACGTCGCCGTCAGGATCGATGTGGAAATAGTACTTCCCGGCCACGCATTTTGATCTTCCCGGGCTTTTCACGGAATTCCGGGCGAGGTCGGGCCACTCCACGGCCTTGAGATAGGACGCGGGAGAGAACATCAGCCCTCGTCCCTCCCTCTTCCAGCCGGCCATCCGGCGGTAGACCTGCCGGATCTCGTCGGGCGCCAAGGCGATCCCCCGCGCCCCGTCGTCATAGTATCTCACCCCGAACTTGACGGGCTGAGCGTTCATCCGGATGCCGTTCCGCTCGCAGTGGGCCAGCATCGGCTCGAGGTCCTCGATGTTCCTCCGGCTCAAGGCCATGTTCACATAGGTCTTGAGGCCGCGCCGCAGGGACAGATCGATGGCGCTCATGGCCCCTTGATAGGCGCCCTCCCCGCGCAGCTCGTCGTTGACCTTGGGCCGGAGCGAGTCCAAGCTGATCACCGCCTCGTCCAGCCCGTCGAGCAGTCCGGGGTTCGCGGCGAATCTCAGGCCGTTGGATATGACGGCGGTGATCATGCCCGCCCGCCGCGCTTCGCGTGAGAGTTCCGCGAAATCGGGCCGCAGTGTCGGCTCCCCTCCCTGAAACTTGATCCGGATCGTCCCGAGCCGTCCGAGCCCGCGGATGATCCTCAGCCATTCTTCGGTCGACATGATCCGGGTTTGCACATCCGGGCACCGGCAATAAACGCAACGGCTGTCGCACGCGTTCCAGAGCTGGGCCGTCACTTCGAAGGGATGGACCGGGCTCAGAAGGCTTTTGACGAGCCGCCGGCCGGTCCTGAGCCGTTTTCCGGTCATGTCCTTTTCCCTCCCAGCGCTCCCTGACCCGGAAACGGGACCCGCATGACGAGCAGGGAGACGAGAAACAGGACGAGAAATCGGACCGTCTCGAGACTCAGGGCCCATCGTCGAGGCTTCTCCTCCGGGCCGGCCATTTCGAAGACCTTGAGAACCGCCGGGACGAGAAACGCCGCGCCGACCAGGATGACGAGCGGCCAGTGACGGGAGGCCGCAAGCCGGAGGCCCGATAATACCGCGGCCACGGCCAATATAGGCGTGGCCAGGAATTGCCAGAGCCGGAGGAGACGCAGCAGCCGCCACCGGATCGGCGACCGGGACCGGCGCGAAAACCGAAGGACCTCGTGGGCGTAACAGGATCCCCGGCGGCGGCGGAACTGAAGGAATTCTTTTACCGTCTGCGGGACCCTGATCTCCGTGGCCAGGGCCCGGCGGCTGAGGCGGACCCGGAACCCCCTGGCGCCGGCCTCCAGTCCCAAGCGGATATCGTCCGCCTTGGAGCCCCCGTCCATGGACAACAGAGCCTTTCGACGGACGGCGAAACACACGCCCGGGACCCCGGCGCAGAAGAACACTTCACCCTCGAGCCACCACAGCTCGTTGAGGAACCACCAGTGGATCCTTTCCGCGAGAAGGCCGGTCCTGGGGCGCACGGTCGCCCCGATGATGGCCGTCCCAGGGTCGGCTTCGAGCTCGGCGACCAGCTCCCTAACGCAGGAGACCGCCATCCTGGAATCGGCGTCGGAAAAGACGATGATGTCCCGATCCACATTTCTCAGGGCATGGTTGATCTGATCGGCCTTATTGGGAGTCCCGGCGAGTTGGAAGAGCTTGATCCTTTGTCCTCCGGAGATCTTTTCCTTGACCTTTTCCACGGTCCCGTCTTCCGATCCCCCGTCCACGATCACGAGATCGATCTTGTCCCCGGGAAAATCGCTCCTTTGGATGTCCGCGATCTTCTCCCCGATCAGAGCTTCCTCGTTCAGTGTCGGTACAACCACCGCGATCCCGGGCTCGGCCCCGGCAGGCCGCTCGGAACCGCCTCGGCCCCGGACGATCCGGGTCAGGATCAGCAGGTACCCGAGCGAAGAGAGCCAGGTGACGGCCACCCCTCCCAAAAAAAGTGCCAGAACGATCCCGTCGGCCGAAAAGAGGATGCCTTTCATGACGGGCGAGCTTGTCCGATCAACGATCCGGAGCGAGGAAGAAAGGCGATCCGCGGAATGGACACGTGCGACTTATATCGCACCCCAGACCCGGGGTCAAGGGCCGTCGAATCCTCATCGCACGGCCCACCCTCTAATCACAGCGATGAATGCCGCGCGAATTCAGAGGACGATGCGGCCCGGGCCGCTCCTCTTCGTGACGCCCATCTCGTCCAGGAGCTCGAGAAGCGGGATGGCGTACTTGCGGGACAACCCGATCATTTCCTTGAAGTCGGCCACGGACATGTCCCTCTTCCCGGAGGCCCGGACCCTCCGGACGACCTCGTCCAGCCAGCTCGCGTGGATGTAGAACCCATCCTTGCCTTGGACGATCTTCTTCTTTTCGGCAAGCATGCCGAGCAGAGTCTGGAGCCGGGCCGGGGAAAGATAGAACCGGGTCCGGACGTCCTCTAGGGTCGTGGCGGAGAACTTCCCCTCGTAGCACATCTTCTCCATTTCCTCGAGGATGCCCACCTCCGCCGTCGACAGGGGGACTGTGAAGCCCGCCAAGGCCACGACCCCGTCCAGAACCTGGACCGCCCCGGTCTTGAGGAGGTGCTTCAGGGCGAGCTGGCTGACCGTCTCGGTGAGCTCGAACCGCTTGGCGATCTTATCGACGGCGACGCCCCGGGACTCGGAGTGCTTGGCGTGGAACTGGCCGACGAATTCGAGGATCCTCCCGCCGAGAAAATCGAAGCTCTCCTGGGACAAGAGAAACAGGGGCGAGAAGGCGAGGATGCGGACCTTGCCCTCCTCCTCGAGCAGGCGGACCGGTGTATCGAGGTC
This sequence comes from uncultured Eubacteriales bacterium, assembly GCA_964585685.1. Taxonomy (GTDB): domain Bacteria; phylum Acidobacteriota; class Aminicenantia; order Aminicenantales; family Saccharicenantaceae; genus JALHVH01. The sequence continues at coordinate 17,069 of CAZPEP010000042.1, read as the reverse complement.
ACCAGGCTCCATCCCGGAGAACTCGACGATCTCCTTTTCCCTCAGGCCCTGGAAACCCTTCGACTCGGCCAGGGCGAGCACCATGTCCTTCGCGTCGCCCGCGAGGAGACTGAGGACGGCGAGCCGCTTCGGCGTCCGGAGTTTCTTCGGGTCCTCGGAGGCGGGATGGAGCACGACCCCCCGGCCGAGCGGCGCGCGGGATTCGTCCAGGACCTCGAAGGGCTCCTTCCACTTCAGGTAGAACGGCAGGCTCGCGGTCGCCCGCGCGTAGCGGCGGCCGGGCGCGGCCGACTCCGCCGGGTATTCCCGGTACTCCGCGGGGTAGATCTTCCGGCGGAAGACGAAGAGCGCTTTCCGGCCCGCCCCGGCCCGCTTCGACGGGAAGTCCAGGGAGACGTCGAAACTCTGAGTCATCTTCACGTTTTTCCCCCCATCTCCGCGCTCAAGGAGAACTCCATCCGGCGCAGGGCCGGGTCGCAGGCAACCAAGATAACGCGGACCCGGTCGCCCAGATCGAAAGTCCGGCCCTTCCGGCGGCCGCGCAGGGTCTTGGCGTTCCTCCGGTAATAGTAGTCGCCGTCGAGAGACTGGAACGGCAGGATGCCATCGGCGAAGAATTCGTCGAGTTCGACGAGCAAGCCCGCCTTCGTAACGTCGGTGATGATTCCCTCGAGCTCCTCGCCGAGCTTCGTCTTGAGGAAGCGGAAGATACGCCAGAGGAGGAGGTCCTTCTCGGACTCGTCCGCCTGCCGCTCCTTCTGCGAGCACTGGAGGGCGAGGGGCGCGAGAGAGGCCTTATCCGCCTTCTCCCCGGCCAGGAGCCGCTTGAGGGCGCGATGGACAACGAGGTCCGGGTAGCGGCGGATGGGAGAGGTGAAGTGGGTGTAATCGGTCTTGGCCAGGCCGTAGTGGCCTAGGTTCTCGTCTGCGTAAACGGCGAGCTTGAGCGAGCGCAAGACCTGGACGTTGACGAACTTCTCACCGGGCTGGCCCTTCATCCGCTCGAGAACGGCCTGGAGGTCCCGGGGACCGATCCGCTCGGCCCGCGGGAGGACGAGCCCGAAATGGGAGAGCATTTCCCGGAGCTTCTCGAGGTCCTCGACCCCGGGGGCCGGGTGGATCCGGTAGAGGGACGGGACTCCGGCCCGGGCAAGGTGCGCGGCCACCGCCACGTTGGCGGCCACCATGAACTCCTCGATCAGCTGGTTGGCCTCGCTCCGGCCGGAGGGGACGATGGACATCAGAGTTCCCTCCTTGTAGACGAGCTCCGGCTCAAGGAGGTCGAAATCGAGACTCCCGGCCTCGGCACGGTTGGACCGGAGAAGGCGGGCCAGTTCCCTCATGAGGAGAAGGGCGGGGACGACGTGGCCGTAACGCTCGCGCTCGGCCCGGTCGCCCTCGAAGATCCGGCTGACCGAGGTGTAGGTCATCCGCTCGACCGTCTGAATGACCGACGGGTGGAACTCCTCGCGGACGACGCGCCCGGCCCCGTCGATCTCGAGCAGGGCGGAGACGGTAAGCCGGGGGGCCCGCGGCCGCAGGCTGCAAAGGTCGTTCGAGAGCCTCTCGGGAAGCATGGGCAGGGTCGTGTCGGGGAAATAGACGCTCGTCGCCCGGACCACGGCTTCGGCATCCAGGGCCGTGCCGGGCCGGACGTAGTGCGAGACGTCGGCGATATGGACGCCGAGGAGGTAGTGCCCATTGGGAAGGAACCTGACGCTCACGGCGTCGTCGAAATCCTGGGCCTTCTCCCCGTCAACGGTCACGGTCAGCCAGTCCCGGTGGTCGGTCCGGCCGACGAGGTCCTCGGGCGTGACCGCGGAACGCGCGGCGTCCGCCTCAGCCAGAACTTCGGCGGGGAACTCGGAGGCCAGGCCGTGGCGCAGGATGACGACCCGGGTGTCCACCCCGGGATCGTCCGGGAAGCCTAGGACGGCCGCGAGCTCGTGGGTCCCCCGGTCCGCCTCGACGATCATGCCGGCCCTAGGGAGCTCCTTCCCCCGGATCCGGAGGGGGATGTCCTCGGGGGCCATGGAGTCGAACGCTTCCAAGTAGGGCGAGCCACCCCTCTCCACGTAGATCCCAAGGATCCGCTTCCGCTCCTTCTTCAGGATGCGGAGGATGCGGCCCTCCGGTTTTCCCTTACGGCCGCTCTCCCGGACCATGACCTCGACGGTATCGCCCTGAAGAGCCCCTGCCGAATCCCGGGCCGGGATGAAGATGTCCCCTCCTGGCCCACCGCCCTCGGGGGTCACGAACCCGAACCCGCGGAGCACGGTCACCAGGCGGCCGCGGACGACGTTCGACCGCAGGGGGAGCAAGTACCTGTTCCGCGAGCGGCGGACGACGCCATCGAGCTCGAGGGCCTGAAGGGTCTCGGCCAGCTTGTTCTTGTCCTTGCGGGGGACCCGGAGCTCTCCGGCAATATCCTGAAGGGCCAGCCCCTCCGCATGCTTTTTGAGCAGGAGGGGGATCCTCTTATCCATTTTTTCCATCTTATCCTTCCTTTGAGTTAGTGCCGTCATGCGGCTCAATAATAATACAGCGAGAGGTACGGCACCTTATACCGTTCCCTCATCTCCTTCACCAGCTTCGTCCTCGCAACGTCCCCGAGATCCAGGGTCCGCTTCCCGGGGAGCCCCGCAAGGACGTCCTTCCGGACGCGTGCCTTTTCCCTCTCCGGCACAGTCCGCCAGAGCGCTTCGTCGACCGTGCCGTCGAGCGCCTCGAGCCCCTCCTCGCCGGCGCCGGGATCGTCCAGGACGGCCCGGGCCGCCGCGAAAGCCTCCTCCAGGGCCTCGAGCCCCGGCGGAACCTCTTTAAGGAAGCGCTCGATCTCCTCGCGCAACCGGTCCCTCTTGGCGTCCCGAGGGACGGTCTTCCGCGTTCCGCCGGCCCTCCTCTCCCGTCTCCCAGTGAGGGCTTTCCCCACCTGGTATTCGCAGAAGGCCAAGGTCAGGGCCCCGGCCGGACGCCCGCCTTTCCGGTAGTTCATGAAGGCCTTCTCCATGCCCTCGAGGACGACGTCGAGGGGGATCCGCGCCTTCTCCCAGCGGGCGATGAGGGCCACGTCCTTCGGGGAGAGGAAGAACGGCGCCCCCCGCCGCTTGAAGAACTCCCGGGCGATCGTCTGGTAGTAGGTCTCCTTACTCGTTTTGGTTCCTCTCGTAGACGACCCTCAGCCCTTCGAGGACGAGGGAAGGCTCGTACGCTTCGATGGCCGGAATTTCGGCCGCGATCTGGGCCCCGAAGCCCCCCGTCGCGACAACGTGGAACCCGCGACCCAGCTCCTTCCCGATCTGCGCGATCGTGTGGACCACAAGCCCGACGTATCCGAAATAGAGCCCCGACTGCATGCTGGCGACCGTCGTCCTCCCGATGGCCTTCTTCGGCTTCCGGATCTCGATCCGGGGGAGCCGGGCCGTCTTCAGGTACAGGGCCTCGGCCGAGATCTGGATCCCCGGGGCGATGGCCCCGCCCAGATACTCGCCCTTGGCCGAGACGGCGTCGAACGTGGTCGCGGTGCCGAAGTCCACGACGACGCACGGCCCGCCGTACTTCTCGAAGGCGGCGATCGCGGCGACGACGCGGTCGGCCCCGACCTCGAGGGGGTTCTCGTAGAGGATGGGCATCCCCGTCCTAAGGCCCGGACCGACGACGAGGGCCTTCTTCCCGAAGAGGTCCTCGCTCACCGCTTGAAAGACCGGGGTCAGGGGAGGGACGACGCTCGAGATAATGACCGCGCCGATCCGGTCGGGCCTGATCCCGGCCCGCCGGAACAGGCTGAGGAGGACGATGCCGTACTCGTCGCCCGTCTTTTCCTTGTCGGTCTTGATCCGCCAGTCGGCGGCGAACGTCTTGCCCCGAAAGACGCCGAGGGCGACGGTCGTATTCCCGATGTCTACTGCAAGCAGCATGCTTTTTCTCCAGGCTCACCCGAGGCCGGAGGCTACGACCTCGGCCGAATAATAAGACTTCCGTCCTTCCGCCGTCCCGCAGATGAGGCCGCCGGCCGCATCCAGGCCGAGATAGATCCCCTCGATCCTCGCGCCCGCGGCGTCGAGGGAGATCCTGTCCCCGCGGGCGAAGATCATCCCGGCCTCGAATGCGCGAACGATTTTTTCCCCGGCCCCACGTGTGAGGATATTATACCACGTTTCCAAAGCCTCGCATAACCGGGCGAGCAAGTCTTCCCTGTCCACCGGGCGTCCCGCGGCCATTCGGAGAGACGCCGAGCGAGCCTCGATCTCCGGCGGGAAGTCTCCCGGAGCCTGCCCGACGTTGATGCCGACGCCAGCCAGGACGAACCGAGATCCGAGCCCGTCCGCGCCGCCCTCGCAGAGGACCCCCGCGATCTTCCGGCCTTCCCAGACCAGGTCGTTCGGCCACTTCAGGCGGACGGCAGGCGCCGTCTCCGCTGCCGCTTCGCGGAGGGCGACGCCGACGGCCAGAGGGACGAGGTTCGGCCCGGACGCCGGGCGGAGGAGGACGGTCGCGTATAGACCCGCGCCGGGGGGGGAATGCCAGACCCGTCCTTTGGTTCCCCGGCCCGCCGTTTGTTCGTCGGCGACGACGATGAGGCCTTCGGCGGCCCCGTCAAGGGCCAGGATCCTGGCCTCGTCCATAGTAGAGCCGCATCGGACGAACCGGCGCATTTCCTGTCCGATCTTCATGGTCCGTTCGCCGAAGGCGGGCTCCTTCAGGGCTCTTTTCCGAGCTCGGCAAGGATCCGGGCCCGGATCCTCTTCTCAAGCTCCCGCTCCATCTCAAGGACCTCTTCGCGGACGAGCTCTCGGACCTGGGCGCGCAGGGGATCGCCGGCCGGGGAGCCCGGAACGGGCCGCCGGAGAGGAACGGTGCCGGGGGTGGGATCCCCCGCGGGCTCCTCCGGAGGGGGCTCTTCGGGCATGGTCTGCGGAGAGATCTTCCGGTCGATCGCGTCGCGGACCGTCGCGGCGAGCTTTTCGGAGTCGAAGGGTTTCTGGATGACGCCCTCCAGGGGGATCCCTTCGGCCTTGTCCCGGTCGACGAGCTCGAAGGTCCCTTTGAGGAAGAACAGCGGCACGTTCCGGAGGGCCTCCATGCGGCCGAGCGACCGGGCGACAGCATATGCGTCCGTCCCGGGGAACGATAGCGAAAGGAGCACTGTGTCCGGACCGAGCGCGGAGAGGGCTTCGACAAGCCGGGAGCCCTCCTCGAGGAAGAAGAGGCGGAACTCCGGCTCCGGAAAGGCCAGCTGGAGGGCCCTCTGGACGGAGGGGCCGGGGTCGGCGACAACGATCCTATAAGACACGTGTTTCCTCTAACATTTTTCGGATTCGCCTGTCAATTCATCAGTATTCGATGTGGACCGAATTCTCGCCCAGGAGGGCTTCGATGCGTTTCTTCAGCTCCTCGGTCGGGGCCGCCGAGTGGACCTCGGCCGACCGCGTCACCATCTTGAAGGCGTGGGGCGTTTCGAGCTCGAAATAGACCGGGCACGTCCCCTCGGACTTGTCGAGGAGGGCCTTGAGCTCGGACAGGACGGACTCCTCGAGCCCGGGGAGGAAGACACGGATGACCATCCGCTTCGCCATCTTCTCCAAGGCTTCGGCGAGCGGCAGGACCTGGTTGAGGCTGATCCGGCGGCTCTCCCCCTCGCCCATGAACTTGCCCTTGACCCAAACAAGGAGCCCGTCCCGGATGTAGACGTGGTGCTTCCCGTAGCTTTCAGGGAAGGCCACGACGTCGATCCGGCCGGTCATATCCTCGAGGACGAAGGCGGCCATGCGTTCGTCCTTCTTCGTTTTGAGCGGCTTGAGGGAGGCGATGACGCCGACGACGCGGACCTCCTTCTCGAAGTCCTTCTCGCCGAGGTCGGCGATATCATGGGAGACGAGCTGGCCGAGCTTTCCCTTGTACTGGGCCAGCGGGTGGCTCGTGATGTAGAAGCCGAGGGCGTCCATCTCGTAGGAGAGGAAGAGGGACTCGTCCCACTCCCCCATCTCCCGGACGTCGGCCGGGACCTCGGGCGGCTCGAGGACGCCGGAACCGAACAGGAGGTTCTGCCGCTGGGTCCGGGACCGTTGGACCTCATGGCCGTACTCGATCATCCGATCCAGCATGTGGAAGCACTGCGAGCGCCGCCAGCCCAGGGCATCGAAGGCGCCCGCCTTGATCAGGCTCTCGAGCGCCTTACGGTTGACGATCCTCGCGTCGTTGTCCTGGAACAGGTCGAACGGCGTGGTGAACCCGCCGCGCTTTTCGCGGGTGGCAAGAATCTCGCGGATGGCCGCCTCGCCGACGTTCTTGACGGCCGCCAACCCGAAGCGGAGGTCTCCGCCCTCGACGGTGAAATGGAAATCGCTCCGGTTGATGTCCGGGGGGAGGACGTTGATCCCCATCTCGCGGCACTCGCCGATGTACTTGACGACCTGGGAGGTCCCCCCGCGCTCGGCCTCGGAGGTCAGGAGGGCCGCCAGGAAGTGGCGCGAGTAATGGGCCTTGAGGTAGGCCGTCTGGTAGGCCAGGTAGGCGTAGGCGGCGCTGTGGGACTTGTTGAAGCCGTACTCGGCGAACTGGGCGATCTGGTCGAAGATCTTCGTCGCCTTGGCCTGGGCGATGCCGTTCTTCCGGGCGCCCTGAAGGAAGCGCTGCTTCTGGGCTTTCATGATATCCTTGACCTTCTTGCCCATGGCCTTGCGCAGGATGTCGGCCTCGGCGAGCGAGAACCCCGCCAGCCGGACGGCGATGCGCATGACCTGCTCCTGGTAAACGATGATCCCCCGCGTCTCCTTGAGGACGGGCTCGAGCTCGGGGAATTCGTAAGTCGTCCGCTCCGGGTGGTTCTTCCGGTGGATGAACTCGTCGGTCATCCCGCTCTTGAGCGGCCCGGGCCGGTAGAGGGCGTTGAGGGCGATGAGGTCGCGGAAGACCTCGGGCTTGAAGTTCCGCAGAAGGTCCTTCATGCCCGGGCTTTCGAACTGGAAGACGCCGTCGGTGTTGCCGGCCTTGAACAGGTCGAAGGTCGCGGGGTCGTCGAGGGGGATGTTTTCGATGTCCAGGCGCTCGCCCGTGTCCTTCTCGATGAGCTTGAGGGCGTCGTCGATGACCGTCAGGTTCCGCAGACCGAGAATGTCCATCTTGAGCAGGCCGATGGCTTCGATGTCGCCCATGGCGAACTGGGTCGTGATCTCGCCCTTGACCGACTGGTAGAGGGGGACATACTCGACGAGCGGCTTGGGCGTGATGACGACGCCGGCGGCGTGGATGGAGGCGTGGCGGACCTGGCCCTCGAGCTTCCGGGCGATGGCGATGAGCTGGGCGATCTTGGTGTTCTTCTCCTGGAGGTCTCGGAGCTCGGGGACGCTCTTGAGCGCCGCGTCCAGGGTCGAATCCTGGCCGACGGCGGGGATGAGCTTGGCGATGCGGTCGACCTCGGGGAGCGGGACCTCGAGGACACGGCCGACGTCCCGGATGGCGCCCCGGGCGGCCATCGTCCCGAACGTGATGATCTGGCTGACGTTGTCCTGGCCGTATTTTTTCGTAACGTATTCGATCATCTCCTGCCGGCGGCGGGCACAGAAGTCCATGTCGATGTCGGGCAGGCTGATACGCTCGGGGTTGAGGAAGCGCTCGAACAGGAGATCGTATTCGATGGGGTCGACCTGGGTGATGCCCAGACAGTAGGCAACCATGCTCCCGGCCGCCGAGCCGCGGCCCGGGCCGACCGGGATGCCCTTTTCGCGGGCAGCCTTGATGAGGTCCCAGACGATGAGGAAATAGCCCTCAAAGCCCATCTCCTTGATGAGCCGGATCTCGCGCTCGAGTCTCTCCTCGTACTCCCTGTGGGTGTGCCCGTTCCCGTCGCTCCCGCCCGCCGCGATCTTCCGCTGGAGCTGGTCCTGCCGCACTCGAAACCCCTCCCGGGCGACGGACTCGAAATACTCGCTTAGGGACGAGTCGTCGGGCGGCCGGAAGTTCGGCAGGAAGTGGACGTGGGACGGGAATTCGAAATCGCACTGGGCGGCGATTCGGGCCGTGTTCTGGACCGCCTCGGGGACGTCCTTAAAGAGCCCGGCCATCTCGTCGGCGGACTTGAAATAGAACTGGTCCCCGCTGAACCGCAGGCGGTCCTGGTCGGTGACCTTCTTGTTGGTCTGGATGCAGATGAGAACGTCCTGGGTCTCAGTGTCCTCTCTGTGGACGAAATGGACGTCGTTGGTCGCGACGAGGGGCAGGCCGAGCTTCCGGGCCAGGGCGACGATCTTCGGGTTGATGGCCTTCTGCTGCTCGATACCGTGGTCCTGGAGCTCGAGGTAGAAATCGCCCGGGGCGAAGAGCCCGGCGTATTCCCGCGCCGCCTTTTCGGCGCGCTCGTCCTGGTCCCGCGCCAGGAGGAAGTTGATCTCGCCCTTGAGGCAGGCCGAGAGGCCGATGAGGCCCTCGGTCCGGCCGGCCAGGATCTCCTTGTCGATGCGCGGTCGGTAGTAAAACCCTTCCAGGTAGCCCTTGGTCAGGAGCTGGCAGAGGTTCCGGTAGCCCTTCTCGTTCTTGACGAGCAGGACGAGGTGGAAATGGTGGGTCTCCTCGTTCGGCGACGTCCCTTTATCGAGCCGGCTCCCGGGCGCGACATAGGCCTCGCAGCCGAGGATGGGCTTGACGCCCCTGGCCTTGGCCTCCTTGAAGAACGTGACGGCCCCGAAGACGTTGCCGTGGTCGGTGATGGCCACCGCCGGCATGCCGTTCTTGAGGGCCGCTTCGGCTAGGTCGGCGACCTTGATGCAGCCGTCCAGGATGCTGTATTCGGAATGGTTGTGCAGGTGGATGTAAGAATGCTCCATATCATTCCCACTCGATCGTTCCCGGCGGCTTGGTCGTGATGTCATAGACCACTCGGTTGACACCGCGGACCTCGTTCACGATCCGGGTCGAGACCCGGGCCAGGAACCCTGCCGGGGCCGGGAACCAGCCGGCGGTCATCCCGTCTATGCTCTGGACGAGGCGGAGAGCTATTACCCTCTGGTAGGTCCGCTGGTCGCCCATGACGCCCACCGAGCGGACTGGGAGGAGGACCGCGAAGGCCTGCCAGAGCTTGTTGTAGAGCCCGGCCCGCCGGACCTCACAGAGGAGAATGTCGTCGGCTTCGCGGAGGATCTCGAGGCTTTCCCGGTCGACCGCGCCGACGATGCGGACCGCGAGCCCCGGGCCGGGGAACGGGTGCTGGCGGACGAACGCCCGGTCGACCCCAAGCTCCAGGGCCAGGGCCCGAACCTCGTCCTTGAACAGCTCCTTGAGCGGCTCGACGAGCTCGAAGCGGAGTCCCTTCGGCAGGCCGCCGACGTTGTGGTGCGACTTGATCACCGAGGACGGGCCCTTGACGGGGTTGCTTTCGATGACGTCGGGGTAGATCGTGCCCTGGGCCAGGAACCGAGCGCCCCCGACCTTGCGGGCCTCCCGCTCGAAGATCTCGATGAAGAGGCCACCGATGATCTTGCGTTTCCGCTCAGGTGACGTGACCCCGCAGAGCTTGTCGACGAAGAGGTCCGCCGCATCGACCCCGACGACCTTGAGTGCGAACTTGTCCCGGAAGTCCGCCATCAGCTCATCGTACTGGCCCTTGCGGAGAAGGCCGTTGTCGACGAAGACGCAGGTCAGCCGGTCACCGACGGCCCGGTGGAGGATGAGCGATGTCACGAGCGAATCGACGCCCCCGCTCAGACCGCAGACGACCCGGCCCCGGCCGACGGCCGCCCGGATCTCCTCGACCTTCCTCTCGACGAACGAGGCCATGCTCCAGTCGGCCCGGAGGCCGGAAAGGCGGAAAAGGAAATTCACGAGGATCCTGCGGCCCGGCTTCGTGTGGATGACCTCGGGGTGGAACTGGACGCCGTAGATGCGGCGCTCCGTGTCCTCGACGGCCGCGACGCGGGTGTTTACCGTGCTCGCCGTGATCCGGAACCCCGGAGGCAGGCGGTCGGGCCTGTCGCCGTGGCTCATCCAGACCTGGGCCCCATCCCTGACGCCGGCCAGGAGGCCGCCGCGGTCGCGGACCCGGAGAGCGGCGAAGCCGTACTCGCGCTTGCCCGAGGGGACGACCCGGCCGCCCAGGAGGTGGGCCGTGAGCTGAAGGCCGTAGCAAATGCCCAGGACGGGTATGCCCAGGTCAAAGATCTCCTTCGGGGCGAGGGGCGCGCCCTTTTCATAGACGCTCCGCGGCCCGCCGGAGAGGATGAGCGCACCGGGCTTGGCGGCCCTGATCCCCGCGATGGGGGTATCGAACGGGACGATCTCCGAATAGACGCCGAGCTCCCGCACCTTCCGGGCGATGAGCTGGGTGTACTGGGACCCGAAATCGAGGATGAGGACCTTTTGCATGGATAGATTCTATCAGACACCCCAAGGGCTTTCAACGGACGCCGCGCGCCAAATTGACAGGAACCCCGCCAAGCTTTATATTGAAAGTATCATGAACTGGGAAGACCTCGCGAGGGAATTGGCGTTCACGACGGATTCGAAAATCGTGCTCCTCGTCTGCGACGGGCTCGGCGGCCTGCCGGTCGGCGGTAGGACTGAGCTCGAAGCGGCGAAGCACCCCAATCTGGACGAGGTCGCCCGCCTCGGCACCTGCGGCGTGACCGATCCGGTGTTCATGGGCATCACGCCCGGCTCCGGACCGGCCCACCTCGGGCTGTTCGGCTACGACCCGGTGCAGTACCAGCTGGGCCGCGGCATCATGGAAGCCCTCGGGTCCGAGGTCGAGGTCGGACGGAATGACGTCGTCGCCCGCGGCAACTTTGCCACCCTCAAGGCGGGGATGGTCGTCGACCGGCGAGCCGGTCGCCTCCCCACGGCCGACAACGAGCGGCTCTGCGCCCGGCTCAACACGAACCTGCCAAGACAGGAAGGCGTCGAGGTCGCGCTCACGCCGGGCAAGGAACACCGCTTCGTCGCCCGCTTCCGGGCCGAAGGCCTTTCGGACGCCCTGTCGGACGCCGACCCCCAGAAGGACGGGAATCCGCGGCTCCAGGCGGCCGCGCTCAAACCCGAGGCGGGGCGGACGGCCGTCATCGTGAACCGATTCCTGGACGAGCTGACCGTGTTCCTCAAAAACGAGCCGGCGGCCAACACGGTCCTGCTCCGGGGTTTTTCGAAGTTTCCCTCCATCCCGCACATGGCCGACCTCTACAAGCTCCGGCCGGCGGCCGTAGCCAATTACCCGATGTATAAGGGGCTGGCTAAGCTCCTCGGGATGGACGTCCTTTCCGTCGGCGCCGAAACGGCCGACCTCTTCGACGCCCTGGAGCGCGAGTACGCCAACCACGATTTCTTCTACGTCCACTACAAGAAGACGGACGCGGCCGGCGAGGACGGGAATTTTGACAAGAAGGTCGCGGCCATCGAGGAGGTCGACCGGTTCATCCCGCGCCTGCTCGCCCTCAAGCCCGATGTTCTCGTCGTGACGTCGGACCATTCGACGCCGGCGCTTCTTCACGGGCACTCCTGGCACCCGAACCCGTTCGTCCTGGTCTCGCCGAACGCCCAGCCGGACGACGTCTCGGCCCTGACCGAAGCCGATTGCGCCCGCGGTGCGCTCGGCCGGTTCCGGTCCATTTACGCCATGCCGCTGATGCTCGCCAACGCGCTGAAGCTTAAAAAATACGGCGCCTGAGCCGGGATCACACCGATAGGAGAAAAACCATGAAAAAAACCGTAATCGTTCTGATGAGTGCCGTGTTGCTTTTGTCAGCAACGGGCGCCTTCGCCCTGCAGGACAGGGCCGGCTGTGCGGACCACCCGCTGTTTCCCACGCGCATGCCGGAATACCGCATCGGCAGCTGCAAGGTCGAGGCTTTCGGGGTCTACGAATTCTTCGTGACCAAGGGCCCGAAGACCCCGGTCGAGGGAAAGTTCACCTACATCGCCTACAATTTCACGGGGCCGCGGGCCAACGAGCCGAGCGGTCTCGCCGTTGTCCGGAACTACGAGAACGCCATCCGGAAGGCGGGGGGCACGATCCTCCAGAGCGACCCGCAGAGGTGGGTCAACGGGAAGATCGTCAAGGACGGCCAGGAGGTGTGGGTGCAGGCCGAGAAAGGAAACGGAGTGATCTGGCTGCGGATCGTCGAGAAGAAAGAGATGGAACAGTTCATCGAGGCGGACGCGGCGGCTTTCGGCAACGATATCAGGGCGACGGGACACGCGGCGGTCTACGGCATCACGTTCGACACCGGGAAGTCCACCATCAAACCCGAATCGGCGCTAGCCATAGGTGAGGTCGCCAAGCTCCTGACAGCCGACCCGAGCCTCAAGATCTATGTCGTGGGCCACACGGACAACGTTGGCGGCGTGGACAGCAATATCAAGCTCTCCCAGGACCGGGCCGAGGCCGTCCTCCAAGCGCTCGTCCGCGACCACGGCGTCGCCCCTGCCCGCCTGAGATCCCACGGATGCGGCCCGTTTGCCCCCGTTGCCTCCAACGACGCCGAGGAGGGCCGGGCCAAGAACCGCCGGGTCGAGCTGGTCAAACAATAAAAGCTGTCCTAGGCGGCCTTCATCGCCGCGCCCCGAGCCTTTATGAGGCCGGCCTCAAAGGGCTGTGTTCTCGCATGCGCGCCGACTCTCGGGTATAATGTCCGGAGAGATGAAGATCGGACGATTTTGCGCGGCGCTCGTTTTCCTGGCCGGATTGTTTTCGTTCCAGGGCCAGACGCCGGATCCGAGGATCGAGATCGCCAATATCCGGTACAACACGCACCCGAACTTCACGCGTATCGTCCTCGACATCGGGAAGCTCCGCGAGTACATCCCCGGCGAGCTCCGGGACCAGGGCAAGATCTTCGTCGACATCCTCCAGGCGCGGCTCAACCCCATCCTCATGGACAAGACGTTCCCCGTCTCCACCGAATACCTGAAACAGATCTCCATCTCGCCGAAGACGGCTTCCACCGTCCGCGTGGCTGCCGACGTCGACTTCTCCCGGGTCAGTTCCTACCGCGTGTATCACCTGTTCGACCCGTTCCGGGTCGTCATCGACATTTCGCCAAAGACGGGGCCGGACGCGCCCGCGGCGGCGGGTACCGCGGCGCCTCCGAAGAACGCGGTCTCCAAGCCGCCGGACCCGGCGGCTTCGGGCTACACGATGGTCCGGAGCCTGGGGCTGGGCGTCCGGACGATCGTCCTCGACCCGGGCCACGGCGGGACCGACCCCGGCTGCCTCGGCAAGGGCGGGAGCCGGGAGAAAGACGTCGTCCTCGACGTCACCCAGTCCCTCCGGAAGATGCTCGTCGAAAAGGGCGGCCTCGACGTCGTCCTGACCCGTGAATCGGACATCTTCGTCCCCCTCGAGAACAGGACGGTCATCGCCAACCAGAAGCGGGCGGACCTGTTCATCTCGCTCCACGCCAACGCCACCCGCAACCGGAAACGGACGGGGATCGAATCCTTCTACCTGAATTTTAGCCCTGACCCGGCGGTCAACGAGACCGCGGCCCGGGAGAACGCAACCTCGGCCAAGAACATCTCCGAAATGAAGAACATCATCCAGGCCATCGTTCGGAACTCCAAGATCCAGGAGTCGAAGGAGCTGGCTGAAAAGATCCACGGCGGCCTCCTCAAGTCCCTATCCGCGAAGTACGGCCCGACGAACAGCCTGGGGGTCAAGGGCGGGCCGTTCTGGGTCCTCATCGGCGGGGACATGCCCTCCGTGCTCGTCGAGATCTCCCATCTGAGCAACGCCCAGGAGGAGGCTCGGCTCAAGACGCCGGCCTTCCGGGCTGTGGTCGTCCAGGGCATCTATGACGGCATCATGGAATACATCCGGTCGTTGGGAAAAGGATAAGAACCATGGATAGAAGAGACTTTCTCATAGGCGCGGCGGCGGCCGGCCTGTACATGAAGATCGGACCGGTGTTCGGTGGAGCGGCGGATCCCGCGGCACCGGACCTCGCGGCGATCACCGGGGAGTCGCCGGCGGCCATCACGAAGGCGGCGGTGGACGCTCTCGGGGGGATGAAGAAATTCGTGGGGCGCGGGGATAAGGTGGTCATCAAGCCGAATATCGGCTGGGACCGGACGCCGGAGATGGCTGCCTGCACGAATCCCGAGGTGGTGCGGGCGCTCGTCGAAATGTGCCTCGGGGCGGGGGCGAAGCAGGTCGTCGTGATGGACAACACGACGAACCAGGCCCAGCGCTGCTATGCCCGGTCGGGCATCGCCGAGGCGGCGAAGCAGGGCGGCGCCAAGGTCCTGTTCACCGACGAGAACCGGCTGAAGAAGATGACGCTCAAGGGGGCGTGGCTCAAGGAGTGGGACGTCTTCCAGGACTTCATCGAGGCGGACAAGGTGATCAACGTGCCCATCGCCAAGGTCCACAGCCTGTGCCGTCTGACGCTGTCGATGAAGAACTGGCTGGGGGCGATCGGCGGCGCGCGGAATCAGCTCCACCAGAAGCTCGACGAGGGGATCGTCGATCTCCAGGCGTTCTTCAAGCCGGCGCTGACGGTTCTCGACGCCTATCGGATCCTCGTGCGCAACGGGCCGCAGGGCGGCAGGCCGTCGGACACGCAGCTCGTGAAGACGGTCGTGGCCGGGGTGGACGCGGTGGCGGTGGACACGCTCGGGGCGTCGTTTTTCGGGGTCAGGCCCGAGGAACTCCTGTACCTGAGACTGGCTCAGGAGCGGGGCCTCGGGAAATGCCAATTGGAGAATCTGCGCGTTGAAAAACAAACGATCTAAAAAGCACCGGGCGATTCAGCTCCTGCGCATCGTCGCGCAGACGGGGTTCTTCGGTCTCTTCGTCTTCCTTTTCGCGTCGAGCCGGTATACCGGAGAGGACTACATCGGACGGACGGTGGAGCGGTTCTTCCACTTCGACCCGCTCGTCGCGCTGACGACGTTCATTGCGTCCAGGGCTTTCTTCGCCTCGCTGGCCCTCGCCGGAGTCACGGTCCTCGTGACGATCGTCCTGGGTCGGGTCGTCTGCGGCTGGGCCTGCCCGCTGGGCGCGATCCACCAGTTCGCCTCGTTCGTTTTCAAGAAGGCGAAGTTTCTCCGCCCGAACCGCGACGAGAAGGCGAGCGTGGCCTGGAAGTACTACGTGCTGGCCTTCGTGCTGGCGAGCGCGGTGTTCACGCTGGACCTCGTGGGTTTCTTAGACCCGTTGAGCTTCCTCTACCGGTCGTTCGCGATCGGCGTGTTCCCCGGGCTGACGCACGTGGCTTCGGGCCTGGTGGGCGCGCTCTACGGGCTGAAGCTCGACGCCGCGGCCCAGCCGGTCTCGCAATGGTTCCAGACGCTAGCCCTGAACGCGACATTCCGCCAGGGACTGCTGGTGTTCGCCCTCTTTGTCCTCGCCGTGGGACTTAACGCGAAGAAGGAGCGGTTCTGGTGCCGGTACGTCTGCCCTCTCGGGGCGCTCCTGGGTCTGTTCTCCCGGTGGAACATCTTCAAGGTGCGCATGAACATGGACAAGTGCATCAAGTGCAACCTCTGCACGATGCACTGCCAGACGCAGGCCGTCCCGTACCCGAACGAGAAGTGGCGAAGCGCCGAGTGCGTCTACTGCGGGACCTGCGCGGCCATCTGCCCGACGGCAGCCATCACGTTCCCGGCCACGGCCAGGCCGGAGAAGCTCGATACGGTCGACCTGTCGCGCCGGAAGCTCATCCTGACGACGGGGCTCGGGGCCTTCCTGGCGCCGATCTTCCGGATCTCGCCCGCACAGAAGCGCGCCGATCTCAAGCTCATCCGGCCGCCCGGCACCATCGCCGAGGAGGACTTCCTCCGGCGGTGCGTCAAGTGCGGGGAGTGCATGAAGGCCTGCCCGACCAACGCCCTCCAGCCGGCGCTTTTCGAAGCGGGACCGGAAGGCCTCTGGACGCCGATGCTCGTGCCGCGGATCGGGTACTGCGAGTACTACTGCTCGCTCTGCTCGCAGGTCTGCCCGACCGGGGCCATCCGGGAGCTCAGGATTGAGGAGAAGACGACGACCAAGATCGGCTCGGCCTGGATCAAAAAGGACCGGTGCATCCCCTACGCCCTAGGCAAACCGTGCATCGTGTGCGAGGAGCACTGCCCGACCTCCCCCAAAGCGATCAAGTTCGTGATGCTCGAAACGAAGCTCTCCGACGGGACCACGGCGACGCAGAAGGCTCCGGTCATCGACAACGCCCTCTGCATCGGCTGTGGGATCTGCGAGAACAAGTGCCCGGTCGGCGACGAACCGGCCATCTACGTGACCTCGGTCGGCGAGGTCCGCTCGAAGACCAACCAGCTCTTGCTCCCGCTCATCGGCCAAGAGCCGCCGAAGTAATAGGTCAAAGGTTAGAGGGGATCGCCGTACGAAGGACGCTGTTGCGCCTATCCTCTGAGCTTCTTGAGCTCGTCGATGATATGCGGCACGACCTCGAAGAGGTCGCCGACGATGCCGTAGTCGGCCATCTTGAAGATGGGCGCCTCGGGATCCTTGTTGACGGCGACGACCACCTTGGAGCCGGACATCCCGGCCACGTGCTGGATGGCACCGGAGACGCCGATGGCGAAATACAGGTCGGGCGAAACGGTCTTTCCGGTCTGGCCGACCTGGTGCTGGTGACCGATCCAGCCCGAATCCACGGCCGCCCGCGAGGCCCCGACGGCGGCGCGCGGAAGGAGCGAGGCCAGATCCTGGAGCATCGCGAACGGCTCGGGGCCCTTGAGCCCTCTCCCCCCGGTTACGACGACTACCGCCTCGGTGACGTCGATCTCGGCGGCTGGTTCCCGGAGCACTTCGACGACCTTTCCACGGACAAAGCCTTCGGGGATATCCGCGGGCTTCCGGAGGATGGCCCCGGAAGCCGACGCGACCGCCGTTTCCGGCGGGAAGATATTGGGCCGCAAGGTTGCGATGGCGGGCGAACCTTTGAGGGTTAGGGCCAGGAGCGCTTTGCCGGCGAATATGGGCCGCGTGAACTCAAGCTTGCCGTCCTTGACCGCGAGCTTCGTGCAGTCGGAAGCCAGGCTCACGCGCAGGGCCGCCGCGACCCGCGGGGCGAGGTCCCGGCCCATGGCCGTGGCCGAGAAGAACATCGCCGCGGGCTTCAATTCCCCGG
>CAZPEP010000041.1:0-2070 GCA_964585685.1 uncultured Eubacteriales bacterium | reverse complement strand
CGCCGCGACGACGTGCACCTGGAATAGCCACCGTATCAATATCATCGATACTCCGGGGCATGTGGATTTTACCGCGGAAGTCGAGCGTTCCCTGAGGGTCCTCGATGGCGCGATCGCGATCTTGTGCGGGGTCGGCGGCGTAGAGCCCCAATCCGAGACCGTCTGGCGGCAGGCGGATAAGTACAGGGTCCCCCGGATCGTGTACATCAACAAGATGGACCGGGTGGGCGCGGACCCGGAGAGGGCCGTCGAGGGGCTCCGGACGCGGGTCGCGGCCCGGCCCCTGCCGATCCAGGTCCCGATGGGCCTGGAGGAGGGCTTCCGGGGTGTCATCGACCTGGTCGAGCGCAAAGAGATCGACTGGGGAAAGGACATCCTCGGGACGGATTTCGCGGTGAGAGAGGTCTCCGATGAGTATCGGGACCTGGTCGAAAAGAAAAGAACAGAAATGATCGAGACGCTGAGTGAAACGGACGACTCCCTGATGCAGAAGTACGTCGACGGGACGGAGATCTCCGTCCCGGAGATCAAGGGGGCGATCCGGCGGGGAACCCTGGGCCTCAAGTTTGTCCCCGTGCTCTACGGCGCGTCCTTTCGGAACAAGGGGATCCACCCTCTTCTCGACGCCATCGTCGATTATCTGCCCTCGCCGGCGGACGTCCCTCCGGTCATCGGGCGCCACCCGCGGTCTGAGGCCCCCGAGCCCCGGGCGGCCTCCGACAGTGAGCCTTTCTCGGCCCTGGTCTTCAAGATCATGAACGACCCCTTCCTCGGCAATCTGGCCTTCTTCCGGGTCTACTCCGGGAAAGCGAAAATCGGGTCGATGCTCTACAACTCCGTCAAGGACGAGGAGGAGCGGCTTTCCCGCCTCCTCGAGATGCACGCCAACAAGAGGAAGGAGATCCAGGAGGTCTACGCCGGGGACATCGCGGCCATGGGCTCGATGAAGAACCTCGCGACCGGGGACACTATCTGCCTGAAGAGCCGTCCCCTCGTTCTCGAATCGATCCGGTTCCCCGAGCCGGTCATCGCCGCGACGATCGAGCCGAGGTCCAAGTCCGAGCACGCCAAGCTCGCCTCCGCCCTGGCCAAGTTCACGCGGGAGGACCCCACCCTCAAGGTCCAGCGGGACCCGATGACGGGCCAGACGCTCCTCAGGGGCATGGGGGAACTCCACTTGGACATCGTCATGGACCGGATGGAGCGGGAGTTCGGGGTCCAGGCCAACCTCGGGAAGCCGCAGGTCGCCTATAAGGAGACCATCCAGGCGGCCGCAGAAGGGGAGGGCAAGTACGTCCGGCAGACCGGTGGCAGGGGTATGTACGGGCACTGCCGGATTTCGATCGAGCCGCTCCCTCGGGGCAAGGGGTTCGAGTTCGTTGACGCGACCCGGGGCGGCGTCATCCCCCGGGAGTTCATCGGCGACATCGAGACGGGGATCCGGGAGTCGATGGAGGCCGGCCTCGTGGCCGGGTTCCCGCTGACGGACCTCCGGGCCGTCCTCCTGGACGGTTCCAGCCACGAGGCGGATTCTAATCCCATCGCCTTCAAGATCGCCGGTTCCCTAGCCCTCAAAGAGGCCAGCCGGAAGGCGGACCCCGTCATCCTCGAGCCCATCATGACCCTCGAGATCGTCAGCCTGAACGAGTATCTCGGGGACATCGTCGGAGACGTCAATTCCCGGCGGGGCCGCATCGAGGGGATGGAGATGCGCGGCGGCGCGAGAGTCATCAAGATCTTCGTCCCGCTTTCGGAGATGTTCGGGTACGCGACGGCGCTCCGGACGCTTACCCAGGGACGCGGCCTGTTCGCCATGGAGTTCCTCCGGTACGAGAGGACCCCCGCGGCGGTCCAGGAACAGATCATTGCCCGGATCGAAGGGAGACTGCCCCTTTCGAGGTAGGGATATCATGCATACCGCAAAGCCGACAGGAGGTAAGTGATGGCGAAGGAAAAGTTTGCGAGGACGAAGCCGCACGTGAACGTGGGGACGATCGGGCACATCGATCACGGGAAGACGACGTTGACGGCGGCGATCACGAAGGTACTGGCGACGAAGGGTCTGGCGAC
>CAZPEP010000040.1:0-13783 GCA_964585685.1 uncultured Eubacteriales bacterium | reverse complement strand
TTCGGGGTTTCGGTGATCTCTTTCCTGTTCCTGTATCTTATAACGTTGCCGTTCGGGGGTGGGGTCTGTTCTCATTTTTCATGTTTTTCTCGTACCAAAATGTTTAAATTTGAGACCTGACCCCTCCTAAGCGAAGATGCTTAAGAAGATCGCCCGCGCCGCGCTTGCCCTGCTTGCATTCTATGTCGCCTGGCTGGCGTATTCCGAGCTCTCCTTCCGGCGCTACAAGAATCCGGACGGGACTGCTGCCGCGGCCGCGGCGCCGGGCCCGGGGGGCGGCGTTACGCGCGAGCTCCAGGGTGTCTATCACATCCACACGACTTTCTCCGACGGGCACGCACCGGTCGACGATGTCGTGGCCCAGGCAGCGCGCGAGCGCCTCGATTTCGTCGTCCTGACCGACCACGGCAACCCGAACCACGCCAGCCTCCGCGCCGCCGGCCCGCGGAAAGGCGTGCTTGTCCTCGCCGGCTCCGAGCTCAACGTCAACCGTGGACACCTCGTGGCCCTGGGCTTCCGGCCGCCGCCCGGCGACGGGAAGCTCCCGTCGAGAGCCGAGGACGCCATCGACGCGGTCCGGGCGCTCGGAGGGTTCACCGTCATCGCCCACCCCTACTCGAAGGTCCGGTGGTCGTGGGGGGACTGGGGCGTGTCGTCCGACTACACGGGCATCGAGATCGTCAACGCCGACACGATGTTCAAGAACAATTATCGCCGCGTTATCGCCTACTCCCCCCTCCTCCTCCTCGGGTCGCGCTTGCCGCTCGTCAAGATGCTCGAGCACCCGGCGTCGAACCTCAAGCGCTGGGACCAGCGAGGGACGACCGCCTCTATCGCCGGCTACTTCAGCGCGGACGCGCACCTCTACTATCGGGGGATCTTCGCACTGCTCCGGCTCCACGTTCTGATCGACGGACCGGCCGGAGCCGAAGGCACGGGCGAGGGAGAAAACCCGGGCGCCGAAGAGGCCCGCATCTGGGACGCACTCCGTCACGCGCACTTTTACAATGCCGTGGATGCGGTCGCGGACGCGCACGGCTTCCGGTTCGCGGCGGAGGCGGAGGGGGTCGAAGGCGCCGGGGGCGGGCCCGGGTCCGCGCGCACGCGCGCTTACCGGATGGGCGACACGATCGCCGCGGCAGGCGGCGGCGCGACGGGCGCCGTCCGCTTCGAGGCGCGGGCGCCCTTCCCCTTCCGGAAAGAGGTTCGCCTCCTCCACGACGGCCGCGTCATCGCCTCTTCGCGCGAGGACACCCTCCGCGTGCCGTCCGAAGGCCCGGGCGTGTATCGGGTCGAGGTTTACCTCAAGGAGCGATCGGCGCTCGGATCGGACATTCCGTGGATCGTATCCAACCCCATCTACCTGAGAAAGGAATGACGCCGTGACAAAGGCAGGCCGCTTAGAGAGAATCGTCCGTGGGTTTCGGAACCGCCGGGTGCTCGTCCTCGGCGATCTGATGCTCGATACCTATATCTGGGGCAGCGTGTCCCGGATCTCGCCGGAGGCGCCGGTTCCGGTGGTCGAGGTCGGGCACGATACGAAGTGCCTGGGCGGCGCGGGGAACGTCAGCCGCAACATCGAGAGCCTGGGCGCGGCCCCGGTCTCGGCGGGCGTCGTCGGACGGGACGCCGAGGGGCGGTGGATCAAGCGGCACGTCGCCGACGGCCGCGGCGTGTTCATGGACCCGAATCGGCCGACGACGGTCAAGACGCGGGTCATCGCCGGCCACCAGCAGGTCGTGCGGTTCGACAAGGAGCGGCGGCGAGCCGTATCGGATGCGCTGCGGAAGCGGCTGGCCGGATTCGTCCGGAAGGAAGGTTGCCGGGGCATCATCCTCTCGGATTACGGCAAGGGCATCATGACGCCGGAGCTCCTCGCCGAGGTCCTGCCCGCGGCCGAGGCCGCGCGGGCCATGGTCTTCGTCGACCCCAAGAACTCGAACATCCGGCTGTTCTCGCCGGTGACCCTGCTGACGCCTAACCACCTGGAGACCGAACGCATCGTCGGCCACGAGTGTCGGACCGACGCGCAGGTCGAGAGGGCGGGCAGGGAGATCCTGGAGCTCGTCCGGAGCCGGTATCTCATCCTGAAGCGCGGCGAGCAAGGGATGTCGGTATTCGAGCGAGGGAAGGCGCCTGTCCACATCCCGACAGTGGCACGCGAGGTGTTCGACGTCACGGGTGCCGGCGACACGGTCATAGCGACGGCGGCGCTCGCTCTTTTGGCCGGGGCGACCATCCTCGAGGCGGCGATACTGGCCAATGCCGCTGCCGGCGTCGTCGTCGGCAAGATCGGGACGGCGGCGGTGACCCCTGAGGAGCTCCTCGGAGGGGTCAGGTCTCAATTTTCAACATTTAGTCAGGACCATAAGTTGAAAATTGAGACCTGACCCCTCGGCCGTCTTTCTGCTATAATTAGGCCATGTGCGGCGTCATTGGCATCTGGGCGAACGACCACATCGTCCATGATATGTACCAAGGCCTGCTAGCCATGCAGCACAGGGGGCAGGACGCTGCGGGGATCATCACCTACGACGGCCGGTTTCACACGAAAAAGGGCAACGGC
The DNA here is from genome assembly GCA_964585685.1 of uncultured Eubacteriales bacterium. GTDB lineage: Bacteria > Acidobacteriota > Aminicenantia > Aminicenantales > Saccharicenantaceae > JALHVH01. Next base: position 11,217 of record CAZPEP010000040.1, on the reverse strand, counting down.
CTCGTTCGCGACATCTTCACCGCCGAGAACATCCAGCGCCTGCGCGGGAACGTCGGCATCGGCCACACCCGCTACCCGACGGTCGGCGGGGGCGGCGGCGAGGACGCCCAGCCTTTCCAGGTCAATTCGCCGTTCGGCATCATCATGGCCCACAACGGGAACGTCACAAATTACAAAGAGCTCAAGGAAGATCTCTTCGAGAAGTACCATCGCCTGCTCAACTCCGACTGCGACGTCGAGATCATCCTTAATGTCTTCGCCCAAGAGCTCGGCGAGCAGAAGACGCGGGACATCAAGCCGGAGCACGTCTTCAAGGCGATCGAGGGCGTCTACAAGAAGGTCCGCGGTAGCTACTCGGTCGTCGCCTACGTCGCCGAGCAGGGTTTGGTCGCCTTCCGCGACCCGTTCGGCATCAAGCCGCTGGTCTACGGCTCGCGGAACGACGGGCTCGTCCCGTCGTTCGCGGTGGCGTCGGAGACGGTCAGCCTGAATCTCATGAACTTCAGCAATATCAAGAGCATAGAGCCTGGTCAGGTCTTGTTCTTCGACAAGGACCGGAAGGTCCACACGAAGCGCCTCGCTTCCTGCCGCCACACGCCCTGCCTGTTCGAGTGGGTCTATTTCGCCCGGCCTGACTCGATCATCGACAACGCGAACGTTTACAAGGTCCGGGTCAACCTGGGCCGGTTCCTGGCGGCGGAGATCCGGCGGCGCAAGATCCCGATCGACGTCGTCGTCCCCGTGCCGGATTCGGCGCGCGACGCGGCTATAGAGATCGCGCGGAAGCTCAACCTGAAATACAGCGAGGCGCTGGTCAAGAATCGCTATGTCGGCCGGACGTTCATCATGCCCGCCGACGACGAGCGGAAGAGCTCGGTGCGCCAGAAGCTCAACCCGATCGCCTCCGAGGTCAAGGGCAAGCGCGTCCTCCTCGTCGACGACAGCATCGTCCGGGGCAACACGTCGCGGGCGATCATCAAGATGATCCGGGAGTGCGGCGCGAAGAAGGTCTACCTGGCATCGTACTCGCCCCCGCTCCGGTTCCCCTGCGTCTACGGGATCGACATGCAGTCGAAGACCGAGTTCGTGGCCCGGAACGCCGACGAGGCGACGGTGGCGAAGCGGATCGGCGCGGACAAGGTCATCTATCAGAGCCTCGACGCCCTGAAGAAGGCCGTCATGCTCGAGAACCCGAAGCTCGGCGAGTTCTGCGCCGCCTGCTTCGACGGCATCTACCCGACCGGCGACATATCGGCCGAGCTGTTAAACGAGATCGAGGCCGAACGGGCCCATGCCCGGGATAACCAGCTGGAATTGAATATCTGAGGAGGTGCGATGCGCATACTGATCACCGGGATCACCGGATTTGCCGGGAGCCACCTGGCGGAGTACATCCTCACCAACCACGCCGACGCCGTCGTCTTCGGGACCGTCCGGTGGCGGAGCCGGATGGACAACATCGTCCAAATCCAGAAGAAAATCCAGCTCATCGAGGCCGACCTCAAGGACATGGTCTCCCTCAGGGCCGCCCTGGCCGAATCGAAACCCGACCGCATCTTCCACCTCGCCGCGCAAAGTTTCGTCCCGACGTCGTGGAAGTGCCCGGCCGAGACGTTCGCCATCAACGCCATCGGCGAGATCAATCTTTTCGAGGCGGTGCTGGCGCTCGACCTCAAGTCGAAGATCCAGATCGCCGGTTCGAGCGAGGAGTACGGCCAGGTCTTCTCCGACGAGATCCCGATGAAGGAGACCAACCCCCTCCGGCCGCTGAGCCCGTACGCCGTGAGCAAGGTCGCGCAGGACCTCCTGGCGTTCCAGTACTACAAGAGCTACGGGCTGCGGACGGTCCGGACGCGCGGCTTCAACCACACCGGGCCGCGGCGGGGCGACGTGTTCGTGACGTCGTCGTTCGCCAAGCAGATCGCGGAGATCGAGAAGAAGAAACGGCCGCCGGTTATCTACGTCGGCAATCTTGAAGCCAAGCGCGATTTCACCGACGTCCGCGACATGGTCCGGGCCTACTGGCTGGCCTTGGAGCACGGGGTCGAGGGCGAAGTCTACAACATCGGGCGCGGACAGGCGTTCTCGATGAAGGAGGTCCTCGACCTGCTGATGTCGCTCAGCCGGGCCAAGATGGAGGTCAAGGTCGATCCGGCGCGGTTGCGGCCTTCGGACGTACCCGTCCTGCTCTCCGACAGCACGAAGTTCGTCTCGCTGACCGGCTGGCGGCCGATGATCCCGTTCAAGCAGACGATCGTCGACCTGCTGAATTATTGGCGGGAAAGGGTCTGAGGAGGGGTCGGATCTTGGTATTCCGGTCATTGCGAGGAACCTTGTGACGCGGCAATCTCCTGGGATGGCTTCCCTTCGCTCGCAATGACGCACGGCCGCAAGACCTGGGCCCACAACAAAAGATGAACATTCTGATCACGGGTATAACGGGATTCGTCGGGGGATACCTCGCGCGGGCACTGGCTCGCGAAGGGGAGGGCGGCGAGCCGGAAGCCCCCAACGTCTTCGGCACCTCGTTCCCACAGTCCCCGCCGGCGTCCGCCGGCAATATTTTCTACCTTGACCTCCGGGTCGAATGCGACGTGCGCGACATCGTCCGCCGGGTCCGCCCGGACTGGGTGTTCCACCTGGCGGCGGTAACTAATGTCCGCAGCTCGTGGCAGGCGCGTCGTGAGACCCTCGAGACGAACGTCCTGGGCACGCACAACCTTCTCGAGGCCGTCCGGCTGGAGGCACCGCGGGCGCGCGTTCTGTTCATCAGCTCGTCGGACGTCTACGGCGACGCCGCGCAAGGAGAGACGCCCTTGGTCGAGGACCGGCCGTTCCACGTCACCAGTCCTTACGCCTACTCAAAAGCGGCGGGCGAGATGATGTGCGGGTTCTACGAGAGGATCGAGGGCCTCGATATCGTCATCGTCAGGCAGTTCCCGCACACCGGGCCGGGACAGGCGCCGGATTTCGTCTGCGCCGATTGGGCACGGCAGGTCGTCCGCATCGAGCGGGGCGAGTCGGAGCCGGTCTTGCACGTCGGGAACCTAGAGGTGCGGCGCGATTTCAGCGACGTCCGGGACGTTGTCGAGGCGTACGTGGCGCTGATGCGAAAGGGGCGGCGAGGCCAGGTCTACAACGTCTGCTCAGGAAGAGCGCTCGCCCTGCAGGAGATCCTGGATTTCCTCGTCGGCGAGGCGGGAAAGGCGGCAGGCGTCGCGCGGCCAACGGCTCCCGACATGCGCGCGGCGGGCACCGCGCAAGTCCCCGCTATCCGCGTCGAGGTCGACCTGGCCAAGCTCCGGAAGACCGATGTCCCGCTTCTCATCGGCGAAAACCGCAAGATCCTCGCCGAAATCGGCTGGTCCCCCCGCATCCCCATCGCCCAGACCCTCCGAGATCTCCTCTCAGGGGTCAGGTCTCAATTTTCAACTTTTCGGGCCGACAAAAACTTGAAAATTGAGACCTGACCCCTGAACAGTTGAGATATTTCTCCCCCTCCTGACGTCATCCTTACGTAAAGCCCATGGCAAGGCCGCTCAGACTGGAATTCGCGAACGCCGTCTATCACGTCACCTCGCGCGGCAACCGGAAGGAACGCATATTCCTTACCGGGCGGGACCGTTGTGTCTTTCTTACGAAATTTAACGACACCCTCGAAAAGTTTTCGTTCATCTGTTATGCGTACTGCCTGATGGGCAATCATTATCATCTATTGCTCAGGACACCGCGCCCGAACCTGGCGAAAGGAATGCACTACCTAAACGCCTCCTACACGAACTGGTTCAAGGTCAAGCACAGCCTGGTCGGAGTCGTGTTCCAGGGCCGGTACAAAGCGATCCTCGTCGACGAAGAGGCCTATGCCAGAACACTCGCCGCGTATATTCATCTCAATCCTGTCCGGGCCGGGATCATCGATGACGTCGGACGTTACCCGTGGAGCAGTTATCTGAACATCACCCGGAGCAGGCCGTCCCGCCTGGAAAGACTGGACCCCTCGTTTATCCTGAGCCTGTTCGGCGCGGAGCCGGTAGCCGCAGCGACGGAATTCGACAATTTTGTCCGGGGCAACGCGAAAATGGAGAGCCCGTTCAAAGATGTCAAGAAGGGCTGTGTGCTCGGGAGCAAGGAGTTCGTCGAAAAGATCACCGCCAGGATCGGTGCCGGAGGTCGGGTCCGGGAGATCCCCGAGACCAGGGTCGATCCGTTCGACGGGTTGAAGGATGACGCTATCATAACGAAAATCGCCGAGATCCTGGAAACCGAGAAGGAGAGTATCTTTGAGCGGCGCAATAATAACTTGCACCGGCAATTGGCTCTATATATCCTTAAGAAACATTCTCCTCTAATGTTGACAGAGATCGGAAACATCTTCGGAATGGATTACGCGGCCGTTCATGAGGCCGTCAAGCGGCTTGAGAGGGTACGGCTGAAGGATCGAGCAGTGGAGGCGATGATCTTCAGGGCTGAAGAACTATTGAGGGGTCAGGTCTCATTTTTCAACTTTTCGGGCCGACAAAAACTTGAATATTGAGACCTGACCCCTCAGCCTCGGTCCTTGTAATAGTGCTCGTAGAAGGCCTTGAATTCGCGGCTGCGGTTCTTGATGGCTTCCCACCAGGGACGGTTGCGCTCGTACCAGCGCACCGTGTCCTCGAGGCCGGCGTCAAACGGCGTCTCCGGCGCCCACCCCAAGGCGCGGATCTTCGCCCAATCGACGGCGTAGCGGCGGTCGTGGCCGAGGCGGTCGGGCACGAGCTTGATGAGGTCGCGCGGTTTCCCCAGCAAGTCGCATATGCGCCCGGCGACCTCGATGTTCCGCACCTCGTTCCCGGCGCCGATGTTGTACGCCTCGCCCGCCGTGCCCCGCAGCGCCGCGATCTCGATCGCCCGGCAGTTGTCGCCGACGTGGAGCCAGTCGCGGACGTTCGTCCCCTGCCCGTAGAGCGGGAGCGTCTTCCCCTCCAGGGCGTTGGTCACGAACAGCGGGATGAACTTCTCCGGGTACTGGTACGGCCCGTAGTTGTTGCTCGGCCGCACGATGACGATCGGCAGGCCGTAGGTTACGTGGTAAGCGTAGGCGAGGCGGTCGGCCCCGGCCTTGCTGGCGGCGTAGGGCGATGACGGCGCAACGGGGTCGGCCTCGCGGAAGAAGCCCTCGTCGCGGCTGCCGTAGACCTCGTCGGTCGAGATGTGGACGAAGAATGCGACGTGCGGCGACGCCTTGAGCGCCTCGAACAGGATGAAACTGCCGTAGACGTCCGTCAGGACGAACTCGCCGGCGTCGACGATCGAGCGGTCGACGTGCGTCTCGGCGGCGAAATGCACCACTCCTTGGACGCGCGGGAACAGGCGGGCGATGAGTTCGCGGTCGCGAATGTCGCCGTGGATGAATTCGTAGCGCGGGTCGGCCTCGACGTCGCGCATGTTATCGAGGTTCCCGGCGTAGGTCAGCTTGTCGAGGTTGATGACGCGGACGCCCGGGCAGCGCCCCAAAATGCGGCGGATGAAATTACTGCCGATGAACCCCGCGCCCCCGGTGATGAGGAGCGTCTTGCCGTCAAACGTGCGTTCTGTCATTTATTCTCCCCGATAGGGACCAGGTCTTGCGGCCCCTGCGTCATTGCGAGGAGCCCTGCGACGAAGCAATCTCACGAGATTGCCACGCTTCGCTCGCGATGACAGGCAAACCAAGGCCTGACCCCTCAGCAGCTCAGCCGTCTTTCCTGGTCCAGTCGTACGGGATGCTCTTGTCGTGCGCGTCGAGGCGATATTCGTCCGGGTCGGCATAAACGTAGACCTCGGTCGGCACGTTGACGATTACGGCCTCCTCCTGGCTGACGCACATCCAGCCGTGGTAGATCCCGGCCGGGATCTGGAGGAGCGTCGGGTTGTGGACACCGAGATAGAACTGATCGACCTGACCCCGCGTAAGCGACCCTTCCCGGCCGTCGTAGAGAGCGACCTTGATCATGCCGGCGACGCACGCGATGCTGTCCGTCTGCTTCATGTGCTTGTGCCAGGCCTTGACGACGCCGGGATAGGTCGTTGTGACATAGACCTGCCCGAACCCGCGGAACAGTTCGTCGTCCTTCCGCAAAATCTCGGTCAGCCGGCCTCTCTCGTCGGGCATGACCTTGAGTTTCTTCAGCTTGACGCCATCGATCATCGTTCCTCCTCAAGGGGGACCAGGTCTCGCGGCCCATGCGTCATCGCGAGCGAAGCAATCCCAGGAGATTGCTTCGTCACAAGGTTCCTCGCAACGACAAGCAAACCAAGACCCGACCCCTCCCTCATTTGATCCCAATCTCGCTCTTGTCGCCGACCATGAACCGGTACGCGGAGGGCTTGGGCGGGCATTTGTAAATCTTCACTTCTCGCCCGATCAGGCTCTCGTCGATCCGCGCGCCCACATCCACAATCTCGCTCCCCTCGAGCACGATGCTGTGCTCGATCTCCGTCCCGACGATGCGGCAGCGCGGCTCGATCGACGTGAACGGTCCGACATACGCGTCGCGCACCTCCGTCCCCGCCCCGACGATCGCCGGTCCCCTTATGATGCTGTTCCGCACCACCGCCCCCGCCTCGATGACGACATTGCCGCTGATCCGCGACGCCTCGTCCACGTCGCCCTCGTTCTTCCCGGCCATCCCCTCCAATATCAGCCGATTGGCCTCCAGGATGTCCTCGAGCTTCCCCGTGTCCTTCCACCACCCCTTGACGAGGTGCGGTTGGACCTCGTAGCCGTGGTCCACCAAGTACTGGATGGCGTCGGTGATCTCGAGCTCGCCCCGCCCCGACGGCTGGATCGCCTCGGCCGCCTCGAAGATATGCTCGTCGAACATGTAGACGCCGACCAGGGCCAGGTCGCTCTTCGGATCCTGCGGTTTCTCGACGAGCCGCGCGACCCGCCCGTCCGCCCGCAACTCCGCCACTCCGAACATCTTCGGGTCGGGGACGGGCGTCAGCAGGATGAGCGAATTCGGCCGGTTCGCCCGGAACTTCTCGACGAGCGACGTGATGCCGCTCTTCAGGATATTGTCCCCGAGGTACATGACGAACGTGTCGTGCCCGAGGAACGTGCGCGCCGTCAGCACGGCGTGGGCCAGGCCGAGCGGTGCCTCCTGCTCGATGTACGTGATACGGACGCCCCACCGCGACCCGTCCCCGCAGGCCGCCCGGATCTCGTCCCGCGTGTCGCCGACGATGATGCCGATGTCCCCAATTCCAGCATCGCGCAACGCCTCGATCCCGTAGAAGAGGACCGGCTTGTTCGCGACCGGGACGAGTTGTTTGGCCTGGGTGAACGTCAACGGCCGCAGCCGCGTGCCTTTGCCTCCGCTAAGGATCAAGCCTTTCATATTCTTCTCCGAGGGGTCAGGTCTCAATTTTCAATTTTTAGTCCGGACCAAAAGTTGAAATTTGAGACCTGACCCCTCCTCAGAATCCGAATCCTCCCAGGAAATCCGTCGTCTTCCCGATGTTCCCCAACCCCAGCGAGAACTTGAACTGCGTCTCAGGCTTCGACCGGAAATAGAATACCTTCATCTCGAACTCGAAATCAAGGCACTGGTAATGATAGATCGCGTTCCCCCCCAGATATAGGAGCTTCCGCTCCTTGGCGTTGTAGTCGATGTCGGCCCACACGTCGATCGGCATCTTCGGCACCTTGAAGCCCGCCGTGACCCCGACCTGTTGCCGGTTCCCGAACGCTTTGCTGAACTCGTCCCGGTACCACGCGTTCGTGCTCTTGAACCAGCTCAGCGACACAAACCTACCCTCCGCCTGCGACCCCGCGTTTGCGCTGATCCGCAGGCTCGTCAGGTTGCTGTAGTACGGGTTGTACTCGGCCGACATGTCCAGGCTGTACTTCGCCGCCGGGTAGAACCGCAGGCTCCCCCGGAGCTCCGAGAACCGCGGCACCTTCCCGTTGACCCGGAACAGGCTCAGCGGCCCCTCCTCCGGCGCGATGTAGAACGTCTCGCCCAACCCGACCTGAATCAGCTCCCGCGTCTGGTCATTCGCGTCCTTGACGTAGAACCTGTTCGTGATCCCGTATTCCAGCTGGTGGTAGCGGAAGAAGTAGAAGTACGCCGTGACGATGCGCTTCGCCTCGGGAATGCGGGTGTCGAGCCGATAATTCGCGTACGGCTCGATGCTGTGCTTGAAGATCGGGTCGCCCTGCGCGTTCCGGTAGACCTTCGAGAAGACCGGCCCGACGACCTCGGCCATGATCGTCGCATTCTTCGTGAACAGCGGCTCGGTCCCGATCGTCGTCGTCCCCGGTTCGTAGCTCGTCGGGTAATAAGTGAGGTTCCCCGTTACCGCCGCATTCACCGTCAGCCACGGGATCAGAGTGAACGGGGCCGAGAGGGTCGGCGCGAACGTCAGGCTCCCGGCCTTCCTCTGCGTCCCCTTCTCGTAGTCCTCCTGCCAGCCGTACTCCTGGTTGCTGTACCCCGACGCGAACGACGCATAGAGCGGCCCGAAGATCTTGACCTTGAACATGCTGAAGCTGATCTGGGGCGTGCTCTTGCTGACGATCGAGCGGTTGATCCCCATTTGCCCGAAGTAGGTCTCGAACTTCGAGACCCGCGCGCTCACGTTGAAATACGACCACGACCTCTGGAGGTAGACCTGCGAGCTCCGGTTCGAGATGATGGCCCGCCTGAAATTGTTATCGAACTCCCGCAAAAAATCGTAAGAGGATTGCAAATCGACCTCCGCCACCAGGCTGAAGCCGAACGGAAGCGGCTGGTTGTGGTTGAAGCGCAAGATGTAGGCATCCTCCTGCTTCTGTCCGCTCGCGTCGCGCTTGAACGTGAAGCCGTAGAGGTTGGCCTCGCCCCCCGTCCCGCCGCTGAAGAGATAACGAAAGTTCAGCCCCCCGCCGAGGCCGCGCGCCGCATAATAGTCCAGGTTGAACGTCGCATCCATGTTGCGGGCGATGGCCCAGTAGAAGCCCTGCTCATAATTGAAGCCTTTCTGGCCCGACCAGCCGATCCTCGGGATAAGGAATCCGGTCGCCCGGTCCCGCCCGACCGGGTAGCGCATGTACGGCATGTAGAAGACGGGTACGCTCTTGATGCGGAAGACAGCGTTCCACATTTCGATGTAGTCGTCCTTCTTGAAGTTCGCCCGGGTCGAGTCGAACCGCCAACGCGGCACCGGCTGACTGCACGACGTAACCTGGGCCTTGAGGAGCTCGTAGAGGTTCCCGGGCTTGCGCTCGATCGAGCCGGTATGGTAGAAGATCGTCGGCTGGATGATGCCGTCCGCCTTGACCATCTTCCCCAGCTTCGTCTCGAGGTTGATGAAGACCTCCTCGGCCGTCACCGACTCGTCGGGCAGTTGGACCGTGACGTTTCCCGTGGCGATGCAGTCCTTGGTCTTCGTGTCGAGCTCGACACGGTCGGCGAAGAGCCGGAACTCCTTGTAGCGGATCTCCACGTCGCCGATGAGGGTGATGCGGTCCTTGGTCTTCTCCTGGGAACGGGCGTAAACGGTGATCTCATCCGGGGAGGGAGCGGTTTGCGCGGGCACCGGCGCGGGCGCGGCGGGAGCCGTCTGCGCGGGCGCCGGCTCAGCCGGGGGGGTCTGCGCGGCCACCGGCAGAACAGACCCCAAAGCCAGCAATCCTGCCGCAAGCCAGACTGCTACGCGCATGGGCCTATTGTAGCCGCAAGCTTCAGCTTGCGCAATGAGGGGGCAGGTCTCAACCCGTCATTGCGAGGAGCTTTGCGACGTGGCCCCTCAGTATCCGAGCAGCCGGAGAAGATTCTCCTGGGTGAAGGCAAAAAGACTATCCGGGTCTTCGATGAACGCCCGAACATCCGTTTCGATGACGTTCCATCGGGCCTCGCTGACAGCCCGGCTCAGCAGGACCCGCCAATTCATCTCCTGACCGATCCGGCTCTCGCTTGCCCCATCCGTCGCCCCTCTCCCCCCCGGCCCCCCTTCTCCGGTTCCCTCCCTGTTCCGCTTCCGGGCCAGGGCATTCCTGAACATCGGCAGATTGGGCTCGAGCTCCGGCCACTTGGATAGAAACCAGAAGAGGTCGAAAAAATCCCGTCCCTTGATATATTCGCGCGTCAGAATGGCCGCCGCTTTCCCCGCCAGGAGCGACGGGAGGTCATGGTGCTGAATAAGGACCGGCATGTGCACGTTGACGAGTGTTTTCGCGCCGGTCGCTCCGCCGGGCGGCTTGGTGTCGATCTCGAGCGCGATGGATAATTTCTGTTCTCTCCGCCCGACAAGCCCCAGCTCCGCGAGGAGCTCCGCGAACCTGAAAACGGCCCGTTGGACGGTCTTTTCCTTACCGAGATGCAGATAGACATCGTAGCCGGCCGCGGCCAGGCCGCTTTCGATCTTCCGCATGGCGCCCGCGAATTTCTCGAGTTTCCAGTCCGGGCCGGCGGCAAAATCCAAGTCCTCCGAAAACCTGCCGATGCGCCAAAGATACCGGAGAGCCGTGCCCCCCATGAAGAAGAGCCGCGTGTTGAGACCTTCCCTTTGCATGAGCCAGAGGACGTAATTCTGGATATACTCCCGCAACGCGTGAAGCCCAAGAGAGGGACGTTCGCGGGCGATCTGGAGAGCGATGTCTTTCATCTTTATCCCTCCCTGTTCTCCCGGATGTAGACCGTCGCGGCGTCCACGGCCGCCGCAAAACCCGGCTTGCTCACGAGAGCCGCCCAGGCTTTGAGCTTGCCCTCGTCCAGAATATTCAGATTCTGCAGACGCAGGCCTTTAAGCCAGTCGGTTGAAAGCTTGCCGATACGCATGGTGATATACATTTTATCGAGCAGGGCTTTCTCCGGCCCCGCGATGATAAGGACGTCGCCGCCGCGTTCGATTTTCTCATATCCCGCAAAAAAGGCCGGTTGGACGTGGTGATAGAAATAGCGCCTGTCCTTGGCCGTGAATTCGACGCCGCGGGCGGTCGTAATCGATGTGGGGTTGAAGACCGCCTCCGGGATCAGTCCATAGAATCCAAGCGCCCACTCGAGCGAGAGGTAAGAGGGCTGGACGACCGTGTTCGCGATCACGGCCTCGGAGACGTCCCGGACCCGATAAGGTTTCTCGATGAGGTACCAGCCCCGGCGGATCCGGCAGAGCTTGCCGGCTCGAGACCAGCGCGAAAGTTGGACCTCGGTGTGGACCTGGGCATCGTCGAAGATCCGGAGCATTGAGGAATGGAAAAGCGGCCGATCCGAG
>CAZPEP010000039.1:0-105207 GCA_964585685.1 uncultured Eubacteriales bacterium | reverse complement strand
GCTGGTGGCCGATCCAGCCCGAATCGACGGCCGAGCGGGACGCCCCAACGGCCGCGCGCGGCAGGAGCGCGGCCAGGTCCTTGAGCATGGCGAAGGGCTCGGGCCCCTTCAGCCCCCGGCCCCCCGTGACGACCACGGCGGCCTCGGTGACGTCGATCTCGGCGGCCGCCTCGCGGAGGATCTCGGCGACCTTGCCGCGAATGAACCCGTCCGGGATGTCCGCGGCCTTCCGGATGATGGCCCCTTCCCCGGCGACCGGAGCCTCGAGAGGGAAGATGTTGGGCCGGAGCGTCGCCAGGGCCGGGGAGCTCTTGAGAGCGCAGGTCAGGAGCGCTTTCCCCGCGAAGATGGGCCGCGTGAACTCGAGCCGTCCGCTCTTGACCTCGACCCTCGTGCAGTCGGAGGCCAGGCTCACGCCGAGGGCCGCCGCGACTCGCGGGGCCAGGTCCCGGCCCATGGCCGTGGCCGAAAAGAACATCGCGGCCGGCTTCAATTCCCCGATAAGCGACGTCAGAGCACGCGTGAAGCCCTGAGAGGAGTGATCGGCCAACGCAGGGCTTTCTAGAACGTAGGCCTTGGAGGCCCCATAACGGAACGTCCCGGCCGCCGTCGCGTCGGGGATCGTCCCGGCAAAGACCGCCGCGACCTCCCATCCGAGTTCGGCGCCGCGCCTTTTCGCCTCGGACAAGGCCTCCAGGGAGCCCTTCTTGATCCCGCCGTCCCTCGTCTCGATGAACACGAGTATCATTTTCGCCTCCCTCAGATGACCTTGGCTTCCTCATGCAGGAGCCGGACCAGTTCCTTCGCCGCCTCCGCGGGCCCGCCGCCGATGATCTTTCCGGCCTGCCGTCCGGCTGGAACATCAAGCCCGACGATCTCGAGCCCGGGCGCAAGCTCGGCGGCCGAAAGCCCGAGCTCCCCGACCGGGATGACGGGGATGACCTTCTTTTTCGCGCCCATGATGCCCTTCAGCGTTTCGTAGCGCGGCTCGTTCAGGCCCTTCTGGGCGCTCACGACGGCGGGGAGGAAGAACGCGACCTTCTCCGTACCGCCCTCGATCTCCCGTTGGGCGACGCCTTCGTTCCCGGATATCTCGAGCTTCGTCACGACGTTCACCTGGGGGAGGCCGAGGAGCTCGGCCGTCATCGACGGGACCTGGGCGTTGTCGGCCCCGACGGACTGCTTTCCGAACAGGAGCAGGTCGAAATCGGGGTATCGGCCCTTGACGGCGGCCGCCAGGATCCGCGCCGTGCGCAGGCCGTCGTAGGATTCCGGTGTGTCGTCGCGGATGAGGACCGCCTCGTCGGCGCCCATGGCCAGGCATTTCTTGAGGATGACCAGGGACTCTTCCCGGCCCGCGGCGAAGACGCGGACCGCTCCCCCGTGCGCCTCGCGGAGCCTCAGGGCCTCCTCGACGGCGAACTCGTCGTAGGGGCTGATGATGAAGTTAAGGCCGTCCTCGACAACGGCCTTCGCGTCCCGGTCGATGCGGATCCGCGATTCGGTGTCGGGAACGCGCTTCACGAAAACGTGTATGTTCATCGTGGTCTCCTTGGATCGGGACGAGGTCCCGGCGCGGCGGCTCAGCCGTCGAAGCGCCGGAACAGGAGGGTCCCGTTGGTCCCTCCGAACCCGAACGAGTTCGTCAGCCCGTAGGTGAGCGCGGCCGGCCGGGCCGCGTTCGGGATGTAATCCAGGTCGCATTCGGGGTCGGGAAACTCGTAGTTGATGGTTGGGGTCATGACCTGGTGCCGGAGGCAAAGGGCCGTGATCGCAGCCTCGACCCCGCCCGCGGCACCCAGGAGGTGCCCCGTCATGGACTTCGTCGAGCTGATGCCGATGCGCCGGGCGTGCTCGCCGAAGGCCTTCTTGATGGCCATCGTCTCCGTCCGGTCGTTGTAGGGCGTCGAGGTGCCGTGGGCGTTGATGTAGCCGACCTCGTCGGGCCGCACGCCCGCGTCGCCGAGCGCCCGGAGCATGGCCCGGCAGGCCCCCTCCCCGTCCGGGGACGGCGCCGTGACATGGTAGGCGTCCCCGGTCGCCCCGTAGCCGACGACCTCCGCGTAGATCCTGGCCCCGCGGTCCAAGGCCCGGCCGAGTTCCTCGAGAAAGACGATGCCGGCGCCCTCGCTCATGACGAACCCGTCGCGCTTCGCGTCGAACGGCCGCGAAGCCTTTTGCGGCTCGTCGTTCCTCTCGGACAGGGCCTTCATGGCGCTGAAGCCGGCCAGGCTCAAAGGGGTGACCGGGGCCTCGGAGCCGCCGGCGAACATAGCGTCGGCGTCCCCTAGGGCGATCATCCGGAAGGAATCGCCGATGGCGTGCGTCCCCGTGCTGCAGGCCGTGACCGTCGCTGTGTTCGGGCCCCCGGCCTTGTACTTGATGGAGATCTGCCCGGCGGCCTCATTGATGATGGTCTGGACCAAAAAGAACGGCGAGACGCGGTCGGGGCCCTTCTCGAGGAGAATCTTGTGCGTCTCCTCGAGGGAGCCGATGCCGCCGATGCCGGAGCCGACGCAGACGCCGGTCCGGTCGCCCTCGAGCGCCCCCCGGTCGATCCCGGCGTCCTCGACGGCCAGCTCGGCCGCGGCTACGGCGTACTGAGTGAAGCGGTCCATCTTGCGGATCTCCTTCCGCTCGATGAAGGCCAGGGGATCGAAGTCCGGGATCTCCCCGGCGATCCGGGTCGCGAAGCGGGCGGCATCGAACCGGGTAACCGGACCGATGCCGCTCTCCCCGCGGAGAAGGGCGTCCCAGGTCTTTCGCGTCCCGACGCCGAGGGGCGTAACCAGCCCAATGCCGGTGACGACGACCCGGCGCCCGGAGCTCCGGGGCACGCTCGGTGAATGAAGGGTCATACGGTCGGGAAAAACGGACCTATTTCGAGACGTGGCCCACGATATAGTCCATCGCCTTGCCGACGGTGGTCAGCTTTTCCGCTTCCTCGTCCGGGATGTCCAGACCGAACTCGTCCTCGAGGGCCATGACGAGCTCGACGGTGTCCAGGGAGTCGGCCCCGAGGTCGTCGATGAAGGACGCGCCTTCCGTGACCTGGTCCTCGCTGATGCTGAGCTTGTCGGCGACGATGCCTCTAACTTTCTTGAACAGATCGTCTCTTTCCATCTTGTCCTCCTCTCCAAGGATCGGAATTTTTAATCTCCAGAGTCACATGTACAATCCGCCGTTGACGTTGATCACCTGGCCCGTGATGTAAGCGGCCTCGTCCGAAAGAAGGAATTTTACCGCAGATGCCACTTCTTTGGGAAGCCCGAACCGCTTCAAGGGGATATTTTCCATAAAGGCCTTCTTGACCTCCTCGGGGAGTCCTTCCGTCATGGCCGTGGCGATGTACCCCGGGGCCACGCAGTTCACCGTGATCCCCCGGGAGGCGACCTCCCTGGCCAGGGCCCGGGAAAAGCCCATGACGCCCGCCTTGGACGCGGCGTAATTGGCCTGGCCGGGATTGCCGGACAAGCCGACGACGGACGCGATATTGACGATCCGGCCGCCGCGCGCGGCGACCATCGGCCGGATGACCGCCTTGGCGAAGTTCCAGGAGCCCTTGAGATTGACGCCAATGACGGCGTCCCACTCCTCCTCCTTCATCCGAAGGAGGAGATTGTCCCGGGTGATGCCTGCGTTGTTGACAAGGTGGTCGATCCGGCCGAGGTCCCGGAGGACGTCCTCAACGACCGCGACGACCCGGTCCAGGCGGGTGACGTCCGCGACGTGGGCGGACGCCTTTCTTCCGGCGGCCCGGAAGCGCTCGGCCAGGGCTTCGAGCTTTTCCTTCTGGACATCGACGAGGGCGACGTGGGCGCCCTCCCGGGCGAGTTCCTCGGCGATGGCCTCTCCAATCCCCTGCGAGGCGCCGGTGACGATCGAGACCCTGCCTTCGAAGAGCATTTACCCGTTGACCCCCGGCACGGCGTGTACGAACCGGGCCATCTCGTTCTGGATCCGGTCCTGGATCCGGTTCATGACGAACTCCCGGCTCATCCGCACCGCATTCTTGACGGCCTGGACGTTGGACCGGCCGTGACCGATGATGCAGACGCCGTTGAGGCCGAGCAGGTGGGCCCCGCCGTATTCCGAATAATCGACCTTCTTGAAGACCTTCTTGAGGTTCCTCTTCATCAGGAGGAGGCCGACCTTGGCGAACAGGTTCTTCATGACCTCGTTGCGGACCATCGAGAACAGGCTCTCGACGACCCCTTCCGAGACCTTCAGGGCGACGTTCCCGGTGAAGCCGTCGCTGACGATGACGTCGGCCTTGCCGGAATAGATGTCCTTGCCCTCCATATTGCCGATAAAATTGAGGGGCGAGTCCTGGAGGAGGCCGAACGCCTCCTTGGTCAGGTCGTTCCCCTTCGACTTCTCCTCGCCGATGCTCATCAGGCCGATGCGCGGGCCGGACAGGCCGAGGGCCGTCTCCATGAAGATCTTGCCCATGACGGCGAACTGGACGAGGTGGTAGGGCTTACAGTTGGCGTTGGCCCCGACGTCAATGAGCAGGGTGACGCCATGCATGTTGGGCAGGAGGAGGGCCAGGGCGGGCTTGTCGACGCCCTTCAAGGCGCCGATGGTCTTCCGGGAGATGTAGACCACGGCGGCCGTATTCCCCATGGAGACGAAGGCGCCGGCTTCTCCGTTCCGGACGAGCTCGGTCCCGACGCGGATGGAGGACTGGCCCTTCTTCCGGAAGGACAGGATCCCTTCGCCCATCCCGATCGCCTCCGGGGCGTCGCAGATGGTGACGCGGCCCCCGGCGGCGCCGAACTTGTCGACCTCTTTACGGATGACGCTCTCGACTCCGGCCAGGACGATGTCGACGTCGTACTCCTCGGCGGCGCGAACGGCCCCCTCGACGGTGACCCGGGGTCCGAAATCACCCCCCATCGCATCGACGGCGATCTTCATGGGCGGCGGAGACCGTTAGGCTTTGGTCCCCGCGATGACCTGCCGCCCCTTGTAGAAGCCGCAGTCGGGGCAGGCCCGATGGGGCAGCTTGGGGTTCCCGCAGTTGGAGCAGACCGAGAAGGTCGGAAGGACGAGACCGTCGTGGGCCCGTCTATTTCCTCTTCTCGAGGGGGTGTGGCGTCTTTTTGGATTTGGCATGTTATCTCTTGTCTCTCACCAGGAATTTGAGTTTTTCCAGCCTTGGGTCGGACCCCCCGACCTGGCAGGAGCATTTCCCGTCCCGGATGAGCTCGCCGCAGACAGCGCAGAGGCCCTCGCAGGACTCGGCGCAGAGCGGTTTGGGGGGAAAGGTCAGGTTCAGCTGTTCCAGGACAACCGCCCTGAGGTCGATCCTCCGGTCGTAGTGGTACAGGGTATCCAGGTCTGCCTCTTCGAGCTCGTCCTTGGCCGTCGCCAGCTCCTCGGGGAGGAAGACGAGGTCGAAGCGGGAATCGACCGAGAACTCGAACGGCGTCAAGCAGCGGCTGCAGACGAAGCTCAGCCGGGTCGTGACGCGGCCCTTGATCCAGACCTCCTCGCCGACCTTCCGGACGAAGATGTCGGCGTGGACGGGCTCGAAGAAGACCGCGTTCTCCTCGACGAGATCGACGCTTAAAAAGTCGAAATTCCTCTCGACGTGCAGTCCTTCGCTCGGCAGACGATCGATTTCGATAAGCATGGCTATTCCCTTCGGGCCTGTTTATTATACCAAGGAGGGCCTGTTTGTCAACAAAAGCGGGTTCGAGACTGGCGGTCAGAGGTCAAAGGGCTTGAACAACGCCCGCCGACGAGTATAATGAGCAGGGGGATACTGAAATGACCGACGGCTACAACACCCGGTTCGACTACAAGGGGGCCAAGTTCCTCGTCCAGACGCAGGATAAGGGCCTGAGCGCCCATTACGTGGAATCCCTGATCTACAAGTCGGGAGCGCTCCTGACGTCCAAAAAGACATTTTACACATCCTTCCTCAACAGCCCGAACCTCAAGAAGATGATCGCCCGTATTCTGGACGACCAGCACAAGACCATCCTCCAGGAGATCGCGGACGGCAAATTCGACCGCTTCCTCGGCGGGGGCGAAGGGCCGAAATGACCCCGTCCGGGGCGGCCCCGGACGGGGCGGGGAAGAGGCTCTTCCTCATCGACGGGAACTCCCTCCTTTACCGGTCCTATTATGCCATCCATAGCCTCGCGAACTCCAAGGGCTTCCCCACCAACGCCATCTATGGTTTCGTCAGCACGCTCCGGAAGCTCATCGGGGCCGAGAAGCCCGATTACCTGGGGATCGTCTTCGACACCGCGGGCCCGACGCTCCGCCACCAGGCCTACAAGGATTACAAGGCCCAGCGGAAGCCCATGCCCGACGACCTCGTGGTCCAGGTCCCGGTCCTCAAGGAGCTCATCACCGCCCTCCGGATCCCCCTTTACGAGTCTCAGGATTACGAGGCCGACGACGTCCTGGCCAGCCTGGCCCGGATCGCGGCCGGCCGCGGCGTCCATTCCGTCATCGTCACGACGGACAAGGACCTTCTCCAGGTCGTCGACGCGGCGACCTCGGTGTACAACCCCTCGAAGGAGATCACCCTCGACGAGGCGGGCGTCAAGGAATTCTTCGGGGTCGAGGCGGGCCGGGTGGCAGACGTCCTGTCCCTCCAGGGAGACCAGTCGGACAACATCCCCGGCGTGCCCGGCATCGGAGAAAAGACGGCCCGGACGCTGATCGCCGAGTTCGGGTCCCTGGAGAACATCCTGGCTGGCATCGGCCGGATCCGGAACCCCAAGGTCCGGGAGAAGATCGAGCAGAACCTCGAGATTCTCGAGCTCAGCCGGAAGCTCGTGACCATCGAGAGAGGGCTGGACCTCGCGTTCGACCTCGAGGCCTTCGCCATGTCCGAGCCCGACCCCGAAGAGGCGGCCCGCATCTTCAAGGACCTGGAATTCACCTCACTCTTGTCCGCTTTCGTGAAAAGGGCTCCCAACCGGACCCGGAAACACACGGCTGTTCTCGACGAGAAGGAGCTCCAGACCTTGGCCGCCGCCCTGAAAAAAGCCGGGGCGTTCGCCCTCGACACGGAAACCGACAGCCCCTTCCCGACGCGGGCCCGGCTCGTCGGGATCTCTTTCGCCATGACGCCCGGGGAGGCCTTCTACGTCCCGCTCCGGCACGACTACCTCGGCGCTCCGGCCCAGATCCCCGTCGAGCGGGCGCTCGCCATTCTCAAGCCGGTCCTCGAGGATCCCAAGGCCCGAAAGACAGGCCAGAACATCAAGTACGACATCATCGTTCTCCGGGGGGAAGGGATCGAGCTCGCGGGCGTCGAGACGGATACGATGATCCTCTCCTACCTCCTCGAACCCAACTGGGGAAAACACAGCCTCGAAAAGATCTCTCTTCATTATCTGGGGACGACGAAACAGCCCTACGAAAGCGTCGCCGGCAAGGGACGGAAGCAGGTGACCCTGGACAAAGTCGATATCGGGGCGGTCGCCCCGTACGCCTGTCTGGACGCCGACCTCACCCTCGAACTGGGCGGGCTCCTCACGGACAGGGTCAAAGAAGCGGGGCTCGACGGACTTTATCGAGACATCGAGCGGCCGCTCATCGACCTCCTGGCCCGGATGGAGGTCTGGGGCGTCAAGGTCGACACGAAGGCCTTGAAGGACCTCTCGGACGGGTTCGGGGCGGATCTCCGCCGTCTCGAGAAGACCATCCACGAGCTGGCCGGAACGGAATTTAACATCAATTCCCCCCAACAGCTGGCGGATATCCTCTTCCGAAAGCTCAATCTGCCCGCGACGAAGAAGACAAAGGTCACCCGGGGATTCTCGACCTCCATCGACATCCTCCAGGAATTGGCGCCGCTCCATCCCCTGGCCCGGGAGGTCCTCGAGTACAGACAGGCGGCCAAGCTGAAGTCCACCTACGCCGACGCTCTGCCCGAGCTTATCGACCCTAAGACGGGAAGGATCCACACTTCGTACAATCAGACTGTAGCCTCGACGGGGCGCTTGTCCTCGAGCGAACCAAACCTCCAGAACATCCCGGCCCGCGGGGAGCTCGGCAAGCGCTTCCGCCGGGCCTTCATTCCGGAAGAAGGCTGCCTCTTCCTGGCGGCCGACTATTCCCAGATCGAGCTCCGCGTCCTGGCCCACCTCTCCGAGGACCCGGCCCTCGTCGCGACGTTCCTCGAGGACCGGGACGTCCACGAGGAGACGGCCATCCGCGTCTTCGGGGAGGCCGCGGGGCTCTTCCGGGACGAGATACGCCGGAGGGCCAAGATCATCAACTTTTCGGTCATCTACGGCACCTCGGCCTTTTCGCTGGCCAAGGAGCTCGGGACCTCGGCCGGGGAAGCGCAGGGATTCATCGACCGCTATTACGAGAAGTACCCGAAGGTCCGGAAATATCTGGAGCGGCGGGTCGACGAGGCTCACGAAAAGGGATACTCCGAAACGATCTTCGGCCGCATCCGCCAGGTCCCCGAGCTCCGGAGCCCGGACAGAAACATCCAACAAGCCGGGCGGCGCATAGCCCTGAACATGCCCATCCAGGGGTCGGCCGCGGATATCATGAAGAAAGCGATGCTCGACGTCTGGAGCGAAATGGAGCGGAGGAAGCTCCGGACGAAAATGATCCTCCAGGTCCATGACGAGCTCGTCTTTGAGGTCCCCGCGGACGAGCGCGCGGCCGTCGAGGCCCTCGTTCACGGGCGGCTCGAGAACGTCTGCGCCCTGCGCGTCCCCCTCAAGGCCCACCTCGGCTGGGGCCCCAACTGGGCCGATGCGAAATAGCGGAATCGCCTTCGAAGGACTCGGGATGCGGCGATGAAGGCCGCCCCTCTCCCCCCGACCCCCTGGAACCAGTCCCGGCGGTTCCCCCATCGGCGATGCCGATGGGCCCCCTTCCGCTACGGGGGGCTTCAGGGCGGCCTTCATCGCCGTTTCCTTCGGAACGCCCCCCGTCCTTCGTGCAGCGATTCACCTCGTTTGGCCAAGGTCCGTGGGCTGGGGACACGGACGGGACGGACCGAGCGGACGTGGAGGGTTTAGCCCGCACGATGCCGATTTCAAGGAGATTCGGGCGAGGATGTCTGAGCGTACAAGGATCTTAGACCAACTTTACTTAGGGCGTGGTCAAGATATTGTGCCCGAGGCAAGTTCGCGAGTTCCGAGCCCGCCGATGAAATCGGCGAGGGCGCGGCGTCAAAAACCCGACCTGGAGCGAGTCCGTCTCGTCCGGGCCCATTAATCAGCCCAGGCCAGTTGAGCGGAGGGATATTCCCGAGTCCTGAGAAGGCGGCCTCTGCGCGTAGACATTTCGCCGACGGTATGCTATAAGCCAAATGAGCCCGGAGGGCGCGAACAGCCCGGGCGGGCGGCGGTCATGATGCACGAACCGGACCTGAAAATGTTCCTCTATTTCTCCGAGCTTCAGGGCCGCTCCGTCGTCGACTCCGAGGGGCGGACGGTCGGCAAACTCGCCGACCTCAAGGTCCGGCTCGGAGAGCTTTTCCCCAAGGTCACGTCGGTCGTCGTCCGGAAGCGGCGCGGCAGGAAACTCGCGGCCCTCGGCTGGGACGACGTCGAGAGCATCGACGGCCTCCTCATGACCCTGAAGCCCGGGACCGAGGCCCGGCTGGGACCCGTCGTGGTGTCGAACGAGGAGATCCTTCTTCGGGAGGACCTCCTGGACAAACAGGTCGTGGACACGTTCGGCGCCAAGATCGAGCGCGTCAACGACGTCCACCTCATCATCGTCAACCGGGATCTGCGGACTGTCCACGTCGATTTCGGGCCGCGGGGCATCCTCCGGCGGCTCGGTTGGCTCAAGGCCGTCGACCGGCTGACGGGCTGGCTCTTCGCTTACACGTTCCCGGAGAAGATGATCTCCTGGAAATACGTCCAGCCCCTGGCCAGCGACCCCAAGAGGAACCTCAAGCTCAACGTCACGCTCCGCAAGCTCCACGAGCTCCACCCGTCGGACATCGCCGACATCATCGAGGAGCTCGACCAGGCGAACCGATCGTCGGTCTTCAAGATGCTGGACCTCGAGACCGCCGCCGAGACCCTCCAGGAAGTCGACCCCAAGCTCCAGCTTTCCCTGCTCGAGACGACGTCCGACGAGAAGCTCTCCGACATCCTCGAAGAGATGGAGCCGGACGAGGCTACCGACATCCTGGCCGACCTCCCCGAGGAGAAAAAACAGCGGTTTATCCGGACGATGGAGAAACCCTACCGGCAGACCGTCGAAGCGCTCCTGCGATACAAAGAGGGGACGGCCGGCAGCATCATGACCAAGGACTTCATCGCCCTCCCAAGGGAGGCGACGATCGATGCGGCCACGGAGGAGTTCAAGCGGTCGTCCCATCCGCTGGAGACCGTGGCTTACATCTACGTCGTCGACGGCGCGAAGCGGCCCCTGGGCGTCATCACCCTGCGCCACCTCCTCCTCTGCGACCGGGAGGAGACGCTGGGCAAGCTCATGAACCCACACCTGATCAAGGCCGGGGTCGAGGACGACCTGGGGACGGTCGCCGAGCTGTTCACAAAGTACCAATTCATCGAGATCCCCGTCGTCGACGGGGAGGACGTCCTGCAGGGGATCATCACCCTTCAGGACATCGTCAAGGCCAAGCCCGAGGAATTGCAGGCATAGGGCGGGAACGATGAAACTTCTGAACCTGAAGAACCGCTGGAAGGGTCTCCTCCTCTTCTTCGCCGTGGCAGGGCCGGGGATCATCACCTCGAACGTGGACAACGACGCGGGCGGCATCGCGACCTATTCCATGGCCGGCTCCCACTTCGGCAACGGCCTCCTCTGGTCGCTCCTACCGATCATGCTCGCCTTGATCGTCGTCCAGGAGATGAGCGCCCGGATGGGCGTCGTCACCGGCAAGGGGCTGTCCGACCTCATCCGCGAGCGGTTCGGGGTCAAGATCACGGTTTATGTCCTCATCGGCGTCGTCCTGACCAACTTCGGCAACGTCATCGCCGAGTTCGCCGGGGTCGCTTCGAGCCTGGAGATCTTCCATGTCCCGAAATATGTGTCCGTCCCGCTGAGCGCCCTGTTTGTTTGGCTGCTCATCGTCAAGGGGACGTACCGGTCGGTGGAGAAGATCTTCCTCTACGCCTGCTTGTTCTACGTCACTTACATCGTCTCCGGCATCTTGGCCAAGCCGGATTGGGGGGAGATCGGGGCGAGCCTCGTCCGCCCCTCGTTCGACTTTTCGCCCGGCCCGCTGGCGATGATCATCGGCCTCGTCGGGACAACCATCGCCCCCTGGATGCAGTTCTACCTCCAGGCATCCATCGTCGAGAAGAACGTCCTGGCCAAGGATTATAAGAATTCCCGACTGGACGTCATCCTCGGGAGCGTCGTCGTGACCGTCGTCGCCGGCTTTATCGTCCTGACATGCGCGGCGACCCTGTTCAAGGCGGGGGTCAAGGTGGAAACGGCCGCAGACGCTGCCCTGGCCCTGGCCCCGCTCGCCGGGAAATACTGCTCGGCCCTCTTCGCCTTCGGCCTGCTCAACGCCTCGCTGTTCGCCGCCTCCATCCTGCCGCTCTCGACGGCCTTCCTGGTCTGCGAGGGCATGGGCTGGGAGACCGGCATCAACAAGAAGTTCTCCGAGGCCCCTCAGTTCTACGGGCTTTATTCCCTCCTCATCTTCCTCGGCGCCGGCATCATCCTCATCCCGGGCATCCCCCTCTTCCCGGTCATGTACGTCTCCCAGGTCGTCAACGGGATCGTTTTGCCGGTCGTTCTCGTCTTCATGATTCTCCTCATCAGCAACAAGAAGCTGATGGGAGAGTACGCCAACAAGAAGGCCTGGAACATAGTCTCCTGGGCCACGGTCGTCATCCTCTGCGCGCTGACCGCGGCTTACGTCATCACATTGATATTGTAGCGATACGGGCGAGACTCGCCGGTCTCGCCCATCCGTGTCAATCCAAATGACCATGTTGCCGATCAGGTTCCGAATATGACAGTTGACCGCTGATGAACGCGTTGTTGTTATCGCCGTCGATCTTTCGCCAGGGGATAAAGTTCAACAGTCTTCCCTTCGGTGGCAGCCACCGAGAGTCCATGCAGGGGATTCCCATCAAGATTGATATTTGATATCATGAAAGGGCGGTTTTGGCCATATTTGTATAAGCATTCGGGCGCTACTGCCGCAAGTGTCAATGAAGACGCATCTCGCACTTTGGAGGGGCCATGATCAATGATCTCGAAAAAAAGATCCTCAAGTCGCTGAACGAGGACGCGAGGAAGAGCTTCCGTGAGGTCGCTATGGAAATCGGCACATCAACGACGACCATCTACAACAATGTGAAAAAGATGGAAAAGAGCGGCATCCTGGAAGGATACGTCCCGGCAGTGAATGAAGAACTCCTTGGCTATAATCATTGCGCGATCTTCATGCTTCGTATCGCTCAAGGAAAACTGCAGAAAGTCTACGACGTCGTCGTCCGTTACCCCGAGGTGAGAGAGATCTATGATGTGACGGGAGATTGGGATACCGCCCTTATCTGTTTCTTCAAGACGCGGCAGGATCTTGATCGTTTCTTGAAGGGCAAGCTCACCATCCCTTACGTGCAGAGGGTGATGACGTACATGGTCCTGAATGTCATTAAGGACGAAAAACGGGCCTTTATTGATGCCCTCTAAAGGCGATCTTTTAATCCGAAATGAGCAAGATTCCGGCAGGGCGAAAGATCCTCGCTTTGCTCATTCCCCTGTTTCTAGGGAATGCGGCCTTCGTCAAGGACGAAGCACCCTGGAAAGAATGGCTGAGGGAAGTCGATCCTATCATGTCGAATCCAGAGAAATCCGTTTGCAGTACCTTAATAACCGTAGAGGACACGTTGAGGTTCATCGATTCTTTCTGGAAAGCCAGAGATCCTGACCCTCAAACCCGCGGGAATGAATATAAGTTGGAATACTATCGCAGAATCAGCTATGCCAAGAAGCATCTGGGAGGCATGCAAAGCGATCGCGGGCGGATATACCTGATTCTCGGAGAGCCGACTGACAGAAACACGTTCGTCGGAAGCGAGAAGGTCGTCGACACGGAGTTGTGGACCTATTATGGGGAAGGAAGACCGGGCCTTCCGCCGGTCATAAATCTGATTTTTTTCAAGAGAGGGAACTCGGGAAACTTCCGTTTGTTCCATCCCGGGGTCGACACCCCTTTGGACATCATTTCTTCCGCTTATATGTTTGGCTCAGATAATGCGCTGGGCGCTTACAATGAGATCCGAAAGGGCTCCGGCGAACTGGCCGACGCCACTTTGTCCGTTGTTCCCGGAGAAGGAGTTCCGGGTGGGCCCGCTACCGCCACATTATCGAGTCGTGTCTTTGCCCAGATCTATACGCTTCCGGAAAAAGAAATATCCAGCGGCTATCTGCGGAGTTTTCGGTCCTTAGAAGGGACCGTCGATGTGACCTATTCCACCCAGGAGATGCCTGGTTTTGTCATGACCGCTCTGAGCAGAAATCGGGGATACACATTCCTGAACTATTCGATCGCGCCCGAGGCCATCCACTTGACAAGCCTTGCGGATCAACAGTCCACGGCCCAACTTTACCTGAACCTGAAAATCGAAGGCCTCGGAGGAAAAACCATCCACCAGCAGGAAAGAAATATCGAATTCCGGCTTGACGATAAAGAGAAGAAAGAACTCGGAGATAGAAAGATCATGTTCTCCGGCTTCCTGCCCGTCATTCCTGGAGCATTCAATCTCAAACTCCTGCTCTCAAACAGAACGACCCAAGAGTTCCTGATCTATGAGGAGCGTTTCGAGGTCAGCGATAACACGGTCCCTTTCCTGTATGGCTACGGGACCGAGGAAATCCGTTCCGGTCGGTTTATGCCGTTCAGCACGGGGACGCACAAGCTCTTGATCGATCCCCGATCCGTCTTCAACAAGACAGACTCCATGGAAGGGATCATTTTCACTGATCAAAAGCCATCCGTGCATCTCATGGCCGTTGAGGACGTGAAGGATTCTCTCGAGGTCATGGATATCGAGAAGGCAGAGCGCTATTCTTTTTTCAGACAGCCCTTAGCCAATGTGAAGTCCGGCTACTACCACTTGATCGTTAAGGTCGGGGCCCGGGGTGTTTTCGATAAAATCATCGCCATATTGCCTTATCTTGTGGCCAGGCCGGAAGCCTATGAATGGACGGATCCCCCGACGTCAGGCCCCGCCTATGATTTTGAGATCGCGAAACAGCACCTGAACCATGGGGATATTCAGACTTCTCTGGAGCGCTTCAACGGCCTGCCGGAAACGTTTTGGAATTCCCGAACGAAACCCATTATCGCCAGGGCTTATTATCAAGCCAAAGATTATAACAAAGTGGTCGAGCTCCTTGAAAGCAAAGATATCAGCAAAGATTATTCCGTCCTCTTTCTCCTCGGCAACTCCGCCCTCGGACTCAAGCAGCTCAACAAAGCGGCCGGATACTTTGAGAAGCTTAGAGCCTACGGAGATACGATTAAGATCAATCAGGCCCTTGGCGCCATTTTTCTTTCTCTGGGCGAGAGGGAGAAAGCCAAAACATATTTCGACAGGGCCAAAACCCTGGAAACGGCCTCCCCCAACGAGGAGGGGAAAGACTCCTGAGAGCCGGAAAAGGATCAAAAAATGTTTCACTTCCTGTTCGATGCCTACCACGGCTACCGGTCGAGACTGGACGACATCATGCTCGTGCACGAATTCCTGGAAGAGGTCCCTCTCAAGCTCGGCGTCAAGACCGTTATGCCTCCCTTTGTCCTGCCCTACTACAACAGTGTCGTCCCCGAAGATTGCGGCATCAGCGCTTTCGTCTTCCTGGCCGGCGGTCATTTCAACCTTCACACGTTCTCCTACCGAGGCGCCTTTTTCATCGATTTTCTCTATCTTCAGGATTTCTCCCAAAAGAGGCTCTGTTCACTCATCGAAAGCGCTTTCCCCTCGGGGAAAAAGATGCACAATTATGTCAACAGAACCGCAGGCGCACGACTCTCCCGTCCGGCTATCGACACCGGGAAGGATTTCGGCCCCCACCTCTTATTGGACATCGAGGACTATGCCGGCCCCGATACCATGGACGGGATCTTCTCCTATCTCGATGGCCTGCCCGCGACGATCGGCATGACGCCCATCATCCGGCCCTATGTGATCACAAACCGTATCGAAGGCCAGGAAGTCGTCTCCGGCATGACCATGATCGCCGAGAGCCACATCGGCCTGCACGTGTTCAAGAAGAGCCGGAAAGCCTACTTTGACCTTTTCTCCTGTACCTTTTTCGACACTGAGAGAGTCCGCCAGGCGATCAATCAGAAGCTAAAGGGCAGGATCGTCCACGAGGCGCTCATCTCCCGGGGCAGCAAGTACAAGGAATACGGAGAGACGCCCGCCCAGAAGGTCACATTCTCCCGCGCCTGGCTGGACAACATCTTCGCCAAGCCCGGCCCCCGTTAAGTTCACAAAGCGATTCACTGTCGATAACCACTCATTTTTTCAGTCCCAGCGGCCGGATCTGGAATGCGTAATTGTATTCGCGGACGCTGAGCCTGTACTTGGGGTGCGTCATCGCCCCCCAGGAATCGTCCCCGCCCACGCCCATCTGGCCGTAGTCCAGACTCAGGACCGTCGCGTCCCTCTTTACGATGTCGGCAGGATGCTTGTCGCCCCGCTTTTCGTTCGTCAGGTCCTCGGCCGTATAGGGGATGGCCGAAAAATCGAAATGCGGGAGCCCGGTCACGAGGAGCCCCGCTCCTTGGTCGTCGGTGATCGTCGCCCAACGGACGTCCATCCGGTTCCCATATTCCTGGATGCTGACATAGGGGACGAGCGTCTCCGGCACGGAGGCCGCATAGAGGCCGACGAAGGCGGCCGTCTTCCGATCGACGTAATTGTCCTGCGGGCCGCGGCCGAACCACCGGACCTGCTTGAACTCGGCGGGCAGGACCATCGTCATTCCGAGCCGGGGGATCTCGGGGAGGTTCGGGGCCAAGGGAGCGAACCGGACCTCGACCGTAACGGCGCCGTCGCCCATCACGCGATAGCGGACCTGGTAGGCGGCCTGGACGTCCCGGAGACTATAGTCGACGGAGACGTCGACCTGGGTCGTCGACACCATCCGGGCCTCGAATAAGTCGAGCGTCCGGTTTTCGCCCGTTTCCCTCCAGACCGCGCAGCGTTCATCCATCCGGTTGCCGAAGTCGTTGTCCGTGGGGGCCCGCCAGAAGTTCGGGGCAAGTCCCTGCCGGAGGAGCTCCCGACCGCCGGCTTTCAGGGAAGCGAGCAGGCCCGTCTTCTTGTCGAAAGAAGCCGAGAAATCCGCCCCCGCGACGGTCGCCGTCGCATCGTCCTGCGTCAGCTCCAATCCCGACGGCGCGGCGGCAAGGGGCTTGGCCGGCCTCGCGTTGGGCGTCTCCGGAAACTGTTCGGCGGCGACGATGTGCCGGGCCGGGAGGAGCGGCTGTTCACCGGTCGTGAGAATTTCCACGTTCAAGAAAGATTCGGACCCGGCCTTAAGAGCGGCAGCGGGGAGCTCCACGGGATAAATCCGACTCCCTCCCGGGGCGATGTCGAGGCGCGGGATCGTCCCTTCGGCGATCGTCCGCACGCCGTCCTCGACGAGCTTCCAGCTGAGGAGGAAGCGGTCGAGGTTGATGAACTCGTAGGCGTTCGAGATCTGCAGGGCGGGCTTGCCTTCGGGCGTCGCCGTCCTCCGGATCTTGACGTATTGATAGACCTTCTTCAATTCCCACAGGCCCGGATGCGGCGTCCGGTCGGGCCCGACGAGACCGTTGCAGCAGAAGTTGCGGTCGGACGGCGTGCCGGGGGGGCCGTAGTCGCCTCCGTAGGCCCAGAAGGACTCGCCTCTCTCGTTCTTCTTGGCATAGCCCTGGTCGACCCAGTCCCAGACGAAGGCGCCCTGCAGCTGCTCGTATTTCTCGATGACGTCCCAGTAATCCTGGAGGTTGCCGGTGCTGTTCCCCATGGCGTGGGCGTATTCGCACATGATCATCGGCCGAGCCTGCTTGCGGAGGGCATAGGTTTCGAGATCGGTGATGTCGGAGTACATCGTGGAATAAATATCCGTGTACATTCGGCGGCCGGCCCCCTCGTAGTGGACGGGGCGCGATTTGTCGCGGCCGTGGATCCAGGCCGCGGTCGCCTCGAAGTTGATCCCGTCGCCGGCCTCGTTGCCGAGCGACCAAATGATGACCGAGGGATGGTTCTTGTCGCGCTCGACCATGCGGATGGTCCGGTCGAGATGGGCGGGCCCCCAGTCGGCGTTCTTGGCCAGGCTCCGGGCTCCGTAGCCCATTCCATGGGACTCGATGTTGGCTTCATCGATGACGTAGAGGCCGTATCGGTCGCAGAGATCGTACCAGAGCGGATCGTTCGGGTAATGGCAGGTTCGTACGGCGTTGACGTTGAATTGCTTCATCAGCCGGATGTCCTGAAGCATGGACGCTTCCGAGATCACGTGGGCGGTGAGGGGGTCGTGCTCGTGACGATTGACGCCCTTGAGAAGGATGCGCCGCCCGTTGACGAGGAGGATGCCGTTCCGGATCTCCACCGTCCGGAAGCCAACCTTGCAGGCTGCCGTCTCGAGGACCTTCCCGCCCGCGTCCTTGAGGACGATGACCAGCGGATAGAGGTTGGGCGTTTCGGCGGTCCATTTCCGGGGCGAGGCCACTCTTTTCTCGAATTTGAGCGACGCCGTTTCCCTGCCGTTCATCTCGACCGACTTCGACTCCGAGGCAAGGACCGTTCCGGCCTTGTCGAAGAGCTTCCATTCGACGACGGCGGCAGCCGCCGGGCCGGCCTTAAGGTTGGCCGCCTTGTTCTTGAGTTCGACAGCCACCGAAAGCCGCCCATCCGTATAGGATTCGTCGAGTCCGGCGGCGGCCCAGAAATCGCGGAGCCGCACCTTGGGGGCGGCCGTGAGATAGACGTCGCGCTCGATTCCACTCAGCCGGAAGAAATCCTGGCATTCGAGATAGGAGCCGTCCGACCAGCGGAGGACCTTGAGGGCGATGGTGTTCTCGCCCGGTACGAGATGGGAGGTGATGTCCCACTCGGCGGGGGTTTTGGAATCCTCGTTGTAGCCGACGTAGCGGCCGTTCACCCAAACGTAGAACGCGGATTTCACCGCGCCGAAGTGGACCAAGACCTCCTTGTCCCTCCACGCCTCCGGGAAGGTGAACGTCCGGCGATAGCAGGCGGTCGGGTTGAAGTCGCGAGGGACATGCGGGGGATCGGGCTGGGCGGGCGGTTTCACCCACTCGTAGCTCATGTTG
The DNA here is from genome assembly GCA_964585685.1 of uncultured Eubacteriales bacterium. Classification (GTDB taxonomy): domain Bacteria; phylum Acidobacteriota; class Aminicenantia; order Aminicenantales; family Saccharicenantaceae; genus JALHVH01. The sequence continues at coordinate 86,939 of CAZPEP010000039.1, read as the reverse complement.
ACATAGATTGGTATCCCGTAGCCCTGGAATTCAAGGTTGGCCGGCACCGGAATGTCGTTCCAGCCGGACGCGTCATATCCGGGTTCAAAAAAATCGACGGGGGCGTCGCCGGGCTTGGTCACCCATCTGAGCTTCCAGGTCCCGTTGAGCGAGCGGTAGTAGGGCGAAAGCACCGGGTCGTTCTTGAGGGCCGAGGCCTCGTCGGCATAGGGGATGAACGTCGCATGCGGGGCTTCGGCGTTGACGCTGAAGATTTCCGGGTTTTCCCAATCGGGGACCGGGTCGATGGACGGTTGTCCCGCCCCGGCGGCCAGGCCGAGAATCGCGGCCAACAGAATCGTCAGGTTTTTCATGGGATCTCCATTCAGCGGCCGAGGCAGAGCGTCTTGAGGATCGCGGCCAACTCCGCTTTGCCCCTATTCGTCGACCTGCGAGAAGGGTCGACGCACGGGCCCGCCGTAGCAGCCCTGCAGGTCAAGAACGCATTTCGAACCGGCAATCCCTCAGGTTTCCAGGATGGTCTTGTTGAGGGGGATAAGCTCGGCCTGATTATGAGAATTTGCTTTTCCCGAGCGAGCCGAATTCCCACTCCGGAAGATGAATCTCCCCGCCTCGACACGCCGGAAGTATATTGCCGGCTGGATGGCACTGTCAACCCCTCGACTCCCCGGCATGAATGCCAGGGCCGGGACCGGGACTAGTTCGGGGCTAACCCTGAGCTTCGCTTCGCGCTTCGCGTCCCCGCCTTTCTTGGCGGGGTAGAGTCGGCGAACGGATCAATGCCTTCAAAGAACATGTCGAGGCAAGGATCCGGAGACGATAAGGGTCCGCAGGGCGGCGAGCCTCAGTTGAGGTTCTTGAGGATCTCCTTCGCCAGCGCCGCGTTCGGGTTTTCGGGGTCGAGCTCGACGAACTTCTGGAGCAGGGTCTTGGCCTTGGCCGAGTCCCCCGAACCCAGGAGGACGATCCCGAGCTGATAATGCCCGTCGGAGTAATACGGATCGAGGGCCAGGAGTCTTTCGAAAGCCCCTTGAGCCTCTTCTTTTTTCCCCGAACTGATAAGACAAACACCATAATTGTAAAAGGTTTCTGGGTCCTGGCCCTTCAAATCAACCGCGCCGATCGTTACCGCCAGGATAAGGGCGCTGTTCGTCCTGTTCATGAGGGTCCCTTCTCTTCGCCGGGCTTCGGTTCACTCCGCTTTTTTTCGAGCGCATCGGCCCGGTCCCAGTAGGTCTTGGCTTTCTCCCTTTCGCCCAGCGAGAAGTAGATGGCCCCCAGGGTTCTATTGTTCTCCGGGGTGTCTCCGTATTTTCGAACCTGTTCGAAATAGGCGGCCGCCCGGTCCAGCTTCTTGAGCTCGAGGCACGAGTTGCCGAGGAGAAGGAGGACCGGATAGGTCCTTTCGACCCCGTCCTTTTCGAGTAGCTCCAGGACCCCGGCATAATCCATCGCGAGATAATGGGCCCGTGCGATGACCGGAATCGAATCGGATTTCCAGAGCCGTTGGGGAAGGCTCCGGAAGCATTCGAGGGCCCGGGCCGCGTCGCCCGCGTTCAGATATTCCTGCCCGAGAATGAACGTGTGATCGTCCTTCGACGACGAAGGCGCGACGCTTTCAAACTCGATGGGCTTGGGAACGTCGAAGGACAGGATGAAAACGGTCTTCCGAAAAACCTCGGCTCCTTCCCTGTCCACGATCAGATCATAGGTTCCGGGCCGGACGTCCTTGAGAGACCGGCGGAAGACGAATACGCTTCCCTGTTGGGAGGCATCCTTGATCTCCACGGCCTCGAGCCCCTTGTCCCTGGGAACAAGGATAATCCTCGGGACCTTGTTCGAGATGAGGAGGCCTTGAAGGATCTCACCCGGGCCGTAAATGGCGCGGGGGTCCGAGAGGACCTTGTCGTCCCCAAGGCTCAGGGGAACGAAAGCTCCCGCCGTCTTCTCCTTGACCTCGTAACCCACGACGGCCGGCACGGCCCCGGGGCCCGTCCGGATCCGTTCCTTGAGGACGGCGAATTCCTCCGTAGTCTTGTTGGTCAAGGTCAGACTGACGTCGAAATCGCCTTCGATGATCGGGACCAGATCGTTGAAGACGAATTTCCGTTCCTCCATCGCCCTCGTCTTGGCCTCGTCGAGCTTCAAGCGGATCTCTTTGTCCCTTTGGATGATCGTTCTCCCCGCCGCGTCCGTAACCCGGAGGTGAAAGACGAGATGCGCGGACTGGAACCCGTCCGGGTTCTTCACCGTTCGGATCACTTCCGGCAGGAGCGAATAATTGAGAAAACGGATGCCGTTCTGTTCGGTCAGCCAGAAGGACGCTTTGGCGGCGATCTCCTTGGTCGAATAGCTGACATCGACCGTCCCCTCGACGGCCGGGAAGTTCCTGAGATAGCCCTTCTCGACCTCCTTTTCCGGCAGGTTGTAGATTTGGGCGATGACGTTGGCCGAAGAGTTCGGGGTCCCGATGAAGGCCGAGTTCGCCTCCTCCGGGATGACGGACAGAGTGGCCTTGGCCAGCTCGGGAAAGCTCGAGCTGATGATCCGGTAGGCCTGGACTTTCCCAACACTCCCCCGCATATAGCCCGTAGACAGGATCTCCAGGTTGGAATTGAGTCCGGGATAGAAAAGAACGTAATCTCCCAAGTTGTCCTTCCGGTAGAAAAGAAGGTAGAGCATGGGGGGGAGCCCCCTCTGCCCCTCATTCTGGTAGAGCCAGAGCTCGCAATCGACGATCTTTTCCGATCCCGAGAAATTCTGGACCTCCGCCGGCTTTCCGAGAAGGATATAGATCCGGCCCCGATCCGTCCGGGCCCCGGCGTAATGGGCCCCGGCGTACCCCCTCCGGGCATAATATTCGACCACGGCTTCATTCTGGGGAGTCCCGGGCGTCGTGTCTCTGGCCTTCCAGAACATCTGCTGGAACCTCTTCCGGTCCTCCTCGGTCTGCAGGCTTTTAAAGACCGAAAGCTCCCGCCGGGTCATGATCGGCTCGACCTCATCAAGCCACGCCGTCCACTCCCCGGTCAGCGGCGGGGTCGCGGCGAAGAGACCGATTAGGGAGGATACAGAGAAAACGAGGGCAAGGAAGACCCTTCTCCAGGTCATCCGGTTTCTGCCGGCAAAACCTAGGTTCTCGCTTTGGGAATACACGACTGCTCCGCTTCTCGCGATGACACTAAATTTTTGCCTTTGCCTTAATTCTTTAAGCAAAAAATCAAAGAACGGGGGAGGGGCGAGCTCCCCCGCACCGCCTTGGGCGTCAGAAATAAAGCCTCATGCCCACCCGGAAATACCTGGGTTCGCAGACCCCGCTGGCTTTTCCGTAGTTGGCACCGTTGACTTGAGTATTGAGACCAGCCGCCACGCCGCGGTTAAAAATATTGAAGGCGTCCAGGATGAGCCCCAGCTTGTACCGTGGAGAGAAGGCGAAGAGTTTTTCCATCCTGAGATCGAGCGATATCTGGGTTGGAAGTCTCCTGGAGCCCGCGGATTCGAGGTAGACCCAAGGTCGGCCGGGAATCTCATTAATTTGGATAAAGGGCGTCCACTGCGAGCCGCTCTGGACCGAGAACCGCGGGGAGAAAACAAAACCCAGGGGCAAGGTGACGGTTCCGTAGATGTTGAGAGCGTGGGGCGCATCATACGTCAGGTTGCCATAAGCGTTGATCTGCCGGTTCGGGTTTTCGAAGTAGTTTCCCCCCCAGGAAGCGGTGCCGCTATTATACATGGTTCCCTTGGCCCGGCTGTACGTATAGTCGATATGGAACATCAAGCCGGCAGAGAATCTCTTGTTCAATGAAAGGGAAATGGCGGAATACTTGTTCTTGGGAGTGATCAGAACCGAGTGTGCGCCGGCCCGTGGATTGGTGATCATGAACCGGTCATCCGCGCTCGGGGATGTCTGTTGGTAGACTTGGATCTCCTGCGGATTTCGGTTTTCGTCCAGATAGGTGTACATGTAGGGTTCCCAGATCGCCGTCGTGTTGACGCGGCCGATGAAATCCTTGTATTCGCGATAAATGAAAGTCAGGCCCAGGGAAACGTCTCTCATGATCATTGTTTCCAGCCCGACGGTGAACTGGTCCGAATACGGGATGCGGATGCGGGGATCCACGGTGCCCGGCAGGGAATAATTGACCCTCCCCCCTTCGACCTTGCTTCCGTCCGGCAAGACCTCATACCAAACCTGATCCTGGTAGCCGGGATCGAAGGCGTTGAAGTACCATGTCTTGAAGGATTCATGGAACCGGCCGTAGTGGGCCTTGAGCGCCGTTTTATGGTCTCCGAAAACATCGAAAGTCAAACCGATGCGCGGCTCGATGTAGTTCCTGGGCTTGAAGAAGGCCCCTTTCTGCAGGTTCGGGAGGTAACCCCTCTGCATGCTCCAGCGGACCCCGGGATTGATGGTCAGCCGGTTGCCGATCGTCCAGGAATCCTGGGCAAACGCCGAGACTTTCCAGCCATTGGACTTGATATCGAAGCCATAGGAATAGGCGTAGGTATGGTATTGGTAGTCATAATAGCTGTAGTAGTTATCCGTATACTTGTAGCCACCCGTGTACCCCTTCGCCCAGTCGTCGGTCCCACGCATAAACTCGACGCCGATCTTAAAATCATGGGCGCCCTTGATGAACTCATCCGCGTGGTGGGTCAGTGTCGTCGAAGCCGTGACCTGGGATGAAAACGCTTCGTCCCAGTTGGCATTGTTCCCGGTGACCTGCCCGGTCAGATTGTCATAGCGTTCAGGGACATCTCGCCCTTTCTTCGGTATCCCTTCCCAGTAGCCGCCAAAGTAGCCCAGTTTGATTTCGGCAAACGTATTCTCGCTGAAGGTATGGAGGAGATTGAGGGCCACGGGGAACGCATCGCCAACCTGGTCTTGCGTTGCATCCATCGTGCGGTTGACGCTCAAGCCCATGTTGAACATTTGCCAGCGTTCGTATTCGACGAAGGCCGAGAGCCTGGAGTCCTTGCCAGCCTGGAAAGTGAGCTTGGCAAAGCCCTTGGGAATTTGATATGTATTTCGGCCCAAAACAGAGCCCGCCGCGGACCCCTCGATTTCAGTTTGGTCCTTGATCCAGCCGCCGGAGACATAGAACCAGAGCTTGTCCTTGATGATCGGCCCCCCGAGGCCAATATGAAAATCGGAGAACAGTTTACGGGGCGGGGTGCCAAACAGTGAAAACAGGGGATCGGCACGGTTGAAATTCTTCTGGTTCCAGTTTAACGGGGAATAGGACGCCGACAGCAGCCCTTCAAATGCATTGCCGCCGCTCTTGGTGACCAGGTTCAGCACGGCGCCGGTGAAATTCCCGTATTCGGCGCCGGCTCCCGAGCCGGAAATCTGGGCCTCTTCGATGATGTCCATGTCGGGGTACTGCCAATCACTGCCATCGCCGACATAGGTGAGGAGGCTCTGGCCATCCATCTGCCACTGGTTGCTGACCTTGGATGGCGCGCCCATGGCGCTGCCGCCATTGACTCCGGGCGCCAGGTTGATCAGGCTGGTTGAACTTTTCCAGCGCATTTGTGAACCCACGGTCTGGAGCATCTGTCGGTCCAGGTTGGTGGTATTCATCTGGCTGTCCTTGATATCGACGAGGGGCGCCGTCCCCGTGACCGTCACCTCCTGCTCCAGCTTGCCGATCTTGAGAACGAGGTCAATGGTAATGGTCTGACCGACGAAGATCTTGATATCGTCTTTTTTGACGGCGACAAACCCGGCGAGTGACGCCTCGAGAACGTAGGTTCCCCGAAGGAGAGCGACGAACCTGTACTTCCCTTCGGCATTTGCGACCTTGGTCTGGGCGCCGCCGATCAGGTCGGGAGAATAGAGCCTGACCTGGGCTCCGGGAAGAGGCGATCCTTGGTCATCCGTGATCTTCCCATCGATGGCACCCGTCGTTGAGCTCTGAGAATAGGCCAGCCCCGCTAAAAGGACAAGCCCAACAACGAGGACCCAATACCGCGTCCAATGAAATCTCATCATAAATCCCCCTCCATACGCGTCAGGACCCTCATGACGTCCTGAAAAAAAACTCCCAAAACGTGATTCTTGAAATTTTTCTTTCGGATTCATCTCTTTTGGCCTCTCGACAGTCCCTCGATTTCCTGAGAGTCCGGGTTCTTAAGGAATAGTCTTCTCTCCCGGCTTTCGGGCGTGCTCGGGTCCTGCTCTACGTGCCCCTTTCTCACCTGATTATATGCCATTGACGCTCTTGAGGTCGAGCCATATATTTGAGGCCGTTTTCGGTGAAGACCGTTACCTGATCGATGCCGAGCTCAAGGCCATGTTCCCACTCGGGAACGGCCACTCGGGTATGGGGCTCGAAAGCATAGGCATGCCGATGCGAATCAATCACCAGACCGAGCAGAAAGAGGTCCGTGTCGCAACTGATGACATCTCCACGATGAATAACCGCGTTCACGCCATTTCTGGTCCGTCCCTTAAGAAAATATTCGGGAGGATCGTTGTATTTTTCGACATCGGCGTCGCTCCTCTGATTCCACCCCTTCTTAATGAGCTTCACCCGATCTCTCATGGGCATGATGGCCAGGCCGTCTTTATTGGGGATGATCTGGGACGAGAGGACGGCCGGCGGGATCCCCGAGAGGACAAAAGGGGGAAAACCGATTGCGACCCGCCTCTTCTGACTCATAGGAAACCCTCCTACATAGGATTTCAAATGGCCTACTTGATCACATACCAGTCTGTCTGGCGACCGCCGAGGAATACGAGTCCTTTTTCGGTGAAGGCGACCGTCTGTTCCAAGACAATTCTGACATCCTGACCTCCCCATTCCGGGATTGAGGTCATGGTGTCTAATTCCATGGCATAGACTGTATTTAGGTATATAGGATATTCCCCCTTCTCGGTCGGCTCCTCGGATTTCCCATCGCCCAAATCCGGCCCGGCTCCGTACCTCGTGTTCTTATAAAATGCGCCGTTGCCCTCGTATCGCATCAGATAGTACGGGATGGGGTGACTATATATGGACGGTCGTAATCCCTCGTCTTTCGCCTTCTTGAGAGCCGACAGCCAAATATCATTTCCCTTGCGCCCTTCTTTGAACTCTGCTGCGAACAGGTCCTGCAACCGGTTTGTCCGGGCCATCGCCGTCTTGAGCCCTTCAGGGACAGCCGATTCTCCTTCTTTCAGGACATAGGCCACCTGTTGCGTATCCGTCCCCAATCCGAGATAGTTGATTCCTGTATCGCAGGCGATGATATCCCCTCTCCGGATGACGGAGTTGTATCCGTTCCGCGGCGGAATATCGATCCGAAAATGCTCGTCCGATTCCGTATATAATATCCTTTCCGTACGGCACCTCTGAAGAGTGATCGTGGGGTGGTCGCTGGTCAACAACCCGAGGTCGCGGTATCTCTGCCTGATCCACCAGTTCAACTCATCCGTGGTCGTGACGTCCGGAATGACCGCCCGGGTGGAAAACGCCTCGGCAATCACATCGTGCGCGATGCGGGTGACGTAGTGGAAGACGCTGATCTCCTCGGGGCTCCTCTTCTCGAGAAATCCGATTCTGAGGTTACTTGAATCCACAAGCCGATCGCCGGATGAATTTCCGAGGGCCACTTTCAGCCGAGGGATGTTCCGCTCGGCCACTCCGATGCGCTCGGGTTTAAGCCTTTTGACGAGCCCGGCCAATTGATCCTGCTCCGCGAACCTCAGTTCCACCCTCCCGCCACGTCCCGCATAGTGATAAACCAGGCAGGAAGGCTCCTCCGGAACCAACCCCTCTTGATCCCCCGGAACGAGTGAAAGATAGAGAACCCCCTCGTCCCTCTCGACGATCCATAGATCGACCTGTTCTCTGAGCATGAGCTCGGGCAGGACATGATCCTGTCTCCATTTCAACTGACGCTCCATGAACTTCGCCTGATCCCAGAGCGGGAGGACGTTGTGAACATCTCCGGAGGAAATTAGTTCATGTTCCTGTGCGCTCGACCCTATGAGCAGAACGAGAGAAAGAAGGATCTGGGGGAAAGCGCGGCGCCGTAGTTTTCGTGTCATGTCAGGACTCCCCGAATCGGACCGGAATATCACTTGTGCCACCGACGATTGTTCTCCATCTGATTTGGAGTCCGAGGGATCATCTCGTCCCGCATGGCCGCATTGTAGGCAAAACCGGCAAGGATGACGGCGGCTTGCATCAGGTCTTCAGGGACCAGGCGATCATAGACATCCATATTTGTGTGAAAGGTCGTCGTGAAGAATTCCAGGTCATCCTGGATGAACTGAAACCCCGGAAGTCCTACGGCCACAAAACTCATATGATCCGTTCCGCCCGTGTTTCCCGGAGCCAGACAGGTCATCCCCAGATCCCGGAACGGTTTCATCCACTCTTCAAAGATGGGTCGGACCAGATCGTTGCCTTGGAGATAGATCCCCCGAAAACGCCCATACCAATCCATATTGAAATAAGCCGAGAGCTTGTCGTATCCGGGAAGCCGGGCCTGGGTTTCCGGATCGCCAAAATTCTTTTTCACATAAGCTCTCGAGCCTAAGTGACCGATTTCTTCCCCGCCCCATAGGGCCGCGCGGATCGTCCGGCGCGGACGCGCCCCGACCGTTCTGAGGATGCGCATCGCCTCGACGACGGCAGCGCATCCTGCAGCGTTATCGGTCGCTCCGGTCCCGGCGAGTTCACTATCATAATGACCGCCTATCATGACGATCTCCTCTTTGAGATCTCCGCCAGGAAGTTCAGCGATGACATTGAAGTCGGGCCAATCGCTTTCCTTCCACCGGACGCGGGTCTCGATCTCCAATTTGACCGGAATTCTTCTTTCCAGGAGTCTCACCACCCGGTTGTATTGTTCCGCCGAGACAAGGACAGCCGGAAGCGGCCTGGGCTCACCCGGTTGAGGAGGCCGAGAAGCGTTGACCTGGACCAGGCCCTTATCCATCGGCGCGGGACCCTGCGGACCCCCGGGCTCCATCAACGCGCCCACGCCCTCCCGATCAAAGAATGCGCGCCATGTTTTTTCCGCGAGGAGTTCCTTCCGGTCCCGCTGATTTCCCCTCGACGGATCATCTGCTCGGGCTTGCCGGCCCGGCTGAAGATCGGGAATATGAAGGTCCGCCATGTCATCCAGCTCATCCCGGGAAAGACGCGAAGCCGGAGGCTGGAAATTCAAGGTCAAATGGCGCGCGGGCTTGAAGCAGATGATCTTCCCCCTAAGACGCCCCCGGTATTCCAACAGCTCATCTTCTCCGTAGAGATCATCGGTGTTGATCAACACCGCTTCGCCGATGACCTTTCCCGCGGTACTGCGCGAATACGGCTTGGTGTAGGCGATGAACGGCAGGTAACGGGGCTCGTGCATATGGACGGAAGTGTATTCATTCTCCCACCCCGAGCCGACTTTGCCGTACTCCTGGAGCTCGGCCTGGATCCCGTATTGGGCAAACTTGCCGACCGCCCAGCGGCAGGCCTCGGCATAACCGGGAGAGTTCGACAGTCGCGGACCCAATACATCTGTCATGGACCAAGCGATGTCCATGACCTGGGAGCGTCTCAGTCCTTCCTCTCGAATCTTCACGGTCATCGGGGTATCGGTCTGTTCCTGGCCCAGGGAAAGGGCCGCTGTACAAAGGATGAGAAGTCCGGTCCCAAGACTACGCGATCTTGTCATGCGGCCTCCCTATCCAGTCACAACAGCCGGTGTCAACCGAGATCATACGATCCCGGCAATCACGTCGGCATCGCACGGAATTTCATGGATCACATGGTGTTTTGACGGATACCGGTCCCGGGTCAGCAGGCAGACGACGACGAAAACCATGAGTGAAAAGACCGGGGGAATCAGAGTATCCAGACCTTTGAGATGTCCGGGGATCGTGACATAGAGCACGGCGCGAAGCAGTGACCCGGCGACAATCGCGGCCAGGGCTCCCGCCGCATTGGCCTTTTTCCAATAAATGCCCCCGGCCAACGGAACGAAACAGCCGGCAAATACGACATCGAAAGCCAAGGCCAAAAGGACCCCCGGCTCCGGACGCAGCCAGGCCAACACGACGGCCAAGAGCACGACCGGCAGCGCCATGACCCGGCTGACAAGAAGGAGACTTTTGTCTGATCTAAAAACATTGTTGGCAGAGGGGGAGAGGCCTCCGTTTCCCTTACCGATCCTTCTTTCACCCCTCCAGCGCAGGACATTTTTCTGGAGAATGTTCCGCCCCAGCACGATCGAAACTCCCAGGATGCCGCCGCTGGCCGTCGAGGCGCCCGCCCCAATGACCCCGGAGATCAAAAGAAGGCCGAGGACGAAGGGGACCATTCTCAACGCGAGGTTCGGCAATACCATCCGGGGATCCGCCATGCCGGGAATGAGGCTGATGCTCATGATCCCGAGCAACGAGCAGCTCAGTCCTGTTATCAGCGTCAGGATGGCCCCCATATAGCAGCCCAGTTGTGCGGTCCTTGGGGTCCGGGCCGCAAAAACCCTTTCCATGAAATCAAGAGCCACGACGTCTCCCAAGGCCAACGCCATGAACTGTCCCCAGTTCACGAAAGCTCCCTGATGAGGAGAGATCAACCCGCTTAAATCCATGAATCCTGGGGGAACGGCCTGTGTCAGATAATCCCAGCCGTGGGTTTTGATCAACCAAATCGCGCTTCCGACGAAGCCGATGATCGCCGGGTAGATTTGCACGAAGTTCGTGCTTGCCGAAGAGAACAGACCCCCGGCGATCGAGTAGAGCAGAATCGTGGCAGAGACGATGATCAAAGAAGGAAGGTACGGTAAATCGAATACGACCTTCACGATCCAGGCACACCCGGCAAAATTGCCGGCCACCAAGACGATGAAGCTGATTCCCATGAGGATCGAACTCAGCAATTCCACGCCTGAGCCATAGCGCCGAAAGTAAAAATCAGGCAGCGTGAGCAGATTCATGCGGTTCAGCGGCTTGGCAAAGAACAGACCCGTGATCAGGAGACATGCCGTTAGTCCCAGGGGAATGCTGAAGCCCGACCAAAAACCGCCGCTGTAGGACAGAGATGAATTCCCGATGGTCGAATTGGCGTCGATGGCCTGCGCCGTCAGCATGGTTCCTATGAAGATCAAAGGCAGGCTCTTGCCACAGACGATATATCTTTTCCCGCTTCCCTTGACCATCCAGAACGACGCCAGGCCAACGATAAGAAAGACCGCCACAAAAGCGATCAAACCGATTCCCATTCCAGTCATAGGCTCAACCGCCTCCTTACTCTGTCGTCGTTTCTAATGTCTACGGTCATTTCTGCATTCAAAGGAAGAACCACCTCAATATCCTAACAGCCTCGGCAGGAATAGGGTGACTTGAGGAACATAGCTGATCACGAGGAGGGCGATCAGCATGACCAACATGAACGGCATCAGGGCCCGAATGCTCTTCTCGATGGAAATTCCGCTGATTCCGCAGGCCACATACAGACAAATCCCCACCGGAGGGGTGATCATCCCCAGTCCCACATTGGCCTCGACCAGGATCCCGAGATGAATGGGGTCCATTCCCAGGGATGCCGCCGCCGGGACGAGGATAGGCATCAAGACGATGATGGCCGGGAGGGCATCCATGAACATGCCGAGAATGAGGAAAACGACATTGATGAACATGACGAAAATGACCCAGTTGGACGCATACTGCGTGATCGCGGCAGCGATCTGTTGAGGGATGCGCTCGAACGTCATGACGAAGGAGACCATCGACGCGGTCCCGAGCATGATCAAAACCACTCCCGACAGGGAGGCGGTCTGCAGGAGGGATTTTTTCAGGTCCGCCGGTTTCAATTCTTTATAAACGAAAAAAGAAAGGCAGAACCCGTAGACCACGGCAACGGCGGCCGCTTCCGTCGGCGTGAAGACCCCTCCATAGATCCCTCCCAAGACGATCACGACCAAGAACATGGGGGGAATCCCGTCTCGGATGATCTCGAGTTTCTTTCTCCGGGGAATCTTCGGGCCCATGGGAAGGTCAAGCTTTTTGGCCGTAAAATAAACCAAGACAACCAGGGCGACCAGGCTTACGAGCGAGGGAAGGATGCCTGCCGCGAACAGCCCCCCGATCGATATGTTCGCGACAACGCCGATGATGATGAGATCGATGGAGGGGGGGATGAGGGACGAGGCCCCCCCTGCAGCTGCAATGATGGCCGTGGCCAGATCCGGCGGGTACCCTTTCCTTTTCATCTCCGGGAACATCACGGACCCTATGGCCGCCGTCTTGGCGCTTCCGGAGCCGCAGATAGCGCCGAAAAAGAACGTCGAAACCGTGACGACGATCCCCAGCCCCCCCCGAATGCGCCCGAAGAACACGAGGGCAAGATCGACGATACGCCGGGCGATGCCGCCCCGGGACATGATGGCGCCGGCCAGAATGAACAGGGGAATGGCTAACATCGGGAACGAATCCAGGCCGGCCATGAACTTCTGCGGAAGCAAGATGATCAGTTCCGGGTCGAAAGAGATGAACATCAAGCCCGAGAGGGCCGCGACGCCGAGAGCGATCCCGATCGGGACGGAAAGCGCCAGGGCCGCGAAGAAAACGATCAGTATGACGAGTCCCATTATTCCCCCGGGCTCGATTCTTCCTCTCTCTTGACGTGTCGATCCGACCACCAATTCCTCAGCACATAATAGAGCATCAGGATTCCGCCCACCCAGGCCGAAGAATACGGCACGGCCATCGAAATCCTTGTGCTGGGCGCGATCTGCCTCGCCATGCTGATGCTGAATTCCAGGGATTTCCATATGAAGAGCAGGAGAAATCCGGAAACGATAAAGACCGCAAACGCACCGACCCAACGCTTGAGCCTTCCCCCCAACCGGTTGACAAGAAACGTCAAAGCGAAATGCGACTTTGTTTTGAAGGCGTACGCAGAAGCCAGCGCGCCCAGCCAAAAGAACAGGTATCTGGCAACCTCCTCGGACCAGGCGAGCGAGAGACGGAACACGTAACGAAAGAGAACCTGGATGAACGTAACGCCAACGATGCCGATGAGGATCAGCGACAGGACCAGTTCCAGAGGATCCTTGAGGATCCTATTGGGCGTCGTTCTTTTCGTGTCCATGTTCTTAATAATCGATCACCTTCTTGATGAGGTTCATTCCTCCGACCCTCTGCGCATTCCTTTCATAAACACCTTTCGTTTTCTCCCGGAAGAGGCCCCTCTCCACGTCGATGAATGCGAGCCCGCGTGTCTTGAGTTCCTCGAGCGCCGATGCCGTCAAAACAGCCATCGATTCCCTTTCCGCGGTCACCGAAGCGCGGCCGGCTTTCACGACAATCGCTTGAACGTCAGAAGGCAATTTGTCGAATATCTTCTTGCTGAAGATCAGGCCGACGACCGCATACATGTGGTTGGTCAACGAGACATATTTTGTGACTTCATAGAATTTCTCATACAAAAGATCCAAGTGGTCGGTCTCTGCGCCGTCAACGACTTTTGTCTGAAGAGCGGAGTACAATTCCCCAAAGGCCATGGGGGTTGCCTGCGCCCCCAGCATGTTGAAGCTTTCGATCGACATCGGGCTAGCCATGACCCTTATCTTGATGCCCTTGAGATCAGCGGGAGTCCGAACCGGCCTTTTCGAGTTCCAGACATTCCGGATTCCGGAAAACCAGAATCCAAGGACGACGCAATTGAGCTTCTTCTCGATGATCCGGGCCAAATCCTGGCCGATGGGTCCATCGATGACCCGGTAGCAGTGGTCCAGATCGCGAAAAATGAAAGGCAGGTTAAAGAGCTCGGCTTCCGGAACCGAGGTCGCCAACCCTCCCGCCGCTGCGGAGGCATTGGCGGCCAAGAGACCCAATTTGACCATCTGGGTCGCCTCCTGCTCGGAGCCGAGCTGGGCACCGGGGAAGATCTGGACCTCTACAACTCCCTTTGTCTCTGCCTCGAGGATCCGCTTGAACTCCTCAAAACCTTTTTGGAAAGGATGCTTCTCGTTCCCGTTGTGAGCCACTTTCAAAACGATCTTCCTGGCTTTCTGCTCTGCCGGCCTCGGAGTCTTCTTGGAAGCTGGGCAGCCGGCTGCAAAGGCGACCACCATCGCCAGGAGGAAAAGGTTGAGGCGATAGCCCCTGTTCTCCTGCGTCATCTCCGTCACATCCTAGAATGAACTCGTATCCGAAGATAGCCCAATTGATTTTAACATCGGTAATTAATATTAACAATATATTTACAAATTGCAACTTATATGTGACATTCAGAGAATAGCTATTGACATATTCGATCATATATTATAATTGTTGGTTTTTATTACGTTTTTGTTAGAATAAACAAGGACAATGCTATGGCCCCCTCACTCTCGGAATTTCTGAGACGAAGAGTGGGGCGGAAGCCATCCGTTTTGACGGGAGGTAGGACATGCAATATCGGACTTTAGGACGAACCGGAGTGAACGTTTCACCCCTCTGTTTTGGAACGGACTGCTTTGCAGACCCGGTGCCGGAGAAGGAATCGGCGGCGATGTTGCTTCGCGCCGTGGAGGCCGGAATCAATCTTTTCGATACAGGCGATTCCTATGCGGAAGGGGAAGGCGAGCGGATCATCGGTCGAACCCTGAAGGAAAGCGGCCTGCGTCCTTCGGTACTGCTGGCCACAAAGTGTGATCATGGGCAGCGCCGTCCTGGATTGACCCTGGATGAGTTCGTCCCTGAGCTCGGTCCCAATCAAAACGGTCCGACGCGACTGAACATCATGCGTGCGGTTGAAGGGTCCTTGAAACGCTTCCAAACGGATTATATCGACCTCTACCAGATCCACCGTCAGGACCTGACCGTGCACATCGAGGAGACCTTGGGTGCGCTGACGGACCTCGTCCGTCAGGGGAAGATCCGATATGTCGGGTGCTCCACCTTTCCGGCGTGGGCGGTGATGGAAGCGATCCTCCTCAGCGAAATGAAGGGTTATGTGCGATTTGCTACGGAACAATCCCCCTACAACCTGTTGGACCGGCGCATCGAGAACGAATTGATCCCCATGACACAAAAGTACGGCCTGGGAATCATCACCTGGTCTCCCCTGGCGATGGGCATCTTAGCCGGCGTCTATGACAAGGAAGGCGTCTTTCCCCCGGATTCGCGAGCCGCATTGCGCGGAGGATTTTATGCCGATCGTGTGACGCGAAAAGGCATTGAGGTCGGCAAGAAATTCTCCAAGTTGGCCCATGATGCGGGTCTGACGCCGGCTCAGCTGGGAGTTCTATGGTGTAAGGACCAGCCGGGCATCACCGCGCCTTTGATCGGTCCCGAGAAGATGGAGCATCTTGAAGACCTGCTGCCGGTCCTGGAAATGACCCTCTCCAAAGAGCTGAGGGAAGCCTGCGACAATCTTGTCCCCCCCGGCAGCAATGTGGCCAATTTTCATAACACGGCCGGCTGGATGAAAGCGCAGGTTCTCTAACGGCGTCCTGAGAATGACCGGCCTGCCATGATCCGTTCGGCGGTGACCCGTCCCTCTACTCATACCTGAACCCATTTCATCCTGGCAAGCCTGATCCCCGTGTAATCTGGTTTCAAGGCGGATATAAAGAGATCCGGTCCTTCTTGAATGATCCTCACGACTTCGAAAGGCAGGCTTCCCACGAGGTCCTTATCGGAATCCACGCCGAAATTCAGGGGGTCGGCTGACCGATAGATCGAGGTCTTGTACTCTCCGCTGTTTTGATCGGGATGAGCTCGGAATAGATAGAAAGCATCGTCGTGCGGGAGATAAGACACGAATGGGCATTCCGCGTCGGAAGGACCGTTCCCGGCGCTCCCGCCGGAGGAGACGATGACGGAATTCCCCCAAGAAAATGGATCGGGTGAAGTGCGGCAAAAAATCGCCCCCAGCCCCTCGGGAACTCCCGTGTAGTACACGTAATATCGGTCACGGTAGGCCATCACCATGGGGTCCCGAGTACTGGTGCCGGGTTTTTCCGCAAACAACCCGGACAGGCTGTCGGCGTTCAGGCGGCGGGCAAATGTTTTCCCGTCCCACCCGACGGCCAGGCAGATATGGACCCAATCCCCATAGAACATATAAAAGGTGTCCTTAATCCGAATGACATATGGGGCTTGAAGGCCCCCCTCGGTCTCCCCGAAATTCGGATCGGCCATCATGGCGATGCCCTTGGGCCGCCAGTTCTGATCCGTGAGCTTGTCGCCTTCCCAGCGATAAAAAAGCCGGTTGTGGCCTCCGCAGGCGGTCCGCCGGACACACGACCATACCTGCCATGTTCCGTCCATCGCCTGCCAGATGGCAAAATCCAGCGGCTGTTGACGATCGGTCTGGTATGCTCCCAGATCCGGATTCCCCGCGATCTGCCACCAATCTCCGATGATCTTTGGAATCCAGGGCCCTTTTTCTTTTGTCACGGATCCTCCTTTTTTGATCTCGGATTATCTCCGCTCTCTCTATGCGGAAAGCTTGTTCGGCCATGCGATCATCCGAGTCTCCGAGCGGAACGCGAGTTTATCATGCCCAGGGGGAAGAAAAAACGCAACGCCGTCCGGTTCGTTTTTCTCTCCGAAGAAAGGCCGGCGGCATGCCCCGCGGGATAGGCCGAGCCTCTTCTTGAGGCCGAGAAATTGAATATGTATAATCATAAGCGATTAATTATTCTATTCTATATATAATTATTCACAATACGATAACATATGCATTAAAATAATTGACATATTCGGAATACAAAGCAAGAGGAGGAGGAATGAACATGCGAGCCTGGCGGACACCCCACACGCCACCGACGGTTCTGGTTTTATCCTTGTTTCTATTGGTCTTTTCCCTTATTGACCCTTGGGCCATCGAAGCCGACATGGGTCACAGGAGTGCGCCTCCCCTGGACTTCGGCTTTGATTTCAATCGCTGGCCCTACCCCCTTCATGCCGAAGTCAATAGTCGCCTTCAGGAGCTGGCGCGGAAGTACCCTCAGATCGCCCGGACCATGGTCATCGGCAATACCGGGGAAGGCCGGAACATGATGGTGATGGAGATCACCAACGAGAGGACCGGGCCGGGGACATCCAAGCCCGCCGTCTGGCTGGACGCCAACATCCATGCCGGCGAGATCACCGGCCGTCTCTACCTGTCGTACTTCATCGAACGCCTGCTCGCCGAGTACGGCAAGAATCCGGACGTCACAAGGCTCGTCGACAGCCGTGCGTTCTATATCCTTCCCGTGTTCGACGCCGATGGCGGAGAGAGGGAGCTGACCCGTCATCCCGCGTGGCCCGGTCACGACCCCGTTCAGCATCGTGGGCGAGACCTGGACGGGGACGGCTATATCACTCAAATGCGGGTCAAGGACACGGCCCGGGAAGGAGGGTTCCGATTCTACCAGGAGGGACCGGACGCTCTCCCACTTTCCGCGGATACGCCGTTCATGAACAGAAGACAGCGGGATGAGCTGACCGGCGAACGGGAGGCCGCGGACTTCAACCGGAACTGGTCGGCGGAATGGCTGCCGGAAGAGCCCGGCGCGGGCCCCTATCCGTTCTCACGGCCGGAACTGAGGGCGGTAGCCGACCTTCTCATGACCACTCACAGGAATGTCTTCTTTGTCTATTCGATCCATTCCGGCGGCGGGGAGAGCGAGGGCCGAAGCTATCTCGTCCGCCCGCTCATGGACCACCCTTATGAGGAAATGCACCACGAGGACAACGATTTCTATGTCAGGGCAGGAGCTATCTGGTCCTACCTGAGCGCTGGCAATATCATCGAGAACAATTACTACAGTTTCCTTTTCAACACGAGCGAAGAGGATGAGAAGGGGAACCAGAAGGGCTATGGCCCGACCATGGCCGGGTTCATGAGCGACTTCGTCTATTCCCACGCGGGGCTCCACTGCGTTCTGCCGGAGATCTCGGGATCGGGAGTCGACTACGACAAGGATGGCTATGTCACCATCCCCGAACTCGAAAGGTGGGCGAGAGAAGATATGAAAAACAAGTATTTTTCGCCCTGGGTATCCTACGACCACCCCATTTTGGGCAAAGTCGAGATCGGAGGATCGCGCGGCATCCCCCCGGCTGTGGGGGACCGGGCAAAGTTCGATTGCGAGTCTCAGTATGATTGGCTCCTTTACGTGGCCGATTTGTCGCCGCTCCTTCGGATCAAAGACCTGACCGCCACTCCGACGCCGGACGGAAAATTCAAGATCGCGGCGATCGTCCGTAATGAGGGCTGTCTGTCGACCTATGTCACGCGTAATGCTATTCAGATTCGAAGGGACTATCCGGCGTTAAGTGAGATCAAGGTCACGGGAGCCGGAGTGCTGGAAGGGAACAGCGTGCAAAGCTTGGGCCACATCCTGGGAAAATGGGCCTATATCCTCTACTGGATCGAAGGACAGGACAGGTCGACGAAAACGGCGGTCTGGACCATCCGGCCAACGGGGCCGGGCCCGATCCTGGTGACGGTCGAAGCCCGGGCGCCCAAAGCCGGCACCGATAAAAAGACGATTGTTATCAATCGGTAAGAATCGAAAAGAGGGATTCCCGGAAACCGAGGTGGGTAACATGATAAGCGACCGAAGGCAATCCCAGAAATGCGTTTTAGGCCTAATGATCATATTCCTGGCCGGATGGCCCTTCGCGTGCCAGCGAAAGGCCAAGGCCACTGATATCCCTCCTTATAAAAACCGCGACCTCTCGATCGATCAACGGATCGACGACCTGCTTCCGAGAATGAGCCTGGAGGAGAAGGCCCATCAGCTGGCAACCCTGTATCCCAATGCTGTCGTGAGACTGGGAATTCCCCACCTTCAGGCGGGCGAAGCGCTCCACGGCATCTGCCTGAAACATGCCACAAGCTTCCCGTCACCCCTGGCCATGGGAAGCACCTGGGACCCGGAAATCATCGAACGTGTGGGGACCGTCGTGGCCAAGGAAGCCCGAGCCCTGGGTACCCACCAGGTTTATTCCCCGATGCTGGGTGTGTTGATCGACCCCCGTTGGGGGCGCTCGGAAGAAAGCTACGGCGAAGATCCCTATCTCGTGTCGAGGATAGGTGTGGCCTACATCAGAGGGCTCCAGGGCACCGGGACGGAATTGTTCGACGAGAACCACATCATCGCCTCAGCAAAGCATTATGTCGCCGACGGTCAGCCTCTCGCCGGATTGAACGGCACGGAAATGGACGTTTCGATCCGCCGGCTCCAGGAGATCTTTCTCCCTCCGTTCCGGGCCGCCGTAGAAGAGGCCCATGTCGGCAGCATCATGCCCGCTCATCATGCGCTCAACGGCATCCCCTGCCACGCGAATAAATACATCCTGGATGAGATTCTCAGGGATACATATGGATTCAGGGGGCACATTATCAGCGACAACGGAGACATCCGCTCCCTCTACACGACGAAACGCATTGCCGAATCCCTGGCGGAAGCGGCCCGATTGGCCTTGGAAGTTGGCGTTGACCAGGAATTGGCCATCGAAAGGCCATGGAAAGACCGCGTCTACGGGGCCAACCTGATCCAAGCTGTTGCCGGCGGTAAGGTTCCCGTTGAGCTGATCGACCGGGCCGCCGGAAACGTTTTACGGACCAAATTCCGGCTTGGCCTGTTCGATAACGGCGAGCCCGTCTACCCTTGGCAAGACCACATGGCCTCGGGAGACGAAGGCTTGGGGCCCATTAAGGGATGGCCCGAGTATGTGGAGATGGAGCATACAAAGGCCGTCCGCGGCCTGGATAAAGGCACCAACGACTATTTCAACAAGCTCCACCGCCTTGGGGTGCCGAGAAAAGGCTGGGAAGAGATCATCAACGACCCAACCCACGATCAGCTCGCCCTCGAGGTCGCCAGAAAAGCCATAACCCTCCTGAAAAATGACGGGAACCACCTCCCCCTGGATAAAGGAAACTTAAAAAGGATCGCCGTCATCGGGCCCAATGCCAATGTGGAAATCCTGGGGGCGTATTCCACTCCGGAAGCCCGCCACTTTGTCACCGTCTTGGATGGGATCAAGGCATCTGTCGGAAAAGATGTCGATGTTCTTTATGAAGAAGGTTGCAGCCTCATCGACTGGGGAAAGGAAAATATTTCCGGCGCGGTGAAGGCCGCCGAGAAATCGGACTTAGTCGTTCTTGTCATCGGCGGAAACGAGTTGACCGCCAAGGAAGGAGAAGATTCGGACAGCCTGGATCTCGTCGGCTATCAGGAAAAATTGGTGAAGGCCATCCATGCCACGGGCGTTCCGATCGTCGCCGTGTTGCTTCAAAGCCGCCCCCTGTCCATCCCCTGGATCGCCGAAAACATCCCCGCCATCCTCTCCGGGTGGTTCTTGGGTCAAGAAACCGGCACCGCGGTCGCGGAGGCGCTCTTCGGCGATATCAACCCGGCCGGGCGGCTTCCGGTTTCGATCCCCAGGAATGTCGGGCAGATCCCCGTTTATTATAACAAGTTCCCGGGGGGCGACAAGGAATACAGAGATTCTCCCGTCGGGCCGCTCTTTCCGTTCGGCCACGGGTTGAGCTATACGACGTTTTCCTATTCGAACCTTCGGGCACGGGCATCCTCCCCGACATCGGCGACCGCAAGCGTCGATATTCAGAACACCGGCCCCCGCGCTGGGGATGAAGTGGTTCAGGTGTACGTTCGCGACCAGTCCTCGTCGGTTGTCCGGCCTATCAAGGAGCTCAAGGGATTCCGACGCATCTCTCTGCGACCCAGGGAAAAAAGGACCGTGACGTTTGAACTGGGAAAGGATGCTTTTGCATTTTACGACGTCGACACAAAAGGCTGGATCGTGGAGCCGGGGTCGTTCGAGATCATGGTCGGGAGCTCCTCACATGACATCAGAACAACGGTTTTGTTGGAGCTCGGCAAATGACGGGCGGGTAAAGGAAAGCTCTGTTCGTTCGGGAGGTCCGGCGTGAAAAGATTATTCCTATTGATCTTTTGCTGTCTATTGGGGTTGGGCCTGCTCGTTGTCTTGAGCGGCTGTGCGGGGAAAAAGAAGTTCGATCCTCCCGTGGTCACCGACGAATTCGACCTCTTCCTGGTGACGAAAGCGACACAAATCGGCGACGCGATCGGCCGGATCAACCTTGTTTTTCCCAACAGCAAGAAGGTCGCGTGGAGCCTAGTTCCTCCTGTCCCCGGGGGGGACCGGAGGAACTATTTGAAAGAAGGCCAGATGGATGCGACAGCGATCGTGGAGATCGACCCCCGTACGGCCGAGGTCCGGCTCAAAGCGCGGCCGGCCAGCTGCCCGGCCCACTATTACGCTGAAGTCAGGGCTGCCAACGAGGATGGATTCATGGAACAAGTCCTGATCATCGTGGCGTTGGAAGAGACGCCGCGAAGGGAACACGCCTTGGATATTTTCACGCAACGGATCGAGGGGTCGGGGATGAGCTTCTATGCCACTGCGGGTGTCGATCCCAAGAAGATCGAGTATGCGGCCAAGGTGGCCGAGGCCCTTCTCTCCAAAGATAGGAAAGGATCGGGCAAGATCACGCTTAACCTCAAACGGGATAAATGGGTCATGACCCTGTTCAAAACCTATGAGGAGCGCAACACGTCCATCGGTTTCTTCATGCACAGCAGGAGCCTGGGAATGAGGGATCAGGATCTGGAGGACGAAGAGATCATCCCGGATTACTTGCGTCTGGGCGGGCCGGCCAACCTGCGCCGGGATGCGTCCGTTGAGGAGATCACCCATGTGGTCCATGAAGGGGGAATCATGGAAGCCTACCCGGAGGTTCAGAAGCGCCTGGAAAAGGCGACACAAGACGCCATAGACCGGAAATTATTCCGCCCTTGGGATGGATTGCCGGCCGATTCATTCAGCTATGAATATCTTGCTATCGGTTTGGATATCTACTACGGGGTGTTTCAAAACAAGCTTTCCAAGGGCCGTTTGCAGGATGAAAACGGCAACCCGATGCAGCCGGCATACCGGTTGAGCATCAACAACGACGTGCTGATGACAGCCGACAATCTCAAGAAGTACGATCCCGAGCTATATGAGATCGTCTCCTTTCTGTTCCCCACCCGCGAAGAGTTTTTTGGGGAGATGGGTTGGGGCCTGAAGACATCCAAGATCATCTACCTTGCCGCCTCCGGGAACCGCAGAGAGCTCTTCAGCATGGACGAAGACGGCTCCGGAAAAAGGCGGCTGGCCGATCTGGCGTTTTCCGTGGAATGGCCCAGCTGGTCGCCCGACGGCAAGAGTATTATGTTCGTTTCTTATGACGGGAGCACCCGGGGGTTGTACCTCATCGATCGTGGGGGCATAAACCTAAGAAAGGTCGGCACCGGTGCTGGGTTCCCGGATACTCCATGCTGGTCACACGACGGCAGGAAGATCGCCTATACGGCGGAAGGAAAAGAGGGCCGTTCCATTGAAATAATAGATATCGACGGTGCCAATCCAAAAGCCGTCGCGGGAAATGGCATACACGGAGGATACCAGAGTTGGTCTCCCGTCGAACCCCTGCTTGTTTTTGAGTCAGGGAGAGACGGAAATCCGGAAATCTATACGATCCGTGCCGACAGCGGGGAGAATCTGAAGCGGCTGACGGACAACGAACAGCTCGACGAGTGGCCTTGCTTTTCACGAGATGGCTCGATGATCGCGTGGTCACACGGCATTGAACGAGATAAGGACCTCTGGGTGATGAATGCTGATGGGAGCCACAAGAGACGGCTCACCCAAAACTTGGCTATTGGGGACTCCTTCCCTTCCTTCTCGCCGGATGGATCGC
The DNA here is from genome assembly GCA_964585685.1 of uncultured Eubacteriales bacterium. Classification (GTDB taxonomy): domain Bacteria; phylum Acidobacteriota; class Aminicenantia; order Aminicenantales; family Saccharicenantaceae; genus JALHVH01. The sequence continues at coordinate 64,233 of CAZPEP010000039.1, read as the reverse complement.
GTGTTGTGTTTGTTTCTGGCGATGAAGGGCATCCGCCTTCTATCTATGTCGTCCATCTTGATGGCTCGGGATTGAAGAAGATCGCAGAAGGATCAAGTCCCAACTGGTCCCCCGGCTATTAAAGCGAGGACCCGGGATAGCGACGCGCGTGCGGATTCGGCCCGCCATCTTAAAGATATTTCATCAGGAACTCAAGCTGCCGGAAATGGCCGCACGGCACCGGGAGAGGGCTATGATATACTTCGCTCCGATGATTCCTAACGGCGGCCGATTGGGCGAGCGATCCGGATTCATTAAATCGGGCCTTCACGGAAGATCCGGCCCTCCTATAAAGCGGTCCTTTTCGGCGATCTCCGTGTTCACCCTGCTTTTCTTCCTTTCCTTGTTCTCCACGACCCAGCCGGGAGAAGGCGGGACAGGGCAAAGAAGGCTCAACGTCCTCCTCATCACCGTGGATACCCTGCGGGCGGACCGGCTCGGCTGTTATGGAAACGACCGCGTCAAGACGCCCAATATCGACAGCTTGGCCAGGCGGGGAGCCTTTTTCCGGAGGGCGTTCGCCCATGCCACGACGACCCTCGCCTCCCATGCCAGTATTCTTCTGGGAACAACACCCGTTTTTCACGGAGTCCATGACAATCAGAACTTCATGGTCCGCGAGGAGTTCCTGACCCTCGCCGAGCATCTCCAAAACAACGGCTACGCCAGCGGGGCTTTTGTCGGAGCTTTTCCGCTCGATTCCCGGTTCGGTCTCACCCAGGGATTCGATGTCTATGACGACAATTATGGGACGAACGACTCTCAGGAGTTCTCCTACGTAGAGAGGAAGGCCGAAGCGGTCGTCCAGAAAGCGCTGAAATGGGTGGACGGCCAAAACGGGCCCTGGTTTCTCTGGGTGCACTGCTTCGATCCGCATCAGCGGTATAATCCCCCCGAACCTTTCAAAACGGAATACAAGGACGCCCCCTATGACGGTGAGGTGGCCTATGTGGACGATGCTCTCGGCCGGCTGCTGGATTATCTCCGCATCCACGGGCTCGAGGAACAAACCCTGATCGTCTTCACCGGTGATCACGGGGAGTCCCTGGGTCAACATGGGGAATCCACCCACGGATATTTTGCTTACAACAGCACCATTGGAATTCCTCTCATCATTGATTCTCCCGGAATAGGGCCGGCGAATATCGATGCCTCCGTCTCCCACATCGATATTTTCCCCACTGTGTGCGAAGCTCTGGAGATCGAGAAGCCCGCTCATCTCCAGGGTTATTCTCTCCTGCCGGTGATGAAGGGCCGGAAGACCCCTGAAAGACAGATCTATTTTGAATCGCTCTACCCCTTCTACAGCCGAGGCTGGGCGCCCTTGAGAGGATTCATTCAGAACGACATCAAATTCATGGATTCCCCCATCCCCGAACTGTACGACCTGCACGAAGATTATAACGAGCTCAAGAACCTCGCCGATTCGGCCTCCCTCGAGACCTACAGAACGACGCTTGCGGCCCTGATGGAGAAACAAGCATACGCCGGTCCGGGTGCCGCCGAACAAAATGCCGGTCGGCAGACGAGGGAAAACCTGAGAAGCCTGGGTTATGTTTCCAGCCCTCATTCGCCGCGAAAAAGGACGTTTACGTCACAGGACGACCTCAAAGTCCTCCTCCCATATCAGACCCAGCTTCAGGAGGCGATGGCGGCCTGTCAAAAAGGAGATGTCGACAAGGGGGCGGAACTTCTCAGAGGGATCATAGCCAAGAGAAGGGACTTCGATCAGGCCTACACCTATCTCGCGACGCTTTACAAAGAACGGCGGAACCTCAAAGAAGCCCTCGACGTTCTCGAGGAAGGCTATCGGAATTGCCCCGGAAATTACAAGATCATCATCACCTACGGCCTCTTTCTGGCCGAAGCGGGGGCCCCGGAACGGGCGATCGATATTCTGAAGCAGGGATTGACGATTATTGACTTTGATCCGGAGCTCTGGAACTGTCTGGGGGTCGCTTATTGGAACAGAGGCAACTTTAAGGAGGCTCTCAAAGCGTTCGAACATGCGCTGTCCCTCGACCGCAACTATCCGACGGTTATGACTAACCTTGGATCTCTATATCTTTCGATTTATCTCAAGACCAAGGAGCAGGAAGCTCACCAAAAGGCCGCTGGATTATTCAGAGAAGCTATTGGTCTCGATCCGAAACATGAATCCGCATACAACGGCCTCGGAATCGCCCTGAAGATGGCCGGTGATATGGACGGGGCGATGGCGAACTGGAAAAGGGCCGTCGAACTGAAGGCGGACTATGGTTTCGCCCTCTATAATCTGGGATTGGCCTATCTCCAGCGGGGGGAAAAAACCCAGGCTCTCGATTATCTTCAGAGATATAAAGTCTACTGTTATGCGGTATTGCCTCCGGGAGAAAGGCAACAGCTGGATGAGCTCATTTTCAAGTGTCGGTGAGCAGGGGAGGGGAAATTCCCTCCCCTCTTTTCCAGCTGTGCGGCTCCGCGCCTAGAATTCGAATCTGAATCCAAGCCTGAAGGTTCTCGGGCTGCTAATGCGCCAGACATATCCGAACGGGTAGCTCGTTCCCGGCCTGATATCTCTTCGATAATCCGTTACCGCATTGCTGTTAAGGGCATTAAAGACATCGGCTAGCGCCGCGACCCTGATGTTTCCGAACTTGATGAATTTTTCAAGCCTTAAATCGATGTTGTGGATCGCGGGATAGCGGTATCGGCCCCGCTGTTCTCCATAGATAAAGACCCAATCCTCCCCATTGATCGAATCCGGATCGATTTCCCTGGGCAGGGCCACATTGGAATTGTAAGGATTGCCGGAGGTGAAGCCATAGGATAGGCCGAGCGTGACATCGATGACGGGGATATCCACGGCCCCGAAGATCTTCACCTGGTGGGAGGGGTCGATGCTGAGGGGCCCTTCGGCATTGATCTGATAATTGGGATTGGAAAACAGGGTTGAAGAGCCGAGCATCGAACCCCTGTTCTCTCCCCATTCGCCCCAGGCATTGTCGTCCGTGCCCCACGATCGGCTCCACACGTAAGACGCGTTCAGCATCCATCTGTTCGACCATCTTTTTTCAAAGGTGAATTGAAGGCCCCGATACTTGCGGGAAGGAGTAAACGCGACAATCCCCGGGAATGCCGCTCCGTAATCATTGCCCGCTTTGGGGTTCGTGAGATAGTATTGATTCTCACCGGGATTGAGTCTCCTGAAAACGGTGTATGTTTTCCCGAAATTGGGGCCGTCAAGGTCACAGGTCCAAGTTGTCTGTTCCCACTGCCCCGTGATGTTCACCCTGTCCTGGAAATCATGATTGGTCCTGTAGATGAAACTAACACCTGCAGAGACGTTCTTCCCGAGCTCCCTTTCAATGCCCAGGACGTACTGGTTCATATAGGGCATCTTCAGGTTCGGGTCAACCGTATATTCGTTCTTCCATATGTTTTCAAAATCCAACACCCATTCTTCACCATGGGTTCCCGGCGGGAGCTCATTCCACTCGTCGTAGATCGGCCCCCAGACATATTCCCTAAATCCTCCCTGGGGCTGCAGACGGAAATAGAATTGCCCCATGATCCCGTGATAATACTTGCCGTAGTGGGCTTTTAGGGCTGTCGAGTTGTCTCCGAACACATCGTAGGTTATTCCAAAACGGGGTGCGATGCCCGTTTTGGGAGAAAAGGCGGGACCGTTGATTCCGGGAACATACCCTCTCCAATAATTGATCCTCAGGCCCGGATTGATGACCAATCGGTCAGTGATCGTCCAGCTGTCCTGGACAAAGGCCGAGAGCGTTCGGGATTTGGGATTCCCCGCCTCTCCATCCCATTCGTCCAGAAGGTAGTTCTCTCCGCTGTAATCAAGATAATACTTGTTGCTGGGAAAATTGTACGAGATATTGACATTGGATATTTCGGCTTCCGCTCCGAACTTGAAATCATGATCGCCTTTTATGAAATCCTCGGCGTGATGGGTCAAGGTTACGCCGGTTTGAACGCGGAGACTCGTACGATAGTAGGTTGACGGATAGCTTCCGGACAGTTCTTCTGTGGCCAGATCGAAATGTGCGGGGGGGCCATCTCTCTGGACGCCATTTTGCCCTTTGAGGCGGAATCCTCCGACTTTCCATTCAAGGAACGTAGAATCGGAAAGCGTGTGCAGATTATTGGAATTGAAATAGTAATCCAGGTGCTTTTCGTTCGTGTTGGCCTCGGGCGCCCAGAGAGGGTCCGTCCCATAATTATCTATGACGCTGGGTTGGACGCCGGCCCATACCGAGAATCTGGCGCTCTTGCTTGCCTGCCAAGTCAGTTTTCCCGAGACTCTCTGCCCGTTCTCCGATTCCGTAAGCCCCTTAAAACCATCCACGTGTGCTTTGCTGTAGTTGTATTTTCCGCTCGTGAAAAACCAGAGCCTATCTTTGATGATCGCCCCGCCCAGATTGAAATTCACCTCGTAGGCTTCGCTCCAGTTCTTTCTGACCAGATAGGGATAATCCTCCCAGTTATTGCTGTGCAAACCGGGCGCCCGCATGAAAAAGGTGAATAGGGCGCTGAAATTGTTGCCGCCCGATTTCATCACCGTGTTGATCACCGCGCCGCTGTATCCGTCATATTCTGCGGGAGCCCCGACTCCCCCCACGCTGATCTCCTCGATGGAATCGTAGTCCGGGCTCATCCCCATTTCGCCGGCTTCCGGATCATTGACCTTGACGCCGTTGACCAGATAATTGTTGGCATTGCTTGCGGCAGAACCAAATGAGGACCGGTTGGAAACCCCTGGCGTCATACCCAACGCTCCGTTGATATCCCTGTTCGGGAGCTTATCGATAAATTCGGTTTTTAAAGTCGTTGTTACCGTTTGTGAATCCTTAATATCGATGATCGGAGCTTCGGCGACGATCGTGACCTCGGAATTGAGCGTGCCGACTTCAAGGATCAGGTCCACGGTCAGGGTCCTTCCCTGACTCAGGCGGATGTCCGAATGTTTCTGAGGACTGAATCCCGTGAGCTTCGCCTCGACTTCATAGGTGCCCGACAGAAGTGCGACGAATCTGTATTTCCCCTCCGTGTCCGCTATTCGACTCTGAGTGCCCCCGATGAGGTTTGGAGACGTCAGCGTGACTTCGGCGCCCGGAAGCGCCTCTCCTTCTGTCGATTTCACTTTCCCGACGATTTCAGTCGTTTGGGCTTGAGCCATGAAGCTCGTTGCTAGAAAAAAGCAGAAAAAAGCCAATATCCCTTGCTTTTTCACTTAGGCCTCCCTCAAAATAATCCTTTTATGAATCACTGATGCCTTGATTCCTATTAAAGAGGGGGCCTTTTCCGGATCTCCGCCCCTTATCATTTATCATCTCTTTCCATTAGCAGAATAAGAGGAACAATTTCTATTGTCAAGATTTATCTGCGTTTATTTGTATTACTATCCTTTTCTTTCATTTCTGATGTAATAATATCTATTATTATTGACTCAGCGTTGAATTATCGGGTTCTCTTCCATCCCGTATGCGTTGTTGCCGTTTGCGGAGGGCCGGAAAAGAAGCGCGGACGAGGCCTTCCTCGATCGCGATGAAACGCGTTTGCCGATTCAAGCCCGGCGATAAGCTCCGAACCCTTGGGTATTTCGCCAAGGGGCACTCCAACTTCCATGCCCCCCCGGCGAATGGAAATCAGCCATAATTAACCAACTAAAAGAGAGCATAATATATTTGAATTAGACTATAATATTAGGTATTGCGTTTTCAGATATACATATAATATTGCAATGCGTTTATTATTAGCAAGCATCAAGAGGATATGATATGTTCGCACCACGCGTTTATTGGGCCTTTCTTTGTTTGATCGCCCTGCTGGGTTCATGCGCCGCTGAAAAGACGGGAACGGCAAAAACCTATTTGGGGGGCTGCATCCTCGTCTCGCCCGTAGGTGAAGTGCCCTCCGATCTCTATCAAGAAAGCGAGATCGTTCCGACGGACGAATACGCGCCGTTCACGAAAAAACTTTCGGTCTACGGTATCACTTTGATCGGCCGGGACGACATCAGCAACGAATTTATGCGGAAGGTCGCTCAAACCATCAAAAAAATATTTCCTCAAGATAAGGCCATCGATAGGGATCTGCAAAAAGAGATTCTCACAAATATGTATAAATACCGGACTGTGATCCCGCTCTTTAAGGGCAAAGAGCAGGAGTTTGATCCGTCCGACCGGGCGGCCTGGGACCTTACAACAAGCCGGAACAGCATCTGCGATATCATCATGGAAGGCGTCCCCGGACAGGTCAACGAGGTCGTCGAGCACATCCTCCATCACGTGACCGACGTCGGGCTTCATTACACGTTTCCAGAAGAGTGGGGCATCTCCAAAACCTCAAAGCTATATCAGGCGATGCAGGAAGCGATCCAGAAGGGCTATTACGATATCAGACAGTACGAGGATGAGAAAGAGAACGAAGACGTATGGAATCGCATATTGCTCCAGGAATATGCGTATTGGATCATCTATACATCCTGGGATCTCCGGGAGCCTTACGGCCCGAAAAAGGCCGAGTGGTCCTTCATGAACAGCTCCGAACTCAAAACCAAGCTTCCCCGGTCGTTCAAGCTCTTCGAAACCACCATTCCGAAAGTCATGGCGCCTCCCGGCCGGTCGACACTCGACGAATTTGCCGGGAACAGCGCCAACGCGGAGGACCGCTAGGTGTTTTCCAAACACGTCCCTTACGTCTTGGCGGCGGTTGACCCCAGCCTCCCCACCGGGCGGCCGGATAACGCGGGCGCCCGCGGTGAGGCCGTCGCTCATGTCTCTCTCGTCGCCGCCATGACCCTGGCCTGGCGAGACTGCCGGATTCTCCGCCCCTTAGCAGCAGGAATTCTTCTACAGGAGGCATAAATGATGAGACGGACGGCCTCAATGATCATCGTGGCCTTTTCGATCCTGTCGTGTGGGACGCGAACGGGGCAGCCGGCCGCAAGTGTAAAACGAACCGCCCAGGATGACAGAAGGGCGAGAATGGAGAGGGCCGTTGCAGAGGTCAAATATGACGTGCCTGAACGGATCGACATCAATTATGCGGCCCTCGACCGGATCGACACGTCAACGTCCCCTCTCGGGATCGTTCCGCTCCCGAAGGAGCTCGGGAAGACGCTAAGCGGCCTGTTCTCGAAATACACGAAACACTTGGCCCCCAACGGCAAGCCCATCCATATTTTTGCCCAGTCCGGCGTGAGTGACTTGCAGCTTGTTAGGGCGAGGGAGATCTTGAGATACCATCTGACCGATGCTCCCGGCACGCAATACGGTCATGATAAAACCGCGCTGGCCAACAGGATGGCGGACGTCAGGGCCACGCTCATCTATACGGATACGGAGATCAAGTCCTTTGCCACGCGTCCCATATTGAGGGATTCAGAGCTCAGGATCCAGGATCTCTATGCGACGGAATCTCCCGTCGAGGGCAGTTATGAATATCTCCACAATAAGGCGAAGCCGGGTCATCGTTTTACCCGGGATGCCTCCTATGAGGAGATCATGCATCTTGTTCATGCCAAAGGACTGGAGGAGGTTCTGCCTGAATTCCAAAAGGAAATCGTCGAGGCGGAACAGGCGGCCGTTAAAGCCGGGAAATATTTGTACGGGCGGCCGGCATCTCATGAATACATCATCACGGGTTTCGATATCTATTTCGGCCTGTGGGATCACAATCCTCAGGGTGACGGGAAATCTTTTGGCAACGAGTATCCCTTCCATACGAGAGCGGAAATGAAAGCGGGCGACCCGGCTCTAGACGGTCTTGTTGAAAAATTCTGGCCGGGATATTTGACCTATAATGCCTATATCGATCCGTCATTTGAAGGGACTTTTTCAACGATTCTTGATCAGGATGCAGAATATACCCACAAATCCCAACACCTTCTCAACATCATCCTGACCGGGAAGAACAATTCGAACATTCTCGGCAATGACCAGGATAACAGGCTAACAGGGAATGACGGCAACAACCTGATCATTGGCGGAAAGGGAAATGACCTGATCGCGGGGGGAGAAGGCAAAGATACGGCGGAATTTTCAGGCAGTTCCACGGAATATGAGATAAAGGAAGCAGGCAACAAAGTCATCGTCAAGGATACCTTTCCCGGTCGTGACGGAGAGGACGAGTTGGCGGATATCGAATTCCTCAAGTTCAAGGATCAGAAGCTGGCGTGTCCAAAATGAGGGATTCATGCTTCTGGATGGTCAAGGAATTCGCGGCGTAATCACCGTTCGGCAGGAACGTCGGGAACCTGTACTGAGGATCCGTTAAGAGATTATAGACTTTTGGATCGCCCATCCTGACCTTCTCTGGAGTGTTGTATCTCCACTCTTGCCGGATCTGCTCCAGGCGTCCAGGGAAATCCTGAGCGCCGAGTATCGATGTTAAGGCCCAATAGACATATTCCGTGACCTGGCATTCGTAGAGGCACGTCTTATCATAATAGGTATACCAAGCGCTTTCCGGATATTTCTCGGGGACCTTCTCGAAATGGCCTCCCCTCGCCTCGTCCATGATCCTGGCCACTTCCGAGCCGGGGCCGGTCCCGAAAACATCCGGATAAGCGGTCGCGTATCCGACGTCGGTGATGGGATGGAGGATCTCTTCGACGGCCGCATCAAAAACCCCCCGTTCCGCCCCACCCGGGCGCGTCTCATAGTCATAGAGGAATTGCGTAGCCCCGGGGGGGATCCCCCCCCGGTCCAGCGAACGGAGTTCGTCCTCATCGCAGCCCATCAGGATGGCAGCATCTTGGGCAAGCAGCGCCTCTAGGACCAGCGGGTTGTCGGGGATCCCGCTTTCATCGTTATCCAGGTATTCAGCCAGGACACGCGCCGCATGGAGCAATTTTTCATCGGCCACACGATCGGTCGCATAGAGAAACAGGCCAAAGACCTCGACCTTTTTGGTCAACTGAAGTTTTCGGGATTCCGGAGCCGGAGAGCGGTTCGATCGGCACCCCAAAATGCCCAGAGTCAAGAGCAGAAGGCAACTCACATACGCTTTTATCGTGTCATCTTTCTTTTCTATCAAAGAAAAACCCATTCTCGTTCTGACGATGAGATTCTTCGTGTTCCGCTTGTCTGTCCGGGACCTGGCCTCAAAAGAGCATGGACACGCAATACCGTCATCGGACCAGGATGATCGTGTCGTTCCGAGGGTAGAGCGCCTCCACGCCTCGTTCCGTCACGACGGCATTGTCCTCGAAGTTGATGGCCAGCCTTTTTCCCCATTCAGGGATCCAGGTGTGTACGATGAATTCAAAAGAGATGAGATTGTTCGGCTGGACCAGGAGATGGGCCCGATAGGGACGGAACGGCGCCATGGAGGGGCCCTCGGCGATTTCGCTGTTGCCCGTATTGCCCACGCAATGGCAATCGATGGAAAATCCGGATTGATCCGAATCCCTCAGGGACTGGATGATCTCAGCATCCCGATCGGTATCCATAAATGGCGTATAGGCGAATCCCGCCTTTCCCAAAGCAGCGACCACGATCTTCAGCGTTTCCCCCGCGGTCCGTCCCGCGGTGAATGTCCGACAGATCACTTCCCGGGCCTTCAGCCCTCTATCCCAAGCCTTCTGGATGCTCTTGGGAAGCGTCGTTTCTCCCTCCCGAAGGATGTACGCTTTTCGTTTGTAGTCGGTTCCGAAATTGAGGTAATGGATCCCCCAATCCCACGATATCAGGTCTCCCCTCTGGAAAGCATATCCCGGTCGGCTGGTTTCGGAAGGGTCAGCGGTTTCGGAATGCTGAATGCCGGGCAGATCCAGCCCGAAATATGACGGTTCGATTCTCTGGGACAGCAGCTGATCATTCGCCCACGACCCGAGTTCCTCCCGGGTCGTGACCCCGGGCTTTATGCTTCCCAAAGCCGCCTCCATGATGAGTCTCTGGATCTCGCAGGCCTTGGCAAAGGTAATGATTTCCGTCTGGACCCGTCTCACCCGGAAATCGGTGACAACCTCTTCGGAAGAGATCAGTCTATTGGTGTATTTCTCGCCCAGCAAACCCGCCAATTTCTTATACCCCGTATGCGAAAGCCCATCCGCGTGGGTGAGGGATTCCGACATGTTGATCGCGATCCTTTGAGGATCGCGCGCGGCGATATGCTGAGTGATATCGGTCTCCTCGCCGATGATGTCATAAACGGAGTCGTCGGCAATGTCGGCAAAACTGTTGCCGAATATAGCCCTCTCGATGCGGTCTCCCCCCCTGTCGGCAAAGATGATAGAGCCCATCGTCGCTCCAAAATCCAGGGCGAAGGCGTCGGGGTCCCCTCTCCGGATCACATGAATCCACATGTCGACATGATGATCCCGCATCGCGCCCGGCAGGATCTTGTCGAATTTCTCCTTCCTGATCAGGTTCAGCATCTCAAAACGTGCCTTGGCCTCCTGGGCTTGGACAACGGTTCCCCCGAGCAGAAAAAAAGTGCCCAAGAACGCCGGGAAGATATTATTCAAACCCATGCTCGACTCCTCGTCAGTCAGAATTGCGATAGGTCGGCAATGTTGAGATGGTAGAGTTTCGCTTCTCGCGGCACTCCCGTGGCGACATCCCAGCCCATCATCTCATAATACAGATCCAGGGCCCTGGTGAAGTCCTTCTTTTCCAACTTTACGCCAGTCAGCGGGCCTGTCTCCAGGGGTTCGAAAAGCCGCTCCGGGAGTTCGTCTTCTTTTCGATCGAAACCCTCCCGAGCGTTGAAGAGGCGCGCCAAGGTCGTGGTTCTCTCCCCCAACATCATTAGTTCGAACAGGCTCGTTTCCCATCCTGTGGCCGCGTTCACCATCTCGACCATGTGATTCAGACGGAAGAGCCGCGCCGGACCCACGGTGAAAAAGCACAGGCAGAGTGTGTTCAGAGCGCTGTAGATATGCTGATTCAGGACGAACCACCTGACCTTGTAAGGGCTGAGATCCCGGGCCGGGATGCCCTTCAAAATTCCTATCGGGAAAAGATCCGCGACGGCCCATTTCCCCTCCTGGAAATTCATGTCATGAGCCGCCTCGATATGGTCCGCGCCCGTCGGCGAAAGAGCAAAGGCAAATCCGATGTTGTTCTTCCCCCTCGGCTCATGCATGGCGAAGGCTTGCTTTTTGACCGTCATGGCAAATCGCTGGGCGCCCTTGCCTATGGCCTTGGCTGCTCTATAGCTTCCTTCAGCCAGGAGCGCTCCGAAGCCCTGCCGGAAGGCGATCTTCTCGATCATCTGCAGGAGCGCTTCGCCGTTGCCAAAACGCAAATCGATTCCACCCGTATCCTCTTTCGTGATCAGGCCCTGCTCGAAGCATTCCATGGCGAATGAGATCGTCATGCCCGTATCGATCGTGTCGATCGTGTATCTATTGCAGAGTTCGTGGGCTTTGGCGATCACCTCGACATCATGGATCAGCAGATTGGGCCCGAAAGCGCCGGCCGTTTCGTATTGAGGACCCCCGTAGGCGGAATCGATCTCGTATTTCCCGCCTTGGCAGATCGGCTTGCAGCGGACGGGACAAGCATAACACGTGTATTGACCGCTGAAGACGGTTTCCTTCAGCTTTTCGAATGTCACATCCTCTATCTTGTCAAAAGCCCCTCCATGAAAGTTCTGGGTTGGCAGGACACCGTCGGTATCCATGTCCTCCATATCCCATCCCCAAGTCCCTCCGTACGTAAGGATATCGCAGACGGGGTGACCTTTCCTGTTGCGGGCAAAGAACGAGCTCAATTCCTTGATCTTTTCTTTATTATGCAGCTCCAGGTCAAGCTTCCCCCGGACAGCGATGGCTTTGATATTCTTAGAGCCCATGACGGCTCCCATCCCCGACCGTCCGCACGTATGACGGAGATCGTGGACCACGCAGGCATATCGAACCAGGTTCTCGGCTCCCTGGCCGATGGTCAGTGTCTGGATCTTGGCATCGCCCAATTCCTGTCGAATTGTGTCCTGGGCAAAGCCGGAATCGTGCCCCCAGAGATGGCTTGCATCCTTGAACGCTACCTTCCCGTCGGCGATCCAGAGATAGACGGGCCTCGGCGCTTTCCCCCGGATAACGACGGCATCAAATCCGGCTTTCTTCAACTCCACCGAAAAAAAGCCTCCGGCCTCAGCTTCTCCGAAGCCTTCGCTGAGGGGAGACTTCGCCGCCATTGTGATCCGGTTCGCCCCCGGCAAAGGCGCCCCTGTCAGGACCGAGGTTGTCAGGACCAGGACATTCTCCGGTCCGAGCGGATCGATTCCTTTCTTGAGTTCCGTCAAAAGGAAGTAGGACGCCATCGCGCTTCCGCCCATGAATGTTCTGTAAAAGAATTCGCTTTTCCCCTCGATCGCGTAGGACAGATCGTTGAGGTTGATTCTGAGGATCTTGCCTAAATAGCCAGGAGCCATCGTTGTCCTCCTTTTTGTGAAATCATATGGAGAGCTTGAAGCAACCGCAGCCTCTGTCTCTTTAGCCGTCCCCCCATTGGGAACCATCGAGGGATATATCCGAACAGCTGCGGGAGAATCAATCCTCGCCTCACCTCAGCGTCTCCGGACCGCCGTTCAGACCCCGGAAACATCCGGATCTCCCCTAACGAACTAGCGGCCCAAAATCTCTTTCAGCGCCTGCAATACCCTATCGACGTTCTCCGGCCTGGCCGTATGACCCATCAGTCCGATGCGCCAGATCTTTCCGGCCAAAGGTCCCAACCCGGCCCCGATCTCGATCTTGTATTCATTTCTGAGCCGACGGCGCACTCCGGCATCATCGGCGCCCTCGGGAATATACAGCGAGTTCAGCATCGGAAGCCGATAATCCGGGGCGACCAGCATCTTCAGTCCCAAGGCCTCAAGTCCCTGAACCAACCGCCTGTGACAATCCTGATGCCGCCGGCAGACGTTCTCGAACCCTTCCTCCACGATGAGTAGGAGGGCTTGATAAAGAGCATAGATCATGTTGATGGGAGCCGTGTGGTGATAGACGCGCGATTTTCCGCCCCAGTATTGGGTCAACAGACTGATATCGAGATACCAGTTCGGGACTTTCGTCTTTCTGCCCAAGATGGCCTCCAGAGCTCTGTTGGAAAAGGAAACGGGCGACAACCCCGGTGGGCAGGAAAGGCATTTTTGTGACCCGCTATAAAGGGCATCCACGCCCCATTCGTCTGTAGCCACCTTCATCCCTCCGAGGCTGGTGACCGCATCAACAAGATAAAGAGTGTCTTTCCCCCGCAGCATCCCGCCTATTTCCTCGACTGGATTTTTCACGCCCGTCGAAGTTTCGGCATGCACAACGGCAAGAATTCTATAACGGCCGCTCTTCAATTTCTCTTCGACACGGTCCGGGACGACAGGCGTTCCCCATTCGAACTCCAGCGCATCGACCCGGGCACCCAATCGGCCGGCGACGTCCTGCATGCGCTTACCGAAGACGCCGTTGATCAAGATGAGCACGGGATCGTCCTTCTCGATGAGATTGACGAAGCATGTTTCCATCCCGGCCGACCCGGTCCCCGATATGGGAATGGTCATCCTGTTCTGTGTCTGCATAACGACCAACAGCAACTTTTTGACTTCATCCATGATCTCGATGAAGCAGGGATCCATGTGGCCCAAAGTTTTCCGGCCAAGCGCCGCATAGACAGATTCATGGACGCACGAGGGGCCCGGCCCCATAAGGAGGACCTCTTCGATGTCGTTTAGCCTATTTTCCATGAGCAGGTATCTCCTTTCATCAATTAAGGACTCGCATTTTATCAATACAAAAGGTCACTTGTAAAGTAATATATCATGATTTTGGACTAAGCAGTGAAAGGATAATTCATCCGATGGCGAGCTTAAGCTACAGATTAGAAGTTTTGTTCGCGCTTTTTCTTGACTTGGCCCTCAAAATAACTAAACTGAATACTTGAGCCGATTCAGAAGACATGAGCGACGTCTCAAGGAGGAACGTTATGAGGACGAATCTCGACAATGGCTTGTTTTCCCCCGGGCTTCTGGCTGAGATCCGGAACCGATTCATGTATCCCGATTGGGATCCTTACTCGGGAAAGCGGGTGTATTTCGAGGCCTCTGGCGGTTCTCTCAGGCTTAAGTCCGTTGTCGATACCATCGCCAGGGAAGCGGCTCTCCCTGATGAGCTTTATCGGTTCAATCCCGCTTCTGAAGCCGTGGTCGAAGCCGTGGAAAAAGGGACCTCGGATGTCAAGCTCTTCTTAGGGGCGAAGTCGGGTTCCGTCGTGCCTTCCCACAGCGCAACCCAGACAATGTTTCGGGCCATTGAAGCCGTGGTTTCTTCCGTCCCGGGCGATAACGTCGTGACTACGGAACTCGAACACCCGGCCGTTCTAGGGGCCACCCGATACTACGCCGAGAAATACGGCAAGCAATGGCGCGTGGCCGAACTCTCCAGAGAAACGAGTTCGGTCCCGATCAACAACATCCTCGAAAAAATCGATAAAAGCACATGCCTCTTGGCCTTCCAGCACGGATCGAACCAGACGGGCGCGATCAATGATGTCAGGACCATCATCGACGAGGCTAGAACGATAAAGCCGGATCTCTACGTTCTCGTGGACGCCGTCCAATACGCGCCGCATGGCCCGATCGAGGTGGAGGAATACGGCGCCGATGCCTATGCGTTTGGCCCTTACAAGGCTTATTGCGTCAAGGGGATCGGGTTTGCTCATATTTCAGACAGGCTGGCCAAGCTGCCCCATGAGAGGCTGCACGGGAAGCCGGATACAAATTGGGTCCTGGGCTCCCCCGCCCACATGATGTATGCCGCCTGGTCGACCACGGTCGACTATCTCTGCTGGCTCGGAAGCCATTTCACAGAAGCCTTGGACCGACGAGCCCAGATCGTTGCCGCCAAGGAAGCGATCCACAAGCACATGAACGCGCTGCTCCATCGCGCCATGAAAGGGACAGAAGCGCACCCCGGCCTCCTCCATCAGGATCATGTCGAGGTCTGCGGCATGCCGGAAGGAATCGGCGACCGTCTCTGCATCTTCTTGTTTCGTTTGGCGGGGATGGACTCCTCAACAGCCATCTGCCGATACAACAAGGAGCATGGGATACGGCTCGCCGCCAGAATCAGGGATGCCTATTCCACCGTCTCGTTAGATGCGCTGGGATGGCCGGACGCGGTTCGGCTCTCAGCTGGGCATTACAATACACCCGAGGAAATCGACCTGATGCTCAAGGCAACGGCCTCGCTCAAGACCGGGTAATCCGGAAAGCCGGATTAGGGACTGCGAACGATTTGGCCATGGCCGAAAGTCGTCGTTCCGTCCCCGGAGAAATCACGGGCAGGGGGTCCGATGAAAGCTCATAGAATAAGGATCGCAAAATCACTATACGATCTAGCGAGAGACCACGTATTTTTGGAGGTCGAGCGGGATCGCTGGCTGGAGATCGAATCCATGGATGGCTTGAACTATGATTCCATCCAGGCCTTTTTAAAGTGTGAAAAAGAAACGGGGTTGCACGTAGTCGGGTTCACCGACCGGAATTTCCAGTGGGGGACCATCAAGGAGTGGCATGATGCGGGGATCATCAGGGACCTGAAGAGGTCGGAGTGAATTCTTGGTACAGATACAACAATCCATCTTGATCGGCGTCCGCTTTATCACGGTCATGCAACGGTATTCGGGTCAAAGAGAGCTTGAAATGCAGTTGCCGGCAGATCCTCGAGAGGCCATCGATATGATCATCAAACGATTTCAGATCCCTTGGTCGGGAATCCTCGAAAAAAGCGTCCGGATTTTCATCAATAAAGAGCTGTTCGAGACCTACATTAAAAGCGGCCGAAGACTGGCCGAAGGAGATAGAATCTCATTCATCCCTATTTCAGGGGGCGGCTAGACTCCGAAGGCTGCAGATTCAGTCCTGAAAATCAAGGGCATTAAATCTACAACGATTAGATCGGCTTTCCCAAGAGATCTTCCGTCTCGTCCCGTGTCCTCTCCGGAGACACGAGCAAGCTGATGACCAAATTGGCTTGGTGATGCGCCGCGATGCCGACCCGGGGAGCCATGAGGCCATGGCCAGGCCCTGCCGCGCTCTTAAGGTCCCCGACTACAAAGGTCCGCTCGCCCATTCTCCAGGTCCGAATGGAATTACTATCCCCGTACCCGGCTAATCCCGAAGCGAGAATAAGATAAGCCTGAGGGAGGGCTTCGCGAACCGATCCCAAGAGCATGGACTTGGCCATGGCATCATCAAAGCACTCGACGATGATATCCGCAGAGCGGAAAACTCCCGGGATATTCTGTGGATCCAACTCGAGGTTGACGGTCGTAACTTCGACCCAAGGATTGATTTCGGCCAGCATTTCCTGGAGCGCTTGGGTCTTGGCCATCCCCAGGTGCTTGATAAGATACTGCTGGCGGTTCAAGTTGCTGGGTTCGACCACATCATAATCGGCAAGAATGAGCCGGCCGATCCCCGTCCGGGCCAGGCTGATGGCCACGGCCGAGCCCAGCCCCCCCAGGCCGGCAATGCCTACGGCGGCCTTCCGGACCCGTTCATAAATGCCCGGAGAGTGACGGGCAACCAGAAGCGTCTCCAGTTCTTTATCCGAGGGGGTTCGGCCTTTTTGAATCAACACGATCCTGTCTCTGTCCTTGACCACATACGCCTGATCTTCCGGGAAGCCGTTGACAACAAGGACGTCCGCGGCGGGAAGAAAATCCTTTGCCAACTGTGCCAAAGTCGTCCCCTGAGGAAAGCTCTGCCGTTTTTCATTGATCAGTGCGGTCACCGTTCGACTGGTCATTTGTAACCGTACCCGCCGAAAGTTATAGATATGAGTATATCACGGGTCTTATCCTGCCGAATTAATAATTCCCCTTGTCAATTTCCTGGGGCGATAAATAGCGAAAAACCAAAGCCGTTCGTCATCGCCTGCGATCCCTCGCCAGGGGATATGATTCAACAGCCTTTCCTTCGATAACATGTTACGTGAGTCCATGCGCCATCCCGCGTATTTTGCGTTAAGTTATGTTACAATATGTGGCTTACTATGGCTTAAGGAAGATAACGACCGTGCCTATTCATGAATACAAGTGCAAGACCTGCGGCGCCCGGACTGAAGCCCTGCAGAAGCTCAGGGACAAGCCGCTCCAGAAATGCCAGAAGTGCGGCGGCCCGCTGGTGAAGCTCATCTCTTCGCCAGCCATCCAGTTCAAGGGCTCCGGCTTCTACATCACCGATTACGCCCATAAGAACACCCCGACCAAGGAAGAAAAGGCCCAGGATCAGGCGCCGGCCGACAAGCCGGCGGACAAGCCGGCCAAAACGGCCCCGGAAAAAACAGGATCGAAATCTGAGGCCAAGGCGGAAACGGCAAAGAAGGACTCGCCCGCCGCATCTGCAGACTAGGGCTGGTCTCGCGCACGCCCCGCTAGTCTCGCGCCCCCTTGGAGCCCCAGACGGCCTACGTCCCTTCCTTCCCTTGTGACAGGTCGTCGTCCCGATAGACTGCCGCCCGCTCTTCGGGCCCGGGACATCGAGCCGGGTGTTCACGAACGGGGTTTATCGGACCCGGTTTCGGATCGCCTTTTCGAAGACGGCCCAGCCGGCTTCGGTCATCCGGTCGGGGGTGAACAGGCAGATCCCCGCCGCGCCGTTCTCCATGGACTCCCGGACGGCGGCCTCGAGCTCTTCCGGCACAAGACCGTGGTTCTCGGGGTCGGGCTCGGAGGCTTTGGCGGCCGGGTCGGGGCAGATGAACAGGCCGCTATAGAGCGGCTTCCTGTTGCCAAGCGCAGTCACGCCCTCTTGGCACATCGCGCCGATCCACTTCGTCCCCTCGAGATAGAAGTCGTTGTAGTTCATCGGGAAGAAGGCGTCCAGGTCCCATTTGTCCCATTCCTGCCGGACGATCTTTCGGGCGACGGAATTCGGGCCGGGGAACACGGCGGCCGTGATGCGCTTGTTCTTCGAGCGGACCTCCTTCGCCAGGCGGCTTACAAGGTTCGTGATGAGGTCATAGCGGAATTGCTTCCAGGCCTCGATCGACGAAGGGTCCTTGACGGCCCTGATGTCGATGTCCGTCTTCGCCTTGAAGTCGGCGACGCACTTGTCACAATAGCAGTAGTCGAATTGCGGGGCCTCCCGGTCCATCACGAGACTGTATTTCTTCCACAGTCCGCGGGCGAGGATGACGTCCGGAAAGCGGATGAAGTCCAAGTGGATGCCGTCGACCTCGGGAACCTCCGCGATCCGGCCGTACAGGTCGGCCAGGAAGAGGAAGACCCCTTCGCGGTTCGGGCAGAGAAACTTGTAATGGTCGACGTAGGCGGGCTTGTCGAACGCCGACTGGCAGAGCCCGTTCACGGCGTACCACGCGTGCTTCAGTTTGGGGTTCCTCCCTTGGACGAGCGTCGGGATCCAGGCCTCGAACTTCATGCCCGCCGCTTTGACGAGCTTTCCGACCCGCCGGTAGGTTTCGGGGTCGTGACCGGCCGAATAGAGCAGGCCGTCGATCCCTTTCTTCTTGAGATCGGCGAATTTGGCCTCGAGCTGGGCGTCCGTAGCCTCACCGGGTCCGCCAAGCCACGCGTAACAGGGGATCTTGGTCTCGGGGCGCGGGCCGCCGGATAGCGTTACCAGAATAGCGAGCGGCGCAATGATGTTCATGGGGATACAATACCAATTTAATTTGATATCATGAAATGACCATGTGCGGCATCGCAGGATACTTCGCCGCGGACGGGATCGGCCTCGACGAGGGGAACGATCTCATCTCCCGGATGCTGGCGGCCCTGGCCCACCGGGGCCCCGACGGCGAGGGGCGGTTCGTCGATCCCCATTGCGGGTTGGGGAACACGCGGCTCGCCATCATCGACGTCGCGAACGGCCGCATGCCGGTCTCGAGCGAGGACGGGCAGATCATCGGCATCATGAACGGGGAACTCTACAATTACCGGGACATCCGGAAAGGGCTTCTTTCGCGGGGTCACCGCCTGATCAATCAAAGCGATTCCGAGGTCCTCCCGCACTTATACGAGGAATTGGGCCCGGAGATCGCCCCGAAACTCACCGGGATGTTCTCCTTCGCCCTTTGGGACCGGAAGGAACGGCGGCTTCTCCTAGCCCGCGACCGCTTCGGCATCAAGCCTCTGCTGCTGGCCCGTGCGGGCGGCCTCCTCCTCTTCGCCTCGGAGGCCAAGGCCCTCCTCGCGAGCGGCCGGATCGAACCCCGGATCGATCCGAGGGCGCTCCGGGACCTGGGGACGGCTGGCTATCCGATGCCTCCGCGCACCATGTTCCGTGGGGTCGAATATCTCCTCCCCGGCTGTTGGCAGTCTTTCGGCCCGGGGGCCGCCGGAAAGCCCAGGAGGTATTTCTCCGTTCCCTACCCCGGTCCGGCCGGCACCGCGGATCGGGAAGGCTCCGATCTCGGCGCCGAAGCGGCGGATCGGATGCGCAGCCTGTTCGACGAGGTCGTCCGGGACCATCTGACCGCGGACGTCCCCGTCGGAAGCTACGTTTCGGGAGGGATCGATTCGGTGAGCGTCGCCATGCGGGCAAGCGCCCAAAAGACGGAGCCGCTTTCCACCTTCTCGATGACGTTCTCTAAGGCCGATGCCGGTTTCGACGAGTCCGAATTCTCCGATCTGGCGGCAAGGACGATGCGCTCCCGGCACGTCCGAGTGCCGCAGGAGGCTATCGACGAGGTCGATTATCGCGGGACCATCCGCGCCACGGAAGCGCCGCAGCTTTACACCGCGGCCTTCTGCCAATACCGGCTGGCTCGGGCGGTTCGCCAGGCGGGTCTCAAGGTCGTTCTCTCCGGCCAGGGCGCGGACGAGACCTTGGCCGGATACAGCGCCTTCAAGACGGCCAGGATGAGGCGGAGTCTGCCGGGCCGGCACCTCTTCTGGCGGCGTCTCGGGGTCGGCTCGTGGCTCCGGTGGCGGGACCCTGATTTTTACGGCGCCCTGCTTTCCTGGTGGAAGGCCGAACCGGTCCTGGAAGGGCGATACGGGCTTGTGCCCCCTTGGAGCGGCCAATGGGCGCTTCTCGCCGGCGCCTGGAACGCCCTGCTCGACCCGGCGGCCGCCGCCGGGCTTTCCGCGGACCCGTCGGAGGCCGAAACGCTCCCCGAGCCGCCGCCGGATCTCGTAGTCGGTCGTATCCGGGACCCGCTCCATCGCGATCTGCTCTTCGAACAGCGCTCCCGCCTTGAGGCTTGGGTGCTGGCTCTGGAGGACCGGGTGTCGATGGCCCATTCCGTGGAGGAACGGGTCCCCTTCCTCGACCACCGTCTCGTGGAATTGACGGCCGCCGTCCCTTCGGGCTTGCTCCTCCGCGGCTTCAGGGAAAAGCACCTCCTGCGGGAAGCAATGACCGGGAGCATGCCCGAATCCCTGCGCCGCCGGAAGAAGAAGGCCTTCGATCCGCCGGTCGAACACTGGCTGTTCGGGGAGACGTGGCCCCCGTTCGTTGAAGCGGCGTTGTCCCCGGAAGCCCTGAAGAAGGTGGGTCTCTTCAGGCGCCGGGAGATCGACGGCCTTCGAGAACGGCTGTCCGACGGACGCCCGGACTTCAGCCGGATGGGCGCGTCATGGGCCATGAACCTCGCCCTCGGAATCCAGATCTTCGCCGAGGAATTCGCCGCAAGCCTGTAAGCCGGTTCCCGGACCGTTCGCCGCGTGATGAGGGGTTTGTCGCATTGACCGGCAACGCCTCCGTGTTCTATGCTTCCTGATAATATGGTCGCGATCTTTCGTCGGTTCGCTCCCGGGATCGTCCTCCCGCTCTACGACCGGTTGAGCGGGCGGCGGATCCGGGAGGAATGGCTGAACCTGCGGAAGCTTCAGTGGCGATCGTCCGAGGAACTGGAGGACCGCGCTGAGGCGAAGCTGAAGGGCCTCTTGATCCATGCCGGCACCCACGTACCCTTTTACCGCGAACATTTCGCGGACGCGGGAATGGCCGCGGAGAGGGTCGCCCGGGCGGCCGACCTCGAACGCTTTCCCGTGATCACGAAAGCCATGCTCCGCGCGGCCTTTCCGTCCCGGACAGTCGCCGACGACCTCCCCGCCGGCCGCCTCTACCGGAAGCGCACGTCTGGATCGTCCGGACTCCCCCTAGAGTTCTTTGCCGACCGGTCCGCGATCGATGCTTGGGTGGCATCCTTTCTTTTCTTCAGGGAATGGGCGGGCGCGCCCTTGTGGCTGACGCGGCTCCAGATCGCCGCCCCTCCCCATTTCAGCGGATATTTAAAAAACGAGGCCTTTCGGGCCCATTCTCTCGGAAGATCTCCCCGGTTGCGAAGATGGCTTCTCGGCGAAAATGTGATGCGACTCTCCGGCCCCGACATGACCCTGCCGGGATTTCTCTCCCTGGTCGGGGACACGGGAAAACGGGGATATTTCATTTTCGCGTTCCCTTCCTATGCGGCCTGGCTCGCGGCTCGGATCCTCGATTCGGGGTCGGAACTGCCGTCGCTTCCCCGGGTCGTCATGTCCTACGGGGAGACGCTCACCCCGTCGCGGCAGGACCTGATCGAGCGGGCCTTCCGCTGCCGTGTCGTGAACCATTATTCCTCCCTCGAGGTGCTGCATATGGCGCAGACCTGCCCCGACAATCCCGGCCTCCTGCACGTGAACAGCGAAAAGGCGATCCTGCGGGTCGTCCGGCCGGACGGGACCACCGCCCGCCTCGGCGAGACGGGCCGCATCCTGGTCACCGACCTGACGAACAAGGTGATGCCTTTCATCAATTATGAAACCGGGGATTGGGGCGCCGCGGGTCCCCCGTGCCCCTGCGGGCGGGGCTTTCCGACCCTGCTGGGCGTCGAAGGACGCGGGAATGAGATCCTCCGCCTGCCTTCCGGCAGGATCGTCTCGCCCGGG
The DNA here is from genome assembly GCA_964585685.1 of uncultured Eubacteriales bacterium. Taxonomy (GTDB): domain Bacteria; phylum Acidobacteriota; class Aminicenantia; order Aminicenantales; family Saccharicenantaceae; genus JALHVH01. Next base: position 42,352 of record CAZPEP010000039.1, on the reverse strand, counting down.
AGCTTCGGGTCCTTCTTCATGCGGCCCGGGGGCGCCCATCCGCACATCTGGGAATTCCAGGCCGTGCAGAGGGCCCAGGGATCCATCGACCTTCTGATCGTCCCGGCGGGTTCTTTCAGCGCCGCGATGTCGGACCGGATCGCCCGCGACCTCGAAGTCTGGCTCGGCCCGGGGATGTCCGTAACGATCAAGCTCTTGGACCGGATAGATCCCGAGCCTTCCGGAAAACGGCCCGTCATCAGATCGGAACCGGCCGCCGAATGATCCCGGACGGGCCGGAGGAGGAGGGTATGAGCCCGCGCCTCGTATGCCCGGCATAATAATGATAAAATGGAGAGGATGAAGCTGGTCGTCCGGATGCCGAACTGGATCGGGGACGCCGTCATGGCCCTGCCTGTCTTCGAGTCGCTCGCGGCCTCGGGGCCCGGTATCGAGGTCTGGGTGGCGGGCGAGCCGTGGGTCGGGGACATCGTCTCCGCCGATCTCGGCGTCCGGGGCATCCTGCCCATCCCCCGGACCCGGAGCCTCATGGAACTCAAGGCGGCCGCGGCCGCGCTCAAGGCCCACCGGTTCGACGCCGGCCTTCTTCTGACGAATTCCTTCAGCTCCGCCCTGATCCTCAGGCTCGCCGGCATCCCCGAACGCTGGGGGTACGTCCGGGACGGTCGGAGACTTCTCCTGACGCGTCGCGTCCGCGTGAAAGAAGCGATCGAGTCCCGCCATCAGCGGGACTATTACCTCGAACTGCTCGCAGGGCTCGGGTTCGCCGCCGCCTTCACCGAGTCCGGGCTGAAGGTGACGCCGGAGGAAAAGGCCGCCGCGGAACGGATGCTCGACGAGGCCGGGCGGGACCGTTCCCGGCCGCTTGTTATCCTCAACCCCGGCGCCGCCTACGGCCCGGCCAAGAGGTGGCCGGCCGGCCGGTTCGCTTCGCTCGGCCTTCTTTTCCAGGTGCGAGCCGGCGCCGATATCTTGATCGTCGGCTCGGCCGAGGAACGGGACATCGCCGGCGCCGTCGCCGCGGGCCTGGAAAGGCCGGCCCTGAACCTCGCCGGACAGACATCCCTTCGCGAGCTCGTCGCTCTCATCGGCCTGGGCCGCCTGTTCGTGACCAACGACACCGGGCCCATGCACATCGCCGACGCGCTGGGCACTCCCATCCTCTCGATCTTCGGCCCGACGGACCCCGTCGCGACCGGACCCGGCCGGGCACGCTCGGCCGTCCTGAAGATCGACGTCCCGTGCTGGCCGTGCCTCTACCGGAAATGCCCCTACGACCACCGCTGCATGATACGGATCGGGCCGGAAGAGGCCTTCGAAGCGGGGCGGAGGCTCCTGTGAAGCGCCGGGCCGTATTCCTGGACCGGGACGGGACGCTCAACGAGGACGTCGGCTACCCGGGACGATATGATCAGGTCCACATCTATCCCTACAGCTACGAGGCCGTACGCAAGCTCAACGCGGCCGGCCTGACGGTCGTCGTCATCACCAACCAGTCCGGGGTCGGCAGGGGATTCTTCACGGAGGATGAACTCCACGTCATCCACGACAGGATGCGGGCGGACTTCACCGCCGCGGGCGCCCGGATCGATGCGGTCTATTACTGCCCCCATTTCGTGGGGTCTTCATCCCCAGCCTACGATATCGATTGCGCCTGCCGCAAGCCGTTCCCGGGGATGGCCATCCGGGCCCGGGAGGAGTTCGGCCTCGACCTCGAGGGTTCCTATATGGTCGGCGACAAGGTCGAGGACGTCCGTTTCGGGCTGAACGCCGGCGTCCGGCCCGTCCTCGTCCTGACGGGCTACGGAGAAGCCTCCCGCGAAGCCCTCCGCCGGGAGGGGGTCGAGCCGGCCCATATCGCGCCCGACCTGGGCGCGGCCGCGGACTGGATCCTGGCCCGCGAACAGGAACGCGCCGACGATACGGAAAGCCGATGATCCGGTTCGACGACATCCTCGAAAAGGTCACGCCCCGGCTCGGCGAGAAGGACGTCGCCGTCCTCCAGAAGGCCTACGTCTTCGCGGCCCGCGCCCACAAGGGCCAAATCCGCCGGTCCGGCGAGCCGTACCTGAGCCACCCCCTCGAGGTCGCCGGGATGCTGGCCGACATGAACCTCGACCGGACAACGCTCGTCGCCGGCCTCCTCCACGACGTCCTGGAGGACACCGACGTGACCGCCGCCGAGATTCGCGAATCCTTCGGCAAGGAGGTCGACGCCCTCGTCGAGGGGGTAACGAAGATCAGCCGCGTCCAGGAGGCCTCGCCCGAGGCCCGGCGGGCCGAGACCATCCAGAAGATCATCCTGGCCATGACCGACGACTTGCGGGTCATCTTCATCAAGTTGGCCGACCGGACCCACAACCTCAAGACCCTCAAGTTCCTGGACGGGGAGAAGCAGATGCGGGTGGCCCGGGAGACCCTCGAGATCTACGCCCCGATCGCCAACCGCTTGGGCATGGGGAAGATCCGGGCGGAGCTCGAGGACCTGTCCTTCCGCTATGTCGCCCCGGAGGAGTACTTCAAGGTCGCCGCCCTTGTCGAGCCGCTGGCGAAGACCGGCGAAAAGGAGCTTCGCCAGTTCAAGCGGACCCTCGATGACCTGATGAAGGAGAACGGTGTCCCGGCCGACATCTTCTCCAGGACGAAGCGGCCGTATAGCGTCTGGAGCAAAATGAAGCGGCGCGACATCGGGTTCGACCAGGTCTACGATTTTCTGGCTCTCCGCCTTATCACGGACACCGTCAAGAACTGCTACGCCGCCCTTGGAATCATCCACCAGAAGTGGCCGCACCTGCCGCAGCGGTTCCGCGACTTCATCGCCATGCCCAAGCCCAACCTGTACCAGGCCCTCCACACGACCGTCATCACCGAGGACAAGAAGACGTTCGAGATCCAGATCCGGACGCGGGAGATGCACGACCTTGCCGAGAACGGGATCTCGGCCCACTGGAAGTACAAGGAAGGCGAGCCGCAGAGCCTGATGAAGGACGACAAGCGGCTCCACTGGCTGAGGGAGATGGTCGCCCTGTACGAGGAGCAGAAGAACCCGCGGGAGTTTCTGAAGGACCTGAAGACCAACCTCATCCCGGAGGAGGTCTATGTCTTTACCCCCAAGGGGAAGGCCGTAAGCCTCCCGCCCGGGGCGACGGCCCTGGACTTCGCCTTCAAGATCCATACCGAGATCGGCCTCCACGCCGCCGAGGCTCGGATCAACGGCACGGCCGCCCCGCTGAAGACGGCCCTCAAAACCGGCGACATCGTCGAGATCGAGACCGCCCCGGACCGGGTCCCGACCCGGAGCTGGCTGGCCGTGGCCTCGACCTCCGACGCCCGCCACCAGATCAAGCGCTGGCTGAACGACCGGAGTCGGACGAAGAGCCTGACCCTGGGGAAGAAACTCTGGGCGCGCGAGACAGCCCGGGTCAAGCTCCCGGCCGAGCTCACGAAAGAAGAGGCCCTCCTCGACCGGCTATCCGCCGCCCTGAACAAGAAGCTCGGCTCCATGGACGAATTCTACCGGGAGGCCGGGCTGGGAAAAATCGTCATCGACCGCCGGTTCCTCGAAAGCCTCGTCCCTACGGCCGGGATGCCTCCCAGGAAGGAGTCCTTCCTGGGCCGGGTCATGTCCACCGTGACCGGGAAGAAACAGCCCGCGCTCCTGGTCCGGAGCCTGGACGATCCCATGATCCACCTGGGCCGGTGCTGTACCCCGATCAAAGGGGAACCCGTGACCGGCTACATCACCGTCGGCAAAGGGATCACCGTCCACTCCCTGCGGTGCCCGCTCGTGGTCAAGGAGGTTTTGGACGGGCAAAGGATGGTGGCCGTGGCTTGGGACGACCGTTTCAAGGGAAGTTTCAAGGCGAAGCTCCTTGTCAAGACCGAGGACTCGCCCGGCGTCCTGGCGAAGGTGGCGACGGTCATCTCGCGGCTCGAAGGGAACATCACGAAGGCCGAGGTCGCGACCTTCGCCAACAAGAGAGGGAACCTCTGTTTGGAGATGAGCGTACGGGACATCCGCCACCTCGAGGCCATCCTCGCCGGGCTGGCGGAGATCAGGGAGATCTTTTCGGCGGAACGGGTCTAGCCGGCCCCGTCAGACGGCTTTGACGACCTTGCCCGAACGGAGGCACCGCGTGCAGACCCATATTTTCTTAGGGCCCTTCGAGGTCTGGGCCTTGACGCTCTGCAGGTTGGGCTTCCACTTCTTCGGGGAAGACTTGTGGGAATGGCTGACGTTATGCCCGAAAACGGGCCCCTTCTGACAAATCTCGCAAACTTTTGGCATGGTGGTCTCTCTTTTTGAGGCTTCTTTTATACCATAAAACCTCTACCGCCGCAACACGCTACCGTCCCGGACCCGCACCCGCGACCTGGAATCGCCTTCGGAGGACTTGGAGAACGGCGATCCAGCTCAGCGTGGTCCAGGTCCGTGGGCTGGGGGCACGGACGGGACGGACCGAGCGGACGTGGAGGGTTTAGCCCGCACGAATGAAAACGGCAAGGGCGCGGCACGGAGACGGGCCCGAGGCTATCGGCGGAGCCGGGGGTTAAGCTCTATGCAAAGCCCTCCTTCCCATCACGGCCGTGCATGAATCGACCCAAAGCCGTTCTTTCGGCCGAGGGGAAAGGCGCGTAAACATGTTTTACGCCGACCGAGGCAAAAGCCACGCTTCCCTCGAGGGGGCATTAAGGCACGAATCCTGCAAAAGAGGCGTTGAGTTGGCCTTGACGCGTTTGGGGAAACGCGATACGGTTGAAGTCGGGATATGCAGCGCAACATGAAGCGAACAGGGTTCGTCCTCTTCTTCGCCGCGGTCGTCGCCGGACTCCTCTCCGCCGGCTGTGCCCGGACGCTCCGGGACGATTCCTTCAGGCTCGGGCTCCAGGCCTCGGAAGGCGAACAATGGGACGAAGCCGTCCTGCGTTGGGAGAAGGCGGTGGAGCTCTCCCCCCGTTCCGTATCCGCCCATAATAATCTCGCGGTCGCTTACGAGAAAAAAGGCCGGTGGGAGGCCGCCCGGAAGGAATACAAGAAGGCGCTCGAGCTCGACCCGTCGAACACGTACGTCAAGGACAACTTCGACCGGTTCCAAGGGAATCTGGATGTCTGGAAGGAAACGGATGAAAAGAAGTAGGGCGATCGCCGCCGCCGCCTGCTTCCTCCAGCTCGCCTGTGTGAGCGAGAACGCCCGCCGGGTCCGGCTCGGCATCCCGGGGTACACGCCGCCTCGCGCCGGGGACTTCGGCGAAATCTACGTCACGGACTTCCGGGTGGAGACCCCCCCCGCGGATTTCGACATCGGGAAGGAGTTCGTCGACCATCTGTACGTCGAACTGGCCCGGAAGTACGAGGGGAAGGTCTTCCGCCGGCTTATTCCCGCCGACAAGGCCGGCTTTATCGGGGACTCGGAGTTCTGGAAGGGCCTGCTCGGAGGGTCCGGGTCCGCCCTCTTTCTGACCGGTACGATCCTCTATACGGAGGAGGTCCGGAAAGCGCTCCTCGAAGCAGACGCCAAGGAGATCGATGGGCCCTTCCGGCAGGAGAAGAAGGGGCTTTCCGAGCGGCGGCTTTATACCTTCGCGGTCGATTTCGCCCTCATCCGCGCGGGCACGGGGGAGGTGGTCCTCAGGAAGGAATTCAAGGAGACGAGCACCTATCCCGACCCTAATCTGCCTTTCTCGTACGCCTTCTACGAGCTCTCGACGCGCCTTAGGACGAAGTTCTTCCAGGCGGTCTTCGGCGAAGAGCGGCTCCAGGAGCGATACCTGTTCACGAGGTGAGCGGGCGGGCCGCAAACACCGCTCCCGGTCGCCTTCTGCCCCCCGTCGCAGGTAAAATAAACCTTGAAAGCGGCCTCCTGGAATGCTATTATCTCATAGCTTCACCAGGCCCCCCGGAGAAAGGGGCAGAATTATCCACAGATGTGGATAATTCTGTGGAAAACTGGCGGATACCCATGGAACCTATAGATAAAACTAACCCTTGGCTTCGCATCGTCCAAGCGATCCAGAAAAAGATCGACGCCAACAGCTTCGAGACCTGGTTCGAGCCGACGGGATACATCGGAGAGGAAGGGGAGGCGATCTACATCAAGGTCCCCAATTCCTATTTCCGGGACTGGCTTTCGTTCCACTATTCCGCTCTCCTCAACGAATGCTCGAAGGATATCTTCGGCAAGGTCTTCGATATCAAGTACATATTCGACGAAACGCCCTCGGCGTTCATCCGGAAGTCCCCCGAGGACCGGAAGGCGAAGCCGGGCGCGTTCCTCAACCCCAACCTGAACCCCAACTATACGTTCGAGAATTTCGTCATCGGCTCATGCAACCAGTTCGCCAACGCGGCGGCGATCGCGGTCGCCAAGACGCCGGCCAAGGCGTACAACCCTCTTTACATCTACGGCGGGGCAGGGCTCGGGAAGACCCACCTGATGAACGCCATCGGCCAGAGCGCCCTGGCGAGTAACGCGCGCCTCAAGGTCCTATATATTACGACAGAAAAGTTCATGAACGACCTCATTAACCACCTCCAATACGGGAAGATCCTGGACTTCCGGGAGAAGTATCGGAGCGTGGACGTCCTCCTCATGGACGACATCCACTATCTCGGCGGCCGCGAACGGACGAAGGAGGAATTCTTCCACACGTTCAACCACCTCTACGATAGCCAGAAGCAGATCGTAATCTCCAGCGACTGTCCCCCGAAGGAAATTCCTCACCTCGAGGAGCGATTCCGTTCGCGCTTCGAGTGGGGCCTGATCGCCGACCTCAAGCCCCCGGACATCGAGACGCGAATCGCCATCCTCAAGAAGAAGGCGGACATGGAGGACATCAGTCTCCCTGAGAGCGTTGCCCTCTACGTGGCCGACAAGGTCCATTCCAACATCCGCGAGCTCGAGGGCTACCTCCGACGGGTCATCGCCTATTCCTCCCTCAAGGGGGAAAAGATAGACCTCGACCTGACCAAGGAGGCCCTCAAGGGCCTGCTCGACGCGTCCTCGAACGTCGTCAGCGTGGAGAAGATCCAGAAGCTCATCTGCCACCGGTTCAAGATCAAGTCCTCTCAGCTCAAGGCCAAGAATAACTCCCCGAAGGTCGCCTTCCCCAGGCAAGTCGCCATGTATCTTTCCAAAGAGCTGACCAAGGCCTCCCTGCCTGAGATCGGCAAGAAGTTCGGTGGAAAACATCATACGACGGTCATCCACAGCGTCCGCAAGATCGAGAAAATGAGGGCCGACGACCCGGAATTCAACAAGGAAATCAACAGCCTGATCAGCTTCATCCAATGAGTGTAACAGTGACTTGCGTGGGTTTTGCACATTTCCACTCCTTTTCTTATTCTTTAATCCCTATTGATATTTATCTATTCAGGAAATATATTAAGAGTTGTTGAAAGGTGGAAAAATGAGATTCACCATTCCCAAGGAAAACATCCTCGTGGAACTTCAGCTTCTCCAGGGAATCGTCGAGAAGCGGAACACGATGCCCATCCTCGCCAACGTCCTAATGAACGTCACCAAGGACGAGGTCGAGCTCACGGGGACGGACCTCGAGGTCGGGTTAAAGACGCATTTTGCCGCCGACATCGAAAAACCCGGAGCGGTCACCGTCAACGGGAAGAAGATCTTTGAGATCGTCAAATCGCTCGCCGAAGGGGGGAACGTCGTCTTCGAGATGAAGGACGATCAGCTCGAGATTCGCGCCGGAGAGAGCGAGTTCAAAGTCCTCTGCCTGCCGAAAGAGGACTACCCCCAGGTCCCGGAGCCCCGCTTCGAGAAGGATATCCGACTCCCCTTGGCGGGATTCAAGGATATGATCGATCGGGTCTATTACGCGATCACCCAGGAGCAGAGATATTATCTCAACGGGGCCCTCCTAACGCTCCGGAATAAGGAAATGGAGCTCGTCAGCACGGACGGACACCGGCTGTCTTATGTTTCCAGGCCGGTCGACGGCCTGAAGATGGATAAGGACCTGAGCGTCATCGTGGCGAAAAAGACGCTCAGTGAACTCCGTAAGTTCGACGACGAAACGCTCGAATTCGACCTCGACGACAATAATCTATTCTTCAGGGTCAACAACCGGACTCTGATTTCACGAGTCATCGAAAGCAAATTTCCGAACTATAAGGCGGTTATCCCGAAGGACAACCCGAACACCCTCACCCTTTCCCGTGAAGAGCTCGCCGGCGCGGTTCGGAGGGTCTATCTCCTCTCCGCGGAGCGCTCCAAGGGCATCAAGTTCTACCTGGAAAAGAACCGCATCCGTCTCTTCTCTTCGAACCCCGAGATCGGCGAAGCCCGGGACAAGCTGACCGTGGATTACAAAGGAGAGGACGTCGAGATCGGTTTCAACGCCCAATACCTTCTCGATTTCCTGATGACCGTGACCTCCGAGAACGTCTCGTTCGAGATCAAGGACGAGAACAGCGCCGTCCTCCTTAAACCCGAACACGAAGAGGATATAAAGAACATCTATGTCCTTATGCCTATGAAAATCTAGGCGAGACCGGCGATACGAGCCAACCCCTCGACTCCCCGGCACGAATACCGGGGTTTGTTCGGGGTTAAGCCTAAGCCTCGCTTCGCGCTCTGCATCCCCGCCTTTCATGGCGGGGGAGCGTCGGCGAACGGCTAAAACAAAATAACGGAAGTGCCCGAGCTAAGATCTTTTCTCCGGGGTGGCGCCGGCGATGATCCCGGCCAAGAAATCCGAGGCCGTCTTGACCGCGGTTTTAATGATCGGGCTGACCGGGGCGCCGAACGACAGGTCCTTGGCTTGGATGCCGAGGACCGTGACCTTGCATTCGATGCTCTGCTCCAGGTAGGCGATGAGGACCATGAGCGGAATCTTGTGGCTGGAAATCTCCTCGATGGCGATCTTCTCCTTTTCCAGGACGAAGATCTCTCCCGGCTTAAGCCCGGCCAAGGCGGCGTCGATGATGATGACCCGCGTCGGCCGGAACTTCCGGATGATGCCGGTGTAGTTCTCGGGGACATCGTAAGCGCGGAGGATCTTGACCCCGCGCCGGTCCTTCGCGGGGATGCCCTTCAGGAGGGCCTCGGCGCATAGGAGCCCCGCCGCGTCGTCCCCCTTTAGCGGGTTCCCGACGCCCATGATAACGATGCGGCCCTTCCCTTTCAGGCCCGCCGCCAGCGCTTTCTTCCAGTCTTTAGGCATCTCTCTCCGTTCCGCGTGTCCTTCGTTCTCAGTGTATGCATTATAGCACGCGATCATCTAGCGCATGGGCCAAATTTTGTTTGGAGCCAGAAGGCTGGCAGCACGGGGGCAAGGGGCAGCCTTCCAAGCCCTTCAGGCCGGGGCTTCGGTTTTCGGGGCAGCGGGGGCGGCCGGGGCCTTGGGCTTCTGGACGGCCCGGGCGTACTCCCATTCGGCCTTAAGGTCGTGCCGGTCGAAGACCGCGATCTCGAACTTGTCGTCCATGTCCATCGCCTTCACCGGCGTCGTCGGGCAGGAATCTACGCACTGGGCGCAGTGGATGCACCGGTCGTTGTGGATGATCATCTTGAAGCGCTTCTCGACGTCGCTCACCGACGTGATCTCGATGGCCTCGGCAGGGCAGTCCCGCTCGCAGGCCCGGCAGGCGATGCACAACGCGGGATGGAGGAACGGCGTCCCGCGGAAATCCTTCGGGACCGCGAGCTTCTTGAACGGGTAGTCTACGGTGGCGGGCTTCTTGAAGAGATGGCGAAGGAGCTCCGGGAGGAAGGCGGCTATCTTCATGGCAGGAATCCCTTGATCAGGATGACGATGAGGAGCTGGAGGACGGCCAGCGGGGCCAAGTACTTCCAGGCGAACGAGACGACTTGGTCGACGCGGATCCGAGAGGTCAACGCCCGCATCAGGGAGAGGAGGAAGATGACGAACAGGGTCTTTACGACGAAGTTAGCAAAGCCGAGGAGGGCGCCGCCCGGAAACCCGGCCAGAAAGACGGCGGAGAGCAAGCCCGCCGAAACGACCATCTCGATGTCCGTCATCAGGCGGAAGAAGGCCAGCTTCTTTCCCGAGTATTCGGTGAAGGTCCCGCCGACAACCTCGGTCTCGGCATGGGGGATGTCGAATGGGGTCCGCTCGAGCTTGGCCTGAACGGCGATGAGGGCGACGACGAAACCCAGGAGGTTGGGGAGGATGAGGAGGGGCTTCTGCTGATAGAACCGGGCGATCTCGGCGAGGCGCCAGGATCCGGCCAGGAGGGCCGGGCTGAGGACCGAGAGGAACAGCGGCACTTCGTATCCGAAGAGCATGGTTAGGACGCGGGTCGCGCCAATCGTCGCAAAGAAGCTCGTCGAGGCCCATCCGGCCAGGAAGAAGACGAGGGTCGGCAGGCTCAGCATATATAGGATGACGACGATGTCGCCGGCGAAGGAGGTCGGTCCGGGGACCGCGAGGTCGAAGTTCCAGACCGGGAGGAGCAGGCCGGCGGCTGCGACGACGGCCAGCCCGAAGATGGGGAGGATCGTGAACAAGCGTTTGTCGGCCAGGTCCGGGACGATGTCCTCCTTGGACATGAGCTTGACGAAGTCGGCCACGGGCTGGAGGAGGCCCCACTTGCCCGTATGGGTCGGGCCCATCCTGTTCTGGAGGCGGGCGTAGACCTTGCGGTCGAACCACTCGCAGAAGGTGGAATAGACGAAGAGGAAGAGGAGCCCCGGATAGACCAGCAGATAGAGGAGGGTTCTTAGAACGGCCATGCCGCATTCCCTTTCTGTGAGACGTTCTTATACCGCTCGGCGGCCGCTCGTCGAAGTTCGCTGAACCGGAGGACGCGGCCTTCGCCGCTCCGGGCGTCGACGACCTCGACGGTCCGCTCGGCGCAGCAGATGCACGGGTCGATGGCGGCGAAGATCAGCGGGATGTCGGCGATAAACCCGTTCTTGAGCATCTTGATGGTCGCGGCGTAATTGGCCAGCGTCGGGGCCCGAACCTTGAGCCGCTCGGGCTTGTCCGTGCCGTTGGCCTTGATGTAATGCATGTTCTCGCCCCGGGGCGCCTCGTAGCGGCTGACGACTTCGCCCGGCTTGGCCTTGCGGGGGGCCCGGACGGCCACGGGCCCGGGCGGGAGGTTCTTCAGCAGGAACTCGATGATGTTGTAGGACTGGAGAAGCTCCTTGATGCGGACGACGGTTCGGCCGAGGACGTCGCACGAATCGGCCGTGCAGACCTCGAAGGGGACCTCCCCGTAGATGCCGTAGGGGTCGTCCTTGCGCACGTCCTGGGCGACGCCCGAGGCCCGAGCTGTCGGCCCGACGGCACAGAGGGCGAGCGCGTCCTCCTTCGACAGGTATCCGACGTTGGCCAGGCGGCCCGTAAAGCTGGGTTCGTTCGCCCCTATCATCAGGTAGTACTTGGTCCGTTCGCGGAGGAGGTCCAGCGAACCGAGGATCTTCCCCTTCAGGGCGTCGTCGAGGTCGCGGCGGACGCCGCCGAGGGTGTTGATGGCGTAGTGGACGCGGTTGCCGGAGATCATCTCCAGGAGGTCCATGACGACCTCGCGATCCCGCCAGGTGTACATGAAGAACGAATCGAAGCCCGCTTCGTGGCCGGCGACGCCGAGCCAGAGGAGGTGGCTGTGGACCCGTTCGAGCTCGGAGACGAGATAGCGGATGTACTGACCGCGCCGCGGGGCCTCAATCTCGAGGAGCTTCTCCGCTCCCTGGACGAAGCAGGTCGCGTGGGAGTGCGAGCAGATGCCGCAGATGCGCTCGGTGAGGTAGATGTTCTGGATCCAGGTCTTTTCCTCGGCCAGTTTCTCCAGGCCGCGATGGTTGTAGCCCAGGCGGAGGTCGGCGTCGGTGATGACCTCCCCGTCGACCGTCATTCGCAGGCTGATCGGCTCCTTGAGGGCCGGATGCTGGGGCCCGATGGGGATTTGGACCTTCATGACCTTCCTCCGGGGATCTTTTCTTCGGGCCGTGTGAATTTCCAGTCCTTGCGGAGGGGGTAGTTCTCCGGCGGCCAGTCGTCGGGCACGAGGAGGGGCCGCGGATCGGAGAGGCCCTCAACGACGATGCCGAACATGTCCTGGATCTCTCGTTCGTAGAGGATGGCCCCGGGGATGACCGGCGTCACGGCCGGGACGCGGGGCTCGGACCGGGGGACCTCCGTCCGGACGGTGAGGCAGGTCTGGGCGTTGGCGAAGTGGTAAAGGAGCTCGAAGGCGGGCCCCTTGTCCAGGCCGCTGATCGTGACCAGGTAGGCGAATCCCAGGCCGTCCCGGAGGGTCCGGACGGCATCCTGGAGGTCCCCGGGCGCGACCGTCATGAAGATCCTTCTCTCCGACGGGTTCGCGATCGCGAGGACACGGCCGCCGAGGAGGTCCTGGATCCTTTCTATGATCTCGGAGTCTTTCATATCAACCTCAAGGTCTAGAGTTTTCCCAGGAGCTTGACGACGCCGTCCAGGATGGCGTCCGGCCGGGCCGGGCACCCGGGGACGTAGGCGTCCACGGGGATGACCTGGTCGATCCCCCCCTCGACGTTGTAGGCTCCGCGGTAGACGCAGCCCGACATGGCGCACGCCCCGACGGCCACGACGAACTTCGGGTCGGGGACCTGTTCGTAGATGCGGATGATCCGGTCCTTGATCTGGCGGGTCACGGGGCCGGTGCAGACGATGACGTCGGCGTGCCGGGGGGTGGCCTTGAGCAGGACGCCGAGGCGCTCCACGTCGAACCGAGGCGTCAGGGCCGCGACGATCTCGATGTCGCAGGCATTGCAGGCGCCGGAATTGAGATGGAGGATCCAGGGCGATTTTTTCCGCGACCAGCGCACCAATCTATTGAGCATGTCAACTCCTTGTCACGAGCGCCATGATGGAGAGAAAGATCATGGCCAGATAGACGATCGCGAAGAAGACGATCTTCCCCGAGGGGACGGTGGCGATGACGAGCGCCGCCACGTGCATCATGGTGAAGAACAGAGCGACGAAGAAGAAGAGCCGGTAGCCGAACTGGATCTTGAAGCCCGGCATGTTCTCGCCGCAGGCGTACGTTTCGAGCTTGCCCCCGACCTTCCTGGGCTTGGGCGCCATGCCCTTGCCCAGGGCGAACAGCAGGCCGGCGGCGCCGAGGAAGAGGAGGAAGGCCACGGGGGGCGACAAGAGGAATGCAAGACCTTTCATGGTTCAACCCTTCAGCTTCGCGAGTTTCCGGATGTCGAGGCTCCCGGTCTTCCGGTAAATATTGATGATCAGGGCCAGGGCCGTGGCGACCAGGCTGACCTCGACGACGATGTAGGTGACGACGAGGGCCTGGGCGGCCAGGATGCTGTTGCGGGCGGCGCCGGTGGCCACGAGGGCCAGGCTCACGGCCTTGCTGACGACCTCGATGCCGATAAAGAGCTTGATGAGGTTCCTCATGGTCAGCAGGCAGAAGATGCCTGCGAACAGGAGGGCGGCCACGAAGAGCATGTATAGGATCCAGGTGTCATTCATCTTTGTCGTTCCTTTTCCGGAAGAGGGCGAGGACGGCGAAGACGCCGGCGAAGATGACGGCGATCTGGCCGACGAGGTCCAGCGTGCGCGCGTTCCAGAGGACCTGGCCGAAGGTCCCGGCCTCCGCCGGGGCGATGACGGCCGGGATCCGGGCGAGGAGTTTGCGCATGACGAGGATGTCGATCGCAGCGAAGACGACGAAAAAGGCCGGGAAGGCGATCGCCGCCGCCTTGGATTCGGCCGCGGCCCCGCCCTTGGTCAGGGCGATGGTCAGCATGAAGAGGACGGTGATCAGGCCAGCCACGACCGAGATCTCGAAGACGCCCGCGTAGGGGGCGTTCATACGGAAGAAGAGGATACCGAGCAGCAGGCTGGCCACCGCGAGCGAGATCGCGGCCCGGAGAAGGTCCTTGACCAGGATGGCCAGGACCGAGAAGAGGACCAATCCGACGAGCAGAATGATTTGTAGGACCATGGTTCACATTCCCCAGGAACCGAGAGCTAACTGGACTCCCTGGCCCAGGGCGTCCGCCGCCGGCTGGATCCAGGTCTTGATCATCAGGGCAAAGAAGAGGCCGACGCCGAGGCAGAGGAGGGCGAGGATGACGTTGGACGCCAGCATCCAGAACGGAGCCTCTTTGATGTCCTTCCAGCGCTCGTCGAGCTTGCCGAAGAAAGCTTTGCGTTGGATGAGCAGGTAGTACCAGAGCGTCAGGACGCTGGCCAGGACGGCGGCCAGGGCGAAGCCCCATTGGCCGGCCTGGACGAGGGCGATGATGATGATGAGCTTGCTCCAGAAGCCGTTGAGCGGCGGCACGCCGGCGATGGACAGCGACCCGACGAGGTTCGCGGCCGCGGTCACCGGCATCCGCTTGGCCAGGCCGCCCATCTCGTCGAGGTTTCGCGTGCCGGTGGCCTGCTGGACGGAGCCGGAGTTCAAGAACAGAAGGCTTTTAGCGAGGGCGTGGTTGATGAGGTGGAATAGGCCCCCTGCGATCCCGAGCGGTGTCCCCAGGCCGAGGCCGAGGACGATGTAGCCCACTTGGCTGATCGATGAGTAGGCCAGCATCCTCTTGAGGTCCTTCTGCCCGAGGGCCAGGAAGGCCGCTGCGACCATGGACAGGGTCGCGAGCGACATGAGAACGGTCGAGAGTGCGGGCGTCATGCCGAAGACGTTGAAGAAGACGCGGGTCAGGGCGTAGACGCCCGAGACCTTGATGAGGAGGCCCGAAAGCATGGCCGAGATGGGGGCCGGGGCCGAAGGGTGGGCGTCCGGAAGCCAGGCGTGGAAGGGCATGATGGCCGCTTTGAGCCCGAAGCCCATGATGAACAGCGCCGAGCAGGCGGCGACGACCCACCTCGAGTCCGTGTCCTGGAGCCCCCGGGCCACGGCGGCGAAGCTCACGTCACCGGTGACGCCGAAGAGGACGGTGATCGCGATGAGGACGAAGGCCGAGGCGACGACCGAGAGCATGAGATACTTGAACGACGCCTCGAGCTCGTCGTATTCGAGTCCGAAGGCCACCAGGGCGTAAGAGGCCACGGCCGCCACTTCGAGGAAGATGTAGACGTTGAACAGGTCGGTCGAGAGCACCAGTCCGTTCATCCCGGCGATCATGACCAGGAAGAGGGCGTAGTAGTTGGCCTTGGACCCGTAATGCTTCATGTAGTCGATGGAGAAGATGCCCGCGCACAGGCCGACCAGAGCGACGGTGAAGAGCATGAACAGGCTGAACCCGTCGACGGCCAGGCGGAGGTTGACCGGCTCACCCAGCCAGGAGAACGTCCGGACGTAGGGGCCGCTCGCGGCGAGCTGTTTCCCCATGAGGACCGACTCGACGAGCAGGAAGAGCAGGACGGCGTTGGCCAGCGCGTCCGGCAGGACCCGCTTGGAAATCTTGCCCAGCAGGGGCAGCAACCCGGCGACCACGAGCGGCAAAGCGATGAAGAGAAAAATCAACGGTCCTCTCCTCTATTTCATTAATAGCACGATGACCGATGCCACGACCACGAGCCCGCCGACCGACCAGGCCAGGTAATTGGCGTACTGGCCGTTGTGGGCCTTGCTCATGATCCCGCTGAACGCCCGGCCGACGGACGTCACGACCTTCTCGAAGAAGAAGTCGATGGGCCGGTCGACGCCCTTGAACAGGACCCAGGACAGGCCCTGGATAAATTTGACCCCCTGCTCGTAGAGGTCGAAGACGCGGGCTTCGGCCAGGTCGTACACCTGCCGCAGACCCGGGAACTTGTGGACGGGCTCGGAGGCCAGGGAGGCGTTCTTTCCGCCCTTTTTCCAACCGTAGGCGTGGAGCCCGAAGGCGATGAGCAGGCAGAGGATGGAGATCCCGGCCACCGGGTTGAAGACGGCCAGGGCGTGGGACGTGAAGTCGAGGGTCGTGCCGGCTTCAGTGTGGCCGGCGAGGATCGGCTGGATGAAGGTTTCGAGCGGAAGCTTGTTGAAGACGCCGAACGTGATGCACAGAGCTGCCAGGACGAGGATGGGGAGGACGATCGTCGCGGGGCTTTCCTTCGTTGCGGCGACCTCTTTCGAGCGGGGCCCGAAGAACACCGCGTGGCCGGCCTTGAGGAAGGAGGCGAAGGTGAAGATGGCCCCGACCCAGGCGGCGATGGCGAAGATGACGGAACCCGATTCGAGGGCCCCGTGAAAGACCATCTCTTTAGAGACGAACCCGTTGAGCGGCCAGACGCCCGAGATGGCCAGGGCGCAGACGGTGAAGCCGGCCGCCGTCAAGGGCATCTGGCGGGCGAGCCCGCCGAGCTTCTTGAGCTCGGTCGTTCCGGTCCGGTGCTCGACCGAGCCAGCGCTCAGGAAGAGCCCGCATTTATACATGGCGTGGTTGATCATGTGGAAGATCCCGCCGGCGATGCCGATGGGGACGGCCGTCCCGATGCCCAGGATCATGTAGCCGACCTGGCTGACGGCATGGTAGGAGAGCAGGCGCTTGAGATCCTTCTGGACGAGGGCCATCATGACGGCCAGGACGATCGTCGCGGCGCCGATGACCATGAGGACGAGGGACAGGCCGCTCCCCTTCTCGAGCGTGAAGAGGTCGAGGGTGATCCGGGCGAGGAGGTAGATGCCCAGGAGCTTTTCGAAGGCGGCCGGCATGAATGCCATGAAGCCAACCGGGGCGTCGACGGCGGCGTCCGGGATCCACGTGTGGAACGGCATGGCCCCGGCCTTGCCGATGGCCCCGATCATCATCATGATGAAGGCGAGGACGGCGATGCCCTCGGGCCGGACCGAAATGGCGGACATCTTCAGCGTCCCGGTGATCGTCCAGAGGATGCCGATGCCCAGGATCATGCAGAAGTCGCAGAGGCCGCTGATGACGAAGGCCTTGACGGCCGTCCGGTTCGACGTCGCCTTGCGGCCGATCGTGATCAGCCCGTAGATCGTCACCAGGAGGCCCTCCCAGAAGAAGACCAGGGGGACGAAGTTGTCGGCCAGGACGGCGCCGTTGGCCATGGCCGCGGCCAGGAAGACGTAGCCGTAATATTCCCGGGCCTTCGGGTCGTCCTTCATCTTCGCCGTGGAGAACAGGGCGATGAGGAAAAGGAACCCGGTGAGGGCCAGCAGGATGAAGCTCGAGAACTGGTAGAGCCGGAGGTTGAAGTCGATGCCCATGCCGAGCCAGGGCAGGCTCAGGGTCAGGTCCTTGGCGGCGAAGAGGGCGAAGCCGAGGACGAGCAGGCCCGCGGACCCGGCGACCGCCAGGACCTCGCGGACGAGCCGGACCCGCGAGGGCAGGGCCAGGAAGACCGCCGCCAGCAAAGCCGGCACGAGGATGGGCCAAAGGAGCATATTGGGTGTCATTTGAGCCACCAGCTGATGTGAGTTGTCGCGATGTTGACGAGTTTCATGGGGTAGGCCACGAGGAGCCCGGCCGCGAAGGATAGCCCTGCGAGCAGGGCGACGACCCCGACCATGCCCGGCGTCTTCTCCTGGGCCGGGTCCTTGGCCTCGCCAAGAAAGACCATGCTGAAGACCTTGAGGAGGTACACCATAGTCAGGACGGCCGTGAACAGGGCCGTGGCGGCGAGCCATGTCTGCCCGGCGTTGAGCGTCCCCATGATGACCAGGAACTTCGAGAAGAAGCCCCCGAAGGGCGGGATGCCGATGACGGAGAAGGCGCAGAACAGGAAGGAGAACGCCGTGACCGGCATCGTCCGGATGAGCCCGCCCATCTCCCGGATGTCCCTCTTGTGCGTGGCGTGGATGACGATCCCGGCGCAGAGGAAGAGGCCGGCCTTGGCCAGCCCGTGCATCAGGATGAAGAGGAGCGAACCCGATATCCCGGCCGGGTTGGCCATGCTGAATCCCAGGAAGATGTATCCGATCTGGCTGACCGTGGAGTAAGCCAGGATCCTTTTGATGTCGGTCTCGACGATCGCCGCGGCGGCCGCGACGAGGCTCGAAACGACAGCGATGACGGGGATGATCTGCTGCCAGACGTCGGGGACCTGAAAAGCGTACAGGAATAGGCGGGCGTACGCGTAGACGCCGATCTTGACGAGCACGGCGGCGTGGAGGAGGGCCGTGACGGTGGTCGGGGCGACGCCGGCGTCCGGGAGCCAGGTGTGGAGCGGGATCGTGGCGGACTTGGAGAACATGCCGAAGAGGATCAGGGCCACGGCCGTCCCGGAGATAAGCGTGCCGCGCATCTGCGTCAGGTCGAAGGTCCCGGTCTGGTTGTAGATCAGGATGAAACCGAGGAGCATGACCACCGCGCCGAAAAAGGTCATAAGGAACGCCTTGTCGGCCCGACGGACGTGTTCCCGGACCCGATAGAAGCCGATGAGCCGCCAGCAGCAGATGGCGATGATCTCCCAGAACAGGTACATGAAGATCAGGTTCCCGGAAAACACCAGTCCCATCATCGACCCGATGAAGAGGACGACCATCAGGTAATATTCGTTCTGGCTCTCTTCGTGACCGATGTAGCCTAGGGAATAGACGATGATGAGGAAGCCGACGAACGAGGACACGATGGACATGAAGACCGACAGGGGGTCGATAACGAGGACGAAGTCGAGCCCGAGGACAAACGTGTGCCGCGCAACGAGCTCGCCCCCGCCCAAAGCGAACGGGATGAGCGTCATGGGCAGTGCGACCGTGACCGCGCCGAGGATGACCGACCAGACGGACCGGGCCGCCCGGGAGATCGCGCCGGCGAGGGGAATGGTCAGGGACCCCAGGATCGGGACAAGAACCGTTAGGAGGGTGATCGTCTCGGTTTTCATGAGATTGGTAATATATTAACCATAATCAGAAAAGTCAAGGCAAACTCACATCCCGTCCACCGATTTTTCTCAGCATTTCCACAGGGTTTTCCACTTGGCCCCGGGGGGTTGATTTTTGTCCTATATTATTAGATAACAGAGGCATCCTCCGTGAAGGGAAATGACATGAGCGTTGACATTCGAGAAGTGCAAGACAAAAAGGACCTCCGGACGTTCATCTACCTGCCTGAGAAGGTCCACGCGGACCACCCGAAGTGGGTGCATCCGATCCTCATGGACGACTGGAATTATTTCCGCAAGGACAAGAACAAGGCGTTCGCCTATTGCGACACCATCCTCCTCCTGGCCTGGCGCGGGACCGAATGCGTCGGCCGGGTCATGGGGATCATCAACCACCGTTACAACCAGCATCGGAACGAGAAAACGGCCCGATTCGGCTTCCTGGAGACCCGGGAGGACCCGGAGACCATTCACGCGCTCCTCGGTCGGATCGAGGCGTGGGCCCGGGACAAGGGGATGACGCGCGTCGTCGGCCCTTACGGCTTCTCCGATCAGGACCCCGAGGGCTTCATGATCGAGGGCTTCGAGCACGGGGTGACCATCGCCAGCTATTACAATTTCGAGTGGATGCCGAAGTTCGTCGAGGCCGCCGGGTACGTCAAGGACATCGATTATTTCGTCTACAAGATCGACGTCCCCAAGGAGATCCCGGAGTTCTACAAGAGGATCTACGAGCGGGCCCAAAAAAAGGGGAATTTCGAGGTCGTCGGATTCACGAGCAAGAGGCAGCTCAAGCCCTGGATCCGGCCCATCCTGTCCCTGATGAACGAATGCTACATGCAGAACAACATCTACGGCTACGCGCCCCTTGACGAGAAGGAGATGGACGACCTGGCCAAGAAGTACATGCCCGTCCTCGATCCCCGCTTCATCAAGATCGTCCGGAAGGACGGGGAGGCCGTGGCTTTCGTCATCGGCATGCCGGACATGACGGCCGGCATCCGCAAGGCCCGGGGCCGGCTCTTTCCCTTCGGGATCCTGTACATCCTCAGGGCCTCCAAGAAGACCAAACAGCTCGACCTCATGCTGGGCGCCGTCAAGGACAAGCACAGGGGCATGGGTCTGGACGTGATGATGGGCGTCAAGATGCTCGAGTCCGCTCTAAAGGCCGGCAAGGAGTACATGGATACCCACCACGAGATGGAGACCAACGCCAAGGTCCGGGGCGAAATGGAGCGCATGGGGGGCAAGATCTACAAGAAATACCGCGTCTTCCAGAAGGCCATCTGAAATCCGGGTTCGGGGGTCGAGCGATGCGTCCCCGGATTGACCTTGATGATCAGGATCGATCCCGATATAATTCCCGGAAGGGGCTTCGATGGTGAGATCCCTGTCGCGTTCGCGGTAACATCTCGTTCTTCCGGCCCCCCCCGAAGAATCGAAAGGATATGAAAGCGCCCCGGTTCCAGGCCGTCCGAATCAAGCTCTCCCCCCTCAAGAGGGGCTTCCTCCGGCGGATCGCGCGGATCCGTGTCGGGAAGCCGGTTTTTGAATTCATCGCAGCCGACCTCACCGGCAACTGCAACCTGCGGTGTCCGTTCTGCATCAACGACTTCGCCCACACTCCGCAGAAGGCGCCAATCGAGCGTCGTCCCTTCCGTAAGCTTCTCCGCCTCCTGCCGCTCGTTCCCGACGGGAAGTTCTTCCTTTCCTGCCTTTATGAGCCGTTGATCCATCCCCGGTTCCTCGACCTGATGGAAATGATCCCGAAACGGTTCCGAAAAAAAGCGTTCTTCACGACCAATCTTTGCGTTCCCCTGGACGACGAACAGGTTCGGAGAATGGCCGAAAGCGGTCTGAACTATATCAATATATCGGTCGATTCCTTCCGGCCCGAACTGTACGAACGGCTTCGGCGTGGAGCCCGGTTCGAGGTGTTCCTCGACAATCTCCAGAGGCTCGTCCGGGCCTTCAGCCTCCGGGCGGACGCCCCGCCGCTCCGAT
This sequence comes from uncultured Eubacteriales bacterium, assembly GCA_964585685.1. Classification (GTDB taxonomy): domain Bacteria; phylum Acidobacteriota; class Aminicenantia; order Aminicenantales; family Saccharicenantaceae; genus JALHVH01. The sequence continues at coordinate 21,625 of CAZPEP010000039.1, read as the reverse complement.
ACTGCACGATGGCTCTGAAGGAAAACAAGGACGAAATCCCTTCGGTGGTGGAACGCTGCCTGAAGGAATTCCGGTCGGTGAGTCATGAGGTCCGCTTCGTTTACGAGACCTTCCATCATTCGGCGGAGTGGAAGCGGGCCAGCCTTCTCTCCCCCCCGGAATGGGAGGATCTGGACCGCCGGGTCAAGGCGGTCTCTCCCGAATGCATCGTCGCCCGGCCCCCGGAAGGTTATTACGAGAAGGAAAACCAACCGTATAGCCAACCTTCCGGACCGGCCGGGGGAAAGGTTGTCCGGAGGCTGCTGTCCCTTAGGATCGATTCCGGCGGGACCGCTTATCTCTATGGGAAAGCCGTTTCGTTCGACCTTCGATCGATCCGCGCGCCACGTCGGTTTTTTCGGCGGCTGACCCGAAGAGAGGCCTCTCCCGTAGTCGAGGAAAGGAGGCCATGACGGCCTCTCTTCTCCTCGGTGCCCGGACCAGGGATTCTACTTATCATTTTTGCCAGAGAGCACCCTTCCCTCCAGCTCCTGAATCCGTCCTTAATAAAGCCAATATAAAGAGCAGCTTCCAGTTTGATGTTTCCCTGGAGTTGGTTCATGTGTTTGTTCCCGAAAAAGACACGGGAAACCGGGACAGGCCCTATGATTGCGCCCTTCTGGGAAAATCCAGGGATGAAGCCTGAAAAATCATGGGGAGAACACGATGGCTTCAAAGCTCTTGATCGCCGCGCCCATTTTCCAGGCTTCGGGGGGAAGGCCGGCCTTGAGGCAGGTCTGTGCTAGGAACTCCTCCCGGTCCCAGCCGTTCTCGACCGGGACCTGGGGTAGGAGGAGCCCCTTGCGGCCGTTCTTTTCGATGACCAGACCGTGCTTTCCGACGAGGATGAGCGAGGGGAACGTCACTTCTTCCAGGGGCGTGAGCACGGAGATCTCGTATTCCAGGCCGTTGAGCTCGGCGGCGGTGACCGGTTCGAACCGCGTGTCCCTGACCGCCGCGTAGATGGCGGTTTGGACGATGGTCGCGTCGAGAGGCGCGACAGGTTCGATAAAGCCGATGCATCCGCGCAGTCGCCCCCGTTGCTTCAGCGTCACGAACGCCCCCCGGTTCGCGGCGAAATTCGGGTTCGTCGCCGGAGGCTCGATGATACGGTTCTCACGGACGTAAGTTTCGACGGCCGACCGGGCCAGGGCGAGAAGCTCCTTCTTTTCCGATGCCGTCAGCTCGAAAGAAGGCGCCACGGTTTCTCCTCCGGAGACGAGGGCCGCCGAAACGTACCCGACCACACGCGACTCGTCGCCGGTCGCGGCCGCGGAGTCCGCGTAATTCAGGACCTCGGCCCGGACCGGTCCTGCCTTTTGGGCATAGAGGAGGACCGTGGCTACGGGCGCGCCGCCGCAAAGGATGTTCTCTCCCGCCTCCATTTTCCCTTCAATCGCATCGGCCTTGAGGGCCTTGATAAGCTCGATCGTCTTTGCGTCGACGGCGTTGGCCTTGCCCTTCGCGAGGAAGTGCGACATGTCCGTCGAGGCGATGACCAGGACCTTCCTGCCGGCGCACGCGGCCGCCAACGCCTCGGCAAGGGCCTTGACTGTCCGCATCTCCGGATAGCCCATAACTACCGGCACGATCTTGGCTCCGGGAAGGACGGTTTGAACGAAGGGGACCTGGACCTCCACGGAGTGCTCCTCCTCGTGGGCCTCTGGGATGTACTTGAAGCCCGACCGCTTCACGAGCTCCGCGGCCAGCGCTTCGTCCACGGCGGCCGTCCCGAGCGGAGTTCGGAACCCGCCTTTCGCGTAAATGGAACAGCCCTTGAAGCCGAACCGGTGCGAGGGGCCGATGATGACGACGGTCTCGTACGGCCTTCCCCGGACAAGGCGATAGGCGTACGCGGCGGACAGCCCGGAATAGACGTAGCCCGCGTGGGGAACGACGATCGCCCGGATGTCTCCGCGGACCTTCGGCGCGGCCGGAAGGTCCTTCAGGAAGCCGTCGATCGCCGCCGTCAGGCGCGAGGCGTCGGCATCGTAGAATTGCCCCGCCCACACGGGCTCCCGCACGCCCTGCCCGAAGGTCGACGCGGCGAAGAAGCAAACTGTCGATAAAGCCAGGAATCCCGGTTTCTTCATGTCGACGCCCTCCTTTAAAAATATACTCGCGTCCACCCGTGCTGTCCAGGCCGCACGACGCGCGAGACGAGATGGGGGTTGACTTTTTCCCGGGTTTTAAATAAATTGGAAGGCGGAAGGTTAAGATGAAAGGCTTCTTCAAATCCCTGTTGGCGCTCGCCTCCCTCGCCGGCGCGTTCTTCCTCGGCTTCCATCTTGGCAAGGAAAAAGAAAAAGCCAAGATCCCGAAGTTCCAGGACGAATCCGACAAGGGCGTCTGAACGAAGATTCCGCGCCCCTTCTTTTCCCCCGTTTCTTACGTTCGCTGGCGCCAAATCTCGATTTTCAAATCGTGGCAAAAGAGCGCCGCTCAATATCAACCCTAAGCATACGCCGGGCTTCAGACCGGGGAGCCGAATGGGTTGATTGACCGCCGTCGACCCCGGGGACTATAATGAGGACGGTCGCAACAACGTCAACCACGGAGTAAAGACAACATGGGCATCGGAGCCTACGGCCTTCTTGTCATCTTCGGGCTTTTCATTCTGCTCCTCGCCGTCAACCCGAAGCTTTCCTGCTTCGGGAAGCGCATCAAGTCGCCTTTCTATCCGCTCGTCCGCAGGAAACGCCTGGCGAAGAAGGCTGACGGGACAGGGAAGGTCCCGGGCGACACCGGGAAGAAGACCGAGGATTATGGTTTCCGGCTGGACTGAAGCGCGGCCTTCCGTAACGGGGCGGAACACCTCGGATCCCGCGGCGAGGGGGCGCCTCTTCCGGGTTTCGCTCGCCGCCGTCCTGGTCGCCCCGGCTCTTTTGTTCTTCACGGGCTGCGTCGCCGGCCCTCCGCTCCTCTCCCCCCCGCCGGCGCGCGTGGAGACGCTCGACGGATTCGGGTCGCTCTCCCTCCGGGGCGCCGGCGGCTCCCTCCGAGGCCGGTTCTCCTTCCTTCTCGCCCTTCCGGACAAAGGGCGTATCGAGGTCTTGGATCCCTTCGGCCGGATGCGCTCCGGGCTGATCTTTCGGGAGCGGGCGGCCTATATGCTCCTCCCCTCCCGCAAGGCCTACTGGACCGGCCCCGAGGAGGAGCTCATGGAGAACTTCCTCGGGTTCGGGGTAACCTTGGGGGAATTGGCCGGCCTCATCGGCGGGCAATGGGCTGGGGTCGGATCCTTCGAGGGTTCGGAGGGCGGGGGCTGGGCGTTCGAGAAGGACGGGGCCGGCCGGGTCCTCGCCGGTGCGAAGGACGAATTCCGCTTCAAGGTCGAGGAATTCCACGGGAAGACGTCCGTTCCAAAGTCCGTCGGCTTCTCCCGGTCCGGGGAGGAGGGGCGACTCCGAGTCCTCCAGGTCCGGTTCAACAGGCCCCCGCGGGGCGACGCCTTCGGGCTCTCCGTTCTGGAGGGATGGGCCCGGAAGACATGGCCCGAGATCGAGGAACTCCTCTCCGATGAGAATTAGATCCTTCGCCAAGATCAATCTCGGCATCGAGGTCCTCGGGACGAGAACCGACGGGTATCACGACATCCTTACCCTGTTCCAGTCGATAGACCTTGCCGACGTCCTGGACATCTCCGAGCTCCCGGCGGGGGATATCGTCCTGTCGGGAGACGACCTCGAGGTCCCCTGGGGCGAGACCAACCTCGTCCACCGGGCCGCCGCCCTCCTGAAAGTAGAGACCGGTTGCCCGAAGGGTGCCCGGATCGCCGTCGCGAAATCCATCCCGGCGGGCAAAGGGCTCGGCGGGGGGAGCAGCAACGCGGCCGCCGCGCTCCTCGGGTTAAACGTCCTCTGGGACCTCGGCTGCGGCCGGGAGGACCTCGCCCGGCTCGGCGGAAGGCTTGGGGCTGATGTCCCTTATTTCCTGGAGGGCGGGTTGTGCCTCGGCGAAGGCCGCGGCGACCGATTGACGCCGCTCCCGGACCTCCCGCAGGCGTACGTCCTCCTTGCTTTCCCACCCTTCCTGGTGAGGACGGCCGGTATCTACGCCGCCTGGCGCCCGTCCTTGACTTCGGAAGAAAAACCCAGTAAAATTAGGCGGTTTCTCGAGAACCGCGACCTCGGACTACTGGAAAACCGGCTGGAAGAGACGATATTTCGGTTCCATCCTCAACTCGAAGAATATAAGAGGTTCTTCCGGAGCCGGGGCGCGGCGGCGTCCCTGGTGAGCGGAACGGGCTCGACGGTCTTCGGGCTCTTCCCGGAAAAGGCGCCGGCCCTCGAGGCGCGGCGGCTCCTCCGGGAGCGGGTGCGAACGGCCTTGGTCGAGACCCTGGCCGCGAAGGAGTATGCGAAGCGGCTTCGTGCTGGGGTGTAGCCAAGCTGGTAAGGCAACGGACTTTGGATCCGTCATCCGGAGGTTCGAATCCTCCCGCCCCAGCTCTTGAGAATAGAGAATTCGGCGCTACAAAGGACGTGACGATGAAAGTTTTCGCGGGCTCATCCAACCGGGGATTGGCCGGGGAGATCGCCGCCTACCTGAAGATCGACATCGGGCGTTCGGTGCTCGAGCGGTTCTCCGACGGCGAGATCCATTTCTATATCGACGAGAACGTCCGGGGCGAGGATGTCTTCATCATCCAGTCCGGCTCCGCGGACGCCAGCTTCCACCTGATGGAGCTATTCCTGATGATCGATGCCTTCAAGCGCGCCTCGGCCGAGCGGATCACGGCCGTCATACCCTATTACTGCTACGCCCGGCAGGACTGGAAGGACCGCCCCCGCGTCCCTATCTCCGCCCGGCTCGTGGCCGACCTTCTGGAGAAGGCGGGCGCCGGCCGCGTCCTGACGATGGACCTCCACTCACCCCAGATCCAGGGGTTCTTCTCCGTCCCTGTGGACAACCTCATGGCCTCGCCCGTTCTGGCGGGTCACATGCAGGGCATGGGCCTCGGCGACCTGACCGTCGTCTCCCCCGATGCGGGCGGCGTGGGCCGGGCCCGGGTCTTTGCCAAGAGGATGGAGGCCAAGCTGGCCATCATCGACAAGCGGCGGCCGGCCCCCAATGTGGCCAAGGTCCTGCACGTTATCGGCGAGGTCCGGAACCAGAACTGCATCATCTTCGACGACATGGTCGATACCGCGGGGACCCTCGCCCTCAGCGCGGAGGCCCTGCACCGCGACGGGGCGAAGAGGATCTTCGCCGCCTGCACGCACCCGGTGCTCTCCGGGGCGGCCGTGGACCGGATCGAGGAGTCCAGGATCGAGAGAATGTTCGTGACCAATACCATACCATTGACGGAAAAGGCGAAGGCCTGCCCCAAGATCCAGGTCCTTTCCGTGGCCGAGCTCTTCGGTGAAGCCATCCGTCGCATCAACGAAGGAAGCTCCGTCAGCTCCCTGTTCGTCTAAGGAGGAAAAGATGACGATCACAATCCAAGCCGAGAAAAGGGAAGCCTTCGGCAAGAACGCCAACCGGAGGTTAAGGAAGCAGGGGCGCATCCCCGCCATCCTGTACGGGGAATCCGCGGCCAGCGTTCCCCTCGTCCTCGATAAAAAGGACGTCGTCCGGATCCTGAAGACCGATACGCGCGAGAACACGCTGTTCAAGGTCGGCTTCGGTGACGAGATGAGGGACGCGATGATCAGGGAGCTCCAGATCGACCCCGTGAGCGACGAGCTTATCCACGCCGACCTCATCCAGATCGCCATGGACAAGATCATCCGGGTCACCGTCCCGATCGTCCCCAAGGGCGAAGCGGTGGGCGTCAAGACCGAGGGCGGGTTCGTCGACTTCGTCACCCGTGAGGTCGAGGTCGATTGCCTTCCCAAGGACATCCCGGACCGCATCGAGATCGACATCAGCGGCCTGCATCTCCACCAGTCCGTCAAGGTCGAGTCCGTCACGCCGCCCGAGGGTGTCCGCTTCGTCAACGACCCCGGGACCGTCCTCGTCCTTATCAGCCTCCCCCACAAGGAAGAGGAGTTCCCCGGCGAGAAGCCCGAGGAGGCCGTGGCCGAAGAAGGAAAGGAGCCCGAGCTCATCAAGAAGGAGCGGGTCACCGAGGAGCCCGAGGCAGAGGGCAAGGCCAAGGAGAAGGGGAAAGAGAAGGAGAAGGGGAAAGAGAAAGGGAAGGGGAAGGAGAAGTAACGGGTGTGGGCCGTCGTCGGCCTGGGCAACCCCGGCAAGGAATACGCCGAGACCCGTCACAACGCGGGGAGCCGGCTCGTTAAGAGCATCGCCCGCGAGTGGGGCCTCGAGCTCCGGGGGAAACGCTACCGGGCGAGGACGGCCGAATCCGGGCGCGGCGAAGACCGGGTGCTCCTGGTTCTTCCCCAGACCTTCATGAATCTCAGCGGGCTCTCCGTCCGCGAGCTCGTCCGGGACCGCCGGATCGAGCCCCGCAACATCGTCATCGTTTACGACGACCTCGACGTCCCCTTGGGTGCCATCCGCGTCCGGGCGCAGGGGACGGCGGGGACCCATAACGGCATGCGGTCGGTCGTCCAGGAGACCGGGGCGACCGCCTTTCCCCGGGTCCGCATCGGGATCGGCCCCCTCCCGCCGGAGGCCGACGCCGCCGACTACGTGCTCTCCCCTTTCTCCCGGGCCGAGAAAGAGACCCTGGCCGGGGCCCTCGCCGAAGCCCGCGAGGCGCTCTTCATGATCCTCGACGGGGACATCAAAGGCGCCATGAACGATTTCAACAACAAGAGCCCGGGCTCCTGACTTCCCCCCTTTTCTTAAGGGGGGGCCGGGGGGATTTGCCGCGCTTGTATTTTCCGCGGTTTCGTATAAAATGTGTGTTCGTCTCCTTGTTCCTTCCGAAACAGGAAGGGGCTTAGATCCATAAGGAGGAATTGATGAGACAATACGAAACAGGGTTCGTCCTGTCCCCTGGTCTGTCCGAAGAGGAGACCGAAGGCTTCATCAAGCAGATGGCCGAGGTCATAGCCCAGAAGAAGGGTCGGATGGTCAAACAGGACGTCTGGGGCAAGAGAAGGCTCGCCTATCCCATCAAAAGATTCCACGAAGGCACCTACGTTTTTTTTCTCTACGAGGGACCGGGCGACGTCTCCCAGGAGCTGGAGCGGCGGTTCAAGCAGACCGACGGCGTTATCCGGTTCCTGACGGTCAAGAAGGACGACAAGGACCTGTTCCGCCGGAAGAAGAAGGCCGCCCGGGAAGCGGCGGCTGCGGCCGCCGCCGCGGCGGCAGCCGCGCCCGCGCCGGCCGGAGCCGACGGAGAGGAGAAGTAACATGGCCAGAGAAGAAAGACCCGAGAGAAGCTCGTACCGGAAGTTCTTTCCGCCGAAGAAGAAGTTCTGCCGCTTCTGCCAGCGGAACATCAAGGCCATCGATTACAAGTCCGTGGAGATCCTAAAGAAGTACATCCCGGACCGGGGCAAGATCTCCCCGCGCCGGATCACCGGGACCTGCGCCTTCCACCAGAGGAAGCTGTCGCTCGCCGTCAAGCGGGCGCGGCTGATGGCGTTGCTCCCCTACGTCGAGGATTGACCTTCGCGGCCGAGATTGGAGGAAACATGCGGGTGATCCTGAAACAGGACGTGGATAAACTGGGCCTGAAAGGCGACGTCGTCAACGTCGCTCCCGGGTTCGGGAGGAACTTTCTGATCCCGAAAAAACTGGCCATCGAGGTGACCGCCTCGAACGTCAAGATGATCGAGATCGAGAGGGCGTCGCTGAAGAAGAAGGTCGAGACGGAACGGAAGTCCTTCCAGGGGCTTATCGAGAAGCTGAACCAGACATCGCTCACCTTTGCCCGGCGCGCCGGCGAGAAGGACGTGATCTTCGGGTCCGTCTCGTCCGGGGACATCCGGGACGAGCTCGTCAAACTGGGCCTGGACGTCGACAAGAAGAAGATCCTCCTCGATGAGCCCATCAAGAGATTGGGTAACTTCACCGTGCCGATCAAGGTCTACCACGACGATCGGGCTGCGGTGAAGATCGTCGTTGTCAAGGAAGAGGTCGCGGGCGAGGACACGGTCATAAATAAAGAATAGGTCCGGGCCTGGGACGGTCCGGATGGGAGGACCTCCGTGGAACTGGACGCGCTGTTCCTGAAGAGGACGCCGCCTCACAGCCTCGAGGCCGAAAGGGCGGTGCTGGGTGGCATCCTGGTCAACAACGACGGCCTGAACATCGTCCTGTCCGTCATCTCTCCCGAGGACTTCTATAGGGAAGCCCATCGGAAGATCATCCAGGGGATCGCCGCCCTAGTCGACAAGGGGCGCCCCATCGACATCCTCGCCCTCAGCGAGGAGATGCAGAGGACTGGTCTCCTGGAGGAGATCGGGGGGATGGCCTATCTCTCTTCGCTCATGGACGGCGTCCCCAAGACCCTCAACGTCGAATACTACGCCCAGATCATCAAGGAGAAGGCCCTCCTCCGGCGTCTCATCATCTCCTCGGCCAGGATCATCTCGGCCAGTTACGAGCAGAAGGACGAGGCCGACGACCTCCTCAACGAAGCCCAGACGGCCATCATCGAAGTGGCCGAGCAGAGGATCCGGCCCGGATTCATCCCGGTCCGAATGCTCACCGAGCCGACCCTGGAGATGATTCGGGCGCTCTCCGAGCGCCGGGAGGAAGTGACAGGCGTACCCTCGGGCTTCCGTTCCCTCGATAGCCTAACCGCGGGCTTCCACCCGTCGGAGCTCGTCATCGTGGCTGCCCGGCCGTCCATGGGCAAGACGGCCCTGGCCCTCAATATCGCCCATCACGCTGGGACCCGGGCGGAACGCTCGGTCGCCTTCTTCTCGATGGAGATGGCCAAGGAACAGCTCGTCATCCGGCTCCTCTGCGCCGAGGCCGAACTCGATATCAAGAGGGTCCGGACGGGGTTCATCAGCGACCGGGAGTTCTCGAAGCTCAAGCTGGCGGCGGAGACCCTGTCCCGGGCGAGGATCTCCATTGACGAGACGCCCGGCGTCACTGTCATGGAGATGAAGGCCAAAGCCCGGCGGCTGAAGATGGAACAGAACCTCGACATCGTCTTTCTCGACTACATCCAGCTCATGAGGGCCGGCGGCCGGTTCGAGAACCGGAACCAGGAGATGTCCTTCATCTCCCGATCCCTCAAGGAGCTGGCCAAGGAGCTGCGCATCCCCGTCGTGGGGATCTCCCAGCTCAGCCGCGCGCCCGAGAAGGGGCGCCGCGAACCGAAGCCCCAGCTCTCCGACCTCCGGGAGTCCGGCGCCCTCGAGCAGGACGCCGACGTCGTCATCTTCATCTTCCGCCCCGAGTATTACCACCCGGACGACGAGAGCCTCAAGGGGCTGGCTGAGATCAGCGTGGCCAAGCAGAGGAACGGCCCGACGGGGAACGCCAACCTGGCGTTCATCCGGGAATACGCCCGTTTTGCCGAACTGGAGTTTGCCGCTCGGGAGGCGTGAGCATGCCCGCCGGCCGCAGATTCTTCCTCTTGACGCCGTTCCTCTTCCAGGCGGGGGAGCTCGGCCTTCTCATGTCCCGGACCTTCCGGAATCTCTTCCGCCGGCCGTTCGAAAGGGCTATCTTCGGCCAGCAGCTCGAGGAGATCGGCGTGAGGTCCCTGCCCGTCGTCTCCCTGACCGCGGCCTTCGGCGGCCTGGTCTTCGCCCTCCAGACCTACGTCGGCTTCCATCGCTACATAGGGCAGGGATCCGAGGCTTACGGCGGACCTATCCTCTCCCTCGGCCTGTGCAAGGAGCTCATCCCCATCCTTGTCGGGCTCATGGTCTCGGGCCGGGTGGGGTCGGCCATGGCGGCCGAGATCGGGACGATGAAGATCACGGAGCAGGTCGACGCCCTCCACAGCCTCGGGGCGGACCCCAATCGCTACCTGGTCGTTCCCAGGGTCCTGGCCAGCTTCCTGATGCTCCCCCTCCTCACCCTCTACGGGGACATCATCGGTATCGCGAGCGGCTTCATCTACAACATCTACGGCATGGGCGTCAACCGGATCGTCTACCTCAGGAACACCCTCCTCTACCTCGAGCTCTGGGACATCCTCAGCGGCATGCTCAAGGCCTCGATCTTCGGGGTGATGATCGCCTTGATCGGCTGCTGGCAGGGCCTGAGCACCGAGGGGGGGGCCGAGGGGGTCGGCCGGGCCACCACGAAGACCGTCGTCGTGGCCAGCATCGCCATCCTCATCGTGAACTTTTTCTTGAGCAGGATCCTGCCATCGACGCTTTAAGACCATGATCAAGATCGTCGACCTCCACAAGTCCTTCGGGCCGAACAAGGTCCTCCGGGGCTTCGATTTGGAGATTGCGCGGGGAGAGATCATGGTCATCATCGGCCAGAGCGGTTCCGGGAAGAGCGTCCTCCTCAAGCATCTCATGGGGATCCTCAAGCCCGACAAGGGGGAGATCTGGGTGGACGGCCTTGAGATCACGAAGCTCCGGGACGACGAGATCCTCGCGATCACCCGGAAGTTCGGGATGCTCTTCCAGGCGGCAGCTCTCTTCGACTCGATGACCGTGGGCGAGAACGTCGCCTTCGGCCTCGAACGGCACACGGACCACTCGCCGGACAAGATCCGGCGGATCGTGACCGAGAGCCTGGAGCGGGTCGGCCTCAAGGGCATCGAGAATATCATGCCCTTCGAGCTGTCCGGCGGCATGAAGAAGCGCGTCGGGCTGGCCCGGGCGATCGCCTACAAGCCGGAGATCATCCTCTACGACGAGCCCTCGACGGGGCTCGACCCCATCCGGGCGGATTCCATCAACGACCTCATCATCCAGACCAAGCGGGACCTCAACGCCACTTCCGTCGTCATCACCCACGACATGGTCAGCTCCTACAAGGTGGCGGACCGGATCGCCATGCTCTACGAGGGCCGGATTATCGAGACGGGGACGCCGGCCGATATCCAGGCCTCGGAGAATCCCGTGGTGCGGCAATTCATCCACGGCCGGGCCCACGGCCCGATCACGGACTGGTGAGCGGAGAGAAGACATGAAAAGAGAGATCAAGATAGGCCTGTTCATGACGGGGGCGTTCCTCCTCCTGGCCGTCATCATCTTCATCGTCGGCGACCTGTCCGAGGCGATCCGGAAGCCCGGCTACGTCCTGAACGTCAGGATCGCCTCGGCCCTGGGGCTCGAAAAGAACTCGGACGTGAAGATGGCCGGGATCAAGATCGGCTACGTCAAGGACATCCTCTTCGACCAGCGCCGGGCGCGGGTCGTGATGAACATCTACCCCCGGTTCCAGGTCCCCAAAGGATCCAGGGCGACCCTGGCGTCCCTGGGCCTCCTGGGTGAGAGGTTCATGGAGATCGTGCCCGGCGGCGAGGAGGGCAATTTCGCGCCCGGGGCGTCCCTCGAAGGGCTCCCGACGGTCAGCTTCGACCAGATCGGGACCCTGTTCCTCACGGTCGGCGACGAGATCAAGCAGCTGAGCGCGTCGCTCAAGGAGGTCCTCGGCAAGGACAACGGGGCCAGCATCAAGCAGACCCTGAAGAACCTCTCGTCGTTGACCGCGGAACTGAACTCTTTCCTGTCGGAGAACAAGGGCGGGCTCGGCGACACCGTCCGGGGCGCTTCGCGGACCGTCGAGGACGTCGGCCTGCGCGTGCGCGAGATCACCGACAACATCAACAAGGCCGTCGCCCAATACGGCGCCCTGGCGGGGGAGAACCGCGACGGCGTACAACGGAACATGAAGAAGCTCGAAGACCTGCTCGAGGAGATAGGGAAGGCCGTCGACCGCTTGAACGAATCCCTGGAGAAGGTCCGGAAGAGCGAGGGAAGCCTGGGCAAGCTCGTCAACGAGCCCGCCCTCTACGACGAGGTCGAAGGGGCCGTCGCCGAAGTCCGGAAGGTTGTCGGCCCGGTCTCCGCGCTCCGGGCCGGCGGCGAACTCCGGGGCGATTATTACGGATCGAGCGATCTCGTCAAAGGCTCGATCGGGCTGGGCCTGCGGTCCGGCAACAAGCTCTTCCTGGCCGGGGTCGCCCACGATCCCTGGCGGGACCGGTTCGTCTATTCCCTCCAGGGAGGCCTGCGCTGGGGCGGATTGGCCGCCCGGGCCGGCATCATCGAGTCGGAGTTCGGGGCCGGCGTGGACTATTATGCATTCAAGGACCGGCTCGCGGTGGGGGTCGAGGGATTCGATCTCAACAGGGAGCCGGGCCCCCGATTCCGCCTGTACGGCAAGTACTACCCCGCAAAAAGCCTCTTCCTTGTCGCCGGGATCGACGATTTCACCCTGGCTTCGGGCCGGGAGGTCTTCTTCGGCCTGGGCGTGGGGCTTCGATGAAGGACCGGACCGTCTTCATCTGCCAGGGCTGCGGCGCCCGCTTCCCGAAATGGATGGGACGGTGCGCCCAATGCGGAGAGTGGAACACTCTCGTCGAGGAGCTCGAGGAGGAGGCGGCGCCGGCCGAGGCAGCTTTCACGCCGGCCGAGCCCGTCCTCTACAAGGACATCAAGGAGCTCCGCAACCCCCGTCTCCGGATCGGGATCGAGGAGTTCAACAAGGTCCTCGGCGGGGGCGTCGTCCTGGGCTCCCTCGTCCTCATCGGCGGCGAGCCCGGCATCGGCAAGTCCACACTGCTCCTCCAGGTCTCCCGCGACATAGCCTTGGAGGACGGGCCCGTCCTGTACGTCTCCGGCGAGGAGTCGCTCGAGCAGATCAAGCTCCGCGGCGACCGCCTCGGCGTCCGGGACGGGAAACTCTTCCTCCTCGCCGAGACCAACCTGGAGCGGATCCTGGCCCAGGCCGAGAAGCTGATGCCGCGGGCCCTCGTCGTGGACTCCGTGCAGACGATCTTCTCCTCGAAACTGACATCCTCCCCCGGCACTATCAGCCAGGTTCGCGAGGTCGCCAACCGGATTTTCGGCTTTGCCAAGAGGAACCAGGTCCCCTCGTTCTTGATCGGCCACATCACCAAGGAAGGGTCGTTGGCCGGGCCCAAGTCCCTTGAGCACATGGTGGACGTCGTCCTCCTCTTCGAGGGGGAGCGGGATCATAGCCACCGGATCCTGCGCGCCCTGAAGAATCGGTTCGGCCCGGTCTCGGAGCTCGCCGTCTTCGAGATGGCGAGCTCGGGGCTCCAGGCCATCTCCAACCCGTCGGCCTTCTTCCTTCGGGAGCGGCCGACCGATGAGCCGGGAAGCGCCGTCATCTGCACGATCAAGGGTTCGAGGCCCCTGCTCGCCGAGGTCCAGGCCCTCGTCTCGTCCACCCTGTTCACCGGGAACCCCCGGCGGATGACGGTCGGCCTGGACCATTATCGGGCGGCCATGCTCCTCGCTCTGGTCGAAAAGAAAGCCGGCTATAGCTTCTCCGGCGAGGACGTCTATCTCAACGTGGCCGGGGGGATGTCCCTAGAGGAACCGGCCGTGGACCTCGGCGTCGTCCTGGCCGTCGTCTCCTCCCTAAAGAACAAGCCCATCCCTAAGGGGATGGCCGTCTTCGGGGAGATCGGCCTCAGCGGTGAGATCCGGTCGGTCGGGCAGCCCCTGGCCCGGATCAAGGAGGCCCATTCCCTGGGCTTCGAGACCATCATCCTCCCGGCCGGTAACCTGGCCCAACTCGACAGGAACGACCTCCCTCCCCTGAACTGCCTCGGGGCGCAAAGCGTTAGACAGGCGCTTCAATATGTGTTTTAATGACCCCAAAGAATTCATAAAAGGATCGTTCCGATGGGCATTTTCATATTCCGTCTTGTCGTCATCCTGTTGATCTCCGCCGGGGGGTACTTCCATCCCCCCTTCGATCTCGGCCGCGAGGCCGGGGCGGCCGTCGCCTTCGTCCTGGGCGCCGCGTTCATGTTCTTCGAGACGCGGATCCGCCGGGCTCAATTCAAGGTCATCTGGAGCGCCGCCGTCGGGACCCTCCTGGGGATCCTCCTCGGCTGGATGATCGGGAGCATCTACAGGTCCGTCGTTTCCGGCGATTCGATGGCCTCCTTCATCCGCATCTTCTTCCTCGTCATCATGCCCTACATCGGGTTCATCGTGGGCACCCAGAAGTCCGAGTGGCTTGACCCCGCCCATATCTTAGGTTTATTCAAGGACAAGCCGGTCGCCCGGAGCTATAAGCTCCTGGATACGAGCGTCATCATCGACGGCCGGATCGCCGACATTTGCGACACATCCTTCATCGAGGGGACGCTCGTCGTGCCCCAGTTCATCCTCAAGGAGCTCCAAGTCATCGCCGACTCCGCCGACGGCATGAAACGTCAGCGGGGGCGGCGCGGCCTCGACGTCCTGGACCACCTCCAGAAGTCTTCCCGCGTCTTGGTCGTCATCTCCGAGATCGATTTTCCCGACGTCCCCGACGTCGACTCCAAGCTTATCGAGTGCGCCAAGAGCCTCGGCGCCCGGATCGTCACCAACGATTTCAACCTGAACAAGGTCGCCCAGCTCCAGGGACTCACCGTCCTCAATATCAATGAACTGGCCAACGCCCTGAAGCCGGTCGTCCTCCCCGGCGAGGCGATGAAGGTCTTCATCCTCAAAGAGGGCAAGGAAAAGGACCAGGGCGTCGCCTATCTCGACGATGGTACCATGGTCGTCGTGGACAACTCCCGGCGGATGATCGGCCAGACGATCCATATCACCGTTACCTCCGTCCTCCAGACGACGGTCGGCAAGATGATCTTCGGCCGGTTCAACGAAGAGGCGCAGTGAGCGGAGCTACGGCCGTCATCGTCGCCGGCGGGGAAGGCCGGCGTTTTGGAGGCGCCAAACAGTTCGCTCTCCTCGGCGGACGCCCGCTTCTCGAACGATGCGTCGAAAGCTTCGAGAGCCACGACGCGGTGGGCGGGATCGTCCTCGTCCTCCCCGACGTTCGGCTCGGGGAGGGCCTCGCCCGCCGTTTCCGGAAGGTGTCGGCGGTCGTCGCGGGAGGGATCCTGAGGCAGGATTCGGTCCGGAACGGGTTCGGCGCGATTCGGGGGAGCGGCCGGGACATCGTCCTGATCCATGACGGCGCCAGGCCCCTCGCGGGGAGTGCCCTCATCGGCCGGGTCATCGACGAGGCGGCGCGGTCCGGAGCGGCGGTGCCGGTCCTGCCGATCGAGGACACCGTGAAGGAGGTCCGCGAAGAGGGCATCCTTCGGACGCACGACCGGAGCGTCCTCTACAGGGCGCAGACGCCACAGGGATTCTTTTATGAGGTCCTGGAAGAGGCCCTGGCGGCCGCCGACAGGAACGGATTCATCGGGACGGACGAAGCGTCTCTCGTCGAAAGGACGGGGAGGCGGGTCGCCGCCATCGCGGGGGACCCCCGGAACATCAAGATCACGACCCCCCTCGACCTGAGGATCGCGGAGGCCCTCCTTGAAGCTTAGGACCGGAATCGGTTACGACATCCACCGGCTGGCCGCAGGAAGGAAGCTCGTCCTCGGCGGCGTCCGGATCGCCTCTCCCGCCGGGCTCGCCGGGCATTCCGACGCTGACGCCCTCGTCCACGCGCTCATCGATGCCCTGCTCGGCGCCTCGGGCGACGGCGATATCGGACGGCTCTTTCCGGATACGGACCCGGCCTGGAAGGATGCGGACAGCACGGTTCTTCTTAAGGCCGTCATGGTACGTTTGCGCAAGGGCCGGTTCGAGGTCGTCAATGCAGACGCTGTGATCATTGCCGACAAACCCGCGATCGCTCCCCACGTCGAGGCCATGAAGAGCGTCCTTTGCCCTATCCTCGGCATCAAGCCCGATGCTCTCGGCATCAAGGGTAAGACCAACGAAGGCCTCGAGCCTATTGGCCAGGGCAAAGCCATCGCCTGCCTCGCCACGGTCCTTCTCCGCCAAACGCCCCGCAAGCGAACCTCGTAAGCGCGTCATCTTTTTAGGGATTATTGGGGATCGCCTACTCAGGACTCGAGGACATCCCTCCGTCCTTCGCGCGGCGATCCATCAACTCGTGTGCGCAGGAGATGCGGCGGGCAGGGCCTGGACCGTGACGATGATCTCCATGCCATGCGTCCTCCCGGACCGGATAATGTCCAGGGCCGAGGGGGAGACGAGCAGGTTGAACCCGGTGAGCGTCAGGAGGACTGCCGCTGCGACGATGACCATCTTCGTTCCGAATTTCATGACAAACCTCCACTATTTTTAATCCTATCTTTATCTTGCCTGACCGACCGTACATCTCTATAGACGAAGCGTCGCGGGGAAAAGTTGCATCGGGACAGTCTTCCGTTGTCAGTCACCAGTCTTCAGCCGAAGACGGAGTTGACGTTATGTCACTTTCGAATTAGTCTCCGGTCCGATCATCATACAGAAGGGGGGGGCGGCGGATCCGAGGGAAGAGCCGCGACTCACTCGATGCCGGTGCTCTTCATCTTGTATCCCAGCACTCGTTCGGTGATCCCGAGGGCGCGGGCGGCCCGGCTCTTGACGCCTCCGTTCTCCCGGAGCGCCCGCCGGATCTCCCGGGTCTCGAGGCGCCGGACCTTCTCGGTCAGGGAGAGCCCGTCATCGGCGACGTTCTCGCTCTTCTCTCCCAGGAAGACGGGAAGGTCTTCCGCGAGGATGGTCTCCCCCCGGCAGAACACGACGGCGCGTTCCACGATGTTCTCGAGCTCCCGGACGTTGCCGGGAAAGGGGTAGGCGAGCAGGGCGGACATAGCCTCGCGGGAAATGCCGACGATCACCTTTGCCTCCCGCTGGCCGTATCTTTTAATAAAAAGATCGACCAGGGGCGGAATATCCTCCCTCCGGACCCGCAAAGGGGGGACCTCGATGCGGATGACGTTCAGGCGGTAATAAAGGTCGGCCCGGAACCGCTCCTCCCGGACGAGCTTCTCCAGGTCCTTGTTCGTGGCGGCGATGATCCGGACGTCCGAGCGGAGGGGCCTGGAGGATCCGAGCCGGTAGAACTCCCTGTCTTGGAGGAACCGGAGCAACTTGACCTGGAGGTGGACCGGGAGATCACCGATCTCGTCCAGGAACAGCGTCCCGCCGTGGGCGGCCTCGAACTTTCCGGCCTTTCTTTCGTCGGCGCCGGTATAGGCTCCCTTCTCGGCGCCGAAGAGCTCGCTTTCGATCAGGGTCTCTGGAAGAGACGGAATGTTGACGGCCAGATAGGGGCCGGCCTTCCTCTTCGAGGAATAATGGACGGCTTTGGCCGCCATATCCTTTCCCGTGCCCGTCTCCCCCGAGAGGAGGACGGTGGCGTCGCTCGAGGCCGCTCTGGAGATAAGCCGCGCGACCTCCTCCATCCTCGCGGAGGCGATGACGAAGTACTTCGAACTGAATCTTTCCTCGAGGTCGCTCCGGAGGGCGGCGACCTCCTTACGGAGCTTTTGCCTTTCGAGGGCCCGTTCGAGGACCAGGAGAAATTTCTCGAAGTCGATGGGTTTGACGATATAATCGTACGCACCCTCCCGGATGGCTTCAACCGCCCTTTCGATGTTACCGAATGCCGTTACCATAACGGGCGTGATAAGAGGGTCCTGGGCGAGGAGATCTCGGATAACGGCCGTTCCTGTCTCTGGACCGAGCCTGTAATCCACAACGGCGATCTCCGCCGGCCGCCGGCGGGCGAGCGCCAGGGCCTCTGCTCGGTTCGAGGCCTCGAGGACGGAGTATCCCGCGGCCTCAAGGCTCTCCCGGATGAGCCGCCTCTGGAGGGGGTCGTCCTCGACGATGAGAATGGTTGCTTTTATCATCTCAGTCTCCCGGGACGTGCATAATGAACTCGGTCCCCTCTCCCTCCCGGCTGCGGACCTCGATCTTTCCCCCGTGCGCCTCTATGATCCGGGCGGCCAGATAGAGCCCGACGCCCATCCCCCCGGCTTTCGTGGAGAAGAACGGCTCGAAGATCCTTTCCAGCCGGTCCGGCGGGATCCCGGGTCCCGTATCCCGGACTGCCAGCCGGACCCGTTTCCGGGCCCGCTCAATATGAACCGTGATCTCCCCGGCTGCCCCGGCTTCGAGGGCGTTCCTGAGGATATTGGCCAAGGCCAGGGAGATAAGCTCCCGGTCGGCGCGGATCGCCATCTTGCCGTCCCCGTCGAACCGGACCCGGTCCCGGACCCCGGGGAATTCGGAGGCTAGGGAATCGAGAACGGACCCGACGGCATCGCCGGCGAGGACGGTCTCTGGGCGAAGACGGAGAGGCTTCAGGACTTCGGAAAAGCGGTCGACGATGAGCGAGATCCTGCGGACCTCGTTCTTCCCGAGAGCAACGTTCTCCCGGAGGTCCGTGGCGACCCTCTTCTCCATGAGGCCGAAGAGGAGGGAAAGGCTGTTGAGGGGGTTCTTGATCTCGTGGGCCACTCCCGACGTGAACGCCGAGATCTCCCGGAACCGCTCCCTTTCCGCCCGGGCCTCCTCGGCCTCCCGTGATTTGTTCAGGAAGCCGGATTGGAGGAGGAAGATTCCCCGGAAGACGATGATGCCGGCGGCCGCGATGATCCCGAAAACGATGAGGGCGTTGCGCCGGGAGCGCGAGGACATCTCCTCGAACGCCTTCAGGGAGTAGCCGAGGTACAGATAATAGGCCTTTCCGTCCCGCGTGGCGAACGGTCCGAAATGGTTGAAGATCCTTCCGGCCGGAGAGTCGATGACCCACGATCCCCCCGCCGGGATATCCTGGACCGAGAGCGGGAGGTAGCCTTCGAACAAGGACCTCCAGGCGAGGACCTTTCTGTCCCCGTCGAGCAAGGCCATGTAATAGATCTCCCCTTCCCCGGAATAAATTTCTAGGGCCCGCGACGGCGGCGTACCGTCCTCGACGGAATGGCCCAGCCCGGCTTTCAGCATGGCCGCCGCGGCCCCGAGTTGTTCCGTGACCAAGGCGTCCATGCTCCTCTGGACGTAGGCGCGGTTGAGCGCGGACACCAGAAAGATCAGGATGACCGTTCCCAGGAAGGGCAGGAGGAAGAAGAGGAGGAGGTCTTTCCTTTTCAAAAGCCTTTGCCCCTCCGTCGGCCCCGTTGGGCGGCCCCCCCACCGCGCCATTCCGGAAAGCCCCGCCGGTCGCGGACGACCAAGATTTCTCCGCCGAAGCGGATCTCGCGGGCGATGACGAATTTCGTGTCACCTTCGGTCCGGACGAGCGAGCCCATGATCGCCACCTTCTCCCCGGCGTGTAGGTCCTCCCCGAAGAACCAGGATGGGCCGATCTCGACCCGGAACTTTTGTCCGGTGCCGGCCTCTTCCAAGGCGAGGACCACGAACGGCGCCCGGTCCTTGTAGCGAAGCTCGAAGACGACTTCCTGGACCGTCCCCTCGACGCGGACCTCCGCGTCCACGTCGTAAAAATGCTCGACCTGTCCGGCCCCGGCCGGGAGGGCGAGGAGGAGGAGGGCCGTGGCGGAGAATCGACCCTTCATTTTTTCCCGCCGAACGTGAAGTCCCATCGGATCCCTCCCGTGAGGAACGGGCCCTTCCATGTGAAGAGGGGATCGTTGGAGCGGTTAATGACCGCTGTATACGACAGGAAGAGGGCGAACCTGGGGAACAGCTTTTCGAGGCGGACCTCCGCCTGGCGCCTGCGGTCCTTCCGCGTGACCCCCAGCAATACTCCGTCGAGGCTCATGCTTTCGATTCCCGGGAACGTCTTCTCGGAGACAGTATAAATCATTTTGAGCTCTGTGTCCCAGGGCCCGTGGGCCGTGAGCGTGCTCGACAAGCTCCCTCCGTCCCAGGAGAAGGCGTCGTGGGTCGGGTTTTCGGCCAGGTAGAACTCCTCGGAGGACAGGTAGGGGGTCTTGCCGGAGACGATCCATTGCCTGCTCCCGGATACACTGAGGCCCAACCGACTTCCCAACCCCTGGGCCAAGAGGCCGGAAACGGACAGGTTCTGGATCCCGGCGCCCCCGCCCGCCGATCCCGGTTCATAGAAATACCCGGACCCTCCGGGCCCCCTTCCGTGCCGCCCGCCGTAACCATATTGGGATTCTTCCCCGACTGGGACGGGGGACGGCTCGACCGCCGGGTAAGGGTGGAGAAAATACTTGTATCCCCAGCCGAGCCCGGCCTTGAGGGTCGTATTCGTAGGAAAGAACTTGTCCAGGGAAAGGGTGATCGCAGGGCTGACGAAATCGAAGAGGGCGTTGTCGTATCTCCTGAATTCTAAAACATATCCGGCTCTGACGATCGAACTCGGGCTGAGGTAGGACTTGAGCGAGCCGAGGGCCTCCAAGGATAAATGATTGAAATCGCGGTAGTCCGGGCGGAAGATCGATCCCGAAGCCGTCATGGAAAAATAGATCGCGGACTTTGACCCCAGCGGGCGGAGATAATCCAACCCGCATCTGAGGCCCGCGAAGCTGAGGCCCGGATTGCGGGCGAAGTAATCGGTCCCGGCCCCGGCGAAGACGGAGACCGCGGAGAGGTCCTTGGCCAGAGAGAGATCCAGGGTTGAGACCCAGTCGCGCTCCGCGTACCGCGTCTGGAAGACGTTCGCCGCGGCGTGTTCTCCGAACGACAGGCTGAGGGAATCGGCCCGCAGGGATGGAGCGGCCGTCGATATCAGCAGGGCCGCCAGGGCGATCAGATGTTTCATGAGAGGCTCCTTAGGGCCAGGAAGCCGGCCGGGGAAAGAGGCGCTGCCCTCTTCCCCCGGCCGTATTGTAAAGGAATGGGGGGAGAAAACGCTACCGGGCGCGCTCTCTTCGGGCTGTGCCCTTGGGGCCGGTGCCGTCGCAGGGCCTGCCGCAGAAGCCTCCACCGGCCCGGCGGAAGGCGCCCTTATTCAGGCCCTGGCCGGCGCCGAAGGAGCCCGCCCTGTTCCCTAAATAGCCGCGGGGACCGCTCCCCCCGCCGTTCCCGTTACCACTGTGATACCCGGTTCCGTCCTTAGGCGGCGCCCAGTCAGAATCCTGGCAGTTGGGAATCCCGTCTCCGTCGTTATCGCGGAACAGGTCGTTAATCCCGTCGCCGTTCTCGTCGACGAACCTGTTCTGGAATTCGGCCCGGACCGAGGCCCTCTTCTGGCTCTCGATCTGTTTTCTCGCCGGCCCCGCGCTCTGGGCGAGCGAGACGCCGACACCGATGACGGCCAGCGATCCGAGGATCGCGAAAGCTTTTTTGAACATGTTCTCATACCTCCTTTAAGACATGAGGCTCCTTTAGAAGCAATTCCCGTGCCATCTTGTTAAAGATAATATAATAAATAATATAGCAATATTGCCGCCCGAGATTTTCCGACAAGGATGTCCCGTTCCCGACAATTTTGTCGTTATTCTGGCCCCTATTCCCCGATTTCGGTAAAAGCGATATAATGGTAAAAAGCGGAGAATTGCATGCAGAGGATAACACGCTTCACCACATCCGTCGCGCTCGCTATCGCGCTGATCCCGGCGGGCGCCGTCACTCTTCGGGCCCAGGAAATCTCCGTGGCCGGGGAGTGGGAGCTCGTCGTGGGGACCCAGAAAGGCGACGTGATCTGGAGAATCGTCTTCGCCCAGACGGGGGAATCCCTCGAGGTGACGATGACGGGCCCTCAGGGCAAAGAGGCCAAGGGGCCGGGGACGCTGAAGGGCGACGCGATCGAATGGAGCATCCGGGTCTCCACGCCGCGCGGCGAGATGGACGTCGCCTACAAGGGGGTCGTCGCGGGCGACGCGATGACGGGCGAAGTCAAAAGGGGGAACATAGGGACC
>CAZPEP010000038.1:0-8571 GCA_964585685.1 uncultured Eubacteriales bacterium | reverse complement strand
AGGCTCATCCTCAAGCGCCTTTCGGCTTTGACTCCGAAGACATAAGTCCCGGAGTTTCATGCGGTATTAGACCCCCTTTCGAGGGCTTATTCCTCACTCGAGGGGAGATTACCCACGTGTTACTCACCCGTTCGCCGCTATCCCAAGGTATTGCTACCCTGGAACCGCTCGACTTGCATGTGTTAGGCACGCCGCCAGCGTTCACTCTGAGCCAGGATCAAACTCTCCAGTTATAAGAACCCTTGCGGGCTCTCTTCGAGTTTGTGTGTGGCAAATTGGATCGATCTTGGTCGCTCCGCTTTATTTTTCAAAGATCTTATTTCTTTCTGTCACGAGAAAGAAATGCCTTCCACAAATCACTCTACTCAAATTGTCAACCAGTGAAGGCTGTCAGATTGAAGGCTCACATAATATAGGGATTTTCCAAACGCTTGTCAATAGCCCTTCGATATCTTTTTTTGCGAGGCCGAAGCGTCAACCCGGGTTGACCGCATCTCGTTTGTTTTCTAGATTTTGTTGAACTCGCGTTGACGCCGCCGGCCGCTCGCGTGACGGCTTCCCCGAAAAAACTCTCCCGGGCAAATGGCATGTTCCCTGCAATCAAAGGGCCCGGATGGACACGATGGACAGACGCGGTTTCACACTGATCGAGATCCTCGTTTCGCTGACGCTCATCGCGATCCTCGTCACGGGGGCCGCGGAGCTCATCAGCCTTTCGCTCCTGTTGAAGAGGAAGGCGGACGCCCACGCGGGCGCCGCGCGTCTCATCGCGGAGAAGCTCGAAGGGTTGAGGGCCCTCCCGTTCGACGACGACGGGCTCCGGGCCGGCGCGAACATGGAGACCGTGGCGGCGGCGGCCGGAGAAGGCGCGTTCGTCAGGGAATGGGTGATCGATGACCTTTCGGCGGGCACGAAGCGGATTGGGGTTCATGTCAAGAGCGACGGTCGGACGATCGCCCGCGCCGTCCTTATCGTGTCGCGGGACCTGGGGTTCGGGCCATGAGCAGGAAAGGCTTTACCCTCATCGAGCTCCTGATCGGGATGGCCCTTTTCACGATCATTCTGGTCGCCGGCGTCGAGTTCTTCGCGCATACCCGGGCGCTCTTCTTCAAGTTGAAGGACGCCGAAGAGGACGCCCAGGCCGTTTATTCGGCCCTCGACAGAATACGTCTGGACCTGGTCAGGGGCGGTCGCGGCCTGAAGGAAGCATTGGACCTTGGCCTTGTTTCGGCCGTGGACGCCGGCCCGGAGAAGCTAACGATTCTGAGCACGGAAGGGGCCCGCACCCTCGGACATGATCTGGGCCCGGGCGGCTGTCTCGCGGTCCTGGACACGACGGAAGGATTCACAAAAGGCGACGGAGTCTGCTTCCTCGAAGGATATCGGGGGGAGGTCCGGAGCGTGGCTGCGGTCGAGGGGAACACCCTGGTTCTGGATCTCCCGGCTGAAGCCGGCTACTCGGCGGGGGCCTGCCGCGTGCTCCCCATCGAGAGAGTCTCCTATTATCTGGGAGCCCTCGATCGAGTGGTCCGGCGCCAGATCAATTCGAGTCCCGCCCAGCCCCTAATCGAGGACGTCGGGGCCTTCCTGTTCTCCTTCGACGTCCCGTCAAACCTCGCATCGGTCGCGCTCACCCTCGCGCCCCACAAGGAGAAAAAATATGGGATTCAGGTCTTCCCCAAGAACGCCGGACTGTCCCCGCGCGGATGACGTCGCGGGGCGGAGCCCAAAGGGATCCGTTATGATATCGACGACGCTCCTTTTTCTCGCGTTCTCGGTTCTCGGCATGGGCATGCTCCTCCTCTCGCAGGTCCACCTCAAGGCCGGCGCCGGGAGGAAGCTCTCCATGATCCTGGACTATGCCTCCGAGAACGGGGTCAAACGGGGCTTGGAAGCCCTCGGCGAACGCATGGATTCGGGGGACGCGCTCGTCGTGATCTCGCCAGACCTCGCGGCGGATTATAAAGAGGACTCTCTGCGGGGAGGGCAAAAAATCGCTGCCGACTTCTTCGGCTGGGCGTTCCCACGCGAGGACCGCGAGACATGGGAGGGAATGAACTGGTCGTCCACGACGGCCTGCCCGGGCGTGTGGGCCGAGGACCGGGGCGAATACGTCTCCGTCACGTACGGGATACGGATAGATGCGGAGGGCAGCCTGACGGGCTTTAAGCCGAAGCGGGCTTCAAGCTGTTCCGCTTCCCTGGAAGCGCTGACCGGCAGGCTGCCCCTCCCCTGCATTCCCCTGTTCATCAACAAGGACGTGACACCCGGCGAGGGGTCGGGATTCATGAGCGCGAACGGGATCTCTTTCCGGACGACGCCCAACGATCGCCGGCCCCGGCTTCAGGCTGGGGGAGGGCCTCTCATTCCTAAAGACGCCTTCCCCCAGCTCGCGAAGGCGCTCAAGATCGACCTCTTCCGGCCCGAAGACCTGAATAACGCCGTGCTGAGACAGGCGCTCGGGCTCGAACCCTCGAACGACCCTGTTCCCGACGGCGTCTATCTCATCCATGACGACCTCGGGCTCGGGGGTATCTTCGTCCAGGGGGACGTCGCGGAGATGGTCGCAGCGATCGACGGGGATTACCAGGTCATCCGCTTCGCCGCCGAGGCCGGAGACTGGGTCCTCCGGTTTAGCCCTTCGTTAGGAAGGACCATGTTCGATACGCCGGGAGGATCCCTTGTCTTCGATCTCGTCCCCGCGGGCATCATCTGTATCAACGGCTCCGTCGCTTCCCTTGGCGGCGGGATCGTCGAGCCTTCGGGTTCGATCGTCATGGTGACGGACGAAGCCGTCCCGTCCCTCCTCGCCGGAGTCAGCCTGACGATCGTTTCGTCCGACCGCGTGACTATTTCCTCCCACCTTTTCTCCCAGGGCGTCCGCTGGAAGGACGGCATCCCCTACATCAAGGACCCGAGCTCCCAATTGATCATCTATGCGACCGGCAAGGACTTCCTGGACGGGGGCGTCGAGGAGGGGAGGATCGTTGTGGCCGATAGCGCTCCGCGTGCCTTGACCGTGCAGGCATCCCTCGTCGCTGCCGGATCCGGATTCGCTATCGAAGGGACCGGGAAGGCGGTCGAACTCCTCGGAGGGATCCAGGCGACGGATTATGACTCCACGGGGAATTCGCTCGCAATCTCCGCAGACCCGAGTCTTACGGCCGCCCGCGCTATACCTGGGGTTGCCCCGCTGACAACTGGCCCAATGAGATATATCGCATCTTTCAGGGTCCTGGAATGGAGTGAGTACTGAATGCGCTTCCGGCGCCCGGGGTATACGCTCCTCGAAGCCGTCCTCGTCCTAGCGCTCATTTCGATCCTCGTGCTCGCGGGCGCGGCTTCCGTATCGAAATCCGCCTCCCGGTTTGAGCTGGAACGCGCGGTTTGGGAGGTCAAGTTACGCCTGAATCAGGCAAGGATCCGTTCCATCTGGGAAGGCGTCCCGACCCGCCTCAGGATCGAGCAGGGGGGCTTCTTTCTGGAAACTTATGACGAAGAGGCGAAAACCTGGAAACCCGCCGAATTTGGCTTCTGGGAGGGCGTCGCGGTGGAGGCCAACAATACGCCGGTCTATCACCCCACGGGTTCCGTGACAGGTATGGCCACGATCCTCGTCTCGAACGCCCGCGGCGCTTACAAGATTACGCTGGCCATCACGGGCCGGATCAGGGCCATCAAGCTCTAACCCGGCTGGGCCGCTCCGCCGGTCCTTTGAGCAGGGAGATCGTTGAGCGCAGCGTTCATCTTCCACAATTGCTGTGAATAACCATTTTTGCACATGTTTTGTGCACGGTCGAACCGAAGGTTTTAGGCTTCCGTTTCCGCCGCAGGCGTGTTAGAATCTTCGTCAAAAGGGTCCATCGGAGGGCCACTATAGGAGGTGCGATATGGTAAAAAGGGCATTCGCTGGAATCGCGATCATCCTCGCTGTGGCGGCCGTCGGCCAAGGGCTCCAGGACGAGACTGTTCCCTCCCTGAAGGACGTCGAACCGTTCGCGTACTGTGTCCTCGCTCATAAAGGTCAGATCTCCGACATGTCCGGTGTCATCGGCCAGTTAATCCAGGAAATGCAGACTCAGAACCTCTTCTCGGCGATCCGGGGACCCATGGTCGGCATCTACCCCGATGATCCCTCGCAAACGGATCCAGCCGACATGTCTTGGGAGGTCGGTTTCATCGTCACGGCCCAGGCCGAGCCGGGGGCCCCGCTCGTCAAGAAGGTCTGGGACCATCCCACGGTCGCATCGGTCGTCCACATAGGCCCCTACGAAAAGAGCGGAGAGACGATCGGCCGCCTCGTGGCCTGGATGAAAGCAGGGGGCTATATCGCGGACGGCCCTCTTTTGGAGCGCTACTTGAACAACCCGATGCAGGTCAAACCCGAGGAACTCAGGACCGAGATGTGGATCCCCTGCGGGAAGAAATAGCCGCTCCCCTTTAAGCCTTGAACTTATAGCCCAGCCAGGGAACCGTCAGGATGTGGGCGGGCTTTGAGGGGTCGTCCTCGACCTTCCGGCGCAGGTTGCGGATGAACGTATCGATCGTTCGCGTCGTCGGGAACTTGTCGTATCCCCAGACCTCGTTGAGGATCCGGTCCCGGCCGATGACCCCCCCCTCGTGGGCGACCAGAAGCTCCAGAAGGCCGAACTCCTTGGCCGTCAGAGACAGGTCCTTCCCGCCCTTGGTCGCCGTCTTCCTCCGGAAATCGACGGAAACGTCCCCGAAGACGGTGGCGTCGATCCGGGCGGCGTCGTCTCGCCCGCGCCTGAGGACGGCCCGGACCCTGGCGACGAACTCCCGGACGCCGAACGGCTTGAGCATATAATCGTCGGCCCCCAGCTCGAGGCCCAGGACCTTGTCGATCTCATCTCTCTTCCGGCCTGTGAGCATGATGATCGGGACGCCGTTCCCCTTTTCCCGGAGCCTGCGGCAGACCTCCAACCCACCCATCGAAGGCAGGACGAGGTCCAGGACTACGAGGTCGGGCTCGTCCGAGGAGGCTTTGCTCAGCCCCTCGGCACCGTCGGAGGCCGTGAGGGCAAGGAATCCTTCGGATTCGAGCGCGCTTACGAGGGTCGTCCGGAGGGCTCCGTCGTCCTCGATGATCAGGACCTTTTTCATGGCTTGGGAAAAACGAGAACGAAGGTGCTTCCCCGGCCCGGCGCAGATTCGAGGCGAACCGCCCCGCCTTGGCCTTCCATGATATGGCGGACGATCCCCAATCCCAGCCCGACCCCCCCGACGTTGACCTCGGCCGCGCGGGGAGAACGGTAGAAGGAGTCGAAGATCTTGCCTTGTTCTGCGGCCGTGATCCCCATCCCCCGGTCGCGGACCCGGACTTCGATCTGTCCATCCAAATCGGCGAGCTCGATCTCGACCTCCTTTTGCCCAGGCGAATATTTTATAGCATTGTCCACGAGGTTCATCAAGGCCTGCTTCACGGCGTCGGCGTCGATATCCAGAAAGACGGGCTCCTCCGGGAAGACCGTCCGGATGACCGCCCCTTCCCGTTCGGCACCGTATCCCGATAACCTCGCCACGTCCTCGAGGATGGCCCGGAGGGAGGTCCTCCGAAACTGATAAATCTGCGACCCCTGCTCGATCTTCCCGAAATCCAGGATGTTGTGAAGGAAACGGGACAAGCGGCCGCATTCGGACGCCAGTAAGCGGAGGAGCTCATCCCTCTTTCGCTCGTCCACGATCGCTCCCGACTCCAGGATCTCCGAAAGGCCCTGGATCGAGCTTACGGGATTTCGGAGCTCGTGCGAGACCGAGGAAACGAATTCGGTCTTCAGCCGGTTAAGCTCGTCCGCCTTTTCGCGCGACGCGCGCTCGAGGACGACCTGGTCCCTGAGCTCCATCCGTTCAAGGTTCAAGGCCAGATCGTCGGCCAAGGTCATGAAGAGGTCGAGGTCGTCCTCCCGGTACCTCTCTTCCGAACGCTTTCGACCCAGGGCGACGAAGCCTTCGAGCGCGATCGAGGAGAACGGAAGGGGCACGGCGACCTCGAACAGGCTGGAGGGGGGGATGACCTCGCGAACACGACCGGCCGCTTCCTTGAAGGACAGGGCGTTCTTTCTGGTCAGAATCCATCCCGGTTCGATCTCGAGTCCGGCCAGCGAGGTCTCGGTGTCGAGCCCCCGGGAAAGGACGATCTTTTTTGAAGTCCCGTCCTTCCGGAAGACCGCCACGCCGGCCCTGTCGAGGGGAACGGCGGCAATGGCCCGGGCTATGAACAGCCCGGCCAGGCTTTCCGGATCGGCGGTCCTCTGGGCGGCTTCGGCGAACGCCAGAACGGCTTTGCGGTAATCGTATCGTTGGCGAAAAAAGGCCTTGTCGACGACGTCCTGGACCCGTTTCCGAAGGGGATGAAACGCCGCCGCCGAAAGGACGGCGGCGGCAACGGCCGCCAACCGGCCCGCCGACGGCCCCGCCCGCGAGAGGGCCCCCTGAAGGAACTCGATGGAGACGAGATAAATGCTCGCCGTTAGGATCGTCAACAGAGCATAAACGACGCTCCTGTTGATGACGAGCTCGATATCCATGAGTTTATGCCGAACAATCGAGATCGCGAACGCCGCCGGGACCGCGAGGAAGAAGACGCTCGTCAATTCCTCCGATAGGAGCGGCCTTCCGCCCAAAGCGAGGGGGAACTGGTAAAAGAGGGCGAACGGGGCGAGCCCGACCACGAGCCCGTATATGAGCCACAGGATCCTGGTCCTCTCCCCTTTTCCTTCGGCCCGCTTCAGAAAGACGGCGAGGGCGGCCGCCGCGGCAATGACATAGACGAGAAATGACCACCGAAATATGACGAATATCTTCTTTTGAAGGTTGAATAGCGCCAAGGACGGTCCGAGAATGGATCCCAAGAACGCGATATTCAAGAGCGTCCCGAGGATCGCCGCGGGGAGATACAGGATAAGAGCGCTCCGCCGTACGGGCCGACGGGAAAAGGTCAGCGAAAAGGCCAGGAGAAGGGCGGCGACCATGGGGTAGGCGAAATTGAAGAGGACGCCGGGGATCAGCGAGGCTCCCCTGTCCCGGACGCAATAGTAATCCCCGTTGATGATAAGGGATGCAGAGAAGCAGAATGCCATCCAGAAGAATATCCTGGCTCGCGCGTCTTCCGGCTTGAGAAGGAATACGGAGGCGCCGATAAAGAAGCCGAATACTCCGATGATGAGGAAGATGAAAGGGATTGAGGCTTGGGAATAGTAGGCGACGAAACGGGCACGGGCCATTTCCGTCTTTCCGGCCGATCTCAAGACGAATTCGGCTTCGCTGCCGATCCTTTTTCCGCTCAGGGCGAAATCGAGGTCTTTGGTCGCATTGATGTCAACGCCGTCAATCCGCAGGATCTCCCGCCCCCGAAGAGGACCCGGAATTCCCGGACGGGCCCGAAGAAGCAGGAATCCGTAGAGGCTGATCAGGACGACGACGGCTCCGGACGCGAGAGAGAAGACCCGGGCGGATTTTCTCATTCCCTCTTACGGAACAACCTCATTCTCAATATAGTCCGGCCGTTTTCGCCTTGTCAAACAGCTTCCCCGTTCGCCACGGCGATCGCGGGAATCATGGGAGGTCTGCGGGGAGGGGCCGCCCGGAACAAGCCTTGACGCACAATCCGCAGATATATTGACCGACCAAGCCTTTGTTTCGGAACTCCTTGAGCTTCTCAAAGCAGCCGATGTGTTCGAAATCCTCCCGGCGCTCCTTGATCGCGTTCGCAGGACATCCTCCGATACACTTCCGGCACGTGCCGCAATCCGCCCTCGACGGATCGCCTGCTTCGAGCGGCATATCGGTCAATACGGTCACGAGGCGGAACCGGGACCCAAACTTCGGGGTGACCAGAAGGTTGTTCCTTCCGACCCAGCCGAGCCCCGCCATCTCGCCGACTTTCTTATGGGACAGGTGGGCGCGTTGTTTCGGCCAGTCGATAACCTGCGACGCCGGGATGGGGAGCGCCTGGAAACCGAGGTCCTGGATGCGCGAGGCGACCAGCAAAGCACCCCGGTCCAGGAAATAATTGATCTGTCGATAGTGGTGAAAATAGAGAGGTGTTGGCCCGTCCAGGATGTCATCCAGGACGCCTGTAACGAGTCTCTTCCCCAGGGATACTGCAAACCCGACGCGATCCCTGAGATTTTCTGGTAAAAAAATGGAATCCCGAATCCCTGAGATATCGGCCGTGCCGAAAAGAGAGAATCCTAACCCCATGGAATATTCCCGCAAAACGGATGTCAGGCGCGGTTCCTCAGTCATGAGGGACATTGTAGCGATAGCTTCTCTCCCCTGTCAATCCGGCTCCGGGTTCAGGAGTTCCCCCAAAAAGATTATGGATCGAAAAGCGTTGGTTGGACAGGGAGAGGGTTTTGTAGCGCTAAGAGCTTCTTCAGTCCCTGGGTCTGGCTGTAGAGAAACTGTCGGATCCCGTCGGCCAGGGCGTAGAGGCGGAAGTCGGGGATGCCGAAGACGCGCTTGGCGGCCCGCAGGACGTGACCGGCCAGCACCCGGAGCTTCATCCGGAGTCCCAGGTACACGGCCGCAAAATAAGCGGCGGCCGTC
>CAZPEP010000037.1:0-13994 GCA_964585685.1 uncultured Eubacteriales bacterium | reverse complement strand
CCGGAAGCCGCGACGCCGCTTCCCAGGATGTCCGTCGCCGAGGCTCCGAATCGCCAGGTATGGTTCCGGATATCCAGGTCCTTCTGCCGGCTCTCCATTCGGGAGACGTGAAGGCGGACGCCCTTCACCGGCTTGACCGAGAGGCGGCCGCCGTATTGTTCGCTGTAGAAGAAACGCTCGAGCCCCCGGTCCGGAAGGCCGGGATCCTGCGAGCGCTCGAGGACATACCCGTGAAAATCGAGCCCCCGTCCGGAGCTGTAGAAACCCGTGATGTCGGCCCGGCGGCCGAGGTCGGCCCTCGCGTTGAGGAAGAGGCGGGACAGGCGATCGGCGGGTTCGACCTTTCCGCCCAGCTCGAACTCAGCGTTCGCGAAAAGATAGAGGGCCCGCCTCACGGGGACGAATCCCTGGACATAGACGTAGGTTCGCTCGGCGCGGCCTGAGTACCGGAGCGCGTTGAAGCTCAGGGCGAACGAGAGCGCCTTC
Organism: uncultured Eubacteriales bacterium; assembly: GCA_964585685.1. Classification (GTDB taxonomy): domain Bacteria; phylum Acidobacteriota; class Aminicenantia; order Aminicenantales; family Saccharicenantaceae; genus JALHVH01. The sequence goes on along the minus strand of CAZPEP010000037.1, from coordinate 13,508 downwards.
GGCCCGGTGAACCGGGCGAACGCGCCGTACTTCAGATAGCCGGTGTCGAACTTCCGGGCGTAGACCTGCTGTTCGAGCCCGGCATAGCCGCCGACGAGCAGGGCGGACCGGAGCTTCCAGCCGACGACGGAACCGAGGAGCTGACCGATGCCGGCCGTATCGTAGAGGTTCATCTGGCCGGCCGAAAGATACAAAGGGCTCGATGGCGAGTCATAGGTCAGGCGCAGGTTGTAAAGGAGTACCTGGTTCGAGCTCCGCTCGGTCAGGTTCTGGCGGTCGCGGACGTCGATGAGGAGCCTCCAGTTCCGGGAGGGCGCTTTGGCGAGCTCGAACTTGATCCTCGTCCCGAGCTGGGTCAGGCCTCCCCCGCCCTGGGCAAAGGCGGTGCTGTACCAATCGAAATAGAGGGTGGCCCGGTAAGAATAGGACGGGGTCGGGGACGCCGCGGCCTGGGCCGATGCCCGGCCCCAAAAACAGGCCAGGACCGCCGTTCCGATCACGAAACCGCGCACCTTGTGCATCTTCATGGTCTCACCATTTCACAACCGGGTCCTGGTCGATCCGCCAGCCGTCCTTGGAATGGCAGGCCAGGCACTCCTCCTGGCGGCCGGGATGGCGCGAGTCGTGGCAGGATGAGCATGTCCTGATCCCGGGCCTTTCGGCATGAAAGGCGCAGAGCGGCCCAGGGAGGGCGGAGACGGCGGATTCCTGAGGGGACGGCATGCGGGGAGAGAGACCCCCGCACATATACGAAAGCAAGGGCCGAGAACGCGACGACGAGAACCCCACTTTCTTCAAGGCAGCCATTTCTATTTTTCCTAAATCCCTATTATATTGATAGATACTCTAAATACAAGCCCCCTTGCGCCGCTTCCGGATCGATGGTAGAAATGTCGGATAGGAGAATCGATGAATATGACACCTGCGCGCCGGGCCGTCGCCGCGGCCCTCTTCCTCGCCGTCTTCGCCGCCCCAACCGTGCTCTCCCGGGAGCCGGTCGACCGGGACATGGTCAACCGTATCTGGATGGAAGGGACGAACCGGTCCCGGGTCATGAGCTACCTCAGCTACATGACCGACGTCCTGGGCCCCAGGATCCCCGGCTCACCGGCCTACGAGAAGGCCTGCGCCTGGGCCACAAAGACCTTCACGGAGCTTGGCTGCGTCAACGCCGCCGTCGAGCCGGCCGGGGAATTCGGCCCCGGCTGGTCGAGCGAATACATCTCGGCCCACATGACCGCGCCTTCTTATATGCCCATCGTGGCCTTCCCCAAGCCGTGGACCGGAAGCACGCGGGGCAAGGTCGTCGGGAGCCCGGTCACCGCGTTCATCAAAACACGGGCCGACCTGGAGAAGTACCGCGGCAAGCTCAAGGGAGCCATCGTGTTCACGAAGCCCGGCCGTCCGGTCCGCCCGTCCTTCAAGCCTGCCGCCAGCCGCTACACCGACGCGGACCTCAAGGAGCTCGAGGCGACGCCCACTCCGGTGAAGCCGAAGGAGTTCGGCGAGCCCAAGGGCGACGGGCCGAAGTGGGAGGAGATCGAGGAGTTCTTCCGGGGGGAGGATGTCGGCGTGCTCGTCGAACCCTCGAGCGACAGCCGCGTCGATTACGGGACGGTCAAGGCCGACGCCTACGACGGCGACGGCAAAAACGCCGTCACGCGCGGACAGAGCCCGCGCCTCATCATGGCGGCCGAACAGTACAACCGCGTCTGCCGCATCATGGACCTCGGGGTGCCGGTGACCCTGGAGATCGAGGTCCGCAACGCGTTCACCGAGAAGGATCTCCAGGGCTACAACGTCGTCGCCGAGATCCCCGGGACCGACAAGCGCGGCGAGCTCGTCATGCTCGGCGGCCACCTCGATTCCTGGGCGGGCGGCACGGGCGCCGTGGACGACGCCGCCGGCTGCGCGGTCGTCATGGAGGCGATGCGCATTCTCAAGACCCTCGGCGTCAAGCCGAAAAGGACCATCCGGGCCGCCCTCTGGACCGGCGAGGAGCAGGGATTCTACGGCTCGCGGGGCTACGTCGCGCGCCATTTCGGCGACACGGACAAGGGGGCTCTCGCTAAGGCCGATTTCGACGAAACGGAGAAGACCTGGCGCAACCCCCTCGGCGACGCGACCAAGCTCCTGGCCAAGCCCGAATACGCGAAGATCTCGGGATACTTCAATTACGACAATGGCTCCGGACGCATCCGGGGCATCTACATCCAGGAGAACTTCCAGGTTCGGCCGATCTTCGAGGCCTGGATGGAGCCGCTCAAGGACCTCGGCGTAACGACCATCGCCCTCCAGAACACCGATGGGACGGACCACCTGCCCTTCGACAGCATCGGCATCCCGGGCTTCCAGTTCATCCAGGACCCGTTGGATTACTTCCCCAACCTCCACCACACGAGCCAGGACGTCTACGACCATTGCGTCCCCGAGGACCTCATTCAGTCGGCCGTCGTGATGGCGAGCTTCGTCTACCAGGCCGCCATGCGGGACGAGATGCTGCCGCGCAAGGCCCTGCCCGTCCCGGTGGAGATCAAATAGGGGATCGCCTTCGAAGGACTCGCCGCGCCAAACCGGAAGTCCCCTGCGTCCACGCCATAAAGCCGCACATGATCCTGGAGGATTTGCTTGACATCCGCTCCCTTATATCGTATATTTACGATATAATCTAGATAGAGGATGCGATGGCCCAGGCGAAGAACGGACTGTTCGGGAGCGAGATGGCGCGGCTGGCGGGCACGGCCCGGGCCCTGGCCCATCCCGTCCGGATCAGGATCCTCCGGATCCTTGCGGAGCGGGGGGTCTGTATCTGCGGCGAGATCGTCCGGCTCGTTCCCCTCTCCCAATCGACGGTGTCCCAGCACCTCAAGGCGCTGAAACGGGCCGGGCTCATCAAGGGAGAGGTCGAAGGCCCAAAGACCTGTTATTGCCTCGACCGGAAGGCCCTGGAAAAGGCGTTGCAAGGATTCTCCGGGCTGTTCTCTTCCCTCTGCCCATGCCACAAGAAGAAAGGAGACCAACGATGAAGGACGACGCGAAGGAGATCAGGGAAATCGTCAAAGAAAAGTATGGGGAGATCGCCCGCCGGGCCGACGAGCACCCGGCCTGCGGCTGCAGTTGTTCCTGCGAGACCGGCGAATCGTGGACGGTCGATCTCGACTACAGCGGGACGGACGGCTACGTCCCTGAAGCCGACCTCCGCCTGGGGTGCGGCCTGCCTGTCAAGCACGCCGGCATCACCCCCGGCGACATCGTCGTCGACCTCGGGTCGGGAGCCGGAAACGACGTCTTCGTCGCCCGCCGCATCGTCGGCGACGCCGGACGGGTCATCGGGATCGACATGACCCCGGAGATGATCGATAAGGCCCGCTGCAACAACGCGAAGCTCGGCTACGCCAACGTCGAGTTCCTGGCGGGGGACATCGAAGCCCTGCCCGTGGAGGGCGCCTCGACCGACGTCGTCGTCTCGAACTGCGTCCTGAACCTCGTCCCGGACAAGAGAAAGGCCTTCGCCGAGATCATGCGCATCCTCAAGCCGGGCGGGCACTTCTGCGTTTCCGACATGGTCCTCAAGGGCGAGCTTCCGGAGAAGTTGAGGGGAGTCGCCGAGATGTACGCCGGCTGCGTATCCGGCGCCCTTCAGGAGGATGAATACCTCGGCATCATCCAGGAGACCGGCTTCGTCGACGTCGATGTCCGCGAATCCCGAAGGATCGAAATCCCCGACAACGTCCTCAAGGGGTTTCTCGATGACGCGGAGATCGCGTTCATCCGCCGGAGCGGATTCCAGGTCCTCAGCATCACGGTCACGGCGGCAAGGCCTTAACAGGTCGTTGGTCAGGGATAGCCTTCGATCAGCTACCCCATGTCATCGGGTTGGTCGAATGGCCATTCATCGGATCGAGAGGGCTCGGGCGGCCGGGGTCGATCCCTTCGCACTCCTTCCCCGTTATCAGGCAAGGCCATGCCCGATGACATGGGGGGGTATATTTGTGAGGCCTGAACGGCCGGAATTCCGTGTTTGACAGGTCCTCGCTCCCCTTGTTATAGTCAGACCCTTCTTTTCTATTCTTTGGGTACCCGGGAGGCCGAATGAAGAACCGCACGGCAAGGTTCGTAATATCCCTCATCATCCTCTGGATCGGGGCCCTCTCCCTAGCCCTGTCCGCCGGAGAGCCCGGACCCGGCAAGAAGCCCCTGACCTACGACGTCTACGATTCCTGGCGCTCTATCCGCGGGACTGCCCTCTCGCGGGACGGCGTGTGGCTTGTTTATGCCCTCGTCCTCCAGGACGGGGACGGCGAGCTCGTCGCCCAGAACCTCCGCTCGGGCGTCGAACACCGCGCGCCCCGCGGGACCGACGCCATAATCACGATTGACGGGAAGTTCGTTGTGTTCGCCTTCGCCCCCCTCAAGGCGGACGTCGACAAGGCGAAGAAGGACAAGAAGAAACCCGAGGAAATGCCCAAGGCCGGTCTCGGAATCATGGACCTGGGCACGGGCGCCGTGAAAACCTTCGACCGCGTCAAGAGCTTCAAGATCGCCGAGGAAGGCGGGGCGTTCGTCGCATGGCTCGCAGAGCCCCCCGACAAGAAGCCCGACGAGAAGAAGGACGGCGAAAAGCCGGAGGAAAAGGCCGAAGGCAAGAAGAAGAAGGAAAAGAAGAAAGAGCCTGGAACCGACCTCGTCGTCCGGGAGCTCGCGACCGGAAAGGACGTCACGGTCCCCGATGTCTCGGAATATGCCTGGAACAAGCCCGGGACATGGTTGGCCTATGCCGTCTCCTCGAAGACCCCGGAGAACGACGGTGCGTTCGCCCGGCGCGTCGCGGACGGAACGACCCGGGCCCTCCTCAAGGGCAACGGGAACTACAAGGGCTTCGCCTTCGACGAGAAGGGCGCAAAACTCGCGTTCGTTTCGGACCGCGACGAATACGAAGCCGACGCGCCCGTCTTCAGGCTCTATCTCTGGGAGCACCCGTCCGAAACCGCCGCCGAACTCGTCCCTGCCGGCTTCGGGAACATGCCTCCCGGCATGGCCGTGAGCGAGAACGGCGCGCTCTCCTTCTCGAAGGACGGGGCCCGGCTCTTTTTCGGCCTCGCTCCCGTCCCCGTCGCCGAACCCGATGACGCCCCCGAGCCCGTCAAGGTCGATATCTGGAACTGGAAGGACCCCTACCTCCAGCCGATGCAGAAGGCTCGGGCCGAGGAGGACAAGAAGCGAACCCTTACGGCCGTCTTTCACGTGGCGGGCCCCGGGAAGGGACTAAAGGCCGCGGCGCGGTTCGTTCCGCTCGGCGCCCCCGAACTGCCCGGGATCGTCCTCAGCGACGACGCGGGCTCCGCCCTGGGTGTTTCGGACCTCCCCTACCGCAAGTTGGCGTCCTGGGACCGAGAATATGCCGATTATTATCTGGTCGATATCCGGGACGGGTCGCGGAAAAAGGTCCTTGAGAAGTCGCCGTCAGCCCCTTCTTTCTCCCCGGGTGCCCGGTTCCTCGTTTTCTTCAACGACGCCGACAAGAATTATTACGCCTACCGGATCGCCGACGGAAAGACGGTCAACCTGACCGCCGGGTTCGGCGTCCGGCTGACCGACGAGGACTGGGACGAACCGGGCGAGCCGGAACCCTACGGCCTGGCCGGCTGGACCGAGGGCGACCGCTCCGTCCTCGTCTACGACCGCTACGACATCTGGGAAGTCCGGCCCGACGGTTCAAATGCCCGGATGATCACGACCGGAGAAGGGCGGAAGAAGAAGATCGTATTCCGCTACGCAAAACTCGACCCGGAGGAAAAGGCCGTCCCCGCCGGCAGGCCTATGCTCCTCATGGCGACCGATGAAACGACAATGGCCTCGGGCGTTTACAAGGTCAGCCTGGCCGCGGACGCGAAGCCCGGGGCTCCCACGTCTGCCGCGCCCGAGAAGCTTGTCCTTCTCGACAAGCAGTTCGAAAGCCTGCTCAAGGCAAAGAACACCGACGCCTTCGTCTTCACCCTCCAGCGCTTCGACGAGTTTCCCGACCTCTGGACGAGCGGGCCCGGGTTCGCGGACATGAAGCGCGCGAGCGACGCCAACCCCCAACAAGCTTTGTATATTTGGGGGCGGTCCGAGCTCATCGACTACGTCAACGCCGACGGGCGACCGCTCCGGGCAACGCTCATCAAGCCCGAGGACTTCAACCCGTCGAAGAAGTACCCGCTGATGGTCTATATCTACGAAAGACTGACCGACGGCCTCCATCGATACGAGCCGCCGGCGCCGGATACAAGCATCAACTTCAGTCGCTATGTCTCGAACGGCTACGTCATCCTCATGCCGGACATCGTTTATGACATGGGCTACCCGGGCGAATCCGCCCTGAAATGCGTCGTCCCCGCGGTCCGGGAGGTCCTTCGCCGCGGTTACATCGACCCGAAGCGCGTCGGCATCCAGGGCCACAGCTGGGGCGGCTACCAGATCTCCTACCTCATCACCCGTACGGACATCTTCGCGGCGGTCGAAGCGGGCGCCTCGGTCGTCGACATGATAAGCGCCTACGGCGGCATCCGCTGGGGGACCGGCATGTCGAGGGCCTGGCAGTACGAAAAGGCCCAGAGCCGGATCGGCGGCACGCCCTGGACCCGGGCCCTCCAGTTCATCGAGAATTCGCCCATCTTCTGGGTCGAGAAGGTCCGGACGCCCTACCTGACGGTCCACAACGACGAGGACGACGCGGTGCCCTGGTATCAGGGAATCGAGTTTTTTACCGCCCTGCGTCGGCTGGGAAAAGAGGCCTATCTGTTCAACTTCGTCGGCGAGAAGCACGGCCTGCGGGAGCGTCCGAACCAGAAATACTGGACCGTGCATCTCGACGAGTTCTTCGACCACTTCCTCAAGGGCGCGCCGAGGCCGGAATGGATGGAAAAAGGTGTGTCCTATCTCGAGCGGGGCAAGCGGAAGATTTAGAAAGGAAGGGGGCAGGTCTCAAGCCCCGCCGACTTCAGGGCCGCCGCGATCTCGGTCTCGCGCAGGGGTTTAGTAATGTAAAAGACCCGGCCGATCGAGGCCGCCCGGCCCCGCGTCTCCAGGTCGGTCATGGCCGACATAAAGACGATGGGCATATCGTGGCGCGCCCGGACGCGGAACGCCGTCTCGATCCCGTCCATGTCCCGCCCGAGCTTGATGTCCATAAAGATGATGGCAGGCGGCGTCTCGTCGACCTTCCGCAGGGCCTCCTCGCCCGAGCAGGCGATGTCGGAGTTCCCGAACCCGAGCCCCCCCAGCATGCCCTGAAAATCCCGCGCCACGATGCGCTCGTCCTCGACGATGAGGATCCTGGGCCCCGTCGCTCCCGTCATCGGTCCCCTCTTCCGTCCCCGGTCGCTTCGGGCGCAGGAAACATGATCGTATAGACGGTTCCCCCCTGGTTCTCGACGCGGATGGTACCATCGAGCTGGGCGACGAGGTCCTGAACGATCTGAAGGCCGAGGGATTCGCTCGTCTTCAGGCCGACGCCGGCCGGCAGGCCGACGCCGTTGTCTCGAACGGTCAGCGCGTACGGTCCGTCGCCGGTTCGGCTGAAGGCGATCGCGATCTCCCCGCGGGCGGCCCACCCAGCCGGGAAGGCATACTTGAGGGCGTTCGACACGAGTTCGTTCGCGATGAGCGCGCATGGAATCCCCATGGTGATGTCCAGGGACACGTCCTTGACGTCAATCTTCAGATCCACCGTCCCCGGGTCGACCCGGTAGGAATTGAACAGGTGGACGATGAGCTTCCGGAGGTACTGTTCAAAATCTATCCGGGCCAGGTCCCGGGACTGGTAAAGCTTCTCGTGGATGAGGGCCATGGAGAGGACCCGGTCCCGGCTCTTCTTGATGATGTCGAGGACGTCACGATCCGTGATGGAGGCCGACTGAAGATTGAGGAGCGACGAGATGACCTGCATGTTGTTTTTAACTCTGTGGTGGATTTCCTTGATGAGGATCTCTTTTTCCTTGATGGACGCCGCGAGCCGAACGTTGGTGGTCCGGAGTTCCCCCGTCCGTTCCTCGACCATCTGCTTGAGCCTCCGGGCCCGGTAGGTGGCGATGCGCGTCCTGTACCGGATGAACGCCGCCAGAAGACACAGCCCGACGGCCGTCACGAGCACGTGGAACCACCAGAGCAGCCACAAGGGGTGGCGGATAACGATGCGGAGGGACGCACCGTCCTCGTTCCAGACCCCGTTGCCGTTGGCGGCCTTGACCCGGAACGTGTACGTGCCCGGATGCAAGGCCGAATAGGTCGCAAACCGCCTGGTCCCGACCCCGTTCCAATCCTTTTCCAGGCCTTCGAGCTTGGTGACGTATTCATTCCGGTCGGGTGATACATAATGGAGGGCCGCATATTCAAAGGACAGGTTGTTCTCCCGGGGACCAAGCTCGACGGCCTTCGTCTCCAGGATAGAGCGCTGCAGAGCGAATTTCCCCCGCCGGGCCGTCCCGATGGGGACGGATTTATTGAACAGCTGGAAGTCCTCGATGACGACCTGGGGCGGGACCCGATTGTCCCGAACGCTTTCGGGCCGGAATACGTTGAAACCGTGGTAGCCGCCAAAAAACATTTCGCCGGCCCGGTTCATGAAGGCGGCCCCGCGATGAAACTCGTTGCTCTGGAGCCCATCCTCCTTGCCGTAGTTCCGGAACGTTTCCCGGTCGGGATCGAAGCAGGACAGCCCGGCGTCTGTGCTGAGCCAGAGGCGGCCCAGTCCGTCCTCCAGGATACCGAATATGACGTCGCTCGGGAGCCCTTCGTTGATCCGATAGTGAAGGAACCTCGTCGGCGCTCCGGCCCCGTCGCCCGGGACCATTCTGTTGAGCCCTGCCCCGTCCGTCCCGATCCAGAGGTTCGCTTTCCGGTCGAGAAAGAGAGCCCGGATGTTGTTGCCTCCGATCGACCTCGGATCGTCCGGATCGTTGATGTAACGGGTGAACTTTCCCGTGCGCGGATCCATCCGATTCAGCCCCTCCACGGTCCCTATCCATAGGTCCCCCGACAGGTCCTCCAGAAGGGCGAAGATGCTGTTGTCGCTTAGGACATTGATGTCCGTGTCATTCGCTTGGAAACGCGCGAACTTACCCGTCCCTCGGTCAAATCGGTTCAATCCGCCGTCGATCGTCCCTACCCAGAGCGCCCCCGAACGATCCTCGAGGAAGCTCATCACAAAATCGCTGGAGAGGCTCGAGGGGTCGCCGGGATCGTGCTTGTAGTGGGTGAACTCCGGAGGCGTCTTTCCCCGGAAGCCCCCGGCGAGCCTGTTCAAGCCTCCCGTATATGTCCCGACCCAGATGTCCCCCCGGCTATCCTCGAAAAGCGCCGTGACTACGTCGTCGCTGAGGGACCCCGGGGCCTTCGGGTCGTGTCTGAAGTGGACGAACGTGACCGGGTCCTCCTTATCCGCAGGCGGTTCGGACTTGTTCAATCCCCCGCCGTCGGTCCCAACCCACAGCGCCCCCCGGCGGTCTTCGAGGATGGCGTTGACCGGTCCGCTGCTCAACCCGTCGGGGTCCGAGGGCCGAGAGTAGTAATGGATGAACGGCCGTTTTTCCCTGTCTGCGCCCGGGTCTTCGTTCAAGACGAGCTTACCGAGCCCTCCGTAATACAGGCCGACCCAGAGGACGCCCGAACGGTCCTCGCAGATGGCTTCTACGGCGTCGCCGGGAAGGCTGTAGGGATCCTCCTTATCATGACGGAACTTGAGGAAGACCGGACTCGTGCCGGGCTTCCGGCCCGGGACGATCTCGTTGAGGCCCCCACCATCGGTCCCGATCCACAGGGTGCCCAAAAGATCCCGCCGCAGACACCTGACATATTCATGGCTCAGGCTCTTGGGGTCACGGGAATCCGGCCCGAGCCGCGTGAACGACGCAGAACCCCTGTTGAACAGGTAGAGACCGTCTGAAGCGCCGATCCACAGCTCGCCGATGTCGTCCTCGCCGATCGAGGTTACCTGCCTAGGAGAGGGGAGGCCGGGAGCGCCCGGATAGGTGGCAAACCTCACGGGCTCGGCAGGGCCGCCGGTCCTGACGAGCCTGTTCAAGCCGCCGTTATCGAGTCCTACCCAGATGTCGCCGAACCGATCCTCATAGAGGGCGTTGACGTAATCCCCTCCGAGGCTCGCGGGATTCGAGGGATCATGGGAGAAGCGGTCGAACTCGAGCGGGCCGCCGCTCTCGGGGCTCCGGGCCATCCGATTGAGCCCGTTGCCGGAGGTCCCGACCCAGATGTCACCGTTCCGGTCCTCCAGAATGGATGAGACGCCGTTGCTGCTTATGCTTCTGGGGTTGGCCTGGTCCAGCCGGGCTCGGACAAACGCCTCCCGGTCGCGGTCGAAGAGGTTGAGCCCCCCGGAGTTCGTCCCGACCCAGAGGCGCCCCCGGCTGTCCTCGAGGAGAGTGACGATCTTGCTGTCGCCGATCGAGTCCGGGTCGGAAGGGTCGTTACGGAAAACGCGAAAATCGTAGCCGTCGTACCGATTGAGCCCGTCGTCGGTCCCGAACCAGAGGAAGCCTTTCCGGTCCTGAAGGATGGCGACCACGGAGCTCTGGGAGAGGCCCTGTTCGATGGATAGAGTTTCGAACCGGACGGGGGCCCGATAGGCCGTCCATGCGACCGGCGGCCGGTCCCCTTCCCGGCCGAGGACAGGGAACGGCGGGAACGCGACGGTCGCGACGAACAGCGTCCAAAGGACCCCCTTGAAGCCAGCCATGGTACCCGTACGTTATTATATAACTCTTCCCCGGGGCAACGCATAGCCTTTTGCGATGATATCGGGGATGATATTCTGAGGAGGTGGAGGGAGCCTTAGGAGATTTTGTAGATCTCGAGGTTCTCGATGCCGTTGGCCTCGATCTCCTTCTCGTACTTCTTGACGTAGGGGGCGCGCTTTTCCTCGAGCTCCTCGTCGGTCATCTGGTCAACCGCCGCCTGGCTGTACTCGCGGACGAGGTCGCGCTCGGCAAGCTTGAGGATGAGGAGGTCCCAGAAGGCCCAGTCCTCGTAGTCCTCGACGATGTCCTCGAGCTTCGCCTCGAGTTTCGCCGCCGGGTAGGTCCGCCCTTCGGCCTCATCGAAGTCGATCATGTCCTTGAACCCGAAGGCGGGAGCCTGGGAGTAGACATGCTCGGCCTCGCGGTTATAGTCCTCGATGAAGTCATTGGTCCTGTAGGCGTTGACCATCCAGTCGCCCAGGTAGGCAAGGTGGAGCAGTTTCTCGTACTGGTCCTTGGTGAACTTGATATCCATAGTATTCCTCGCTCGAGTATTATACCAGAAGGGGTCCGTTCTTAGCATTTCGCATTCGCTGCGAACGTTAAATGTTAAGAACTGACCCCTTGACGAGCTCGGCCATGTCGAGGCCTGATATCCATTTCTGGGGGATGGCGGCCTTGCCCAGCTTCGCCCCGAGGATGTTCCCTGCGATGGCGCCGGTTGAATCGCTATCGCCGCCATGGTTGACGGCCGCAAGGACGCCGGCCCGAAAGTCGTCCGGGTGACACAGGGCGCAGAAGAGAGCGATGGCCAGGGCTTTTTCTCCCGTCCAGCCGCCGCCGGGGCCAGAAGCGTTGTCCTTTCGAACGAGCGATTCGATCGCTTCAGGGAAAGGGATAGCCGCGGTGTTTCCCGGGCGGGACCTTTCGGCAGCCCCCGCCACGGCCCTTTCAACCGCAGTCAGTGTCTCCACGTGACCCTTCCATGCCCGGAGGAGCGCCGTCACACGCTCGACGGAGGGCGAAAGGGCCTCCCCTCTCGACAGGCCCGAGACGAGCGCGGCCAGGAAGCCCGCCGGGAGGTAGCCGCTCGGATGCCCATGGGTGATGGCAGCGACCTCGCATCCCGTCCGGAAGGCCTCCTCCGAGTCGGCGCATCTGAGCCCGACCGGGGCGACGCGCATGACGCCGCCGCATCCCTTGCTGACGTTGATCGGGTCGGACGTTGAGCCGCGCCGGCCGCTCTGCAGGGCCGCCAGGCACGTCATGCCGGGAGAGCGGCGGGCCCAGAGCCCTTTCTCGCGGACGAGCCGGCCTTCCGCCTTGAGGGCGGCCGGGGTCGCCCGCGCCCGTCCCCAGTTCGCCTCCTCCCCCTGCGTCAGGAGCCACCTGAGGTAGGCCCGGTGGACGCTTTCGATAACGGCGGAGATGGCCCTCGGACCGCCTCCGCGCGCCTTTTCGCCCGCCAGGGCGAGCCCCTCGGCCGTGAACAGCGTCATTTGGGTGTCGTCGGTGAAAGCGCCTTGGCCGCTCCAGAACTCGACGTAGCCCGTGATGCCGGCGTCCCCGTACCGCAGGCGAATCTCGCCCATCGACATGAACTCGACGGGCGCGCCGAGCGCGTCGCCGACGGCCCCGCCGAGCAGACAGCCGGCATTCGCGTCCGAAACGTTCACGCCGCTCACATCGCTTCCGCCTATCTCGGGACCCAGGTCAGCGCGTAGGATAGGAACACGACCACGTCGGGCACGAAGTGGATGAACCAGGGCCAGAGCAAGCCCCTTGTTTCGAGCATGCTCTTCCCCAGGAGCCAGCCCAGGAACGCCGTCATCAGGAAGCCGACGACGCCGGGAGGCGAGCCGTAAAGGCAATGGGCCATCCCGAAGAACACCGCGATCATCAGGAGGGCATGGCCCCGGCCGACGACTGCGGCCAGGGTCGAAAGGAGGGAGGCCCGAAAATAGACCTCTTCGTTGAAGGCGTTGACCGCGGCAAAGAGCAAGACGAAGGGGAGGAGAGAGGCGGCGCGGCCGAAGGCGCCAGCAGAAACGTGCGAGGCAAGGGTGGTCGGAACGGCGACCGCCAGGCCCGCGATGACGGCGAAGATCCAGCCGAACTTGCGCCAGGATTCGCCCGATCGGATACCGAGCCAGCGCACGGGCCCGATCGGGGCCGCGAGGTCGCCCTTGACCAGGAAGAACGCGATCCTCCGTCGCTTGACGATCCAAAGGGCGGCGAGGACGGCCAAAGTCACGCCGCAGTCCAGCAGATAGATCCCGGCGTAGCCGAGCCCGAAAGAGACGTATTCTCCGTTGAAACGGCCGCTCCACCAGACGGTCTCGCGGACAAGGCCCGACAGGTTCAGGGCCAGAAAAAAGACGAAGAACACGAAAGCGAACGGCCGCAGGTTGCGGAGCCGCTTCCATACAAAACAGGCGGCCAAGCCGATCGCCAGGAGCCCCACCTTGGCCCAGGCCAGCCGCCCGGGGACGCGCCCGGCGAACGCCTTGAAGAGGACGTCGGGCAGGTCGGAAACGAGGAGGATCATCCCCCAGGCGAACGCCGGTGCGAGTCGCTTGTCGTTCACAAGGCAACTATACGGGGTCAGGTCCCAATATTCAATCTTGAATATTGGCAGGAGTTCCCCCAAAAAGATTATGGATCGAAAAGCGTTGGTTGGACAGGGAGAGGGTTTTGTAGCGCTAAGAGCTTCTTCAGTCCCTGGGTCTGGCTGTAGAGAAACTGTCTGATTCCGTCGGCCAGGGCGTAGAGGCG
>CAZPEP010000036.1:0-47399 GCA_964585685.1 uncultured Eubacteriales bacterium | reverse complement strand
GGGCCCCGTCTCTTAAGACGGGGCGAGAAGTGGGGCTCAGGGTAACCCCATAAAGGCCCTAGGGCCTTTATGGGGTTACCCTGAGCCCCACTTCTCGCCCCGTCTTAAGAGACGGGGCCCAGCGTCGGGGAACGGGTTAAGAAGCCGCGGAGTCCGGCGCTATCACGGCCTATCAGAACGAGAGCGAAAGCGTGACGGCCTGGCGGCTCCCCGCGACCCCGAACGAGGCCGAAAGTTTCGGGCCTTCCGCATCCCGGTTCAAGGCGCAGATCTTCTTGGCCGTGAAGTACCCGATCGCCGAGCCGACGAGGACGTCCGAGGCCCAGTGCTTGTCCTCATGGATACGGGATAGGGACGTCAGGAACGCGACGCCGTAACAGGCGGCATCGACAAAACCGTTGTCCGTCCGGTCGGCGATGACCGTGGCGACGGACCAGACGGATGTGGCATGCCCGGACGGCATGGCCGTCCAGGAAGATCGCGTCGCGAACGGGTGGAAGCTCCGGCTCCCCTCCTCCACTCCCGGCCTGGCCCGTCCGACCGCGAACTTGAGGGCAGTTGAAAAAACGCTCGAGGCAAGATAGCTCTCGACCCCGAGCCACGCCGTCTTCCTCAATCCGTCGTTCCCGGTAAACTGGCCGACCGCAAAGAGCCCCGCCAGGAACCCGCCGAGAGCGGCCCCGTCGCCGAAGCGCGTGGCGACCCGGAAGAAGTCCTTCGTGCCTTGTGTCCTCTGCCCCATGACGCGGTCCCGGATGTTCTCGTCAGCGAGCCCGAGGACGAGTCCGGCCCCGATGACGGCCGAGAGCTTCAGGAGGTCGGACCCCTTCCAGTGAACGGGAGACGCGAGGGTCTTCCCGATGACGGCCGGGGTTATCCGAAATGCCCGGGAGAGTGAACCGTCAGCCCGTCCGGCCTCTTTCGGCGGCCCCGCGGCCGCGACCCGGGAAAAGGCCAGAAGCAGGATCATGACAGCCCCTCCCCGTCTCTTTGCCGGCGACCCGATCTTCATCTTGAAGCTCATCGGTTCAGATTCGGTCCCGACGGCACCATGGCCCATTCGATGGCCCGGATGGTCCTCTCCGTCGCTCCGCCGAGCGACGCGAGATGGGCCCGGGCCTGGGCGCCCATCCTTCCGAGCGATTCCTCGTCCCTGAGGAGGAACATGTCCAGGAGCTCTGCGTCCGTCCGGACGATCCTGGCCCCTCCCGCCCGGATGAACGAGTCCGCCAGGCTGGCAAAATTCTGCATGTGGGGCCCGAAGAAGACCGGCCGACCGTAAAAGGCCGGCTCGAGGATGTTGTGGCCGCCCCAATCGACGAGGCTCCCGCCGACGAAGGCCGCGTCCGAAAGGGCGTAGACGCGGGCTAGCTCTCCGATCGTATCCAGGACGAGGACGTCCCATCGATCGGACGGCCGTGCCTGCGTCCTCCGGACGACCGTGAAGCCGGTCCCCTGGGCGGCCCGTTCGATCTCCCCGGCCCTCTCGATATGCCGGGGGGCGACGACGAACCGCAGGTCCGGCCGTTGCTTTCGCGCCTCGGCGAACGCCCGAAGGAGGCGCTCCTCCTCGCCCTTCCGCGTCGAACCGGCGACAACGACCTTCTCCCCGCCCTCAAGTCCAAGACTTCGCTTGAAGTCCCGAAGCTCCCCTTCGGAGAAAACAGGGAGCCGGACCTCGGACTTCAGGTTGCCGGCGACCTCGAGCTTCCCGGGCTCGATCCCCAACCGCTCCAGCTTCTCCCTGTCCTCATCGGTCTGGACGAGGAACCGATCGACGTTCCCTAGGATCCTCCGGGCGATCGGCCGGATGTCCTCATAGACCTTGAAGGTATGCTCGGAGATGCGCCCGTTGATGAGGAGGACCTTGAGGCCCCGGGCGGCCGCCTCGCCAAGCAAGTTCGGCCAGAACTCGGATTCAGCCAGGACAAGGACTCCGGGACGGACGGCCCGAAAGACCCTGCGGAGGACGCGCCGAAAATCGAGCGGGACGAAAAAGACCCGGTCCGCTTCCTTGAGCTTTTCTCGGGCCATCTTGATCCCGGTATGGGTCAGGGTGGAAAAAACAATGTCCCACTCGGGATGCCGGCGCTTCAACTCCCCGATGAGGTGTTGGAGCGACAAGACCTCGCCCACCGAAACCGCGTGGATCCAGACCGCGTCCCGGCCCTCCGGCCTTTTCTCCATGCCCAGGGCCAGCCTTGCGCGAAGATGGACGCGGTCCTTTTTCAGGACCTTCATCCGGAACGCATAATAGGGCAGATAGAGAGCGAGAGCGACGGCCAGAGCGAACGAATAGATCAGGTACACGGCCCTTGAATATACTAGATTCCCCTAGGTCGTGCAACGTTCCCCGACGATCAAAGACCGGGGACCTAAGACTAAAGACCGATGCCTGGTGACTGAGGATCGATCCCGAGGTTGCCTCTGAGGCGGGAATCTGGTATTCTGGGGGTCCGGACACCCTTCCGGAACGATATCAGGAAGACCAAAAGGACACGACCATGGCCGAAGACAAGAAAACCGAACAGCCCGGGACCCCGGAGGCCGCCGGGAACAAGAAGATCAATGAGATGACGATCAAGGATCTGGAGGCCAAACTGGCCGAGGTCAAGGAAAAACAGGGGGGGTTGACTTCCAAGTACGCCCAACAGCTCCTCCTTAGGAAGAAATCGCTGACATCCTGAGAACAGGCACGGGCCCCCCTTTCTCCGGCCGGCCGTTCCCCCTGGAAACGCACAAATTAAGCAGTTTACTTTTTCGGCTCCCTCTGATATGATACGGGGCGAAAAAAAAACATAGGAGAATACCGCGTGCTTAGCAAAGAAGTGAAGATCAAAATCGTCAAAGACAACCAGGCACACCCCACGGACTCGGGGTCGCCGGAGGTCCAGGTCGCCCTCCTCACCGAGCGGATCAACTCGCTCATCGGCCACTTTTCGACCCACAAAAAGGACCATAATTCGCGGGCCGGGCTAATGAAGCTCGTCGGCCAAAGGAAGAGGCTCCTGGAGTACCTCAAGAAGAGGGAATTCGGCCGCTACGAGAAGCTCATCCAGAAGCTCGGCCTCCGCAAGTAAGGCCCCGACCCCCCAAGGAATCAAATTTATGTCACATACCATCAGTCTCGAGATCAACAACAGGACTCTGTCCATAGAGATCGGCAAGATCGCCCGGCAGGCCGACGGCTCGGCCCTGGTCCGCTACGGCGACACCATCATGCTGGTCACGGCCACATCCAAGAAAGAGGTCAAGGAACCGAAGCCTTTCCTCCCCCTCATCGTCGATTATCGCGAGAATACTTACGCCGCCGGAAAGATCCCCGGGGGATTTTTCAAGCGCGAAGGCCGCCCCTCGGAGCGCGAGATCCTGGAGGCCCGTCTCATCGACAGGCCGATCCGGCCGCTCTTCCCCCAAGGGTACTTCTTTGATACCCAGGTCGTCGGCCTTCTCCTTTCGGCCGACCTGGAGAACGAGCCCGACACTCTCGGGGTCATCGGCGCCTCGGCCGCCCTATACTTCTCGAACATCCCGTTCACGACGCCCATCGGCGCCGTGAAGGTCGGCCTGATCGACGGCGCGTTCGTCATCAACCCGACGGCGACCCAGCTCACGGCGAGCCCGCTCAACATGACCGTCGTCGGGACCGAGGACGGCGTCGTCATGATCGAAGCCGGGGCAAAGGAGGTCGAGGAAGAACGGCTCATCGAGGGGATCAGTCTAGCCCACGAGACGATCAAGAAGATCGTCCAGGCCCAGAAGGACCTGTTCGCCCAGCTCCGGATCAAGAAGCGCGAATTCGTGCCCAAGGTCCCGAACCCCGAGCTGAAGGCCCGGATCGAGCAGGAGGCCTCGGCAGCCCTCCTTGAGGCCATCCAGATCAAGGATAAGCTGCAAAGCGAGGCCGCCGTCAGGAAGGTCCTGGAGACGCTCCTTCTCGCTGTCCCGGCGGACAAGCCGTTAGAGGCTCAGGAGACCAAGGATATCTTCTACGGCCTTGAAGAGAAGATCGTCCGCGACTTCATCCTCACGCAGGGGAAGAGGTCCGACGGCAGGCGGTTCGACGAGGTCCGGCCCATCACCATCGAGGTCGGCTCTCTCCCCCGGACCCATGGCTCCGCCATTTTCACGCGCGGCGAAACCCAAAGCCTGGCCACCGTCACCCTCGGCACGGTCGAGGACGCCCAGAGGTTGGACAACCTGGGCCTGGATACCAAGAAACGGTTCATGCTTCATTATAATTTCCCGCCCTTCTCCGTGGGCGAGGTAAACTTCCTGCGCGGTCCGGGCCGCCGGGAGATCGGGCACGGCGCCCTGGCGGAAAAGGGCATCCTTCCCGCGATCCCGGACGACGCCACGTTCCCCTACACGATCCGCATCGTCTCCGACATCCTCGAATCCAACGGGTCCTCGTCCATGGCTACGGTCTGCGGCGGGGTCCTGGCCCTGATGGACGCCGGGGTCCCCCTGAAGATGATCGTCGCCGGCGTCGCGATGGGACTCGTTGCCGACGGCGACCGCACCGCCATCCTGACCGACATCGCCGGCCTCGAAGATCACTTCGGGGACATGGACTTCAAGGTCATCGGGAGCGAAAAGGGCGTCACCGCCATCCAGATGGACCTGAAGATCAAGTCCGTCACTCCCGCGTTCCTGCGGAAGGCGTTCGCCCAGTCCCGCCAGGCCCGGCTCCACGTTCTGGACCGGATGAAGGAAACCCTGGCGGCCCCGCGGCCGGACATCTCGGTCTACGCGCCGCGCATCTTCACCGTGTTCGTCAACCCCGAGAGGGTGAGCGAGGTCATCGGGCCCGCGGGCAAGGTCATCAAGAAGATCGTCGCCATGACCGGGGCCAAGATCGACATCGAGGACGACGGAAAGATCACCATCGCCTCGGCGGACGTCGCCGCGGCCGAGAAGGCCATGCAGATGATCCGGGACATCACGGCCGAAGCCGAGATCGGCAAGGTCTACACGGGCAAGGTCATCCGCCTCGAGGAATACGGGGCGTTCGTCGAGATCCTGCCCAACGTCGTCGGCCTCCTCCACATCTCCGAGGTCGCGCCCTACAGGATCAAGAGCATCCGGGACGTCATCCAGATGGGCCAGGACCTGACGGTCATGTGCATCACCATCGACGAGGATCGCAAGGTCCGCGTCAGCCTGAAGGCACTCGCGGATCCTAACGCCCCCGCGGCGCCCCCCGAGGGAAACCAGGGGGCCCCGGAGGGAGATTCGAGGCCGCCTTACAATAGGGACCGGGGTCGCCGTAGCCGATACTAGGCTCCACATGTTCGCGGGAACGGGAACCGCACGCGCCGACCGAAGGGGATTCACCCTGGTCGAGATGCTGGTGACCCTGACGGTCCTGGCTATTCTCGCTTCGGCGATCGTCCCTATCGCTAAGACCGCCATCCAGCGCGAAAAGGAACTCGAGCTCCGCAGGGACCTGCGCCAGCT
Organism: uncultured Eubacteriales bacterium; assembly: GCA_964585685.1. Classification (GTDB taxonomy): domain Bacteria; phylum Acidobacteriota; class Aminicenantia; order Aminicenantales; family Saccharicenantaceae; genus JALHVH01. The sequence goes on along the minus strand of CAZPEP010000036.1, from coordinate 41,939 downwards.
CCGCGATGCCATCGACGCCTACAAGAAGCTCACCGACGAGAAGAAGCTGGAGACGGAAGAGGACAGCGAAGGCTATCCCCCGGACCTGGAAACCCTGGTCAAGGGCGTCGAGGTCGAGGAAGCGGCCCAGGAGGATCCGGAGGCGCGGGCGGCGGGCCGGACAGGGTCCGGATCGAAGAAAAAGCTCGTCCGCTTCCTGCGCCGCATCCCCAGGGACCCGATGATGGGCTCGATGGATTGGGGGCTCCGGTCCTACCAGGACGACCGCCGCAGCGACGTCTGGGGGGAGGAGAACGTTTATGACGTCTATTCGAAGAGCCGGGCCAAGGCTCTGGACGGCACGCGGTACAACGAATGGTGAGGCCGGCATGACGGGACGGAACGGGAGGGACCGCGGATTCACCCTCATCGAGATCATCATCGTCTTCACCCTCATCGGGATCCTGGTCGGCTTGGGTCTTCCCCAGTACCAGACCGCGGCGAAGCGGGCCCGCGAGGCCGTCCTCAAGGAAGACCTGTTCCAGTTCCGGAAGCTCATCGACCAGTATTTCCAGGACAAGGGCAAGTATCCGGCCTCGCTCCAGACCCTGGTCGAAGATAAATATCTCAGGTCCGTCCCGGTCGATCCCCTGACGAAATCGGCGACGACCTGGATCGAGATTCGGGAGACGCCGGCGCCCGACGAATACACTCCCCCCGAGAACATGGGTGTCGTGGACGTCAGGTCCGGGTCCGACGCCAAGGCCCTGGACGGCACGCTCTTCAACACATGGTGAAACGCGGGAAGCGCGGCTACGTCCTCATCATCCTGATGATGGCCGTGTTCATCCTCGCCCTAGGCCTCACAGTGGCCGTTCCCGTCCTCGAGACCGAACTGAGGCGGGAAAAAGAAGAGGAGCTCATCTTCCGCGGAGGTCAGTACGTCGAAGCCGTCCGGCTCTACCAAGCGAAGAACCCCGGCCGGTTCCCGACGTCCCTCAAGGAGCTCGCGGACAAGGGATTCCTCCGGAAGCTTTTCCCGGACCCCATGACGGCGTCCGGCGAATGGGACGTCGTTCTCGCTCCTGGCGGGCAGGCCGCAGCCGAAGCCTCGGGTTCGAACGAGGTCCTCGTTGCTCCCCTCTCCGCCCTCGGTTCCGTCCAGAACCCGATTGTCCTGGGCGTCGTGAGCTCCTCGACGAAGACGTCCATCCGCCTCTACGAGGACCAGGACCGCTACGACAAGTGGCTTTTCTATTATGGCCACGATCCCGCTACTCAGCCGAAGATCGTCCATTTGGGCCGGGAAGAAAATGAAACCGGAGAGGACCAGTGACGGGCCCCGTCCTCATCGTCGCCGGCGAAAGTTCCGGGGAGAGATACGGGGCGGCCCTCGTTCGCGAATTCCGGAAGCTCCACCCGGGGACTGCGTTCTTCGGGGTCGGCGGCGGGCGGATGGCCGAAGAGGGGGTCGAGATCCTTTTCCCGACGGAGCATCTAGCCGTGATGGGGATCTTCGAGGTCCTCTCGCAGGTCCCACGCATCCGTCGGATCTTCCGCCACCTCGTCCGAGAGGCCGTGTCACGGCGGCCCGCCGCCGCCGTTCTCATCGACTCGCCGGATTTCAATCTCCGCCTGGCGAAGAAGCTCAAGGAGGCCGGGATTCCGGTCCTCTATTACATCAGCCCCACGGTCTGGGCCTGGCGCAGGGGCCGTCTCAAGACCGTCCGGAGGTATGTTTCCCGGATGATGTTGATCTTCCCCTTCGAAGAAGAGATCTACCGGTCCGAAGGCATTCCGGCCGCATACATCGGCCATCCTCTTCTCGAACGGGTTCGGGCGGGGTTCGGCCGCGGCGAATTCTTCGCGAAATACGGATTCAACCCCGCGAAGAAGCTTGTCGTCCTCCTCCCGGGAAGCCGCCGGGGCGAGCTCCGGTACCACGCCCCCGTCCTCGCCGAGACCGTCGAGAGGCTCCGGAGTTCCTCCGACATCCAGTTTGCGCTCGTCCTCGCGGAGAGTCTCGGCCGGGACGCGCTGAAAAGTTTTTGGCCGGGGCCTATCGACGAGCTGCCCGTTCTCGACCGGGACGGGTATGAAGCCATGGCTGCTGCGGACGTCGTCCTGTCCTCGTGCGGCACGGCCACCCTCGAATCGGCCCTGCTCGGGACCCCCGTCGTGGCGTTTTACAGGATCTCCCCGTTGACCTATCGGGTCGGCCGCCGGTTCGTCAGGATCAGTCATTACAGCATCGTCAACATCTTAGCCGGCATGCCGGTCGTCCCCGAGCTGATCCAGGGAGAGTTCACGGCCGGAAACCTCGCTCACGAAGCACTCCGCGTCCTGGGCTCCGATAGCGTCCGGCGGGAAATGAAGGAGGCCTTCCTCAACATCCGCAAGAACCTGGGAGAGGGTCGGGCCTCAGAGAACGCGGCCAGAGAATTGGAGAGATTCCTGGTCCCTGAATCGTCGGCGGCGCGGCCGAAGTAGGGATCAGAGCCTTTCGAGCACACGGAGGGCGAGATCGTATCGCCCGAGCGGCGGGCTGATCTGAACGCCCTGAACCAGGGGCTTGACGGCCGTAAGGGTCTCCCGGGCGATGAGGACTCCTTCTTCTCTCGCCGCATCGGGGCCCTGAGCCTGCGCCTTCCTCATCCGCTCCATGATCGCGTCCGGAACGCTCGCTCCCGGCACCTCGTTGTGCATGAACTCCGCATTCCGCAGGCTGACGAGCGGCCAGAGGCCGGCGATGACGGGGACGCGGAAACCCGAGACGGCGGCCAGGAACTTCTCGAGCTTTCGGACGTCGAACACAGGCTGAGTGATCACGAACTCCGCGCCCGCCCGAACCTTGGCCTCGAGCCTCGAGAGCTCGTGCTCGAGATTGACGGCCCCGGGGTTCCCCCCGACGCCGATGAGGAATCCTGTCGGACCATTGATCGTCCTGCCCCCGATGTCCGTTCCCCGGTTGAGCGCGCTGACGACGCCGGTGAGCCCTATCGAGTCCACGTCGAAGACGGCGGTCGCGCTCGGGTAGTCCCCCATCTTAGGCGGGTCGCCGGTCACGATGAGGAGGTTCCGGATCCCGTGGGCGAAGATTCCCAGGAGATCCGACTGCATCCCCAGGAGGTTCCGGTCCCGGCACGTGTAATGGAGGATGGGCTCTATCCGCGTTTCCTTCGCCAGGAGGAAGGCCAGGGCCATGGGACTCATCCGGGCGCTGGCCCGGGGGCCGTCCGGTATGTTGACGCACAGGATGCCGCTATCCGCGAGACTCCGGGCCGCCCCCAATGCCTTGGAGGGGTCCGGGCCGCGGGGCGGGACGATCTCGACGCTGACAACGAACTCCCCGTCCTCCAGCTTTCGGCCCAGCTCGGACCGGTCCCTTTTCGGCGGGGCTTCGGCCCGGGGTTCCTCACTTTCCGCAAGTGGGAAGGATAGGGCGGGACGCCGAGGGGGTTGGAGGGCGCGGACGGCGCCGTGCATGGCCTTGATGTGGGACGGGGTCGTCCCGCAGCACCCGCCGAGGAGCTTCACCCCCGCGAGAATGAATCTCTTGGCGTATTCGGCCATGTAATCAGGCGAACAAAGATAGAGGTTCCGGCCGTCGACCTCCCGCGGAAGCCCGGCGTTCGGCATGGCCGAGAGCGGCAGGGCGGTTACCCGGGCCATTCTCTCGACGCATTCGAGCATGGGGGCTGGGCCGACGCTGCAGTTGACGCCTACGACGTCCGCCCCCCATTCCTCGAGCTTTCGGGTAAAGTTCTCGGGGGTCGTCCCATAACGGCTCACGCCGTCCTCGCCGATGGTCATCTGGGCGACGACGGGAAGGCCTGCTCCGGCTTTCCGGACGGCGCCGAGGGCCAGGCGGATCTCGTTGAGGTCGGAGAATGTTTCCAGGATGAAGAGGTCAACCCCGGCCCCGGCGAGCGCTTCCGCCTGTTCAGCGAAGGCCTCCGCGGCTCCGGCGGCGGAAGCGGGGGCCCACGGCCCGACGCTCACGCCCAGCGGGCCGATGGATCCCGCGACTAGGCCGTCCGGCCCGGCGGCCTCGCGGGCGATCGCCGCGCCCGCCCGGTTAACGGCGGCTGTCCTGTCATCGAGCCCGAACTTCCTCAGCTTGAAGCGGTTGGCCCCGAACGTGTTCGTTTCGATAACGTCGGCTCCGCATTGGAGGTAGTGCGCGTGGACTTCCCGGACGATGTCGGGCCCGGTGAGATTGAGCTCGTCGAAACAGGTATTGATGTAGACGCCCTTCGCGTAGAGCATCGTCCCCATGCCCCCGTCGCAAAGAAGAACACCCTGGGAGAGCCGGTCGCGGAAGGCGTTCGTGGTCATGTTTGACAATCGATTATATCCCGCCTATCCTTATGCCGTCAAACGGCAGGAGGTGCTCCCATGCAACGACTCCGCGTCCTGGGCCTCGCAGCTCTCTTGGTCATATCCGCCGGCTGCTCCGGGAAGGGGCCGGCCCCCTCCGGCGACTTCGACACCGGTTTCGCCCGGTTCGGCAAGGCCATGGGCCGGAGCGATTTCTCAGGCGCCCTGAAGGCCCTGAGGTCGTCGTTCGAGGCCTTTCGGGAGAAGTCTCCGCTCCTCCTCGAAAACGTCAAGTTCGTCACGAGCGACTCGGCGAGCTACGGGATCTACGAGCCCCGTCCATCAGACGAGTTTTCGGCCGGGGACGTCATCTATCTTTACCTCGAGCCCGTCGGACAGACCCTGAAGGACTCGGGGGCCGGAAGGCACGAATTCGGGTTCTCGGCCGACTTTTCTCTTGAGGACGCGACGGGCAAGGTGCTGGGCGGTCAGAAGGACTTCGCCAGCCCCAGCTTCTCTTCCTGGAACTTCAACACCGAGATCGCGCTGACCTTCAACTTCTCCTTCTCCGGCCTTCGGGCCGGACGCTACAAGATCCTCCTCATGGTCCGGGACGCCCATTCCGCGAAGAGCGCCACCGTCGAGAAATCGTTCGCGATGATCTAAAGGACGAATTCCAGCCGCTCCCCGAGCTTGAGGGCTCGTACTAGGGCTTCGCCCGCTTTGAGCTCGAGGACGAACGAGGCCGGGAAATCCGGGCCATAGCTCGGACACGGATCGGCCTTGCACGGGGGGACGTCGGCAGCGATATGGACGATGCGCCGGTCCCGGCCAAGCCAGAGGATATCCAGCGCGACAAGCGTGTTCTTCATCCAGAACGAATGGAGCCCCTCCTCCTCGAAGATAAAAAGCATGCCTTGGTCGGGCTGGATCCTTTCCCGAAACATCAGGCCTCGCGCCCGCTCCTCGTCGGTTCTGGCCAGTTCGGCCATGATCGAGCTCCCGTCGGGGAAAAAGACCTTGGCGAACCCGTTCTTCTCCGGTGGACCGCAGAAAGCCTGAAGCCCCGCTGCGAGGAGCGTCATCCCCACGACTCCCGCCACGGTCCGGTTCTTTGCTCTCGATCTCATCGTCAGCTCCTGTCCCTCGCTGGATTTATCGTCCCGGCCGCTTCATTCTCCGCGTTCCTCTCCTGTCCCACGAGCCCCGCGCCCCACAAGCGGAACGAATCGGACCCCGATCAGCCCCTTCCGCCGGAAGGAATCCCCTTCGCGGCGGATCAGGACGAGTTCCTGGGATCCCAGCCCTATGGGAACGATCATCCGGCCGCCCGGGGCCAGCTGGAGCTCGAGCGCTTCGGGAACCGAGGCGGGGGCGGCCGTGACAACGATGCCGTCGAAGGGAGCAGCGTCCGGCCATCCTGCGGACCCGTCCCCGACCCGGAAACGGATGTTTTTGTAACCGAGGGCGTCGAGCCTTTCCCGAGCCCGAAGGGAAAGGTCCTCAACGAGCTCCACCGTCCAGACCTCCCCGGCCACTTCCGCCAGGACAGCCGTCTGGTAGCCGGATCCCGTTCCGATCTCGAGGACCTTCTCCCCTCCCCCAAGCCGAAGAGCTTCCGTCATATACGCGACGATATAGGGCTGGGAAATGGTTTGACCGCGGCCGATGGGCAGAGGCTCGTCGGCATAGGCGTGAGCGGCGCCGGCATCGGGAACGAAGAGATGACGGGGGACCCGTGCCATGGCCGCGAGGACCCTCTCGTCCTCGAGCCCCCTGGCCCTGAGTTGGGTTGCGACCATCCTCAGCCGTTCGTCCTCCCGACCGGGAACCATTATAACTCCCTTCGGCGACCCGGCGGGCCGACGGGCCCGCTCCCGCGCCGCGGCCCGGGCGGTCAATAGGAACGGGCGAAACAGGCCAGCGTGTCGGCGTCCCGGCCGCAGGAGACGCAGAGGCCCTTCCTTTCGTTATGTTCGTGACCGAACGGGATCACCCGGATCGTCGCCATCGTCCCCTCCTTGATCCTGTCCTCGCAGGCCTGATCACCGCACCAAAGGGCTCGGACCAGGCCCCTCTTGTTCTCCATGATGTCCTTAAACTCGTCGTAGCTTTCCGCGTCGCGAGTGTTCTCCCTGAGGAACGTCTCGGCCTCATGGAAGAGCTGCGCCTGGATCTCCTCCAGGATCGCCATCACGCGGCCGGGGAGCCCGTCGAGCGGGGCCGGATCCTTCGTCCGGATGTCGCGGCGGACGAGGACGGCCTGCCCGGCCTTAACGTCGCGCGGCCCGATCTCGATCCGCAGAGGGACGCCCCGCATCTCGTATTCCGAGAACTTCCATCCGGGGGTAAACTCCTCGCGGGCGTCGATCTCGACCCTCAGCCCGGCCGCCTTGAGGGACGCGGCGGCGGCCCGGGCCGCCGGCAGGACGGTCTCCTTCCAATTGCCTATGGCGATCGGGACGATGACAGCCTGGACGGGGGCCACCCGGGGCGGGAACCTGAGTCCTGCGTCGTCGCCGTGGGTCATGATAAGCGCCCCGATGAGCCGAGTCGTCGTTCCCCACGAGGTCTGCCAGACGTATTGGAGGCTCTGGTTGCGGTCTTCATATTTGATGTCAAAAGCCTTGGAGAAGTGCTGCCCAAGATTGTGGGAGGTCCCCATCTGAAGAGCCTTGCCGTCGGACATCAGGGCCTCGATGGCATAGGTCATCTGGGCGCCGGCGAACTTCTCGCGCAGGGTCTTGCTGCCCGCGAGGACGGGGATTGCGAGCTCGGTCTCCGAAAACTCCTTGTACATCGCCAGGACCTTGAGGGTCTCCTCCTGGGCTTCCTCGGCCGTCGCGTGGCACGTGTGCCCTTCCTGCCAGAGGAATTCGGTCGTTCGCAGGAACGGCCGGGTGACCTTTTCCCAACGGACGATGTTCGCCCATTGGTTAATAAGGACCGGGAGGTCCCGGTAAGACTTGATCCAGCGGGAGTACATGTGGCCAATGATCGCTTCCGAGGTCGGGCGGACAGCCAACCTTTCCTCGAGCTCCTCCTTGCCGCCGATGGTTACCCAGGCGACCTCGGGAGAGAATCCCTCGACGTGCTCGGCCTCCTTTTTTAGGAAGCTCTCGGGGATGAAAAGCGGGAAATACGCGTTGACGTGGCCCGAGTCCTTGATGCGACGGTCCATCAGCCGCTGGATGTTCTCCCAGACGGCGTAGCCGTAGGGCCGGATGACCATCATCCCTTTCATCGGCGTGTAATCGGCGAGCTCAGCCTTCTGGATGACCTCGACGTACCACTTCGAAAAATCCTCGCTTTTGGGCGTGATCTGTTTGACCAATCGTTCGTTATCGCTCACTTTATCTTCTTATCCTCCAAGGCTTTGCTCATTCTATCCGCCCCCCCGGAGTTTGTCAAGATGAGAGGAAAATCCCCCTTCATTTCATCCTTAGAGGTGATTGACCGGCCCGTGGGGAAATGTCATTTTAGTCTCTGGAAAAGGAAAAGGGAACGATCATGACGAGGATAGGAACGCTTTCGGAAACGGCCGGGATGCATCATCGGGAAGGGTCCGGCTTTGAGTTGGGTCTGCCGATGCGGGTCCTGGGACGCGACGCGTCCGGCCACGATTTCGAGGAACAGACGGTCCTGGAGACCATGAGCCACGCGGAGGCAGTCTTCGAACTCCTGAGCCCGATTGACCGGGGAACGGACCTCAAGCTCGTCGTCAGCCTGCCCCGAAAGCTCTCCGATGCTGGCGAACTCAGCCTCGTTATCCGGGGTCGCGTCGTTTTCCTCTCCTCTCCCGGTCAGGGAAGGTCCGGCCAGCGGGTATCCTTGAAATTGGAATCCCGATACGTTATCAAACCGCAGGCCGAGGATGGAGCGACATGAGGGGCCCGGCGCGGGAGTCAAACCGTCGACTTCCCGGTCAAGGCAAAGCCCGGGCCTGGGTTTGTTCGGGGTTAACTCTGAGCTTCGCTTCGCGCTTCGCCTCCCCGCCTTCAAAGGCGGGCCTTTGCGCCGGCGAACGGGTTAGCCGAACCCGATGAGATATCCCCCGGAAAATTCACCCCGAGAATCACCCCCCGCGGGCTTGCCCACCGACAGGGGAACTGAAAGAATGGAAGCGCAATGAACACAGAGCAGGCCTCCCAGAGGACTCATCCCGGACCCTCCTTTCGCAGCACGCCCACGGGGAGGAGAGAGAGGGCTTTCGATCTCTCACTGCCGGTTCTCGTTTCCGGACAGGACGCCTCGGGAAGACGGTTCGAGGAGAGGACCGATATCTCCTCCATCAGCGCCCAAGAGGTCTCCTTCCGGCTCAGGACGCGGATCCTCGTAGGCAGCAAGATCGTCCTGAATTTGGAAGTGCCGAGGACCCTCATCCTTGAGAAACCCCTCCGGCTCCTCCTGTCGGGATCCGTCGTCTCCGCCAGCGCCGAGGACGTCCGGGGCAGACGACAGAACATATCCGCCTGGCTCGACAGGACCTACAAGTTTCTTTCTAATTCCTAAGCCCACGCCCGGGGCGATCAACGGGCATCCTTCATCCGGCGTCATTCTACACCCGCCTTTCAGCCGGGAAGCGAGACGGGCGAGATCAGCCAGAAAAATGAGGCGGGAGGACAGTGCCGGGAAATCCGACTCAGAAAGACTCCGGTCGCATATTGATCGTCTTCATCGGCATTGATCCCCGGCAGGGCTCTCTTTGGGGGATCTCGGCTTCATCATGAGTATCGATCCACCCGTAAGGTTTTTCGGTATCTCTTGCGCGCCTCGGTGGCTTTTCCGGTCTCGCAAGTCTCGCTTATCTCGCTCGTCTCGCGACATAACTTGACATCCCCGCGAGGATTAACATAGAATTTTTATTACGGAAGCGATTCGAAGGGGTTCCATAAGCATGGACAAGAAAAAAACACAGCCGCCCGAAGCCAAGAAGATCAGCATCCTGGTCTTTTGCCCCTCCGACATCATCCTTTCGGGGATCCTCAAGGCTCTGGAGGCCGACCTCGGACTGGAAATCCTGAACATCGAGAAGAACACCATCGACAGCTTCATGGAATCCATCAAAAAGCTCAAGCCCGAGGTCATCCTGTTCGCCAACATGGAACCCCTACCCAACATGCGGGAGATCTGTAAGGCCATCAAGGAGATCGCCAAGGTCCAGGTCAAGGCCCAGCTCCTGCTCATGGGCAATATCCCCGCCCACGAGGAGATTGTGAACCTGATCAACTCGGGGGCGCGTGGCTATTTCGACCTTAACGACCCGTCGAATCAGCTCGCCGAGGCCGTCCACTCGGTCCACAAGGGGGAGATCTGGCTCCCGCGGGATAAGATGTCGAGCATCATGGACCGGATCATCTCGGTCGTCGGCCGCGACCTCAAGGAAAAGACGCTCGACCAGCTCACCCCCACGGAGTTTCAGGTCCTCCGGCTCATCGGGCAGGGAAAGAGCAACGACGACATCGCGGGAGGCATGTTCATCAGCAAGAACACCGTCCGCTCCCACATCAAGAGCATCTACGCCAAGCTCGACACGCACAGCCGTCTCCAATTAGCGCTTTACGCCATCAATTCCGCCCTTTTTTAAGACGAGGACGCCATGAAAACAACACCGACCCCCAGGAAGACCGCGAAAAAGCTCCCCTCGGAACTCAAGATCAACCGTCGCCGAGAATGGCGCCTGGACCTTCCCCTCGTCGCGGAGATCGAGGGCAAGCTTCCCGAGGGCAGGAAGTTCAAGGAAGAGACGCGGCTGGAGAATATCTCTTCGACCGGAGCGTACTTTTGCCTGGATTCGGGCGTCGTGGTCGGCTCCAAGCTCAACCTGATCCTCGAGCTCCCCAAAGAGCTCACAGAGGGCCGGAAGCTGAAGATGCGCCTGGGCGGGATCACCGTCCGGCTCGAGAAGCCCGACAAGAAGACCAAGAAGCAGGGCGTCGCCGTCCGCTTCAGCAAGGACTTCCGGGTCATCCCCGAAAAGAAGAAGAATAAGAAGAAATAGCCCCGTGCTCACCGTCGCCCTCACGGGAGGGATCGCCTGCGGCAAGTCCGTCGTCGCGGGGTTTCTGCGCGAAAAGGGTTGCTTCGTCCACTCGGCCGATCTCGCCGCCCGCGAGCTCATGTCCCCCGGCTCCGAGGTCTGGCAGGCGGTTGTCGGACATTTCGGCCGGGCTATCCTCCGGCCCGACGGGGCTATCAACCGCGGCCGCCTCGGAGCGATCGTGTTCACCGACCCCGCCGAGCGGGCCTTCCTCAACGGCCTCGTCCACCCCCTGGTGCTGGACCAGTTCCGGCAGCTCGTGGCGGAACAGAAGAAGCTCGGCCGCCACCGGATCTTTGTTTCGGAAGCCGCCCTAGTCTTTGAATCCGGCTTCGCGTCGTTCTTCGACAGGATCGTCGTCGCCTCCTGCCGCGAGGATGTCCGGCTCGCTCGCCTGATGGCCCGGGACGGGATCGGGCGCGACGAAGCCCTGCGGAAGATCGGATCACAGATGCCCCAGGCTGTGAAGATGGGACGCGCGGACTACATGATCGACACCTCGGGGACGCTCACCGAAACCGTGGACCAGGCCGAGCGCGTCTACGCCATGCTCGTACGGGATGAAGAGCTCAAGAACCGCCGGGATCCCTAACTCGGACCGATTGAGTTCCCGGAAAGGCCGGGGCCGGCTAGCGGTAGTCCTTGAGCGCGACAAGGACCGCCGACCAGGGACAGAATCGGCCGACGGTATCCACCCAATAATCGATGTCCTTTTCGACGTCGGAGGGGCGGCCGTCGCATAGCTCCATCGTGATCTCGGCCATTTGGATGTCCTCGGGATCGATGTGCCAGTTCCACGATGCGTTGTGCGCTTCCCGGCCCTTGATGAGGCGACCGCTCGGGATCCGGGCGTTGCTCTGCCCGTTCGATAGGGCCAGGACCTGTTCGATGGTCTTGAAGTTAGTGATGAAAATGCTGTAGCGTTCCCCCATGACGTCGAAGGTCGCCAGCACGCCTCCTTCAAGTTTCGGGGAGGTTGGCGACGAGCAGACGGTTAGGACCGTCGCCGCCAGGAAGAGACCCGCGACCCCTTTCGCAAAAAGTCCCCTGTTCATCCTCCCGGAACCTCGGGCCGCCGCCTCACCCGCCGGACTTCAACCCGGCGGCGAGGAGCGGGATCATGATCTCGTGGGAACCGACGAAGTAGAATCCCCTTCCTTTTTTCCCGAGCGGCCGGCGGACGACATTCTCTTCCGGCCTGTAATGGCGGTTAAAATCGAAGACCGCGGTGATCATCCGCTCGAGGCGGACCCCCTTATTCCGGACGAAGGCTACCGCCTTGAGGAAGACCTCGGGAAGAAGGACGGCCGAACCGACGTTGATATAGACGCCGCCCTCGAGCTTTCCGACAAGCGATGCGAACGTGAAGAAATCCCGAAGCGAGCCCTCTCCGGTTGCGGCCCCGTCGGCGCCCGGGTGGAAGTGGATGATGTCCGTCCCCACGGCGACGTGGACCGTCACGGGGATGCCCAGCCGGTGCCCGGCGGCGAGGAGGCTCAGCCCGCGATGGGGAAACCGCGAGCCGGCGATCATGCGGCCGACGGCCGCACCTAGCCCGAGGCCTTCCTTCACGCCTTCGCGGATCGCCCGGTTGAGATATTCCCCCGTCTCGCGGGCCGCCCCGAAGCGGCCGTCGCGGATCCGTTCCCCCACGTCCTCCGACGTCCGCCCAGCGAACGCGATCTCGAAATCGTGGATTATCCCGGCGCCGTTGAGCGCCAGACCCTGGACGAATCCCCTCTCCATGAGGTCAATGAGAACCGGTTGGAGCCCGACCTTGATCACGTGGGCGCCACAGCCGAACAGGATCGGGTTCCCTTGGCCGCGGGCCTTTTTCACGAGCCGCAGGAACTCGCGTAAATCGCGGGACGCGAGAACGTCGGGAAGCGAGGCGAGGAACTCGTCGAGAGTCGCCCCCGCCGCGACGGGCCGCGCGAAGGCGCCGGCGTCGATCTTGCTCCGGCGGCCGCGAAGCGAATACGTCCTCAGGTCCTCGGCGGAGAGGATGTTCGGTTTCACCGGATCGCGTCTGGAGGGCGACATGGCTGCGTTGATAGCGGGGTCGCGGCCCGGTCCGGGCTAGGAAGCCCTGGGTTTTGAAAGAAGGTTTTTCAGTTCCTGGCCGGGGCGGAATTTGATGCGCCGGCCCTTTTCGATCCGGATCTGTTTCTGCCGGCGGATGTCCCGGCCAAAGCCCGTCTTCTTAGCAACGACGCGGAAGCTGCCGAACCCGCGGATCTCCACTTTTTCATTCCTGGACAGCGCGGCCTTCAGGGAATCCAGGATTGATTCGACGACGACCAGCGACTTGGCCCTGTTGAATTCGGACTTCTTCTCGATTGCCAGGGCGATGTCGTTCTTGATCATCCTTATCTCCTTGACTCCGCGCGAACAGATTATAATTAATGAATCGCCGGATAAATGTCAAGTGAATTATAACTTATTGACTTGACAATGATTAGTTCCTATAATGAACTCGCCGTGAGTCAGAGAATCCGGGCTCTTTTTCTCGTCCTTTCGATGCCGGCGATCGTCGCGGCCGAGGTCCGGAAGATCACCGTCAACGCGCCCATCCACCCCGTCACGTCCGAGTACATCGTCGGCGCGATCCGGGCCGCGGAGAAGGCGAACGCCCGCCTCCTCATCATCGGCCTCAACACGCCGGGAGGGCTGGACACGTCCATGCGGGAGATCATCGAAGCCGTCGTCAACGCCAAGGTCCCGGTCGCCGCATATGTAAGCCCGAGCGGCGCCCGGGCGGCCTCCGCGGGTTTCTTTATCGGCATCGCCTGCGACGTCTTCGCCATGGCTCCGGGGACCAATACCGGAGCGGCCCATCCGGTCGGGATCTCTCTCACAGGGCAGGCGATGGACAAGACCATGGAGGACAAGGTCACGCACGACGCGGCCTCGTACATCAAGACCCTGGCCGAAAAGCGCGGCCGGGCCGTTTCCATGGCCGAGGATGCCGTCCGCAAGAGCCTGTCCTACACGGAGGAGGAGGCCCTCAAAAGCGGGGTGATCGACCTCATCGCAAAGAACGACCGCGATCTCGTCGAGCGCCTCGACGGCAAGGTCCTCAGGCGCTTCGACGGAGCGGAGACCACGCTCACGCTCGCCGGGGAGCCCATCATCGAGGTCCCGATGAGTTTCCGGCAGAGGTTCCTGCTGACCATCTCCAACCCCAACCTTGCCTACATCCTGCTCATGATCGGCCTTCTTGGCATTTATTTCGAATTCGCTAATCCCGGGGCCGTCCTGCCGGGCGTCCTGGGCGGCATCTCCCTGCTCCTGGCCGTCTTCGCGTTCCAGATCCTGCCCATCAACTATGTGGGGCTCCTCCTCATCCTCCTGGCCATCGCCCTGTTCGTCCTCGAGGTCAAGGTCCACAGCTACGGCATGCTTTCGGTGGGAGGTGTCGTCGCCATGCTCATCGGTTCCATGATGCTCATCGATTCCCCGGTGCCCGAACTGCGGCCGAGCCTGCGGTTCATCGTTCCCGTGGCCGCGGGGATCTCGCTCGTCTGCATCTTCCTGGTGGCCCTGGTCATCCGGGCCCACGCGCGCCGCTCGGTCACCGGCCGGGAAGGCATGGTTGGAGAGGTTGGGACCGCCCGGACCGACCTCGCGCCCTCCGGCAAGGTCTTCGTCCACGGCGAGCTCTGGCAAGCCGAATCCGACCAACCCGTCCGCATGGGCGAGCGGGTAAGGGTCGTCGAAGTCGAAAAGAGTCTAAAAATCAAGGTAAAAAGGGAGGAAACATGATAAACCCGTCTATGCCGATCGTCATCATCGTCGGGATCGTCGTTATCTACATTCTGAACTCCATCAAGATCCTCAGGGAGTACGAGCGGGGGGTCATTTTCCGGCTCGGCCGAGTCCTGCCCAAGCCCAAAGGTCCCGGTATCATCCTGGTCTTTTCCCCGATCGACCGCATCGTGAAGATCAGTCTGCGGCTCATCACGATGGACGTCCCGCCCCAGGACGTCATCACCAAAGACAACGTCACGGTGAAGGTCAACGCCGTCCTTTACTTCCGGGTCATGGACCCGCTCAAGTGCGTGATCGATGTCCAGGATTACCTCTACGCCACATCCCAACTCGCCCAGACAACGCTGCGGAGCGTCCTCGGCCAGGTCCCGCTCGATGACCTCCTCTCGGAGCGTGACAAGCTGAACGCGCGCCTCCAGGAAATCATCGAGCAGCACACCGACCCCTGGGGCATCAAGGTCCAGCTCGTGGAGATGAAACAGGTGGACCTGCCGGAGAACATGATCCGGGCCATAGCCAAGCAGGCCGAGGCCGAGCGGGAACGCCGGGCCAAGGTCATCCACGCCGATGGCGAATTCCAGGCCGCCGGAAAGCTCACCGAGGCCGCCGACATCATTTCTCGGAATCCCCAGGCCCTCCAGCTCAGGTTCTTGGGGACGTTGACCGAGATCGCCGCCGAGAAGAACTCCACGATCATCTTCCCCCTGCCGCTCGAACTGCTCAAAGCGTTCTCGTTCATTAAACCCGAGGAAAAGAAATAGCCCATGCGGAACAAGGAATTCAGGGAAGTCCAGGTTTCGAGCTCGGGGCTCGTATTCATCTTCCTCGCCATCCTGGTTCTAGGGGTGTTCATCTTCCTCCTCGGCGTCTCCGTCGGGAAGAAGCAGGTCCGGATGGCCGGCCCGACGACGATCCTCGCCCGGCCGGCGACCGTTTCCGATGAGCCTTCGGACGTCGTCAAGGACCAGACGGCCGAAGCCGAACCGGCCGGCGGATCCGAGGTCAAGCCGGACGCGAAGAGCCCGGTCCCGGAAACGGCCGCAAAGGTCCAAGCGATCGCCGAAAAACCCACTCCCCGGACCACGGCGCCGGGACCCGCCGCGACGAAGCCCGCGACGTCGGGGAGCTACTATATCCAGGTGGGGGCCTTCAACGAAAAGTCCCAGGCGGACGCCTTCGCCGCCCGGTTCAAGGGACAAGGCTACCCGGCGGTCGTCATGAACCCCTTCCCCTCGGACAGGAGGGCCACCTATCGCGTGAGGCTCGTCGGATACCCGACCAAGGAACAAGCCTCCCAGGCAATGGCCAAGCTGAATTCCACGACGACGAAAAAAACGGGATACTATATCAGGAAAGAAGACTAGTCCTTCGAACGGCCCGGACGATCCTCCGATGAAGTGGAAAACCGGTTTATCGTTTCTCGTGGCGCTTGCGAGCGAGGCCCTGACGGCCCCGGCCTTGCTGAAGTTCGACCTCACGGGGACATCCCGGCCTTGGCCTGCTTGACTTTAAACCTCATCTTCTTTATTATGAGTCTCTTCAAAAGATTGCAAGGAATGGACCGAGATGCCCGACACCGAAAGATATTCTGACCTGAAGCCCGCCATCGAAGCCGCTTTCGCCAAGTTCGAGGAACTCCGAGGTTTTCTTTGACCTCGATCGCAAGAGAGCCGAACTCGATTCTCTGAACGCCCAGCTCGCGTCCCCTGAGATCTGGCGGGATCAGAAAAGGTCCCAGTCCCTCCAGCAGAGCAAGAAGAGGCTCGGCCGCGACATCCAGGACTACGAAAGAATCCGGGGGAAGAAGGAGGATCTCGAGGTCCTTCTGGAGCTCGCCGGCGAGGGGGAGAACGTAGCGGCCGACGTCGCCGCAGCCCTGGCCGGGTTCGGAAAGGAGTTGGCCGACGCCGAGCTTAGGACCCTTTATTTCGAGGCCGACGACATCCGCAACGCCATCCTGACCGTCCATCCCGGCGCCGGAGGGACCGAATCCCAGGACTGGGCGCAGATCCTCTTCCGGATGTACCTGCGCTACGCTGAGCGCAAGGGATTCAAGGTCGAGGTCCTTGACTCAACCCCCGGGGAAGAAGCCGGGCTCAAGAGCGCCATGGTCCGGATCGAGGGGGATTTCGCTTTCGGTAACCTGAGCCAGGAGACCGGGGTTCACAGGCTGGTCCGCATCTCGCCCTTCGACGCCGCCAAGCGCCGCCACACGTCCTTCGCCGCCATCTTCGTCACCCCCGAGATCGACGAGGACGTCGAGGTCGACATCAACCCCGACGACCTGAGAATCGACACGTACCGGGCGGGGGGCAAGGGCGGCCAGCACGTCAACACGACGGATTCGGCCGTCCGCATCACCCACCTCCCGACCGGGATCGTCGTCCAATGCCAGAACGAGCGCTCCCAGCACAAGAATAAGGCCGCGGCCATGAAGGTCCTCAAGTCCCGGATCTACGATATCGAGAAGAAGAAGAAGATGGCCAAGGTCGAGATGCTCGAGGAAAGCAAGTCCGAGATCGCCTGGGGCAACCAGATCCGATCCTACGTCCTCCAGCCCTACCGCATGATCAAGGACATGCGTACGCGGGTCGAGACAGGGGACGTCGACAAGGTCCTTGACGGCGACCTCGACGAATTCATCAAGGCCACCCTCTTTCTCCGCAAGAAGTCCACGCAGGATCAGGCAAGCTAAGATTCTCTCCTCATCGCTTTCTTAGGACTCGGGGTTCGGCGATCCCGATATCCCAAGGATTTCGTTAGCCTTGATCGCGGGCTTTATGCCTGTCCCATATGGCGTCCATCTCCTCAAGGCTCATTTTGCAGAAGTCCTTTCCGGAAGAACGAATCTCATCCTCGAGGGCCCGGAATCGGCGCACGAACTTCGCGTTGGCTTTACGGAGGGCAAGCTCGGGATTGACGCCGAACTTCCTGGAGAGGTTGGCCAGGGAGAACATCAGGTCGCCGAGCTCTTCCTGGATTCCCTCAGCGTTCGCGTCTGAAACCGCGGCTTCGAGCTCGCCGGTCTCTTCCCGGACCTTGGCGAGGACGCCCGCAGCGTCTGGCCAGTCGAATCCGTAAGTGGAAACCTTCCGGCCGATCTGGAAGGCCGACAGGAGCGCAGGGATCGCGTGCCCTGGGTCCTCGAGGACGGAGGACGTACCCTTCTCCGCCCTCTTCCTTTCCTGCCAGGCAGCGGCGACGCCGGCAGAAGGCAGATTTCGCATCTCCGCGAAAACGTGAGGGTGGCGGGCGATCATCTTAGCGTTGACCCGATCCAGGGCGTCGGTGACGGTGAATGCCCCCTGCTCCTCGTAAATGCGCGACAGGAAGACGACTTCCATCAGGACGTCCCCAAGCTCCTCGGCCAACCCGGCGGCGTCGTCTGCCTCGAGGGCTTCAATGACCTCGTAGACCTCCTCCAGGAAATAATCACGGATGTCGAGGGCCGAACGCGCCCTGTCCCACGGGCATCCGCCGGGGCCGCGCAGGGTCCTGAGGATCCCGACCAGTTCGTCGAACTTCTTCCCGGCGTTCCCGGCTTCGGTCATGGCTCGCGTCCTTGAAATTTCGTTCCGAAAAATGTAAGATTCGTTCCCGTAAAATACCTGAAGTTGCCGCCGAAAACAACCTCGGGCCCGCGGAATCAGCCTGGAGGACACTCTCATGGTCAAGAATGGAGAAAAGGAAGATACGAAAGAATACCTGCCTCCGCTCGAGTTCGGGTCCCTGGTCTTCCCCTTCTACACCCAAGCCATCATCAAGCTGGGCCTGATCGAGGACCCCGTCACGAAGGCGCCTTCCGAGAACCTCGAGTTGGGGAAGCGGCTCATCGACCTCCTTGACCTGCTTAAGGACCGGACCAAGGGGAACCTGGATGAAGAAGAAGACAAGTTCCTCGAAGCCTGCCTTGCCCAGCTCAAGTTCAACTACCTTCAACGGATGAAGATCGTCAAGGCGTGAACAGATGAAGGTTTATACCGGGTTCGATGGGCTCCCCCGTTTCCGACGAGAAACCGTGGTCGCTGTCGGGAACTTCGACGGCCTCCACCTCGGCCATCGGCGGATCCTCTCCCGGGTCGCTGCCCTATCCCGACGGGAGGGCCTCCGGTCCCTCGTCCTGACGTTCTTTCCCCACCCGGCGAGGGCCCTCGCCGGACGGGCTGTCCCCCTTGTCCAGACCCTTGACCAACGGCTGGACGGCTTCCGCCGGGCAGGGATCGAAGGGGTCCTCGTTGTCCCCCTCGAACGGGAATTGTTCGAGCTCTCCGGGGCGGAGTTCTCGGAAAGAATCCTAGCAGAGGCCTTGCGGGCCCGGGCCGTCGTGGTCGGCGCGAACTTTCGTTTCGGGCGCGGCCGGAAGTGCGGGGCCAAAGACCTCGCGGACCTCGGGCGCGTGTTGGGGTTCGCCGTCCGTGCCATCCCCCCTGTCGTCGTGGGCGGGCGGACCGTCAGCTCCAGCCTCATCCGCCGGTTCCTCGTCCGGGGCGACGTCATGACGGCCGCCGGGCTCCTGGGAGAACCCTACGAGATCGAGGGCCGGGTCGTGCCCGGCCATTCCAGGGGCCGGGACCTGGGCTTCCCGACGGCCAATCTCCTGACGACCAGCGAGATCCTGCCGCCTGGAGTCTTCCTGACCCTGGCCTCGGTCGGCCGCCGCAGCTATCCGTCCCTAACGAACATCGGCGTCAGACCCACTTTTGGGGACAACCCGCCGGGGGTCGAAACGCATCTGCTGGATTACTCGGGCGACCTTTACGGCCGGATCGTCGGGCTTCGGTTCGTCGGGAAGCTCCGGAACGAGCGCCGTTTCGCGACCCCCGCGGCCCTGGTCCACCAGGTATCAAGGGACCTCCGCTCATCCCGGGCCGCGTTCCTTGACATTTCCGGACGGATGGTGCATGTTCTTGATACGTTCGACACCACCCACCCCGAATTTTTAAGTGGGGGGTGCTCAGTATCAACCCTGAGCGTGCCCCGGGCTTCGGACCGGGGAGTCGAATGGGTTGATTCCCGGAGAAGAAGCCCCGGGCGCGCGTGACGAGGAGTCCCGAAATGGAAAGCAAAGTAAAAGCCAGAGTCATGGACGCCAGCAAGATCCGGCGCGTCCTCTATCGCATGGCAACGGAGATCGTCGAGCGGAACCACAGCCTCAAGAACGTGGTCATCGTCGGCATCCGGACCCGGGGGATCGACATCGGCAAGCGCATCTCCCAGATCATCCGGGAGATGGAAGGGGTCTCCATCCCGGTCGGCGTCTTGGACATCGCCCCCTTCCGGGACGACATCCCCGCATTTGAGGCCAAACCCTCTCCGAAGAAAACGAGGATCGAATGCCCCGTCGCCAGGAAGGACGTCCTCCTCGTCGACGATGTCCTCTTCACAGGCCGGACCATCCGGGCCGCGATGGACGGGCTTTTCGAGCTGGGACGCCCGAGGACGGTCCAACTCCTCATCCTCATCGACCGCGGCCACCGCGAACTGCCGATCCGCCCGGATTATGTCGGGAAGGTTCTTCCCACTTCCCGGCGGGAGATCGTCCAGGTCCTTCTCAAAGAAGTGGACGGCCGGGATGAGGTCCTGATCACTGAACCCGCGAAGCTGGTATAAAAGGCCGGAATCATGGGGCTCTTGATCAAGGGCGGCCGGGTCATCGATCCGGATTCGGGGATCGACACGATCATGGACGTTCTCATCTCCGGAAGAACGATCGAGGCCGTCGCCCCCTGCATAGCTCCCGGCGGCCACGATGTGATCGACGCCTCCGCGCTGATCGTGGCCCCCGGCTTCATCGACATGCATGTCCATCTCCGCGAGCCGGGCTTCGAAAAGAAAGAGACCATCCGGACGGCCGCCCGAGCGGCCGCCCGCGGTGGGTTCACGACGATCTGCGGTATGCCCAACACGAGCCCCGCGAACGACACGCCCGCCGTCACGGAATACATTTTGAACGAGGCCCGGAAAAGCGCCGTCGTCAACGTCCTTCCCATCGCGGCCGTCACCATTGGGCTCAAGGGTGACGCCCCTACCGACTGGGCCGCTCTCGTCCGGGCTGGAGCCATCGCATTCTCCGACGACGGCCGGCCGGTGGGGAGCGCGACAATCTTGCGGCAGGCCCTCGAAAGTTCGCGGGCCCTGGGTGCGCTCATCATCGACCACTGCGAGGACCTGAGCCTCACGTCGGGAGCCTCAATGAACGAGGGTCCGACTTCCCGACGTCTCGGCCTCAGGGGCATGCCGGCGGCCGCCGAAGAGCTCATGGTCGCCCGCGATATCGCCCTGGCCGAAGAGACTGGAGCGCGCATCCACATCGCCCACTTGAGCGTCCGGGGAGCCGTCCTGACCGTCGCCGAAGCGCGGAAAAGGGGCGTACGCGTCTCGGCGGAAGCCACGCCGCACCATCTGCTCCTCGCGGACGTCCTCCTCGAAAACCGCGACCCGAATTTCAAGATGAACCCTCCCCTGAGGAGCGCCGCGGACGTCGCCGCGTTGATCGGCGCCCTCAGGGACGGAATGGTCGACGTCATCGCCACCGACCACGCCCCCCATACGGAAGAGGACAAGGCCGTAGGCATCGAAAAAGCGCCCTTCGGGATCGTCGGGCTGGAAACGGCCGTCCCGGTCCTCCTGGACCGGCTGGTCCGGCCGAACACCATATCTCTGAGCCGGTTCGTCGAGCTTCTGTCCCTCAATCCGGCCCGCCTGTTGGGACTCGCGAACAAGGGAAGGATAGCCGCCGGGTCCGATGCGGACCTGACCCTCCTCGACCTCGACGCAGAAACGGTCGTCGACCGAACCCGGTTCGAGTCCCGGAGCCGCAACACGCCATTCGACGGCTGGGCCCTCAGGGGCGCCCCCGCCATGACCGTCGTCGGCGGCAAGGTCGTCTACCCCTTCGACCGACCATAAAGATGAAGCTCGAACACGTCGAGAAGAAGCTCGGATACGCCTTCAAGGACAGGGGGCTCCTCGAAAAGGCCCTGACGCACAGCTCGTTCGCCTTTGAAAAACCCGGGGCGAAGGACAACGAGCTCCTGGAATTCCTCGGCGACTCGGTCGTGGGGCTGGCGGTCGCCCATCATTTTTACGCCGCCTACCCGGACCTCGCCGAAGGCGAGCTGTCCAAGCTGAAATCCACGGCATCTTCTACGCTCTCACTCTCCGATTTCGCCCACAAGCTCAAGCTCGACAAGGCCCTGTTCCTCGGGCGGGGCGAGGAAAAGAGCGGCGGGCGGAAGAAGAAGACGATCCTGGCCGGAGTTTTCGAATCGGTCGTCGGGGCGGTCTATCTCGACGGCGGGTTCGAAGCGGCTCAGGCGTTCATCGCGAAGGTCCTCGAGTCCTCGTTCCGGCCCATCCACGAGGAGTTCCTCATCAATAACTTCAAGTCGGCCCTCCAAGAGACTTTCCAGAAGGACGGCCTCCCCTCCCCTTCCTACCGGACGCTGACCGAGAAGGGTCCCGCCCACGAAAGGATGTTCGTCGTCGAGGTCTGCGCCGAGGACAGGGTCCTGGCCAAGGCCAAGGGCCGTTCCCGCAAGGCCGCCGAGCAGGCCGCCGCCCAGAAGGCCATCAAGTCCATGCTCGGCCGGAAGATGAAGGTCTTGACCTCCGAAATGTTCATCGTCGCGAAGAAGGATTGAAGCGCATGCCCCTCTGCCCCAGGTGCGGTATCCGGGTCGCCAAGAGGTCTTGCCCCGCCTTGGGGAGCCCCCTCTGCAACCTCTGCTGCGGACGTCTTCGGGAAAAAGAGCTCCATTGCCCCCCGGCCTGTCCCTACCTCGCCCGGCACAAACCCTACCAGGAAAGGCGAGTTCTGGAGCGGGGCCCCTCCCGGCCCCCCCACTCACGCCTGGCGGAAGACGACGTCCTCAAGGACGAACGACTCGCCTGGCTCGTCCTCCAGTTCGAAGCCCCGCTCGTTCAACTCGCCGAACGTGCCCCCGCCCTGACGGACGGGCAGGCCCTCCTGGCTCTTGAGTACGCCAGGGATAAGATCGACAAGGGAAGAGGGCTCCTGATCATTCCCGGCGAGAGCCGTAAGCCCTCGAACGAGCTCGGCGAGGCCATTTTTACCGCTTCCGAAAGTGCCCGCTGGGAGGCCCCGGTCCTCCTGATCTCGGGACTCGAGTCATACGGCCGGGAGGAGAAGCTTCGTTGCCTGGACAGGGTCATCCTCTCCGTCCGACTCCTGGCTCGGGGCGCCCCCGACGGCCGGGCCTATCTCACGGACCTTGCCGGACGATTCGCCCAGCTACGCAGCCTGTCCCATACGCGCCGCCTCATTCAATAAGAGCGGGAGTCGCGAGACAAGAAAGACAGGCAATAGGGGCAAGACGGGTCCCGGCCTATTTGCTCATCAGTTCCGCAACGGGACGGAGCGACGGGACGTTGGCGCAAACGATCTTGATGACGGCGGTGATGGGCACGGAGAGCACCATGCCCGGGATCCCCCACAGCCAGCCCCAGAATAGGAGGGAAAAGATGACGACCAGCGGGCTGAGGCCCAGCCCGCGGCCCATGAATTTCGGTTCCAGGAAATTCCCCATGACATTGTCGAGCAGGACGACGATGGCCAGGATCGACAGGCACCTCCAGACGCTCCCATACTGGAGGAACGCGATGAGGACGGGCACGGCGGTAGCGACGGTTGAGCCGATGTTGGGGATGTAGTTCAAGAGGAAGGCCAGGAACCCGAAGACAACGGCAAACTCGACGCCGAAAAGGGCGAGGACGACGCCGACGACGATCCCGTTAAGGGCGCAGAAGACGGTCTTGATGGCCAGGTACCTCTCGATCTGACCGTCGATCTTCTCGAGCACGTCGGCGATCCTCTTCGCCTGCCCGGGACTGAACGAGCGCTCGATCTTCGCGGCAAATCTCCCCCGCCCAGACAGGATGAAGACGAGGAAGACGAGGACGAGGAAGAGGGTCGACAGGAAGGAAAAGAACGGGCCGAGGGCCGACAGGGCGATCGAGGCGATCTTTTCGGCGTTGACGGCATCGAGCAGAGTCGTGACGTTCCAATGGGCGCCGAGGAAGCGGGAGGCCTCGAGCCTCGCGAGGAGGGATTCGATCTGCTTCCCGTACTTGGGGAACTCTGAGGCGAACGCCTTGCCGCTGGAATAGAAGACCGCACCGAACAGATACATCAGGGAGAAGGTCGCCAGGATGAGGACGAGGACAGCCAAGAACTTCGGGACCTTGCGCCGCGTCAGAAACTCCAGGGCCGGGTTGATAATGTACGAGATGAAGATAGCCAGAAAGAACGGGAAAAGAACGGGCTTGGCCAGCTTGAGGACGACGCCGGCGACGACGAGGGCGATGAAGCCCGCAGCGATCTTTAGAAACTTATCGTCATCCATCGGATCATATTTAGCACAAAAGCCGGGAAAAGGAAATCCCCCCCTCCCTACCCCCCCGGGGAGGTGAGACCGGGCGGTTGAATATCCCCCCTCTCTCTCACCCGCACCGGCGATTGACGGGGGCGAGGGGAAGGGTATAATCGGGGGCATGAAAACGAACTCCACGGCGTTCCGTTCCTTCCTCAAGGAGGCCGAGAAGAACAACGAACATTCTCTGTATTGGAAGGCGGTCGTCCAGAGCCTGGCCGACGGGATCGTCGCCCTCGACCGGAAGAATAACGTCGTTGAATGGAACGACGGCGCTCGAAAGATCTTCGGCTACAGTCGCCGAGAGGCGGTCGGCCGGAACATCGACCGGCTCGTTGGCGGGCCGAGGCTCAAGGAGGCCCTGGGCATCACCCGCTCCGTGCTCCGCAGGAACGACCCAGTCATCGAAGCGGAGTCGATCCGCTATCGAAAGGACGGAACGGCGGTGGACGTCAGCATCACCGCCTCTCCCATCCTCTGGAACGGGCGGGTCGAAGGCGCCGTCGGCGTCTACCGGGACATCTCGGAGCGCCGGAGAAAGGAGCGGGAGATCGAGCGCTTCCAGAAGGAGCTCGAGTCCCTCAAGGAATTCAACGAGAACATCGTCAAGGGCTTGGCCGAGGGCATCGTCCTCGAGGACGCCCGGGGCCGCGTCGTCTTCGTCAATCCCACCATGGAACGGCTCCTGGGATTCCGGGCCCAGGATCTCGTGGGGTGCGACCAGAAGGTCTTCATCTCGCCGGAAGAGCTCGCTCGCATCAGGAAGAAGACCCGCTCGCGGCGGGCGACGGCCACTCTCGAGACCTACGAAACCGTCTTTCGGTCCAAGGACGGGGCGGAAGTCCCGGTCCTGGTGAGCGCCCGGTCGCTTTTCGAAAAAGGCAGGTACACGGGCGTCCTTTCCGCGGTCACGAACATCTCCCGGCAGAAGCAAGCCGAGGCGGAGCTCACGGCCTCCCGGCGCGAAGCGCAGACCGCCAACGCCGCCAAGAGCGAGTTCCTGGCCAATATGAGCCACGAGATCCGCACCCCGATGAACGGCATCATCGGCATGACAGAGCTTGCCCTGGACACGCCCCTCTCCCCCGTCCAACGGGAGTACCTGAACGCCATCAAGGCTTCGGCGGATTCCCTCCTCGTCCTGCTCAACGACATCCTCGATTTCTCCAAGATCGAAGCCCGGATGATGGACCTCGAGCCGATCCGGTTCGGTCTGCGCGACGCCATCGCGGAGACCGCCACGTTCCTGGCCTTGGCGGCCCACCGGAAAGGGCTTGAACTCGCCTGCCGAATCTCCCCCGACGTCCCGGACGGTCTCGTCGGCGACATCCGCCGCCTCCGCCAGGTCCTCATCAACCTGACGAGCAACGCCATCAAGTTCACGGAACGCGGCGAGGTCGTCATCGACGCGACCGCGGAATCCGCCGACAGAAACCACGTCCTCCTCCATTTCACGGTGTCGGACACGGGGGTCGGCATCCCCCGGGACAAGCAGCAGGCCATCTTCCAGGCCTTCGTCCAGGCCGACGGGTCCACGACCCGGCGGTACGGCGGGACGGGGCTGGGCCTGGCTATCTCCTCCCGCCTCGTCGAGCTGATGGGAGGGCGGATCTGGGTCGAGAGCAAGCCGGGAGCCGGCAGCCGTTTCCATTTCACGACCCGGCTCGGGCTCCAGCGCACGCCCTCCCGGAGGGCGGCGCCGGCCGAGCCCGAGGAGGTCCGGGACCTCCCCGTCCTCATCGTCGACGACAACGCCACGAACAGACGGATCCTCAGGGAGATTCTGACGAACTGGCAGATGCGGCCGGTGGACGTTCCGAGCGGAGCGGAGGCCCTGAAGCTCCTCAAGCGGAGGGGGGGAGGGGGCAAGGGTTTCGCCCTCGCTCTCATCGACGCCAATATGCCCGGGATGGACGGGTTCGACCTCATCGACCGCGTCCGGAAGGACCCCGCCCTCAAGGGGCTCAAGATCATGATCCTGACGTCCTCGGACCGCCTCGGCGACATCGAGCGCTGCCGGGACCTGGGTGTTCAGGCCTACCTCACAAAGCCCGTCAAGCAATCCGAGTTGCTGGACGCCATCCTCATCAGCCAGAGCTCGCGGGTCGCCGCCCCCGAGATCATCACGCGGCCGGTCCCTGTCGCCGCCGGCCCACCGCTCCGGATCCTCCTCGCGGAGGACAACCCCATCAACCAGAGGGTGGCCATCCACATCCTCGAGAAGCGCGGGCATCGCGTTCGGACGGCCGGGAACGGGAACGAAGTCCTGGACGCCCTGGCCGCGGAAGAATTCGATGTCGTCTTGATGGACGTCCAGATGCCGGTCCTCGACGGGTTCGAAACCACGGCCCTCATCCGGGAGCGGGAGGTACGAAGCCGTCTCCATATGCCGATCATCGCCCTGACCGCCCACGCCCTTAAGGAGGATCGGGATCGGTGCCTCGAGGCAGGGATGGACGAATACGTCTCTAAGCCCCTGAAGCCTGAAGATCTTTTCCGGACCTTGGATCGCGTCGTGCGCAAGGCCGGGAAAGGAGGTCCCGCGTGAAGATCCTGATCGCCGAGGACGACAAGGTCTCCCGGAGGATCCTGGAGAAGAACATCTCGGAATGGGGATACGACATCGCAGTGGCCGAGAATGGCGATGAGGCCTTGAGGATGCTCCAGGGCGGGGACGTCCATCTGGCCCTCCTCGACTGGATGATGCCGGGGATCAACGGGATCGAGATCTGCCGGCACGTCCGGCAGGACGGCGGGCCGAAGTATGTCTACATCATCATACTCACCTCCAGGGATCGGCGTCAGGACATCATCGAAGGACTTGAAGCGGGGGCCGATGACTACATGGCCAAGCCGGTGAACTTCCTGGAGCTCAGGGCGCGGATCCAGACCGGGCGGCGCATCGTCGAGCTCGAGGACAAGCTCCTCGAATCCAACCGGATTCAGAAGGACCTGGCCAGCCGGGACAACCTGACGAGCCTCTGGAACAGGGCGAACGTCTTCCAATTCCTCGAGGAGGATCTGGCCCGGGGGCGGCGGGAATCCCGCCCCGTAAGCGTAATCATGATCGACGTCGACAACTTCAAGAGGGTCAACGACGCCCACGGACATCTCGCCGGGGATGTCGTCCTGATCCAGATCGCCAAGCGGCTGGAGGGGGGCGTCCGCCCCTATGACAAAGTGGGCCGCTACGGCGGCGACGAGATGCTTGTCGTTCTGCCGGGATGCGGACTCGCGGAGGCGGCGGCTATCGCGGAGCGCCTCCGGAGGTCCGTCTCCGGGGAGAAGATGCAGACCCCTGAGGGCGATTTTGACGTTTCGGTGACGCTCGGCTGCGCTAGCTCGGAGAACATCGCGGACGCCACGGCCGAGACCCTGGTCCAGGCGAGCGACGCCGCCCTTTACAAAGGTAAGAGACTGGGAAGGGATCGTGTCATCGCGGGGCCTTGAGAGGACGGGAGGGAGATATTAAGCGAACACCGATCGACGTCGCCGACGCCCTGGCAAGGGTGGGAGACGACATGGCCTTCCTTCGGGAACTTCTGGACATCTATAAGGAGGACCTTGCGACGAGGATCGCGGCGCTCCGGGAAGCCGTCGCCAAGGGGGACCTCAAGGCCGTTGAAAAGCTCGGTCACGCCGTCAAGGGATCCTCGGCGAACCTGAGCCTACCCTTCCTTAAGGAGCGGGCCGCGGCCATCGAGCTCGCCGGGAAGAACGGGGACGGCGCGAAAGCCCTGGCGAACCTCGACCGCCTTGAAAAGGAATTCCAAAAGCTTCTCGACCACCTCAGGGAGAACCCCCTGTAAGGGTTCAGACCCCTTTCTTCAAGGCTTCGACCAGGCACCTGAACCAGGCCGCGCCCTTCGGCTCGGATCCGTCGGGAACCCTGTTGACCCCGCAGAGTCGATCCCCAGCGATCCCGAGGTACAAGCTCTGGGCGTACCTGTTCCTGACGCGATGGCCGGAGGGCAGAGGCTCGGCGATCTGTCCGTCCCCGGCAAAGAAATCGAGGAGGCGCTTCATCAGCGCGGCCGGGTCCTGCCCCTTGTCGGGTACGATGACGAAGCCCTCGAACTCGGCTCCGTCCGCTTTGCAGGAGACCACGTACCCGTTGCCGAGGAAATCGAACCCCATGAAGTTCCGACGGATATACTTCTCGCTGTTCGGGATCAGGCCCTCCCTCGGAAACACCGAAAACAGGGCCGGGATAGCACCGCTGGTCCCCGCCGCGGCGGCCACCTTCCGGGCGAAGGCTTGCAGGATCGCGGCGGTCCCGTCCCCGCCGTTGAAGCAGAGAAGCTTCACGTAGTCCGTCCCCGCGATGAAGTTGAGGACCTCGCCCTCAATATAGCCGTGGGTCCCGATATCGACGGTTTTATTGTCGGGAAAACGTTCGGCGCTGTAGATGCCGAACGCGTTGAGATCGTTTCCCATGTCATAGATCTCCAGGGTCAGGGACGCCGGCGATTCTGTTTGCACGAACTCGGCTACAGCGAGTTCCTTGAAATCGTAGCCGAGATAGCTCTCAGCGGCCCCGTCGATGTACTCGTAGAGGGTGTCCGGGAAGAAGGTCCGCGGCTTCTCGGTCGCGGTCCATCCGTCGATCTTCGGGATCAAAGCCGCGAGTTCCGGGTCGCCCGATCTCTGGGGGGCACCCTCCGCGGCCCACGTCGCTCCCGCGACGAGGGCCGCGGTCATCAAGCCCAGCATCATTCGAACGAACGGCTTTTTTTGCAGGCTCATTTTTCCTCCTGGACGGAACAACTATTATTAATTTAGCTTCTATCCCCCATCTTTTCAAGAGGATTCGCCTCCTGCGGCTCGGCGGGCCTCTACCCGCGGACTCCCCGCGCATCCCGCGTATCGCGCTTCATCAGGCTGTTGACAGTCTCCTCCATTAAGGCCATCATGGATCGGATGGCTGCACCAAGGGTCGTCGTGGTCAGGGCGAAGGACCTTCCGCGTGGGGACGTCCCGTCCGGGACGGTCCGGCGGATGTTCGAAGCGGGCATCCGCGGCCTTACGGGCGAAACCGACCCGGGCGATGGCCTGGGCCGGCTCTTTAAGCCCTCGGACCGGGTGGGCATCAAGATCAACGCCATCGGAGGAAAAGCCCTCAGCACGCGCCCGGACGTATCGCTCCCCCTGGCCGCCTGGCTCGCCGAAAAAACCGTCAAACCGATGAACGTCATCATCTGGGACCGGACCAACCGCGAGCTCAAGGCCGCCGGCTACAGGCTCTCCTCCGAAGGGAGCGGGCCCCGGGTGTTCGGCACGGATACGGAAGGGGCCGGCTACGGCGCGGAACTCGTCGTCCATCGGGACATCGGGAGCCTCTTCTCCTCCATCCAGGAGGATTACGTCACGGCCTCAATCAGCCTGGCCGTCCTCAAGGACCACGGGATGGCAGGAGTGACCGCCGGGATGAAGAACTATTTCGGCGCCATCCACAACCCGAACAAATACCATGACGGACAATGCGATCCTTACATCGCCCACGTCTTCGATGCCCCGCCCATCAAGGGCAAGCACCGGCTGACCCTCCTGGACGCCTTGACCGTGCAGTACCACCGCGGGCCATCCTATCATCCGCAATGGGCGGAACGGGCCGGAGTCCTCGTCTTCGGGACCGACCCTGTGGCGACGGACGCGGTCGGCTGGCGCCTCATCGAGGGACTCCGGGCGAAGAAGGGTCTCCCCTCCCTTGCCGAAGAGCGGAGGGAGCCGTCCTACCTAGCCTCAGCCGAAAAGCTGGGGCTCGGCAGCGCCGACCCTTCGCGGATCACGCTCGTCGAGGTCGAGGTCTGAGATGGACCGGCGCCGATTTTTCCGGGAGAGCGCCGGGGCCGGGATCGTCCTGGGCACCTGCCTGCCGTCCCTCTGTTCGGAGATGGCCGCTTTCGCATCTCCGTCGGCCCTCTCCCACGTCGAGGCCCGCTATTACAAGAAGCTCCCGGACCGGGAGATCGAATGCGGCCTCTGCCCCAGACTGTGCCGACTGGGGGACAAGGAGCGCGGCTATTGCGGTGGCCGCGAGAACCAGGACGGAACGTATTACACGCTCGTCTATGGCAAGGCCTGCAGTCTCAACGTCGACCCCGTTGAGAAAAAACCCTTCTTTCACGTCCTGCCCGGGACGAACGCGCTCTCCCTGGCTGCAGCAGGCTGCAACGTGAACTGCAAGTTCTGCCAGAACTGGCAGATCTCCCAGGTCCGCCCGGAGCAGGTTGAGCATTTCGACCTCCCGCCCGACGCCGTCGCCGCTGCCGCCGAAAAGTACAGATGCCCTTCCGTCGCCTATACTTACACAGAGCCCGTCGTGTTCTTCGAATATATGTCGGACTCGGCCGTCGCCGCGAAGCAAAAGCAGATCCGGAACCTCGTCGTAACGGGAGGACACGTCAAGCCGGAGCCCCTGCGGGATCTCCTCAAGGTCGTGGATGCGGTCAAGATCGACCTCAAGTCCTTCTCCAGGGATTTCTATGCCGAGTACGTCCGGGGGGATCTCGGGGCGGTCCTCGAGGCGATCCGGATCGTGGCCGGGAGCAGGGTCTGGCTCGAAGTGGTCTATCTCGTCATCCCCACCCTCAACGACTCTCCCGGGGAGATCCGGGATATGAGCCGCTGGCTGAAGGCGGAGGCCGGGCCGGACGTCCCTCTACACTTTTCCCGGTTCCAGCCGATGTACCTGGTCAAGAACCTCCCGCCTACCCCGGTCTCGACCTTGGAGCGGTCCCGCAGGATCGCCCTCGAAGAGGGACTGCGATACGTCTATATCGGCAACGTCCCCGGTCACGAGGCTGAGAGCACGAGCTGTCCGGTCTGCCGCCGGGTGGTCGTCACCAGGTCGGGATATGCCGTCCGAAAGAACGACATCAGGAGCGGAAAATGCGGTTTCTGCGGCGCCCCCATCCCCGGGATCTGGGCCTGACGACGGACCCGCCCGCCTTCCTCCTGGGCTTCGCCGCCGCGTCCTTTCAGATCTTTCTCCTAAGGGAGTTCTCCGTCCATTTTCACGGGAACGAGCTTGTCTTCGGAATCGTCCTGGCCTCCTGGCTTTTCTGGGGGGGATTGGGGAGCCTCGCCGGCCACCGCCTCGCCGGCACGAGTGGGGCGCTCGATAGGCTCTTCTACGCCGTCGTCCTCCTCTTCCCAACGGGGCTCGTCGGCCTGAGGTTCTCCCGGTTCGCCCTGGGAACCTTGCCGGGCGAACTGACGGGAATGGCCCCCGCCCTCGTCATCGCCATGGCGATCGGTCTCGCTTCCAGTTTGCCCATGGGCGCCCTCTTCGCCCTGATCGCGGGGCTTCCCGGGGGCAGAGTCCCGCGCGTATATGCTTTCGAATCCCTGGGTGCCGTCATCGCCGGCTTGATCGTCTCACTCGGTCTCATTCCGTTCGTCTCGAATTGGCAGGGGACAGCGCTCGTCGCCGGGACTGTGGCCACGGGAGCATACCTGACCTTCGGGCAACGTAAGCACGTCTTTTCCTTTGCAACGGTCATAGCCCTCCTCGTGGTTTTTTATCTCGGTGACCTGCCCTCGCAGAGGATCTGGTGGAAACCCTTCGAGCTCATCGGAAGTCGGGATACGCCCTACGGAAAGCTCCAGTCGGTCAGGACCGGCGATCAGGTATCTGTTTATGCCGGCGGGCTTCCCGTTCTTTCCTTTCCCGACCCGGCGGCGGCCGAGACTCCCGTCCATTTCGCTATGCTCCAAAACCCCGGGGCCCGGAAGGTCCTGCTCGTCGGCGGCGGCGCAGGCGGCGGGCTCGACGAGGTCTTGAAATACAGGGACGCCTCGGCGGACTACGTCGAGCTCGATCCCGGGATCATCCGGATGGCCGAAGCCGTCCTTCGGGAGGACGAACGCGCATCCCTCCGGGATCCCAGAGTCCGCGTTCACACCGGGGACGGACTGAAGTTCCTACGGAGCTCATCGGAGCGATATGACGTCATCATCCTGAACCTGCCCGAGCCCGCGACCGCTCAGATCAACAGGTTCTACACGAGGGAGTTCTTCGTCCTGTCCAGGTCACGCCTGGCCTCCGGCGGAGTCTTCTCCTTCGTCGTCCCGTCCTCCGAGGACTCCCTCGGGGCCGACCTCCGGCGTTTTCTGTCATCCCTCCACGTGACGCTCCGCGCCGTATTTCCGGTGGTCCGGGTAGTCCCGGGAAACACGAACGTTTTCCTTGCGTCCTCGGCGCCTCTCACCCTCGATCCGGAGGTCCTGGAACAGCGGATCGACGGCCTCGAACTGCCTCTCTTGTCCATAAATGCGGCGCTTCTTTCCGCGCGGCTGAACCCCCTGCGGACGGAACGGCTGGCGGAAAGCATCGGCACGGGGCCGGCGCGCCTCAATCTAGACCTCGCCCCGGCGTCCTATTACTTCCATTCGGTCCTCTGGAGCAGTCAGTTCCGAGGCTTCGAAGCCGGAATGCTCAGGTTCTTCGAGCGCATCCCCGTTCCGGCGCTCCTCGGCGTTCCCCTCTTCGCCTATGCCCTCATCCTTTTTGTCCTCGCGCTCCGGAGAAAGCGTCGGGCCGGCAAGCCGCTCGTGCCGGTCTGGACCATGGGCTTCACGACCATCGTCATCGAATTGGCCTCCCTCATCGCCTTCCAGTCCTTCTACGGATACGTGTACGGCAAACTTTCGCTCCTTCTATCCGCGTTCATGGGCGGCCTGTTCCTTGGGGCATGGCCGAGCCGCTCCCCGAAAGCGGCGAACACCCCAAGTCTCCTTCCTCCACAGGCCGGTTTTCTCCTGATCGTCGCGGCGTTCAGATTCTCCCTCGCGAATCGGGCTCCCGAAGCCCTTTTCTATGTCCTGTTCCTTGCCCTGGGAGCCCTCGGCGGACGCCTGTTCGTAACCTCCGCGAGGGCCATTGCCCCCGGGCCGGCAAGGACGGGCTGGGTCTACGGAGCCGACCTCCTGGGTTCCTTCCTAGGGGCCCTTGCCGCCTCCGCCCTTCTCATCCCCCTGGCCGGCATCCTCCCCCTCCTCGACGCCCTGTTCCTGATGAACGCGTTCTGCTTGGTCTTCATCATGCTTTCTCATCCCAGTCTCCCTTGAAATCGCCTCTCAAAGGTCGAAGAGCCCGCCTTTGCAACTTTGTCGGGGGAGCGGCATTTCTATATAATGGTCGTGAAGGTATGAGCTTTGAGAGACGGATTCTTACCCCGAGAACAGGAACGAAAGCCCTTCTATAAGAGGCGGGCGGTAAGCCTCGCCATCTCTTTGGCCCTTCACTCCTTCCTCGTCTATGGCCTTTATCACGTTGGGCTAACGATCAAGCTCCTGCCCCTCGGCCGGGAGGTCCGGAATGTCCGGCTGGCGCCCCCCGTCAGGCTGACCGTTCCCGGGCGCATCGAAGACTATATCCAAAACTACCCGGCTCCCGGGCCGTTCGAGCTCGGGAGGCGCCGGCCTGCGACCCGTCCCGCCTCGGGCCCGAAAAAGACTCCCGGCGCCCCCCCGGAGAACGCCGAAGTCCGGAAGTCAGGGCTCGCCCCCGAGAACCTGATGAAGAACGGCCTCGGAACGCCCCCTGCGTCCGGGGAGTTCCTGAGCGGGGATCTTGCCCTGAATTCGAAGTACCGGGACGAAGAGGACGGAAAGCTTCGGATCAACCTCCTGGCCAGCCCCGACCATGTCCAGGACGCCCCTCTCGGATTCGAGGGCGGGGTCCCGAGCGGCCGATCCTTCCGCAGGTACGTCCTGCCCGGCCTCGCATCGGCCAGCGGTGGACGGGCCCGCCCCGCCCCGGGGACCGGCGGAGGCACGGGAGAGGGGGGACAGCGGGCGAGCGCCGTTTTTCAGTCCCCGGGTTATGACATCTCTCCTTGGGCTAAGAAGGTCATGGATCTCGTCCAGCTCAATTGGGCAATCCCGTCCGCCCCGAACCTCACGGGAAGGAGCACGGTCCGAGTCGCCGTCACGATCGAAAGGAGTGGCGCGTTCTCCGCATTCGAGGTCTCCGAGCTCGCCGACCTCGAGCTCTTCAACTCCGCCGCCGCGATCGCCCTGAAGGCCAGCGAACCCTTCCCCGCCCTACCGGACGACTTCCCGGCCTCGAACCTCACCGCCGTATTCGTCTTCACGTATCATGATTAAAAGAGCCGCCGCACCGATCCTCGCCTTCCTCCTGGCCGCTGCCGCCCTGACGGCGGATTGGAGGAGCGATCTGCGAGCCTGTCTCGACCCGCCCCGACGGGACTTCGCCGCGGCCCGAGCCCTTCTTCGCGAAAGCCGCGACGGCCTCGAGCCGACGGACAAGCAGACTGCCGAGGGCCTTCTCGCGTTCCTCGCGCGAAGGACGGGCGACGATCTGGACGAGTTCGAAAGGATCGTGGCCTACTTCGAAACCTACGGGGACGCAGACCCGGTTTTCGGCTTTCTCGACGACGCCCTCGGCCGCGAGTTCATGATCTTCTGGGGAACTTGGAAGACCTCTTATCCCCTGGCCTCCGGGTTCGTTCTCCTCGAAAGGACCGGGGACGACGCTCCTTCCCTGCCCGCAAGGCTCGAGGTCGGGCTTGAGCTCATGAACGATGCCTACTACAGGGTTTCGGGCGACGGAGTCACCCTCGCCGGGGGGCTCTGGCAGGGGGGCTTCCATATCCTCCGCCTGCCGTTCACGGGCGGTTACGACAGGACCGGAGAGATCGCTTTCGACCTGGACCTCAAGGTCGCGGGACTCGTCGTCAGGAAACGCATCACGGTCAAGGTTGACGTCCAATCGTCGCCCGCGTTCTCCCTTCCACCCGTCGCGCCTGCGGCCGGCCGGCCCGCGCCTCCCGCGCCCCGGACCGTCGAGGGGGAGGTTTCCCTGTTTGTCGGCGATAAGCTCATCCTCACCAGCAAGAAACTCTCCTCCAAACCCGCCGCGTTGAAGATCCCCATCCCGGGGCCGTCCCCCTGGGGGACGAAGCCGTTCATCGTCCCGAGGAAGGACTCCCCTCAATTCAATCAGTTCTCCATTCTTGACGCCGTAGCCGAAGTCTACAAGGCCATCAAGGACATCGGAAAGAAGAGGGAGGCGGCCTCCGTCTCCCCCCCGTCCTACAGGAAAACCCAGGTCCTCAGGTTCGCCTTCACCCGTCCCGGCCCGTCCGGCGGGGAGGTCCGTTACAAAGCTTCCGTCTCCCTCGCCGCCTCAAACGGGGCCATCGTCCGGGAGCGGGGCGCAAGAACTCTTTGACAGCCCCCGGCAGATGATGTATCGTTACAGAGAATCCAGGTTCCGATGAGATGGGAGGTTCGCGATGTCCGATAAGGGGATTGAGAGACGTCTCTGCCAGCGCTTTAAGATCCCCGGAGCGACGGTTTCCTACCAGAGAGAACGGTGGCTCTTCCCGCCCAAGGGGTTCGAACAGGAGTTCTGCCCCGTCCTGGACATCAGCCGCGGCGGCGTCCGCTTCCTGACCCAGAAGCCCCTCAAGTTCAAGGCTTGGATCGTTATCCAGATCTCCATCCCCGGGGAACGCATCCCGCTCACCCTCAGGGGCCACGTCCGGTGGTCTTCGTTCAACCCCGGCAAGAGCTATAAATACCAGGCCGGGGTCCAGTTCAACGCCTACGGGGAAAAGAAGGGCCAGAATTATCCCGGCGCCTTGGTCAAGATCATCGCCCTCGAGCAAAAGTTCATCGAGCCCGGGGACTCGGGCGGCGACGCGAACAACAGCGAGTTCAGTATCTAGCGGGAATTCGCCGGTTTCCCCGTCTTCTCCCCCTCGACGACGATCCGCGAGTAATCCGCCATCTCGAAGAGGAGCTTCCGGATAGCCTGGAGCAGGCCCAGCCGGTTCTGCCGGACCCTCTTGTCCTCCGCCATGACGAGGACCTTATCGAAGAAGGCGTTGAGCGCCGGCCGGAGCCTGAGGATGATGTTCTGGGCCCGGGCGAAATCGCCCTTCTCGATCATCGGCCCGGTGTTTTCCCCGATGATGACGAGCATCGAGTGGAGTTCGCGCTCCTCCTTCTCGACGAAAAGGTCGGGATTGAGCCGGCAGGCCGGGACGTCCTTGAGGATGTTGTTGATCCGCTTGGCCATGAGGATGAACGGCTCGAAGTCCGGGCTCTTTCTCAGACCGTCGAGGGCCTTGACCCGCTGGAAGGAGTGGGTGATCCGGTCGATGCCCGGCCCGAGGGCCGCTTCGACAAGGTCGTACCGAAATCCTCTAGTCTCGAAGATATGGCGGAGCCTTCCTTCGAAGAACTCCACGCAGGCGGATTTGACCTCGGCTTTGGGCCTGAGGAGCTTGTCGCCAAGGACCGTGAGGACCTTGTCGAGGAGCAGGGTAAAAGAGATATTAAGCTTCTTCTCGAGGACGATCGCGCAGATGCCGTGGGCGTTCCGTCGCAGGCCGAACGGATCGCTCGAGCCGGAGACCTGGAGGCCGACACCGATGGCCCCGGCGATGGAATCGATCTTGTCGGCCAGGGAGACCAAGGCCCCCGTCATCGACGACGGGGGCTCGTCCTCCAGGCTCGCGGGGCGGTAATGCTCATAAACGGCCTGATGAACGGCCGCGGGATATCCTTCCGCTTTGGCGTAGAGCCCGCCGACCTTCCCCTGGAGCGCGGGAAACTCCCGGACCATGTCGGTCAGAAGGTCGGCCTTGCACAACCCGGCGGCCTCAACGGCCTCCTTCTTGACCTTGGCGGCACCGGCCTTGTCGCAGAGGTAACTGACGATCCTCTTCATCCGCTGGACCTTGTCTTCGTAACTCCCCAGCTTTTCCTGAAAAACGACGTTTTTAAGCCCGGCCGACCTTTCGGCCAGGGGTTTCCGGGTATCCTGTGCCCAGAAGAACCGGGCGTCCTCCAGCCGCGCTTTGAGGACGCGCTCGTTGCCTTTACGGATGAGGCCCTTGAGGTCCCCGGGAGCGTCGGCGATCCCCAGGAAAATGGGAAGTTGTTTCCGGTCCTTGACGACCGAAAAGAGCTTCTGGCCCTCGCGCATCGCGGTGGCTAGAACCTCGATCGGCAGCTCGAGATATCGCTCTGGGAATGCTCCGTCAAAGACATGGGGGAACTCAACGTTGTAGGCCAGCCTCTCAAGGAGTTCGTCATCGGGAAAGATCCTGGCATTGAGGGGGGCGAGCCTCTCCTCGATCTGGGATAGGATCGCTTTCCGCCGCTCTTCGAAATCGACGATCACCAACGCCTTCGCGAGCCGGTCCCGGTAGTCGGTGATCCCCTCGACCTTGATGGGACCGGGGGCGAAAACCGGATGGCCGACCGTCGTGTCGGAAGCGGCCATCCCCTCGAAGAAGAACGGGAGAATCTTTCCGTCGAAGAGGGCTAGGAGCCCCTTGATCGGCCTCGAGAATTTGAAGGGGCTTTCCATCCAGCGCATGGTCCGCGGGAAGGATAGCGAGGCAAGGATGCCCGGGATCGCCTCTGTCAGGACATCCGCCGCGGGCCTCCCCTTCCGGACCGTCTTCGTCCCGAGGTATTCCCCGCGCGGCGTGACCACGACCTCGAGCGACGCGACCGGGATCCCCCGGGCCCGGGCAAACCCGAGCGCGGCCGGGGAATATGAGCCGTCGGGCAGGAACGCGGCAGCCTTCGGGGGACCGGTGACGACGACGCCGGCGTCCTCCTGGCCCGCGGCCATGTCGGCCGTAACGACGAGACGCCGGCACGTGCCGTTGGTCACAAGTTCCTGGACGGCAATCCCGGCCGACTTGAGCTCGGCCCGGAACTTCGCGTCCAGCTGCTCCAGGGCTGAGCGGACGTGCGAGGCGGGCAGTTCCTCGGTGCGGATCTCCAGCAGCAGTTCCATTAGTCTCCCCTTCCCGAAGCCGCGAACCGTCGGGCGATATCGTTGACCCGGGACCGGATGCGTCCGATCATCTTGACCCTTTCGGTGACGCTGATGGCCCCGCGCGCGTCGAGGAGATTAAAAAGATGGGAGCACTTCAGGCACATGTCGTAGGCCGGAAGGAGCAGGCCCTTCTCGGCGAGCGCGGCCGCTTCCTTCTCGCAGGCCTGGAAGGAGCCCCGGAGGAAAGACGTGTCGGCCGCCGTGAAATTGTATTCGGAGAACTCCTTCTCCTCGGCGAGCCGCAGGTCGCGGTAGGTCACGTCTTTCGACCAGTCGAGATCGTAGATGTCGTCCTTCTGCTCCAGGAACATCTCCAGCCGCTCCAGCCCGTAGGTGATCTCGACCGGGACGGGAGAGAGCTCGATCCCCCCGGCCTGCTGGAAGTAGGTGAACTGGGAGATCTCCAGGCCGTCGAGCATGACCTGCCAGCCGACGCCCCAGGCGCCGATGGTCGGTGATTCCCAGTCGTCCTCGTCGAAACGCAGGTCGTGGTCCCGGAGCTCGATCCCGAGCGCCGAGAGGCTCCGGACGTACATCGCCTGGATATCCGCCGAGGCGGGTTTCATGATGACCTGGAACTGGTGGTGCTTCTGGACGCGGTGGGGGTTCTCCCCGTACCGGCCGTCGTTCGGCCGGCGGGCCGGCTGAACGTAAGCGACGTTCCAGGGCTTCTTCCCCAGGACGCGGAAGAACGTGTCCGGGGTCATGGTCCCCGCACCCACCTCCATATCATAAGTCGGCGCGAGATAACACCCCTCCCCCGCCCAGAACGCCTGGAGTTTCAGGATCAAGTCTTGGAGTGCCATCTATTTCTTTTCCCACTTCAGGACGGGCGTGCGGGCGGCCGCAGTCTCGTCTAGACGCCGGACGTAGGTGGCGTGAGGGGCGGCGTGCAGGACCTCGGGGTCCTCGACGGCCTCCTTCGCGATGGTCTTCATGGCATCGATGAACCGGTCCAGGTCCCGCTTGCTCTCTGTTTCGGTGGGCTCGATCATCAGGGCGCCGTGGACGATGAGCGGAAACGACATCGTCGGCGGATGGAGCCCCATGTCGATCAGCCTCTTGGCGATGTCCAGGTTCGAAACCCCGTGCTCCTTCTGATACTTGTCGGAGAAGACGCACTCGTGGAGGGTTGCGGTCGGATACTTCAGGTGATAATCGCCCTCCAGGCTCTTGCGGATATAGTTGGCGTTGAGGACGGCCGTCTCGGCGATCTCCCGGACCCCTTCAGGGCCCAGGTTAAGGATATAGGCCAAGGCACGAACAATGACCAGATAGTTCCCGTAGAAGCTCCTCATCCGGCCGATGGACTCGGGCCTGTCCCCGACCAGGACGAACCGGCCGTCCTTTTCCTCGATGATCGGGACCGGGAGGAAGGGTTCCAGGACCTTCTTCACGCCGACGGGGCCGGAGCCGGGCCCCCCGCCGCCGTGCGGGGTCGAGAACGTCTTGTGGAGGTTGATGTGGAGGACGTCGACGCCCATGTCTCCCGGACGGACGATGCCGGTCAGGGCGTTCATATTGGCGCCGTCCATGTAGAGGAAGCCCCCCTTGGAATGGACGATCTCGGCGATCCGGCAAATGTCCGATTCGAAGATGCCGAGCGTGTTGGGGTTGGTGACCATAAGAGCCGCCGTGTCCTCGTTCATGGCGCGGGCCAGGTCCTCGAGGTCTATGGTCCCTTTCTCGTTCGACCTGATCTCCTTGACCGTGTATCCGCAGAAGTGGGCGCTCGACGGGTTCGTCCCGTGGGCCGAATCGGGGATGAGGACGCACTTGCGGGCGTTGCCCCGAGCTTCGAGGGCGGCCCGGATGAGCATCATGCCGGTGAGCTCGCCGTGGGCTCCGGCCGCCGGCTGGAGAGTGAATGCGTCCATCCCGGCGATCTCGCCGAGGAGCCGCTCGACCTGCTTGAGGAGGCGCAGGTT
The DNA here is from genome assembly GCA_964585685.1 of uncultured Eubacteriales bacterium. GTDB lineage: Bacteria > Acidobacteriota > Aminicenantia > Aminicenantales > Saccharicenantaceae > JALHVH01. Next base: position 2,678 of record CAZPEP010000036.1, on the reverse strand, counting down.
CCCCTGGACGAGCTCCTCAGGGGCGTTCGGGTGCGTGCCGGTAAAGCCCGGGAGAGCCGCCACCCGCTCGTTGACCTTAGGGTTGTATTTCATCGTGCAGGAGCCCAGGGGGTAGAATCCCAGGTCCACGCAATAATTCGTTTGGGACAGGCGGGTGAAGTGGCGGGTGACCTCGATCTCGGAGAGTTCGGGGAACCCGTCGATCGTCTCGCGGACGGCGACGCCGCCGAGGACGTCCTTCCGTTCGGGGACGTCCAGCTTCTCCGCCCGGAAGGCCCGCTTCCCCTCCGAGCTGATCTCGAACGCCAGCGGTTCGCGCATTTCGCGGATCATCGGAGCACCTCCTCGAGCGCCGCGGCCAGCCCGTCGATGTCGTTCTTCCCGTGCCGCTCCGTGACGCAGACGAGGGCGCACTTCTCAAGCCCCGGGAAATCCGCCTCGAGCCCGATCCCGGCCAGGATCCCCTTCGCCTTGAGGGATCTGTCGATCCCGTCCCAGTCCTTCGGGAATTCCAAGGCAAACTCGTTGAAATGGGGGCCCGGAAAACGGCGCTTGACGCCCGGGACCCGGGTCAGCCGGTCGACAGCGTAGGCCGCCTTCTGGACGTTCTGCCAGGCCAGTTCCCGAAGGCCCTTCTTGCCCACGGTCTCCAGGTATATGGTCGCCCGGAGGGCGCAGAGGGCCTGGTTCGTACAGATGTTGGACGTGGCCTTCTCCCGGCGGATGTGCTGTTCCCGGGTGGCCAAGGTCAGGACGAAGCCCCGCTTCCCATCGATGTCGGTCGTCTGGCCGGCGATGCGGCCGGGAAGCTGACGGACGAATTCCTTCATGCAGGCCATGAATCCGAGGTAGGGTCCGCCGAAGCTCAAGGGGATCCCGAAGGACTGTCCTTCGCCGGTCACGATGTCCGCGCCCAGCTTGCCCGGGGCCTCGAGAAGGCCGAGGGAGAGGGCTTCGGCAACGACGACGGCCAGAAGGGCCTGGCTCCCGTGGGTGGTGTCGGCCACGGCCTTGACGTCCTCGCAGACGCCGAAATAGTTGGGCGACTGGATGATGAGCGCCGCGGTTTCCGCATCGAGCATCAGGGTTAAGGCCGCCTTGTCGAGGCCACCGGTCCCGTCGTAAGGCACCTCTTCGGCCCTGATCCCCAAGTTTCGGATGTACGTCCTGATGACGCTCTTGTACTGGGGATGGAGAGAAGCAGCGACGAGCACCTTGGGCCTGTTCTTTAGCCTGTGGGCCATCAGGACGGCTTCGGCCGCCCCCGTGGCTCCCTCGTAGAGGGATGCGTTGGCGATGTCCATGCCCGTCAGCTGGCAGATCAAGGTCTGGTACTCGAATATGGCCTGGAGGGTTCCCTGGCTCACCTCGGGCTGATAGGGCGTGTACGGAGTGACGAACTCGCCCCGGGAGCTCAGGCTGTCTACGACCGACGGGATGAAATGGTCATATGCCCCGCCTCCCAGGAAGGATAGATATTTCGAGTAGGCGTTCTCCCCGGCGATCCCCTCGAGGTGCCGGACGAGCGCCGATTCGGGCATCGCTTCGGGAAGCGCGAGTTTCCCCGTGAGGCGGACGGCCTCGGGAATGCAGCAGAACAGATCGTCCGTGGAGCCGACGCCGATCCTCTCGAGCATCTCCCGGCGGTCTTTTTCGCTCAATGAAACGTAGCTCATCAAAATCCTTTCGCTGGGGCCCGACGGAGGGCGCGGCGCTCAGGCTTCGAGTCCCTCCAGATATTTTTCGTAGTCGGACACGGTCATCAGGGCCTCGGCCCCGGCTTTGTCCGCGAGGCGGAGCCGGACGATCCAGCCCTTGCCGTGGGGGTCCTTGTTGACGAGGTCGGCCGCCTGGCCGAGCTCGCCGTTCACGGCGACGACCTCGCCCGCGACCGGGGCGAAGACGTCGGAGACGGATTTGACCGATTCGATGGTCCCGATGGAATCGTGGACGCCGAGCTTCCGGCCGACCTCGGGGAGCTCGACGAAGATGATGTCGCCCAGCTGTTTCTGGGCGAAATCGGTGATGCCGACGACGGCCTCGCCGCCCTCGACCTTGACCCATTCGTGTTCCTTGGTGTAGCGGAATTCGTTCGGATACATGGTGACCTCCTGCTTACTTCTTCACTCTCTTGTAGAACGGCGTCGGAACGACCTTCGCCTTGACGATCTTGTCCCGGATGCCGATGCCGATCTCGGTCCCGACGGAGGTGTGCTCGATCGGGAGATAGGCCAGGCCGATGGACTTCTTCAGGAACGGCGCGAACGTCCCGGAGCAGACCTCGGAGACCTTCGCCCCGCCGACGAAGACCGGGTAATGGGGGCGGGCGATGCCGCGGTCCGTGATCTCGAAGCCGGCGATCTTCCGGCGCAGGCCTTCGGCGAGCTGTTTTTCGAGGACCGCCTTCCCCAGGAAGTCGCCCTTCTGGAACTTGCAGATCCATTTCAGGTCGGCCTCGAGGACCGTCGTCTTGTCGCCGATGTCGTTGCCGTAAAGCATGAGCTTGGACTCGAGCCTCAGGGTGTCCCGGGCGCCCAGCCCGATGGGCATGACGCCGCGGCCGGCGCCCTTCTCCAGGATGGCGTCCCAGACCACGCCCGGGTTCGGGTCGAGCGTGTAGATCTCGAATCCGTCCTCTCCGGTGTAGCCCGTCCGGGAAACGAGGGCTTCGACGCCTG
>CAZPEP010000035.1:0-39350 GCA_964585685.1 uncultured Eubacteriales bacterium | reverse complement strand
ACCCTGACGGCGGCCGAGGTGCTCGGCGTCGCCGACAGGATTGGGAGCCTTGAGGCGGGCAAGGATGCGGACATCGTCGTCTTTGACGGCGACCCGCTCGATTACCGGACGCGCGTCAAAACCGTCCTGCTGAGGGGGCAGCGCGCCCTGGGCTTTTTAGGATTGTAATCCGCGGCATAGGGGATCGTCCCGAACAGCCCGACGATCTTCGCTTGTTTTCGGTGTTCGTGATAGAAGGTGATCGCTTCCTCGATTCGTTGATTCAGCTCATCGAGGCTCTTGGCTTGCGTGTGACAGCCGGGGAGCTCCGGAACGGTCGCGACGAAATAGCCGTCTTCATCCGGCTCAATTATAACGTTGAAGGCTCTTTTCATTGTTTCCCCAGGGTTGATTCCGTCGGATCAGAATCATTATAGGCGACATTGATGCGCTCTTCAATCGCCCGATTAGCGGTTCACCTTGATGTTCGCGTTGGGCGCACGTATAATATTCACGGCTTCAGCATCCTGCAAGGGGAAAATTTGAGAAGGTTGCCGAGGGCTCGTCTGGCAAATAGTGCCACCAAACGCTATTTTACTTGCGCATGGTCGCGCTTTGGGATAGAATCTGGTCAGCTATGATCAAGCTTCGGCGTTTTTGGGCAGACCTGATTTCTCAATTGTGGGAGAAGAGATCAGTTCTTTGGGTTTCCGGAGTCCGGAGGGTCGGGAAAACCTACTTATGCAAATCTCTGGCTAACATTGAATATTTTGACTGCGAACTCCCGCGCGTTCGTCGCTTGCTGGAGGATCCGGAGGAATTCCTTGCGAACTTCCGGGGACGGCGGATCGTTCTGGATGAAATCCATCGCTTGGGCAATCCTGCGGAAACGCTCAAGATCGCAGCGGACCATTTTCCAGACGTCCGGATTATCGCCACGGGATCGTCTTCGCTTGGCGCTTCGAGAAAATTCAGGGATACCCTTACGGGAAGAAAACTGGAAATGTGGTTGACGCCAATGATCGTCGGCGACCTGGAAGACTTTGGCCATCCGGACATCGACCGGCGTCTTTTGAGGGGTGGGCTTCCGCCGTTCTTTTTGAGCGGAGAGTACCCGGACAGGGAATTCCAGGAATGGATGGACGCCTTTTGGGCCAAGGATATCCAGGAATTGTTTCGATTGGAAAGGCGGTATTCTTTTCAGCGGTTTACGGAGCTCCTGTTTATGCAAAGCGGCGGGATTTTTGAGGCAACCAAGTTATCCGGCCCTTGTGAAGTGAGCCGAACTACGATTGCTAATTATCTTTCGGTTCTCGAGGCGACTTTTGTCGTTCACGTGGTTCGCCCATTCAATACTCACCGCCGCTCGGAGATCCTTTCGGCGCCGAAAGTCTATGGTTTCGATACCGGGTTCGTATGCCATTACAGGGGCTGGCAAAACCTCCGCCCCGACGACATGGGAGAGCTTTGGGAACATTATGTTCTCAACGAGATCCAAGGCCGACTGCAGACCCGAACCCTGGGTTACTGGCGTGATAAACGCCATCATGAGGTGGATTTTATCCGGCGGAAAGCCTCCGGCCCTCCGACAGCGATCGAGTGCAAATGGTCCGCTTCGCAGTTTGATCCCGCGGGAATGCGGGCTTTCCGGCGGCAGTACTCGAAGGGCCCGAACTACGCCGCTTGCCACGACGTGGAAAGACCCTATAAGCGTTCATTTGGAGACATAGAAGTTGAATTCTTGGGCCTGGATGACCTAACCGTTAGATTGAAGGAACAGGATGACGCGCATCAAGAGCGTCGGGATGAATGAGGGGAGGGGTCAGGTCTCAACTTTTGACTTTTTAACGGTCGGTCAAAAAGTCAAAAGTTGAGACCTGACCCCTCAGCCGATGATCTCTTTCTGGAGAAAAGAATGAAAAAAGATGACGCCGTCGGTGAATTATCCCGGATATTGGAGAAGCTCGGGGCTGCGGGTGGGGATGCGCTCGAGGGCTCTATTGCCGCGACTGTGAGGGCCCTCAAGGCGGGACACAAGGTCCTCGTCTTCGGGAATGGCGGGAGCGCGGCCGAGGCCCAGCACTTCGCAGCGGAGCTCATGAATCGGTTCCTGAAGGAGCGCCGGGCCATCCCGTCCATAGCTTTGACAACCGACACGTCCGCACTGACGGCCATCTCGAACGACAGGTCCTTCGACCAAGTCTTCAGCCGTCAGATTGAGGCGATTGGCGATAAGGGCGATGTGGCCATTGCCTTGACGACAAGCGGGAATTCGCCGAATATCATCGAAGCCTTGAAGGCGGCAAAGGCGAAGGGGATGCTCACGATCGCCCTGACCGGCGAGGGCGGGGGGATGTTGGCCTCAACGTCCGGCGTTGCGTCGGATGCCGCGCCCGATTATCTAATAGCTGTTCCATCAGAGAGCACCCCGCGCATCCAGGAAGTGCACCTGTTGATGTTGCATATCATGGCCGAGGAGATCGAAACAGGCCTATATTAACTCCCCCCAACCCCTCTTCAACAAAGGGGAAACGATAGATCCTCCCAACCCCTTTTCAACAAGGGGGGAACGATAGATCCCCCCCGCGGTGAGAAAAAGGCGGTCTCTTATCCGTCCATGTCATAGGACCCGATATGGAATTATCCCCTTTTCCTAAAGAGGGGCTAAGGGGGATATAGACACCCCCCTTTGAAAAAGGGGGGTTGGGGGGGATTTAATTGTGCTTAAGTATGATCCATGGCTGAAAAAATATTCTCGCGATCTCCGGAAGAACATGACCGAGGCCGAGATGCGTCTTTGGGACAAGATTCGTCAGAGACAACTGAAAGGGCGCCAATTCTTCAGACAGAGACCGATCGGTAGTTATATCGTCGATTTTTACTGCCCGACGGCAAAACTGATCATCGAGGTCGACGGGGGGCAACATTACTATGGCATCGGGGCTGAAAAGGACAAGATCCGGGACGAATTCATGAATAAACTGGGCATGAGGGTCCTGAGGTTCTCAGACTTGGAGGTTTTGAAATCAACGAAGGAAGTGCTCGAAACAATATTTGAGCTTTTGTAGAGAAATCCCCCCTAACCCCCCCTTTTACAAAGGGGGGACGTCATCGCCCTCCCCTTGTGGTAAAAAAGGGGAATAGGGGACTTTGATGCTTGCCCCCCTTTGGAAAAGGGAGGTTGGGAGACATGATGACCTCTCTTTCCTAAAGGGGGGCTGGAGGGACATGATGCCTCCCTTTTCCTAATGGGGGGCTGAGGGGGATATAGACACCCCCCTTTGAAAAAGGGGGGTTGGGGGGATTTATCCGATGAGCTCTTTCAATTTATCGGCGCCGGCGACGCCGCTGTTGAACAAGTAGCACGTCGTGTGATCCAGCAGGCGCGCGTAGAAGGATTTCTCGAGCTCCAGGCGCTCGGACGACGCCGCGTCCGCGCGCTCGGGCATCACGCCTGCCTGCCCCGTTGTGCTTAAAAGAAGGTGAGGATTGTAGAAAGGCCGGCTCTTGCCGCTAAGGCTCTTCTTCGCCCCGGCGCTTTCCCCGGCTTCGAGCATCCGCAACGCCTCGTCCTTCCCCAGTTTGACCACGGCCGGCGAGATGGGGTCGTTCCTCAGGATGACGACCCAGCGCAGATTCGTCCGACGCGCCACGGCCGCCCTTCCGCCGATCCAGGCCGGGTCGAGCATCGCGTGCGCTTCCTTGGACGCTTTGTAGCAGTATGGCGAGCCCCGGTCGAGCCGGCAGGCGTCCTGGCGGAGGCACTCTTCGTTCCGGCAGTCCTCTTTCCGCGTGACGACGTTCTCGCACTTGCTGCGGTCGAAGAGCGGGGCCAGGCGGCGCCTTGCAGTACTTTCGGGGACGTCGCCGTCCCTGAAAGTATCGAAGGCTTCGACGGTGTTGGTCGGCACGTAGAGCTTGCGCTCGACGCACTCGGCCGCCGCCGTGCCCCCCGCGTACCGCACGAAGACGACGTCGTTCGCCTGCATCCGGAACCGCGGGTCCTTGAGGAGCTCGAAAAAGAGCTCGGTCTTGTTCGTCCCGGGCGGCCCGATGAGGACGAGCCCGTTCCCGCCGACTTCGGCCGACATCCCGCGCACCGCATGGGCGCCGAACATCCGCTCGGCCTGGTCCATGACCAACCCGAGGGCCAGGCTCCGGAGCGGACCGTAGTTGTCCGTGTTGACCAGGACGCCGGTCCGGGTCTCGGAGTTGTAGAAGGCTCGCGGCTCGCGGCCCGCGATGCCGTCGACGGCATAGACGACGCCGTGCGGCTCCAGGTCGGCCTCGAACTGGGCCGGGTACCAGTTCTCCATCCAGAAGTCGTTGAGGTGGGCCGAGTTCGTCCTCAGCCGCACGACCGTCCCGCCGATATTAGCGTTCCACTCGTAGAGGCTCTCGTAGCCGAGGTGCCCGTCCATCTCCGCGACCAGGCCGTCGCGCATCTTCGGATCGATCCCGGCCTCGACCGGGACGGACTTCCGGACTTTCGTAACCGTGTTGTTGAGGGCGACGCGCTTTGTCTTCTTCGCGGTCTTGAGCTTGGCCAGCGCCTCGACGATGCGCCCCATGCCCTTTTCCAGATTCTCCATCGAGGTCGCGTAGGAGAGGCGGATGTAGTCGTCTGCGCCGAACGCGTCCCCGGGGACGATGGCCACCCGGGCCTGCTTCAGGAGGTAATAGGCCATGCCGTAGGAGTTCCGGATGGGCACGCCGTCGGCTTCCTTCCCGAAATAAGCGCTCACGTTCGGGAAGAGGTAGAACGCCCCCTGCGGCTTGAAGCAGGAGAGCCCGGGGACGGCGCTGAGCTTCATCAGGGCGTAGTTCCGCCGCCGCTGGAATTCCGAGGCCATGCGCTGGGCCTCGTACTGCGGCCCGCCGAACGCTTCGAGGGCCGCCTTCTGGGAGATGGAGCAGGCGTTGGACGTCGTGTGGCCCTGGATCTTGGCCATCCCGCCGATGATCTCGGCCGGCCCGGCCGCGAATCCGATGCGCCAGCCCGTCATGGAGTAGGCTTTGGAGACGCCATTGACGATGATGGACTTCTTCTTGATATCTTCCCCCAGGGCGGGGAAGCTCGTGTACAGGAACCCGTCGTAGATGAGCTTGGCGTAGATCTCGTCGGCGATGACGTAGATGTCTTCGCCCCGGATGACCTCGGCCAGCGCCTCGAGATGCCGCCGCTCGTAGGCCGCGCCCGTCGGGTTGGAGGGGTTGTTCAGGATGAGGGCCTTCGTCGCCGGCGTGATAGCCGCCTTGAGCCGGTCCGGCGTCAGCAGAAATCCGTCCTCCTCCCGCGTCGGGACGATGACGGGCTTCCCCTTGGCCAGGACGACGCACTCGGGGTAGGTGACCCAGTACGGCGACGGAATGATGACCTCCTCACCCTCGTTGACGAGCGCCTGGACGAGGTGGTAGAGAGACGACTTGGCTCCGGCCGAGATGAGGATCTCGTTCAAGCCGTAGGTCAAGCCGTAGTCATCCTTGAGGCGTGTGGCGACCGCCTTCCGGAGGTCCGCGATGCCGCTATTATCGGTGTACTTGGTGAAGTTGTCGCGGATGGCCTTGATCCCGGCTTCCTTGACGTTCTCCGGGGTGGGGAAGTCCGGCTCCCCGACGCTCAGGTCGATGACGTCGATCCCCTCGGCCCGCATGGCCTTGGCCTTGGCCGAGATCTTAAGGGTCGGGGACGCGCCGATCTTGTTGACAGTTTCTGAGATCATAAATCCCCCCAAAAATCCCCCCATAGCCCCCCTTTAGGAAAAGGGGGTATCAAGACGCCCTCTTGTACAAATAGGGAGATCAAGGTTCTCCCTTTGACAAAGGCGGCTTTTAAGACTCCCCCCTTTGGAAAAAGGGGGGCGGGGGGGATTTGTGTGATGGAGCTCATTTGGGCGCTAAAACTCATATCGGCGCCGGTACCTTCAGCCGTGGCCTATTTCTTCCCCGGCTCGGATGACTTGCCGGGCTTGGTCGGATCGACTTGCTCGGCCGGCTTCGCCGCCGGCGAGAGCTTATCCTTCAGGAACTGGTTGATGTCCGCCCCGGTCAGCGTCTTCACGATCTCGGGCATCTGGGCCAGGATCTGGGCGATCTGGCCGGTGATCTTCGTCGTCCCCAGGTCCTTATCCCCCCCGCCGCCGACGATGACGATCTTGTCCACCTTGGCGAGCGGCTCGGCAACGGCCCGGGCCAGATCGGGCAGGACCTTGAGGTACATCTCGAGGATGGCCGCCTGGTTGTACTTCTCCCAGGCCTCGGCCTTCTTCGTCATCGCCTCGGCCTCGGCCAACCCCTTGAAGCGGGTCTGGTCGGCCACGGCTTCGGCCTCGAGCTTCATGGCCTCGGCCTTGCCCTTGCCCTCGGCCTGGATGCGGTACTGCTCGGCATCCGCCTCCGCCTTGATCTGGTATTTACGGGCGTCGGCCGGCTTGAGGACGTTGGCCTCGAGCTCCTTCTCCTTCCGGGCGATCTCGGCCTGTTCGATCTTGACGGCCTCCTCCTTCTCGATGAGGCGGACCTTGGCCTCCTCCTTCTTGATCTCCTGGTTCAGCTTGGTGCGCTCGAGCTCGTAGGAGAAGTCGGCCTGGGCCTTCTTGGAGTTGACGAAGACCTGGGACTCGGCCTTCTTGGCCTCATTCTCCCACTGGGCCTTGGCGATCTGGGCCTCGGCCTGGAGGCGGGCGACTTCCCCCTCCTTCCGGGCTTGGGAGGACTTGATGATGGACTCCTTCTCCGTCTCGGCCTGGGCGATGACCGCGTCGCGCTTGGCGGCGGCGATCTGGGGCTTGGAGAGGGCGTCGATGTAGCCCTGGGTGTCGCTGATGTCCTTGAGGGCGAAGGAGAGGATGACGAGGCCCATGGACGCCAGGTCGTTCTTGACGGCCTGGACGACGCGGTTCGAGAACTCCTGGCGGCCCCGGTAGATATCCTCGACGGTCAGCGTGCCGATGACCTCGCGGACCTTGCCTTCGAGGACGGTCATGGCGACGTCGCGGATGCCGTCCTTGCCCTGGCCGAGGAACTGCTCGGCGGCCTTGCGGATGCCCTCGTCGGAGGAGTCGACCTTGACCTGGCCGGTGGCTTCGGCCATGAGGGGCACCCCGCCGTGCGTCAGGACTTCGGGCGTCCGGATCGTGAGCGTGATGATGTCCATGGGCAGGACGTCGACACGCTCGGTGAAGGGCCAGACGAAGGTCCCGCCGCCGAGGCGGTAGCGGTAGCCGATCTTCTTGTGCGTCCCGTCGGGCTCGGTGATCGTCCGTTTTCGCCCCCCCGATATGATAAGGGCTTCGTTGGGTCCGACCTTGCGGTATTGCAGGGCCAGGATGAGGACGACGAGGGCGATGACGACGAAAATGATGCCGGCCGGCACCAGCCAGGAAAGCTGGTTCATGCTAACCTCCTTGGAAGAGCCCTTTTGACCGTCTTTAAAGCCAGATATTATAGCGGTGTATGGGTGTTGTCAAGCCGGGGAGGGGTCAGGTCTCAATTTTCAACTTTTTAGTCCGGCAAAAAGTTGAAAATTGAGACCTGACCCCTCCTCAGCCGAAAAACCGGAACCTGACGATATGCCAGATGGCCGCCAGGCCGTCCTTCCAGCCAATCTTCTTGCCCTGGGAGTAATCGCGGCCGGCGTAGGAGATGGGGACCTCGTAGATGCGGCATTTGAGCCGGGCGACCTTGATCGTGATCTCGGGCTCGAACCCGAACCGCTCGGACCTGAGGTCGATCTTCCTTAAGACTTCGCTCCGGAACACTTTGTAGCACGTCTCCATGTCGGTCAGGTTAAGGTTGGTGACAATGTTGGAGAAGCCGGTCAGAAACCGGTTCCCGACCGAATGCCAGAAGAAGAGTACCCGGTGAGGGCCGCCGAGGAAGCGCGACCCGTAGACGACGTCGGCCTGCCCGTCGAGGATGGGGGCGAGGAGCGCCACGTATTCGGCGGGGTCGTATTCCAGGTCGGCGTCCTGGACGAGGACGATGTCCCCCGTCGCCGCGGCGAACCCCGCCTTGAGCGCCGCCCCTTTGCCCATGTTCTTCGGCTGGAAGAGGACCCGGGCGTCCGGGCCTTTGAGGCCCCGGACAATGTCGCGCGTTCCGTCGGTCGAGAAGTCGTCCACGACGATGATTTCCCTCTCCAGCGGCAAGGCAACCGCCCTGACGCGCCGGATGAGCTCGAGGACGGTATCCTTCTCGTTGTAGACGGGGATGACGACCGACAGTTTCACAGCCCCAGCTTCCCCCGGAAGTATGCAATCGTCGGCGGCAGGCCCTCATCCAGGCTGACCGTGGGCTTCCAGTCGAGCTTGACCTCGGCCAGCCCGATGTCCGGGCACCGGCGGACGGGGTCGTCCTGGGGGAGGACGCCGTGGACGATCCGGGAGCGGCTCCCGGTGAGTTTGAGGACCTTCTCGGCCAGCTCGAGGATGGTGAATTCACCCGGGTTGCCCACGTTGACGGGTCCGATGAACCCGTCCGTGTTCATCATCCGGACGAGGGCCTCGATGAGGTCCGTGACGTAGCAGAACGAGCGCGTCTGGCTCCCTTTGCCGTAGACCGTCAGGGGCTCGCCCTTGAGGGCCTGGACGATGAAGTTGCTGACGACCCGGCCGTCGTCGACGGCCATCCGCGGCCCGTAGGTGTTGAAGATGCGGACGATGCGGACCTCGACCCGGTTCTGGCGGTGGTAGTCCATCATCAGGGTCTCGGCCACGCGCTTCCCCTCGTCGTAACAGCTCCGAATGCCGATGGGGTTGACGTTGCCCCAGTAAGACTCGTTCTGGGGATGGACCTTTGCATCCCCGTAGACCTCGGAGGAGGACGACAGGAGGATGCGCGCTCTGATCCGCTTGGCGAGGCCGAGCATGTTGATCGTTCCCATGACCGTGGTCTTGACCGTCTTGATGGCATTCTGCTGGTAGTGGATAGGGGAGGCCGGGCAGGCCAGGTGGTAGATGTGGTCCACCTCGACGAACAGCGGGTGGATGACGTCGTGACGGATGAGCTCGAAGTAGGGATTCGGGAAGAGATGGCGGATGTTGTCCTTCGACCCGGAGAAAAAGTTGTCGATGCAAACGACGTCCGCTCCTTCGCTGATGAGCCGGTCCGCAAGGTGGCTCCCGAGGAACCCCGCGCCGCCCGTGATGAGAATGCGCTTCATTTGTATGCCATGAAGAGGACGCTCTTTTTCATCAAAGCCTCCCTCTGGGCCGTGACGACCTCCTCGATCCCCTTGTCCGCGAGCTTCATCAGGCTGGCGAAGTCCTTGCGGGAGAAGGGGCTCTTCTCGGCCGAGGCCTGGACCTCGACGAGCTGGCCGTTGTCGGTTTCGACGACGTTCATGTCGAGGTCGGCCGCGGAATCCTCGCTGTAGTCGAGGTCGAGGAGCTCCCGGCCCTTGACGAGCCCGACGCTCACGGCGGCGACGAGGTGCTTGAGCGGCATGGCTTTGACGTACCGGAGGTCGAGGAGCTTCTTCAGGGCCAGGGCCAAGGCGATGCAGCCGGCGGTGACGGAGGCCGCCCGCGTCCCGCCGTCCGCCTGGAGGACGTCGCAGTCGATGAGGACGGTCGTTTCGCCGATGGCCGCGAGGTCCGTAACGGAGCGGAGAGACCTGCCGATGAGCCGTTGGATCTCCTGGGTCCGGCCCGAAATTTTGCCCGGCATCCGTTCCCGGGGCGTCCGCCGCTCGGTGGCGCACGGGAGCATGGCGTACTCGGCCGTCACCCAGCCCGTTCCCGTGTTCTTGAGGAACGGCGGGACCCGGTCGTCGAGCGTGGCCGAGGCCGCGACCTTGGTCTTGCCCATCTCGATGTAGGCCGACCCGTCGGCGTACTCGTAGTAATCCGTCCGGATGAGGATGGGGCGGAGCTCGTCGGGGGCGCGTTTCCCGGCCCGAGTCGGCGGCCCGGACTCTTCAGGCGGTTTGGGTTTGGTGGTCATGTTCGTCCTTAGGCCTCGAACGCCAGCGGTCGTGGACCCAGAGCCAGGAGGAGGGGTCCTCCCGGATCTCAGTCTCGATGATTTTAGTGCATATCCCGGTTATTTTCAACACGTCCGCCCCGACATCCTCCCCGGGGACGAACGCGACAGGGGGCAGGATGCGCAGGCGGTAGCGGCCCCCGGCGGCCGGGAGGCAGAAGACAGGGAGAAGCGGGGCGCCCGTCCGGAGGTGGAACGCGCCCAAGGCGGGGGTCGTCCCGGCCGGGCGGCCGAAGAAGTCGACGAAGACGGCCTCTCTGCGCAGGACGTTCTGGTCGACCAGGATGGCAACGATCTCCCGGTTGCGGAGGGCCTGGAGGACCTTTTTCGCCGCCTGTTGTTTGTAAATGACCTGGGCGCCCATGCCCTCCCGGAACCTCAGGAGAGCCCTGTCCACGCGGGGGTTGTCCAGGGCGCGGGCGATGACGCTGAACGGCCCGGCCTTCGAGATGACCGATGAGCCAATCTCCCAGTTGCCGATGTGAGCCGAGAAGACAAGAACGCCCCTGCCTCCGGCGACCGCGCTCTTCAGGTTCTCTTGGCCTTCGACGTCGACGAGCTCATCGATATCCGCAGGGCTCCAGTAAAAGAGCTTGAAGATGTCGGCAACGGTTTCCCCGAATCGGCGGAACGAGTCCAAGGCGATCGCCCGGAGCTCGGCCGGGCTCTTTTCCTGTCCGAAGGCCTGCCGGAGGTTGGCAAGGGCGATGTTCCGGTGGTGACGGTCAAGGCGAAAGACCAGCGTCCCGAGCGCCCGGCCGAACCTCAGGCACCAGGAGCGGGGAGGAGCGGCGAAAAAGAACATGAAGACCTTGAACGCGCCGTATTCAACCCAGGTCTTCATACCGGTCCTCCGGGCGCCGCCCCGGCTTTGCGGAGCGCGGCCGCAACCCGTTCGGTGAAGCCGGCCTCGATATCGAGCCCTATCCGGAGATAACGAAGAGGCAGGCCGTCAAGAGGCGGGCCGGCCGGTGCGAGCTTGACGGAATCCTTCTCGGTCGTGACGAGGAGCTCCGCCCCGGACGCGCCGAACTCCCCGGCGATCCTGTCGAGGGCGGCGCGGGGGTAGGCGTAGTGGTCGGGGAAGGCGAGCGAGCCCGCCACGTCCGCTCCGAGCTCCCGGAGGACGGTCAGGAACCGGAGCGGCCCGGCGATCCCGCAGAAGGCGAAAACACGCTTGCCTGAGAGAGCGCCCGCCGGGGCCTGTCCGCCCGTCCGGGGATCGATCAGGGCCTGGGGCGTGACGCCGTAATCGAAGACCGCCGCGCCAGGGAAAGAGGTCCGGATCCGGTCCTTCGCGGAGGCGCCGCCGTTCCTCCTCACCAGGATGACGCCGGCGCGGCCGAGGGCGGAGACGTTTTCCCGAAGGGGTCGCCGTTCCGCCGGGCTGACAAGGACGATATCCAGGTCCCTCGCCAGGCGTCTGTGCTGGAAGGCGTCGTCCAGAACCACGGCCGTAAATCCGAGGTCGCGGGCTTTCAGGCAGGAGGCAAGCTTGTTTCTCCCCACGAAGACCCCGGCCTCCGGAAAGCGGCGGGCGACCATGAAGGGCTCGTCGCCGCCCTGGGGCCACGTCCCGAGCAGTAACCTTCCGTCGGAAAGTGTTCCGCCGACTTGTTCCCAGGCGCCACGGTACCCGCGGGAGATGAGGGCCGGCCTGTGACCCTGGCGGAGCAGGAGGGCGATGAGCTCCATGACCAGGGGGGTCTTCTCGGTGCCGCCGAATGAGATGTTGCCGACGCTCACCGCGGGGAGGGGCGCCTTCGCGGTCCTTAGGACTCCCCGCGCGTACAGGACGGCCTTGGTCAGGCAGGCGAGCCTCGAGAAGGGCGAAAAGGCGAGAAGCGCAAGCTTCATTTGCCCCAAAATATACAATAGACAGCAGAGGCTGTCAAAAAGGGGCATATTTACTTCCAACCGCATATTTTCTATAATGGGGCTTACGTTTTGATGATTTCGGAGGTCAAGCTATGAAAAGAACCAAGACGATCGTTGTTCTGCTGATAATCGCCGCCATCTTCTCCGTCTCCTGCCGAAAGAAGGCCTCCGTCAAGGGCATCGAGCTCGCCGTGGAGTTCTCGGACAAGACCCTGACCGACAACCTCATGACCGACGTCACCTACCGGTGGAAGACGACCGGGGAGTTTCAGAAGATGGATCAGGACCTCAGCGCATTCGTGCATTTCTGGAACGACAGCAACATGCTCTTACAGGACGACTACATTCCCGAGCCTCCGACCTCGAAGTGGGAGCCCGGCAAGGAATACGTAACCACCCAGCGCATCTACATCCCTAAGTTCATCGACGAGTTCGACCCCCAGTTCAAGGGAGAGGAGACCCTCCGCCTCTCCGTCGGGCTCTATTCGCCCTTCGACAGGACCGGCAAGGTGAAGTTCCAGATTTACGACAGGAAGCTCAAGGTCCTGCCCCCCCCGCCCGACACCCCCGAGATCGTGTACGAGGATGGCTGGTACGAGCAGGAGGTCGCCCCCGAGAGCACCCTCAAGAGGTGGCGCTGGACCGCCCGCGAGGCCCGGTGCCTTATCGACAACCCGCGCCGTGACGCCCTGCTCATCGTCCGGGGCGCCCTCAACACCGACGCCGTCAAGGACCAGAAGGTCATCTTCAAGATCAACGACAGTGTCCTCGACGAGTTCATTCCGGCGACCCCGACCGGATTCTTCGACAAATCCTACAAGATCGGCAAGGACATGCTCGGCGACAAGAACGATTTCCGCCTGATCATCGCCACCGACAAGCCGTTCGTCCCCGCCAAAATCTACCCGAACTCCAAGGATGAGCGCGAGCTCGGGATCCAGGTATCGTTTATTTATTTCAGATAAGAGGGGGGGGATCCTAGCGGGGCGTCTTCGCCACGAACGCGGCCAGCTCTTCCCGGGCGGCGACCTCCTCTTCCTGGGTCTTGAGGAGCTTCTCATAGGTCTGACCGATCTGAAGCTGGATGCTTTCCTTCGCGGTCATGTCGTCCAGACTATAGAACTGCTGCCAGAGCGCGTTCATTTTCATTGTCAGGAGATCCACCAGCTCCTGGGCCCTGTTCCACTTGTCCTCGAGGGCGGCCCTCTGCTGACTCAGCGCCTGGTCGTTGAGGGATGCCTCTTTCCCGGCCTCGGGGGTCAGCTCGGGCGGCGCCTGGTCCGCCGGAGGCGTCGCCCCGGTTGCCGGGGATTTTTCCTCCGGGGTGCCTTCGGGAAGTGCGGCTTCCCCGGCGAGGCTCTCGGTCAACGCGGCCTTCTTCTTGACCTTGGCCAGGTCCTCGTTAGTCACGACGGTCTGCTTGCCCTTGAGCGCAGCCCGACGTTCCTTTTCCTTCTTGGATATCTCGGCAAGGCTTTGGGCCCCGAGAAAGGTCACCGCCAAAAGGGAGAGAAAGAAGCCCATCAGGATCTTTTTCTTCATCTTGTTCCCCGCGAACATATTATTGATCTTCGCCGGCTTCGTGTCAATCGGACTTTTTAACGGTGGCCGCCGTCCGGACGCGGAGGTCGCGGCCGTCGGAGGCGAATTCCACGGCCCCGTCCCGGTCGATGCGGAAGACCCGGATGCCGGCCGCGGCGTACCTCGCGAGGACCTCGGGCCTGGGGAATCCGTAACGATTCCCGTCCCCGGCCGTGACGACCGCGAATTCGGGGGTCACTCCCGCCAGGAATTCGGCCGAGCTCGAGGTATCGCTGCCGTGGTGCGGCGCTTTCAGGACGCGGGCCCGGACGTTCGGGACGGACTCGAGAATGGCCTTCTCGGCCTCGCGCCCGATGTCGCCGGAGAGGAGGAAGGATGCTTCTCCGTAAGTCAGCCTGAGGACGAGCGATCGGTCGTTTTCGGCGTCGGCGGTCGCGGGGGGATCCCCGCCCGGAGGCGGATGAAAGCCCTCTATGAGGACGCCGCTCTCCCGGAGGATGATCCCTCGGCCGACGGTCCTGCGGGAGGCGCGTTTTCCCAAAGCGGCCTCAAGAGCCGGGTACGCTTCGCCGCCCGCGGGGCGTTCCGCCTCCCAATACTCGCCGATCCGGAAATTCCGGGCGATGGCCGGGAGGCCGTTGAGGTGGTCCGGATGGGGGTGCGTGAGAACGAGGTAATCGAGCCTCTTGATGCCCTTCCGCCATAGGAAGGGAGAGACCACGCTTTCGCCGACGTCGAACCGCCCTTCGGAGAAGCCGCCCGCATCAATGAGCATCTTCCGGCGGCCCGGGAACTCGACGAGGATGGCGTCGCCCTGGCCGACGTCGAGGATCGTGACTTTAAGGCCGGACGACCGCGAAGGGAACGGATAGGTGACGAGGATAGCGAAGAAGACTGCGAAGGCCGCGAGGGCGGCGGCTTTCTGCTTTCGAAACCGCCTGGGCGCGAGGAGCAGCAGAAGGAAAGCGAAGTATCCGACGACGACCCATCCGGGCGGCGTCGGTACGCGGTAGGAGACGAACGGCACTGGATCGAGGAGGCCGCTTATCCACGAGAAGACCCGGACGAGCGCCTCGAGGCCCAGGGCGAACGGCCCGGCCAGGAAAGGCAGGGCGAAAGCGACCGGGAAGAACGCATATCCGAGCCCCATGACGAATCCGACCAGCGGGACGGCCGCGAAGTTGAGGATGAGGGATGAGAAGGTGACCCTGTTGAAGTCGCTGACGAGGATGGGCAGGACCCCGGCCGTGGCCGCCACGGACATCGCGGCGAGTTCGCTTATGCCGAGAGGGAACTTTGGCAGGAGCCGAAGGAGTTTCGGCTGGAAGAGGATGATGGACAGGGTGGCGGCAAAGGTCAGCTGGAACCCGACGTCGAACAGGCTGAACGGGTTCGCCACGAGGAGGATGAAGGCGCTCAGGGCGATGGCGTTGAGGATATGGGCGTCCTTCCAGAACAGCCGTCCCGCAAGGAACGCGACGGTCATGATGACGGCCCGGAGGACCGACGGGCTTCCCTCGACGAGCAGGGAATAGAAGACGAGGGCGGCGATGAGGATGCCGTAGGACAGTCTGCGGGGGATGCGAGCGAGCTTGAAGAGCGAGAAGAACAGGAACGAGACGATAGCGATGTGGGCGCCGGAGATGGCGAACAGATGGTAGAGCCCTGTCCTCTGGAGGGAGAGGACCGTGGCCTCGTCCATCCGGCCGTCGTCGCCGAGGAGCAGGGCTTCGAGGACGGCGCCTTCCGGGGATATCCCTACGGGCGGAGGGCCGAGGAAGGAGATCTCGAGCTGCCTCTGGAGCTTTCGTCGGAGGACCGACGCCGCCCGGGAAACCGACCAAGACGGCGCCGGGCCCGTCCGTTCGAGAAGGAGGGTGCTCTTGGCGAAGGCACGGTTGTGGATATTCCGGCTCTTGAGGAAGCGGGCGTAGAAGGGGGCGTTGAAGTTGTCGAATTCCCGGGACGCATAGATTCGGGCCGAGACCGAGACCTCATCCCCGGCGAAAAGGTCCGGGCGCGAGGGGGAATCGGCAGTCCGTGGGACCATGAGGCGCAGGTTGCCGCGAACCTCGCGCTCCGCGCCGCCCGAACGGACGCGCGACACCTTGAGGATGTAGACGTCCCGGTCGAGCTCTCGCGAGGGGGAGCGGGCGAGTGTTCCGCGGATATCGGCGTACTCGTCGAGCTTCAGGTTGTGGAGGGCGTTGGATTCATAAGCCCGGTCCCGGGCGACGGTGAGGGCGGCGCCGAAGAGCGCTGTCGCGGCCAACAGGAGAGCGAAGGCTGCCCGGTCCCTCTTCAGAAAGTAGAGGACCCAGGCCCCGAGCAGGAAGACGGCGAGGCCCGGAAACGCGGCCGCGGCAGGGAGGACGGCCGAGGTCGCGGCTAGGATCCCGGCGGCGAGGGCAATGGTCAGGAAAAGCAGGGGGTAGGGCATCGCGCCGGTCTAGAGGCCAGAGAGGTCGGGTTCGAGCGGGTTCTGTTTCTCCAGGGCGTCGAGGGCGAGGTGGCACATGAGCTTGATCCCCACCGTGATGCTCCGCTCGTCCGGATTGAAGTTCGGGTTGTGGAGCGGCGTCGCGGCGGCCTGGCCCGGCGCCTTGACCCCCAGGAAGAAATAGAACCCCGGGATCTTCTGGGCGTAGAAGGAGAAATCCTCGGCGACCATCTGCGGGGGGAGGGGCAGGACCTTGTCTTTGCCGAGGACACCGACGAGGGTGGGGAGCATCGTCTCCCCCAACTCGGGGTGGTTAAAGACAGGCGGGTTCGATTGCCGGTAATCCAGGGATGACGTCGCGCCGAAGGTCTGGGTGATGCCCTTGACCACGTTCTCGATGAGCTGGGGGATCTTCTTACGGTTGGCCTCGCTCAGGGCCCGGACCGTGCCCTCCAGGGTCACCTTCTCGGCGATGATGTTGGAGCGTGTCCCGCCCTCGATTTTCCCGATGGTCAGAACCGCGGGGTCGGTCGGATCGACGGCCCGGCTGATCACGGACTGGAGGGCCATGACGATCTCGGCGGCCAAGACGACGGCGTCGACGCCTTCCTGGGGTCTTGCCCCGTGGGCACTCCGCCCCTTGATCTGGATCTCGAACCAGTCGGACCCGGCCATGATGTTCCCGGTCGAGAAATAGGCCTGGCCGACGTTCTCCGGCCAGACGTGGAGCCCAAAGATGACCCCGACCGTCGGGTTCTCCAGGACCCCTTCCTTGATCATCAGCTCGGCCCCGCCCGCCTCGTCCTGGGGGGCGCCTTCCTCGGCCGGCTGGAAGATGAACTTGACGTTTCCCTTGATCTTGTCCTTGACGTTGACGAGGACCATCGCCGTACCCAGGGCGACCGAGGTATGGACGTCGTGCCCGCAAGCGTGCATCACCCCGGGGTTGAGAGACTTGAAGGGGACGCTCGTCGCCTCCTGGATGGGCAGGGCGTCCATGTCGGCCCGGATGGCCACCGTCGGTCCCGGCTGGCCCCCGCGAAGCAGGGCGACGACGCCCGTCCGGGCGACACCCGTTTTGACCTCGAGGCCGAGCGACGTCAGCTTGGAGGCGACGAGCTTCGCCGTCTCGTATTCCCGGTTGCTCAGCTCGGGGTTCATGTGGATGAAGCGGCGGATCTTGGTGATCTCGGGCCTGACCTTCTCGATCTCCTGGTCGATCTTCCGGGACGTCGTTTCATCCACGGCCAGCAGTCCGAGCGGGGCCAGTGTGAGGAGGCCCAGACAAACGGTAAGCGCGGTCCTATTTCTCATAATTTCATTATTTTACACCCGCTCGCAAAAAAAGCCAAAGGAATAGTCGCCCGACAAATCCCCCCTTCCCCCCTTTTACAAAGGGGGGACAAGAGATCCTCCCACCCCCACATTACGAACGGGGAACAAGAAATCCCCCTATCCCCCTTTTACAAAGGGGGGACAAGGAATCCCCCACCCCCCCCACATTACGAACGGGGAACAACAGTGGCGGACATTTGCAGAGCCCTCTTTTTTAAAGAGGGGCGCGGGGGGATGTGACCTCCCCCCTTTGTAAAAGGGGGGAAGGGGGGGATTTATGCGGTTACTTATCCAGCGGCTCCTCGGGGAAGCCGGGGGCTTTCTTGGCGAGCTCTTCCTTCTTCTTGTCGATGAAGTCCTTGATGGCGTCGATGCCCTCGCCTGTCTTTTCCTTGACGACGCGGATCCCCTTCTCGGCTTCCTTGGCGATTTTCTCGTAGCTTTCTTTGGCCATCTCGCCGGTCTTTACGGCCTGGTCCTTGATCTTCTTCCGCGTCTCCTTGCCGCTCGCCGGGGCTAAGAGGATGCCCAGGATGAAACCGGCGGCGGCGCCGGCGACGAAGGTCACCAGCGAATCGACGAAATGGGAGTCTTTGTTCTCGGCCATGTCACTTCTCCTTGCGTTTTTTCAATTGCCTCCAACCCATGCGGAGCAGGGGATAGAGGATGGGCCAGTACCGGGAGGCGGGGCGGACGACCTTGGTCGTCAGGAAGAGGCTGGCCTCGGCGAGGCCTGCGGCCGTCCTCTTGGAGCTTTCGAGGAGCTCCCCGACATCGTCGATCCGTGCGCTGACCTTCCGCTCGATCTCCTTGAGGCTCCCCGCGAGGGCGCCGACCTCGGCGAGGGCGCGTTCGCCCTCCCGGGCCGTCCTCCGGAGCTGGACCAGGAACAGGATGAGGAAGACGACGACCACCACGGCGGCGATCGTCAGGACCAGGAACAGGGTCTGGTTCAGGGTCAGCAGCATATTGGTTTAAACATAGGACAAAACGGGGGGGTTGTCAATCGGTGGTTCGGCGGGGGCGGGGTCGCGGCCGTTCGCGCGTCCAGAGAATGCGGCGGACATCCTTGATGTTATGCCGTTCCTCGAGGGCGTCAAGGAGGGCCGGGTAGTGCGCTTCGTCCCCGGCCTTGACGGCCTCTTCCCAGTCGGCCAGAGGGCCGTCGGGGATGAATTCATGTTCCGCCCGGAAAGTCTTGCCGATGCCCCTCAGGGCGAGCCATTGGGTGATCATCAGCAGGGCAAGGGCGTAGAAGGCGACGTTCGGGCCCGGGAGGAGGGCGGCGAGCCCGCTGGCGGGGAGGAGCAGGGCCTCGGCGACGAGGACGACGATATGGCGGGTCCGCTGTTTCTGGAGGAAGAAGGAGAACCGGAAGCGGATCTTATCCTCCCCGGTGCTTCCGGCGTAAAGGATATGGAGGGGCCTTCCCTTAAGCCTCAGGGCCCTCTCGAAGGCCTGCTCCATCCGGAGCGTTCTCTTCGGCAGGAGCATGAGCTTCCTCTTGGCCAGCTCCCAGGCCTCCTTCGACTTCGAGAACTTGACGTCGGCGGGCTTCGCCGGTTCGGACGAGAAATATCGATACCGGCCTTTGTAATCCCGGACAAAATAGAAGGTCATGTTGATCGGCCCATTCTATCATCGGCTCCGTGACAAGACAATCCGGGAGGCCTGCCTTGACCTCGAACCTCGCACCTCTAACCTTCCCTTTTCTTGTTCAGGAGGAAAATGAAGAACGGCGCGCCGACGGCGGCCGTGATGACGCCGATGGGGAGCTCCGTCGGGAAGAGGAGGGTCCGGGCCACAAGGTCGGCGAAGATTAAGAAAACCCCCCCGGCGAGGGCGGAGAACCCGAAAAGGTATCTGTGGTCCGGCCCGATGACGATCCGCGTCCCATGGGGAATGATGAGGCCGACGAACCCGATGACGCCGGCCGCCGAGACGGAGAGCGCGGCGAGGAGCGTGGCCAGCGCAAGAAAAACCTTTCGAACCCGTTCGACCGGACAGCCGAGGGACCGGGCGGATTCGTCCCCCATGACGAGGAGGTTCATGTCCTTGGCGAACCACTGGGCGGCGGTGAGGGAAACGAGGACCCAGGGGCCGATCGCGGCGGCCTGGCGCCAGTCGGCCAGGGCGAAGCTCCCCAGGAGCCAGAACACGGCCTGCTCGAACGAATCCGCCTTCATGAAAAGCAGGAACGAAGTCAGGGCCGAGGCCATGGCGCCCGCGGCGATCCCCGTCAGGAGGAGTGTCTCCACGCGATAGACGTCCTTTCTCCGCGAGAGAGCGTAGACGAACGCGACGAGCCCGAACCCGGCGGCGAAGGCGAAGACGCTCTGGCTCGAGAACCCGAAGACCGTGACCCCTATCCCAAGGGAGATGCAGACGACCGCGCCGAGGGAGGCCCCCGAAGAAGCGCCGACGACGAACGGGTCGGCCATCGGATTCTGGAAGTATCCCTGGAGAATGGCGCCCGAAAGGGAAAGGGCCGCCCCGACGAGGAACGCCAGGAGGGCCCGGGACAAGCGGATATCGACGAAGATGGCGGCGTTCGCCGAATTTCGCCCGGAGACGAAATCGAAGAGATCGCCCGGGGTCGTCTTGACGGGACCCGTGAGGAGCGAGAGCCAGAGCCCGGCGAGGAGGAGGGCGCTCAGGACGGCCAGGAGCCAACGGCGCTTCGCGGCGGCGCTCATGGGACCCTCTCGAACCGTTCGGGGTGGAGGCTCCTGGCGACGACCTCAAGGGCCTCGGCGAGGCGGGGACCGAAGCGGCTCGTCACGTTCTCGTCGAGGAAGGAGACGCGGCCCGTGCGGACGGCCGCGACATTCCTGAGACGGCGGTCCTCGAGGAACCGGTCGCGCGCCATCTCGTATTCCCCGCGGGTTCTTGCCAGGATGATGATGACCTCCGGGTCGTCGCGGACGAGCTGTTCGAGGCCGTAGTGAAGCCAGTCCCTCTCGACCGCGCCGGCAACGTTCCGGCCTTTCGAGGCCGCAACAAGATCGTTGAGGTAGCTCAGGCGGCCGCAGGTCCAGAGCCCCTGTCCGTGAAGGGCGAGGAAGACGCGCGGCTCGGACGCAACGCCTTCGAGGCGGCCGCGGACGGCTTCGAGCCGGGTCCTGAGGCCGGCGGCGAGGGCGGCAGCCTCTTTATCGCGCCACGTGACGCGGCCGATCTTCGCGATGAGGGGGAAGAGCGACTCGAGGTTCCGCCCGATATCCAGGACGAAGACCGGGACGCCGAGGACCCGGAGGCGCTCGACGGTCCTGAGAGGGTTGCCGCGGAAGGCGATGACCAGGTCAGGAGACATGGACTTGATCAACTCCAGGTTGGGGTCAACGAGGCCTCCGACCTTGGGCTTCCGTAGGGCGGTTTCCGGGAAATCGCAGTACCGCGTGACGCCGACAATCTCGGCGTCGAGACCCAAGGCGAACAGGATCTCGGTGACGTTGGGGGCGAGGGACACGATGCGTCGCGGCGGCCCGGTCAGGGGGAACGCATTGCCCTGGTCGTCGAGAACGGTCTCGGCTTGCGCGGCCGCGAACAGAGCCGATGCGAGGACGAGGGCGGCGGCGAGCGAGGCGAATGCGGCGCGGCGCATTACGCCCTCCCCGCCGGCCCGGTGACAAGAGAGATCTCGGGCAGGTCGGACGCGGGATTCGTCCGAACGTCCACATCGGCGTCGAAGATCCGCCCGATGTTCTCCCGGGTGACGAGCTCGGCCGGCGGGCCCTGGGCCGCGAGACGGCCGTCCTTGAGGAAGATGATCCTCTGCGAATAGGGGACGGCCAGGTTGATGTTGTGCTCGGCGGCCAGGACGGTCTTTCCCTTCTCCCGCTGGAGCCGGCGGAGGATCTCGTAGATCTCGACCTGGTAGCTGATGTCGAGGTGGGCGCTCGGTTCGTCGAGGAAGAGGAGGGGCGTGTCCTGGGCCAGGGCCCTGGCGATAAACACGCGCTGGCGCTCGCCGCCGCTAAGACGGGCCACCTTCTTGTCCGCGAGATGGGTCGTCCGGGTCTCTCGGAGGACCTCGTCGAGCACGGCGGCGTCCGCGGCCGAAACGCCGGCGAGGCGTCCCTGGCGGGCGTACCGGCCCATGAGGACGACCTCGGACACCCGGAACTCGAAGACGGGGTCGTAGATCTGGGGGACGTAGGCGACGTGCCGGGCCATTCGGCGCGGTCCGAGCCCGGCGACGCTTTCGCCGTCGATGAGGACTTCCCCGGAAACGTCGGGGACGAGCCTCTGAAGGGCCTTGATCAGCGTGCTCTTGCCGGAGCCGTTCCTGCCCAGGACGGTGACGAACTCACCGCGCTCGAGGGAAAACGAAATGCCGCCGACGACGGGACCGTTCCCGTATCCCGCGGACAGATTCTTGACCTTAAGGATCGGCATGATGATACCGTCTGTCCCTCGGGTCATCCCCTTGCTCTACGCTCCTGGACCACGTTTTTGTAAACATCCCGTCGACGGCCGATTCGAAGGATGAGAACTTCATTGCCCAGGATCGTATACACGACCCGATAATCGCCGATCCTGAGCTTGCGAAGGCCCGCGAATCGCCCTTTGAGCATGGGATTGGCATCCGGCTTTTTCACGAGGTTTTCTTCTATCCGGTCGAGGATGCGGCCGGCCTCCGCTTTGGAAATCCCCTTAAGATCTCGCCGGATGGACCTTTTATAGACGGCATTAAAGGCCAAGGGATTCCCTCAGGCCCTTTCCGGACATAACGGGATCGGCCTGGTCACGGAGCCGGTCGAGGGCCACCTGGAGGTCCGCGGATTCCTCCAGATAGGCCTCCAGGGCCTTCATGATGATGAACGACCTCGGCCTTTCGGTCTCTTCCGCTATGCTGTCAAGTTGTTGGGCGAGTTCCTTGGGGAGCCTTACGGATATCGCTGTGTTCATAATGCATCCTCCGTCATCGATGTAATACATCGTATTCACATGATGTCCATTTGTCAAGGGCCCCGAGCCGGGAATTCCTTGTCACCCGGCAGGGAAGGCGGACGCCGTTACGCCGCGGAGACGCCGGTTGACTTTTCGGCCCGTGCCCTCTATGATTTCTTATTGATAATCAAGGCATTAACCGGCCTGTCGGGATGACCAACAGAGGACGACGATGAAGGAAGGCTACAACTTCGAAGAGCTCGAAGCCAAATGGCAGAAGACCTGGGCCGAGGAAGGGGTGTTCGAGGTCGTCGAAGACCCGGCCAAGCCGAAATACTACCTGCTCGAGATGTATCCCTACCCCTCGGGCCGGATCCATATGGGCCACGTCCGCAACTATTCCATCGGGGACGTCATCGCCCGCTTCAAGGCGATGAAGGGCTTCAACGTCATCCACCCCATCGGCTGGGACGCGCTGGGCATGCCGGCCGAGAACGCGGCCATCAAGCACGGTGTCCACCCCAGGAAGTGGACCCTGGACAACGTCGCTTACATGCGCGAACAGCTCAAGAAGATAGGCCTCGGCTACGCCTGGTCCCGCGAGGTCAATTCTTGCCTGCCCGACTACTACAAATGGAACCAATGGATCTTCCTGAAGATGTTCGAGCGCGGCCTGGCCTACCGCAAGGATAGCCGGGTCAACTGGTGCCCCCAGTGTCGGACCGTCCTGGCCAACGAACAGGTCGTCGGCGGGGGCTGCTGGCGGTGCGATACGCCGGTCACTCAGAAGAAGATGGAGCAATGGTTCCTCAAGATCACCGACTACGCCGAGCAACTGCTCTCCGGACACGCGGAGCTCGGCAAATGGCCCGAGCACGTCCTGCTGATGCAGAAGAACTGGATCGGGAAGAGCATGGGCGCCCATGTCGGCTTCGCGGTCCCGGCGCTCGGGAAATCCATCGAGATCTTCACGACCCGCATCGATACGATCTATGGGGCCACGTTCCTCGTCCTCTCGCCCGAGCACCCGATGGCTTTCGACCTCGTCGCGTCGTCGCCGCGGCGCGCCGAGCACGAGGCGTGGATCGCGAAAGCCGTCGCGGCCGTGCGGACGCGGCGGGAGGTCGGCGACGACGAGAAGGAAGGCGTCGACACCGGCGCCAGGGCCGTCAACCCGTTCACGGGCGGGCTTGTCCCGGTCTGGATCGCGAACTACGTCCTTATAGACTACGGCACGGGGGCCATCATGGCCGTCCCCGCCCATGACCAGCGCGACCACGACTTCGCGACGAAATACGGACTTCCCATAAGGGCGGTCATCGTCCCCGGGGGCCCGGAGGACGAGGTCCCCGAAGAGGGGAAGGCCTTCGAGCGGCTCGGCGTCCTCGCGAACTCCGCCCCGTTCGATGGCCTCCGGTGCGCGGAAGCCATGGACAAGATGGGCGCGTACGCCGAGGAAAAGGGTTTCGGCCGCCGGAGCACGACCTTCCGCCTGCGCGACTGGGGCATCTCCCGCCAGCGGTACTGGGGGACTCCCATTCCCGTCATCTATTGCCCGAAGTGCGGCATCGTCGGCGTCCCCTATGAGGATTTGCCCGTCGAGATCCCGTTCGATGTTGCCATCACGGGCGCGGAGGGCTCGCCCCTCGAGCGCGCCGAAGGCTTTGTCAACACGACGTGTCCCACGTGCGGCGGCAAGGCCCGGCGCGAGACCGACACGATGGACACGTTCGTCGATTCGTCCTGGTATTTCTTCAGGTACACGTCCCCGCACGAGGAGTCCCTCCCGTTCAGGCCCGAGGCCGCGAAATACTGGCTCCCGGTCGATCTCTACATCGGCGGAGTCGAGCACGCCATCCTCCACCTCATCTACTCCCGGTTCTTCACCAAGGTCCTCCGGGATCTCGGCCTGACCGATGTCTCCGAGCCGTTCCCCCATTATCTGGCCCAGGGTATGGTCACCAAAGACGGGTCCGCCATGTCCAAGTCCAAGGGGAACATCGTCGACCCCGACGAGATCCTCAAAAAGTACGGTGCGGACGTCCTCCGGCTGTTCATCATCTTCGCTTCCCCGCCCGATAAGGAATTCGCCTGGGCGGAGGAGGGGCTCGAGGGGTGCCACCGGTTCCTGCTCCGTGTCTGGTCGACAGTTCATGAGAACATGGACCTGTTCGAAGGCGAGGCCCCTGCGCCGGCGGCCGCCGCCGGCGGCCCGGGCCAGGCCCTGCTCCGGAAGACCCACCAGACCGTACGCAAGGTCACCGAGGACATCGAGGTCCGCTTCCACCTGAACACGGCCGTGAGCACCATCATGGAACTCTACAACATGGTCCGGAGGGATAAGGAAGCCTTGCGGGAGAGCCCCGAAGGGAGGGCGGTCCTCCGTTCGGCCTTCGAGGCGCTCGTCCTGCTTCTCGCCCCGTTCGCCCCGCATATGGCCGAAGAGCTTTGGCGGAGGGCCGGATACAACGAGATCCTGGCTCGCACACCGTGGCCCGCTTACGATCCTGCCCTGGCCCGGGAGGAGGTCGCGGTCATCGTTGTCCAGATCAACGGGAAGATCCGGGACCGATTCGAGGCGCCGCTGGACTTTCCTGAAAAGGAGCTTGAAGCGAAAGCTCTCGGACTCCCCAAGGTCGTCGCCGCACTGGGCGGGAAGGCGCCCCGGAAAGTCATCGCGGTCAGGAACAAACTGGTCAACATCGTTGTTTGATCGGGAGGCGAATATGACGCGAAGGATCCTCGGTCTCCTCGCCGCGTGCCTCGTGGCCTTCTCCTGCGGCTACCGCCTGCGCGGCACCGGGAGCTACTTGCCGTCCCACATCAAGCGGATCGGCATCCCGATGTTCAAGAACATGACGACCCGTTACGAGCTGGACCTCAAGCTGACCCGGGCGGTCATCAACGAAATGTCGGCCCGGGCGAAGGTCGAGGTCCTGCCCGAGGGGAGCCGGGGCGACGCCGTCCTGATCGGCGAGGTCCTCGGATTCACGGTCAATCCGATCGCGTTCTCGGGCGAGGCCGCCGCGGACCGCTACAACATCACGATCACGGCCCGGATCGTCCTCCGGGACCTGGTCAACCAAAAGGTCTTGTTCTCCAACCCCTCCTTCGTCTACGTCAAGGAGTATGAGGTCCCGCAGGGGGCCGACTTCGAATCCCTCGAGACGGAGGCCATCGGGAATGTGGCCGAGGAGTTCGCCCGGACGATCGTGGTCAACATTCTGGAAGGGTTCTAGAGCTTGTACAGCAAGGGGCTGGGGGAGGAGATCCGGGAAGACGCACTCGCTCCCGGATATTTTTTCTACGGCGAGGAGAGCTACTTCGCCGACCTCTTCATCCGCGAGCTGGTTTCCCTGCTCGCCCCGGGCGACGCCCCGGATTTCCAGATCGATCGCTATTACCTCGACGAAACCGGCTGGGGCGAGATCATCGACACGGCCCGGACCATGCCCTTCCTCTTCTCGCCCTGGCGGCTCATCGTCGTCCGGGCCCCGGAGCGGAAGCCGGACGCGGACAAGGGCGGGGAGAAGGAAGCGAAGCTGGTTTCGGAAGCCGACGAGAAGCTCCTCAAGCGATACTTCGCCGATCCGTCCTCCCGGACGGCCCTCGTGATCATCCTTCCCGGAAAGCTCCGGAAGGGAAACGCCGCGGTCCGCGTTCTTTCATCGCTTCCGGGTATCGTCGCGAAGGACGCCAAGCCCCTGAAGGATTGGAAGATCGGGAAATGGGTGACCGAAAAGGCGCGCTCGCTGGGCAAGGCCCTAGCCCCGAACGCCGCCCTCAGGCTCATCGATATCGTCGGCAACGACCTCCGGCGCCTGGACAAAGAGCTCGAGAAGCTTGCGATATTCGTGGACGAGGAGAAGACCATCTCCGTCAAGGCCGTCGACGAAGCGACCGCCTGGATCCGGGATTTCGCCCCTTATGAGCTCGACAACGCCCTGGAGGAGGGCGACCTCCGCAAGTGCCTTCTCGCGCTTGACGGCCTGTTCAAGGCGGGGGAGAAGCCGGAGCAGATCCTCTCGCGGATATCGGGGTTCGTCCGGAATGTTCTCGCGGCCAAGGTCTGGCTCGCGGAAAAGAGCCGGGACAGGAAGGAGATCTTCAAGGCGTTCTACCCGCGGATCCAGGAGTCCTACGGCGACCTTTATCAGCGCAAGCTTGCCGAGTTCTTTTCCATCGTCGAAGGCCTTTCGAGGGCTGACATCGGCCGGCTCCTCGAGGGGCTGACGGAGGCCGACCTCCGGATCAAATCGACGGACGCGGAACGCCGGACGGTGTTTGAGGCTTTCCTGTTCGAATACTGCCGGCTAAGGCGGAGGGCGGGGGCTACTTCGCGGGCTTCGGAACGATCTTGGCGGCCTGGCGGCTGAGCCTGGATTTGGCGCGGGCGGCCTTGTTGGGGTGGATGGTCCCCTTTTTGACGGACCGGTCGATGACGGCGTAGGTTTCGGGGATGAGCTTCACGGCCCCTTCCTTATCCTTTTCTTTGATGGCTTCGCGGACCTTCTTGACCTGGCTGCGGAGGGCGGTCTTGTTCTGTTTGTTGACGGCGGCTCGGCGGAGGCTGCGCCTCTCCTGGCGGATGGCGGATTTGTGATGGGCCATGGTTCTTCTCCTTGATCAGGCGACTATGATAAAGTAAAGGCCCCATAAAGTCAAACAAGACAACGACAAAGGGCGGGCGGGAGAGAACGGCATGAGAATCGTCCTGCAGAGGGTTCACGAGGCATCCGTGGAGGCGGAAGGAGGGGTCGCGAGAAGAATTGGCCGCGGGATATGCCTCCTCGTGGGCGTGGAAAAAGGGGATTCCGAGGCTGAGGCCGACCGGATGGCCGCCAAAGCTGTCGAGCTCCGGATATTCCCGGACGCCGCCGGAAAAATGAACCTCTCTTTGGCGGACATCGGGGGAGAGGCGCTGGCCATCTCGCAATTCACGCTGGCCGGGTCGGTCCGCAAGGGCCGGCGGCCGAGTTTCGACGGCACCGAGGAGCCGGGGCGGGCCGAAGCCCTGTTCGCCCGTTTCGCCGAATCGGTCCGCGGACGCGGGATCAGGGTCGCAACCGGCGTCTTCCAGGCCGTCATGACCGTCCGCATCGTGAACGACGGCCCGGTGACGTTCGTCCTGGAGTCGAGGCGGGGCGCGGAAGGCTGACTCCGGCCGGGATCTTTTACGGCTTGGTTATCATTCCTTCTCTTGCGTGGGCAACTTTGCAAAAATAATCCACGTGCCTATCTAATCTTCCAGTTTCCAAGTGGGCGTGAGCGGGACACCACAGACATAGATTTATCAATGAGCAATCATTACATTTTGTTTTGAATTCTTTCCGGGTTGACCGGATGTCCCTGACTTTCGGAACGAAGTTCATGAAGGCGTCGCTGAGACTTCCATTGCGCAGATCATAGACGCATTCCGGGTGGCACAAGGAATAGCAAAGGCGAACACGGCCGTCAGCGCCGAGAACCAAGCTGTCGTTCCCGGCGCCGCATTTTATGAGATGGTCGCAGCCATGTTCAGGCTTTTCGGGGAGAATGAAATCGCAGCCATGCTCTTTTAAAGCCTGGAATCTCTCCGGATCGGACTGCTCAAGGGCGATGATTTCACGAGGGGAAAGCCTTTCAGATATTATCTCCGCGTTTCTTTTTTGATCGCCGTCGTATCTCAGGTGAAGGAAGGGATCAAACCGAAAATAATCTTTGGTCCTTTCTCTGCAGAAACCGGTGATGGCCGGCAATTCGTGCGCGTTTGAGCGGAGGGCCATGGCTTTGAGGCGGACAGGGACTCCATTCTCAAGAAGGAGGTTGAGCCCTCTGGAGAACGCTTTAAAAGAGCCCGGCCTTCGAGTGACCCTTTCATAAGTTTCTTGAGTGACTCCATAGACCGACACTTCCATGTTCTTGGGGGGGTGATTTTTGAACAATTGGACATGCGCATCTGAGATCAGGGTGGCATTGGTGAGGACCGATACGAGAAGCCCCTTTTTTTTGAGACAAAGATAGATATCGATAAAATCTTCTCTCAACAAAGGTTCTCCTCCGGTTAGCAGACACCATATGGCCCCAAGAGAGAGGGCCTGCTCGGCAATGTCTGCAATTTCTCCGAGGGAGAGCTCCTTATCTCTGGCCTTCTTGTCGCCGGCCGGGAGATTGATGTAACAGTGGCGACATTCGTTATTGCATCGGGCCGTCAGTTCAAAGCCAATCGAAAACATTCTTCTTTTTTCTCTTATTTTTGCCCAGAGACCGAATTTATTCAACGGAACTACGGATGAATAATTTCCGCCCATGTCATGAGCCCCTTTTCTTGATCATGCCCCAGAAAGCTCGGATGGATCTTATTAAAGAATGGTAACATGCACGGGAAGAAATGAAGACAATGAGGAGTCGCTCTATGCCCAAGCCAAAGGACACTCTTCTTCCTTGTCTCTCCACCCGGCGAACGCAGCCCAAATAATTCTTTTTGGGGATAATGCCGTCCATCACGGGCACATTATCACCCTTGGCAATGAATTGATCCTCCATTGCCTTTATGACTCGGTGGACACGAACTTTCTTCGTTTCCGGATCGCTGAAGGCGACGATGTGTCCCGTGCGAAGGGAGGCAAACGACAGAGGGGAAACCGTGATCACATCGTCGTCCTTGATGAACGGAGCCATGCTGGCGCCTTTGGCTCGAAACCTCAAGGGAAGACCCCTATCCAAAAAAGCCTGAAGGAGCTCGCCAAGGGCGTGAGCCGAAAGAGTCAATTCCTCATGCGGCTTGATGAATAGGGACGGTTTTGACAGGTCAGGCTTCGACAAGCATCTTCCTCTTTAAAAGCTCCTCCACAAGACCTGTGACGTCTTCCTCGATTTGGCTCTTGGGAGACTCGAATTCTAGAAAGAGCTCTTGGACGATATCATTTAAGGTCCTTTTTCCGTCGAGCTTTTCCCAGATGGCTTTTCCCGGATCATTCAGAGCGTAAAGCTCATCTTCAATATCGCCGATTCCCGCGACGACAGGAACGATAATGAGCTCTCCTTCAATTTCTCTGGCCACAATATCCCCGGAGGGGATGTACACCTTGGAAAGATTAGCCTTTAGTTCCATCGGGACCTCCTTTCATTCTAGAATTATTATTGATAGAGGGAAATGCTGATCGGACCCTCATGTCTTTTCCAGGGCTAATTGGCGGATAAAAAACCTTGGATTCTTCCCTTCCATTCCTTTACTTCCCATGCCCTTTCATCGGTCATGAGCAGATTGAGATAGCGTGCCTTGGCATGGGCAATTTGACATAGAAATTCTACGGGAGCGTCCAGTTCGCCGTTCTCCATCCAAGACCTTGCCGGGCACTGACTGCATAGGCCCTTCAGGAAGCATCGGGCACAGCGAGCAAGATAATCCCGGTTCTTTGCCCTCATCTCTCTGATCTTTGGAAAAAAAACGGTCAGAGCGTCCTTTAAGGAACCTTTGTCCAAATTATAATTTGTTTCCGGGTTCTTAAGGAGCATACAGGGAGAAAAGTACCCGTAGGCATCGACACAGCCTCTGCCGTTCCCTGCCCCGCAGGAAAAAAGCTTACGTCCGGTTGGAGCCATGAATTTTGAACAAAAGCCCTTCATCTCCTCGATAAATTCCGATTCATTTCTTACCAGGAATCTCAATCCCTCCTCGGGCGGCAATCTGAGGCTTTTTATAAGGCGGTTCTTTTTATCCGAATCCCGGCGGCACCGAAAGTTGAAAAATTGAGAATAGGGAGGAGAATGGTCCATCCACGGGATGCCGGACGCCCAGGACTCAAATTCCCTTATTTCATCCTTGTTAAAGGGAAGGAATGCTCCCTTGGCAACAAAGGGGATCTTTTTCTCTTGAAGCAGCCTAATGCCCCTCCAGGCGGCTTCAAAAGAACCGGGAACCCTGGTGGTTTTCTCATAAGAGCTCTTCGTCATGCCATACACAGTCACTTCAATTTTTTCGCGGGGAGGGATGCGGCTGAAGATCTCCGCCAATCGGGGAGAAACGAGGGTGGCGTTGGTAAAAATAATTACCTTAAGGCCGAGCTTTCGGGCAAAGACATACAATTCTTCAAAATCTTCTCTCAGGAGAGGCTCTCCCCCGGTGTACCTTGCTTCAAGGCATCCCAAGGAGACAGCTTCCTCCAGAATGGCCTTTATTTTTTTAGTGGACAGTTCCTTTGCCTTCGCATTCTTGTCATTTGCCGGCAGGTTGATATAGCAGTGGATACAATCATTGTTGCATCTCTCAGTAAGCTCCATGTCCAGATAGGTCAGCAGAGGGGTTCTCTTTTTCCAGAGACCTATTTCTTCAGGCCTAAGAATTCTGTGATAGCTTGGCCTTTTCATCGATCAATAATCAGCACACAACCCCCTTTATTATCATTAAAATCCGGGATAAAATAAAGGAGATCTTCTTTCGCCGTGAAACCGGACAGAAATCGCTTCTTGTGAAGCGACAGAAACTCGCTAGCCTGAGGTTCTATGAGAAGTTCTGTTTTGGAATTCTATTCAAATACCTCTAAACATGGCTCAAGAATCGCCCCTGCCGCCCTCATTTTGACATGCACCGCAACACCCTGAACGCGCCTTGCAGTTCTGACCTGAACTCGCGGAACCATCAAGATAGGACGATGCGTGATTGACCGATTTGCAGGAAGTCAGAATGTTTTCTCCCGGGGTGCTCTTGGCCAAAACAATGAATTCCGGTTTACCCCATACCTTCTTATTCATCTTAATCCTCCTTAGCGAAACAATTTTAGCCTAATGTATGACCATTTGTCAATAATTTTTATCATATCTGTTCCCGGGGCCATTTAGGGCTTGTTTTGTCCCTTGCCTGCATAGTCAATGCCCTTTAGCAGGTCGGCAACGTCACCGCTCTTATCGAAACGCAGCGTATAACAGGGAACGTCTCGGACCAATTCCTCTATGAGGACCAATATCTTATCCCACCAACCGGCTGTAGGGAATCCTTTAATGAGGCAAGCCCAGATCATTTTATAGGCATCCTGTCGATTCTCCATCTTGATGAGTTGATTCTTATTGGACTTCTCCAAAAAGAATATGGCGTTCAATGGGGCAGAGTCCGGAGAGACGTCCGGCATTTCGCCATGGCCCCATGTGCCGTGAATCCTGAAGCCGTCAGCCCATTTCCTCACAACGATACGTTCATCACAGAGTATCTTAGCCTGGCTCTTCAGCAGCTTCACGATCGTTGACTTGCCCGCTTCCGAGTGGCCGACAAACAACAATCCTCGGTCTTGAAGGACAAGACCGCTGGAATGGAGGAAGCATCCTTCCCTGTCCGCCAGAACACGAGCCAAAGGGAGCTGATCGGTGGGGAAAAAGGTAAGGGTCTGGATATTCCCTTTATGATACTGATCCTCATGATCGGAATATGTTCTTGCGCGTGTATGATCATCATTGAAAACCGCTACAAACCTCGTGCCGCTGATCTGATCGCTCGGTCCGGTCCAGACATATATCCAAGAGCTTTTTTTCTTATAGATCGCCCATGGGGGGGTTCGATACACTTCTTTTCCAAAATCCCGGCTGTCCATATCGGGAAGAAAGAAGTGATGGGTTATGTGCACAATATCATCCCCCGGCCTCTTTATTTCAAAATCCCTCAATTTTGGATGAAAGGTTTCGTCCGTTATCGGCAGGTCCGAATCGACCTGGATCGTGATGCCTGCCATTTGATAGTACCGACGGCGGCCCTGCGCGACATTCTCCTCCATTCTTTTTTTCTGCTCTGTGATCTCGCAGAGGTAATCGACCTTGGCTGAGAATCTTCCGTGTTCCAGATATCCATAAACCGGGCACCACGAGCAATCCTTTCTCAGTTCGCACGGACCGCAGCTTTTCAAGTATTCCGATCCGCCTCTTATCTTTGCGGACAACTCGGGAATAAAAATATCCCAGCATTGTCGAAGACTTCCTTCTCTGAGATCATAACGAAGAAGCGGATCCTTGATTTTGTCACAAAAGGACATCTGCCCATATGGATCGATGTGGAAATCGCGCCTTACGGCAATGCAGGCGGCAAAAAGATGATCATCGCCGGAGCGAAGGCACTCCTCCTGTTCATCCTTTCCCTCTCGGATATCTTTTTCGTAAGGACCGGATATTTCCAAATTATTCAGCTCCGCCGGAGATAACCTTTGGGCCTTGATCTCCTCGTTTTTCTTTGGATTTCCTGAAGCTGAAAGATAAAGCCAGCTGATCCCTATTCGCCAGTTGGGACTTAAGGTTTGGGCCAACTTTTTCATATCCTCAAATTGATGATGATTATCTTTCATAGGAATGATTTGGATGACAAAGCCCGATCCGGCTTCCTTAAGGCATGCAATACCCCGCATGACCGCATCGAATGATCCAGGGCTTCGGGTGATATGGTCATGAACATCCGCCGTCGCTCCATAGAGAGCAACCCATTTTTTCCCTTTTCTTTTCATCAAACGGGCGATATGGGGCGTGATGAGGGTGCCGTTCGTGTTGAGGGAATAACTTATGGAATTCCTTGTGATATAGTCAAAAATTTCGGAGAAATCCTCTCGCAGCATCGGTTCGCCGCCCGAAATGGACCATTTATGACAGCCCATCGATCTGGCCTCATCGACAATTCTTCGAATTTCCTCAAAGGTCAATTCCTTCTCTTTCTCGCGAGAGCCTTCGGCAATCCAGAGCCAGCAGTGACGACAGTTGTTGTTGCATCGGTAGGTGAGGTCGATGTTCCCCTCGAGCGGAAGACGGGGGAGGGCGTTGATGATTTTTGTCATAAGAGACGCTGTCATGAAAACTCCGAAATGCAGCCGCGCGACCCTTTCTTTCTCATATGAGGATGCTCGTTTTCCTTATCCGTGCCCATTTATGTTATAGCGGGCTGCCTCTCTCTTGGCGCGAAGAATTATAGTGGGAAGAACTTAGCTGGTCAATTATCCTCAGGGATGAGCAGGGGGGTGATTTTCGTTGTTCCGCCTTCACCCTTAAAGGTGATATCTTAATACTCTATATAAACGACCATCCCGTGGTGACAATCGCTTTTGCGACGGAAGACCAGTTCCAGGTCGAACGTGAAATACTTGTTTTCCCTCCTCATGACGTCCCAAAGAGGGAGCTCGTGAAGGGGCAGGGGCCTAAAATGGGGCCTCACTTGGTTTTCCGTCGTCGCAGGATCCGCAGGAAAACGCCGACGGCCCTCCTCCCCGTGACCGGAAGGGCCCCGATCCGGCTCATGTCGGCGATCAGGGCGCGGCCCCGACCCACGCCGAGCGAAATCTTCCTTCCCCCCCTTTCGACTTTCGCGACCACTCCCACGATGCAGGAACCTGGAATCACTCCGTCCGCATTGGGCACGTTGTCCCCCTTAACGGCGTAGCGACCGCCCGATGCCCGGATGATGCGATGAACGCAGAGCTTGTTGGTCGACGGCTCGGCAAAGGCTACGACGTCGCCTTTCAGGAGGGGCCTTTCACGGGCCGGGCGGACGGTCACGATATCCCCGTTCCGGATGAACGGGGCCATGCTGGTCCCCCTTGCCTCGAACCGGAACGGGACGTCCCTGTCCAGAACGGCCTTCATGAGGCCGAGCAGGGCGTTTCCCGAAAGAGCGAGGGTCCCCGCCGGATGCCCGAACAGAGCAGGTTTACGGTCTTGCCCGGTCAATCAGTATTCTCCTCTTGAGAAGTTCGCCGACGAGGCCCGGGACGTCCCAGGCGTTTTCCGCGTCGGCGAGAAGACCTAAAAAGTGATTCTCCCGTCCTCGACATCATCACCGGCGGTGAGGCCAAGCAAGCCGAGGCGGCGCCCTCCTGAAGGCCTGGACCCCTAGATGCTGAACCGGACCTCGCTCGCCTTCCTTAACCCCTCTTCCGCGGCCTGGCGCACATAGGGGTTCTCGTCCTTTTTCAGCCGGACTAGGAGCCTCAGGACGTCCCGGCCCCCAATCTCGCCCAGGGCGTCGGCGGCGCACTTCCGGACGTCGGCGTTGGCGTCCCCCAGGACCCGCTCGATGTGCTGGACGGCCTTTTCGGCCTTCCGCATTCCGATGATCCTAAGGGCGGCGCTCCGGGCGTACCAGGGCGGGCCGCCGAGCCGGCCGCAGATCAGCTCAAGGTCGAGGCCTTCCCGCCCGGAGAGCTCGCGGACGATGAAGTCCCGGATCTCCTCGCAGGGGTCGCCGAGCGCCTCGACGAGGACCTTTTCGGCCAGCCGGGTGTCCAGCCGAGAGTAGGCCTTAAGGACCTTCAGGCGTTTCTGTTTGTCCTGCGTCAGGGCGAGCTTCCGCAGGAAGGTGGCGGGGATCCGTTCGTCTTCCCTCATCGGGCGTTCCGAAGATCAGACGAGATCGAGGATATGACCCATTTTCTCTTTCTTGGTCTTCAGATAATTGATGTTGTCCTTGCCCGGCTCGATCTCGAGTGCGACGCGGTCGACGATCTCCAGGCCGTAGCCTGTCAGACCGATGAACTTGCGGGGATTGTTGGTCAGCAGGCGGATCCGGTCGATCCCCAGGGCGACGAGGATCTGGGCCCCGATGCCGTAGTCCCGCTGGTCGGGCTTGAAGCCCAGCCGGCAGTTCGCTTCGACCGTGTCCGCCCCCTGGTCCTGAATGGCGTAGGCCCGGATCTTGTTGGTCAGTCCGATCCCCCGGCCCTCGTGATTCATGATGTACAGAAGGACCCCCGTGCCCTCGGTTGCGATCATCTCCATGGCCCTGCGGAGCTGGTCGCCGCAATCGCAGCGGGCCGACCCGAACGTGTCGCCCGTCAGGCATTGGGAGTGGGCCCTGACGAGCGTCGGCTTGACCTTCTTCGAAACGTCCCCCAGGACAAGGGCGACGTGATGGTCGCCGTGGATGATGTCCTGGAAATCGACGATGCGGAAGTGTCCGTACTTCGTGGGCAGATCGGCCTCACAGGTCTTCCGGACGAGCGTCTCGTGCTTCATGCGGTAGCGGATGAGGCTCGCGACCGAAAGGATGGGGATGTCGTGGGCCCGTCCGAACTCCTCGAGTTGGGGCATGCGGGCCATCGTTCCGTCTTCGTTCATGATTTCGCAGATGACGGCGGCGGGGGTCATCCCTGCCAGCCGTGCCAGGTCCACGGACGCCTCGGTCTGGCCCGCCCTAGCCAGGACCCCGCCCTCGCGCGCCTGGAGGGGAAAAATATGCCCGGGCCGGGCCAGATCCTCCGGCCGCGTTTTCGGGTCGAGGACCGTGAGGACCGTACGGGCCCGGTCGTGAGCCGAGATCCCCGTCGAGACGCCTTCCTTCGCGTCGATGGACACGGTGAAGGCCGTCTGATAACGGGCCGTGTTCTCGGAGACCATCAGCGGGAGCTGGAGCTCTTCGAGCCGCTCCCGGGTGAGAGGCAGGCAGATGAGACCCCGTCCGTGCTTGGTCATGAAATTAATGACGTCCGGCGTGACCTTTTCGGCGGCGACCATGAGATCGCCCTCGTTCTCCCGGTCCTCGTCGTCCACGATGATGATCATCCGCCCGGCCCGGACCGCCTGGACGGCTTCTTCGACCGGTATCATCTGGCTTTTTTCGTTCATTTTTTCATGTAATTATACACGTATTTGCCGAGCATGTCACACTCGAGGTTGACCGCGTCACCCGCCCGGAGCCGGCCCAGATTCGTCCCCTCGAGGGTCAGGGGGATGAGCTCCGTGTCGAACACGTCCGCCCCGAGGGTCGCGACGGTCAGGCTCACTCCGTTGACGGCCACGGATCCTTTGGGGACGAAATACGGCCCGAGCTCCCGCGGGAACGAGACCGTCAGCCGCTTTCCCGGCCGCTTCGCGACGAGCCGGGTGACCTTTCCCACGGCGTCCACGTGCCCGGAGACGATGTGGCCGCTGAGCAGGGAGGAGGGGGTCAGGGGAAGCTCAAGGTTGAGCCGGTCGCCCGTCCTGAGGAGTCCGAGGGTCGTCCGTTCGAGCGTCTCTTTGGACAGGTCGAAGACGAGCCCGCTCCCGTCCCGGCGGACGAGACTCAGGCAGACGCCGTCGACCGCCAGGCTGGCCCCGGGTTCGAGTTTCGGGGCCGCTTCCGGCGCCTCGATGAGGATCTCGCGCCGGCCCTGCCGATAGCCCTGAAAAACACCCATGGACGAGATGATGCCTGTGAACATCAGAAATACCCCTCGATCATCCGGTCGCCGCCCACCGGAAAACACCTGGCGTCCTTGATCTTGAGCGCGGCCGCCATCGTTTCCACTCCCGCCCCTTCAAGGAAGGAGACGGCCTTCCGGCCGCCGACGAGCTTCGGGGACAAGGCAAGGACGAGCTTATTGGCGAGCCCGGCCTCGATGAAGGACGTATGAACGCGGCTCCCGCCCTCGACGAGGACGCTCGCGATCTCGCGTTTCCCGAGCTCCCCGAGAACGGCCGGCAGGTCGAGCTCCGTCGGCCCTCCCGGGACCCGGAGGATCTCGGCCCCCTTCGCTTCGAGGGCCCTTTCATTCTTTCGGGGGGCCTTTCGGTCCGTGAAGATAAGGACGCCGGGCGCGGATAGGATTCGGGCTTTGGTCGGCGTGCGGAGCCCAGGGTCCAGAACGACGCGAACGAGCCGCTTTCCCTTCCACAGGGCATGGCGGACCGTCAGGCGCGGGTCGTCGGAAAGGATCGTGCCGATCCCCACGAGGATGGCGTCGTGCTCGCCGCGAAGGAGGTGGACGTAGTCGCGAGCCTCGGCGGAAGAAACCCAGCGGGAATTTCCGCTCCGGGCGGCGATCCGCCCGTCCAGGCTGACCGCCGCTTTAAGGGTGACGAACGGGACCTTCCGGGTTATGTACTTGGAATAGGTTTCGTTCAGGCGCCGGTTCCGTTCCTCGAGGAGCCCCGTCACGAGCTCGAACCCGGCTCCCTTCAGGGCCGCGAGCCCGCGCCCGTTCACCAGGGGATTGGGGTCGACGGCTGAGACGACCGCCCTCGCGAGGCCGGCGTCGAGGAGCCTGTCGGCGCACGGCGGCGTCCGGCCCCAGTGGACGCAGGGTTCGAGGGTGAGATAGATGGTCCCGCCCTTCGCCCTTCGCCCGGCTCTGTCCAGGGCGATGATCTCGGCGTGGGGTCGGCCAGCTTCCTCGTGGTACCCCCAGCCGACGATGGAGCCACCCGCGGTGACGACCGCGCCGACGCACGGGTTCGGGCTCGTCCGGCCCCTGGCCTTTTCCGCGAGGCCGTAGGCCATCTCCATGAGGTCAAGGTCTGTCCGCGTATTCATGAGAGCAAGGCTTCGGCGAAGCTTCCCGCTTCGAACTCCAGGATGTCCTCTTCACCCTCCCCGACGCCGATGAATTTGATGGGCAGGCCGAGCTCGTCGGCGATCCCGATGACGGTTCCCCCCTTGGCCGTCCCGTCGAGCTTGGTCAGGAAGATGCCGGTGATCCCGGAAAACTTTAAGAACTCCCTGGCCTGGACGACGGCGTTCTGGCCGATCGTGGCGTCGAGGACGAGGAGGATCTCCTGGGGCGCTCCAGGAACCTCCCGGGCGACGACCCTTTTGACCTTTTCGAGCTCGTTCATGAGGTTGGCGTTGGTGTGGACCCGCCCCGCCGTGTCGACGAGCAGGAGGTCCGCCTTCTGGGCCTTGAAAGCCCGCAGGGCGTCGAAGACGACCGAGGCCGGATCTGCGCCGTACT
Source organism: uncultured Eubacteriales bacterium (assembly GCA_964585685.1). Taxonomy (GTDB): domain Bacteria; phylum Acidobacteriota; class Aminicenantia; order Aminicenantales; family Saccharicenantaceae; genus JALHVH01. The sequence continues at coordinate 1,649 of CAZPEP010000035.1, read as the reverse complement.
GACCCTTGACGACCGGGATCTCGAGCCTCCGGCCCCAGATGGAGAGCTGTTCCTGGGCGGCGGCCCTGAAGGTGTCGGCCGCCGCCATCATGACCTTCAGCCCCTTGCCCCGGGCCCGGCGGGCCAGCTTCGCGAGGGACGTCGTCTTCCCACCGCCGTTGACGCCCACCATCAGGACCACCGCGGGCCCCGGGCCGGCGGCGAACGGGGCGTCGAACCGGGCGAGGAGGGCGGCGATTTCGTCCCTTAGGGCCTTTTTCAGGGCCTCCGGCGGATCGTCCTTGCGTGTCCTTGCCCGAATGGCCTCGATGATCTTGTCGGCCGTCCCGACGCCGATATCGGCGAGGATCATAGCCTCGGCGAGGTCGTCCAGGACCTCTTCCCGGCTCTTGTCGCTCCGGAAGAGGTCTTCGAACTTCCGGAACGCCAGCCTGGTCCGGGCGAGCTTTTCTTTGAGATTTCCCAACACGGTACGCCCATTGTATTTTCGGTGCTCCGTATTGTCAAACTAGCCGGAAAAGTAACGGGGTCGCCACCTCAGGACTCGGGGACATATCCCTCCTGAAGACGCGGATTTATCTGTAGCCGCACGCTTTAGCCTGCGTCTTGGTTAAAGACGCAACCTAAAGGTTGCGGCTACGACCTTGTCCTGCGGACGGGGAACCGTGCCCTCCGACCTCTGCCGGTGACACGGACCCTATCCGAGTCCTCCTGGCGGAGACACGTTCCGGCTTAATTGTGATCTTAATCCCCCTTCCCCCTTGGAATTCAAGGGGGACTGGCGGAACGTATCTCCGGCCAAGGTCGGAGGGGGTTGGGGGAGTTAAGAAATAAAGACAAAGCCTTGGGCGTGTCGCCGTGAAAGCGGCGATCATGCTCAGTCCCGTGATGGGAGGGCTTTGACAAATGGCTGCAGCGACCGTGCGAAAGTCATGACGAGCGCCCAAAGCGGAGGTGAGGAGGCCCGCCCCGTAAACCCCAGTCGGGAAGGGGACCCATCGCTCTTGCGATGGGGGAACCTGCCTGCAGGTTCCCGGGCCTGGGGTCAAGGGGCGGCCTCCGACCCCGGGCCCCCCGGCCGCTTTGACATGGGGCAACCTGCCTGATATTGTAACCGGACCGGTCGCGATTTCGTAGGATATTCCGTGGACGCCTGGAAAAGAACCTTCATCATCATCTGGGCCGGACAGCTGTTCTCCACCCTGAGCAGTTCCGTCGTCGGCTACGCCGTCGTTTTCTGGTTGAGCATCGAAACGGGGTCGGCGGAGGTCCTGGCCTTTTCCTTCATCGCGACGTTCCTGCCCATGCTCCTCCTGGGCCCGTTCACGGGAGTCCTCATCGACCGCTGGGACAGGAAAAGGATCATGATCCTGGCCGACCTCTTCATAGCGGCCTGCACCGCCGTCATGGCCGTGCTGTTCGCCTCCGGCGAGGTCAATATCCCCTACCTCTACGTCCTTCTGGCCCTGCGTTCCCTGGGCAGCGCCTTCCATGTTCCGGCCATGCAGGCGTCCGTCCCCCTTCTGGCCCCGGAGTCCGAGCTCATGCGCGTCGCGGGCGTCAACCAGGTCATCCAGTCGATGAGCACGATCGCCGGCCCTGCGCTGGCCGCCCTGCTCATCAGCTCTCTCGATATGACCTATGTCCTG
>CAZPEP010000034.1:0-53155 GCA_964585685.1 uncultured Eubacteriales bacterium | reverse complement strand
TCTCCCCGCATGCCGTCCCCTCAGGAATCCGCCGTCTCCGCCGTCCCTGGGCCGCTCTGCGCCTTTCACGCCGAAAGGCCCGGGATCAGGACATGCTCATCCTGCCACGACTCGCGCCATGCCGGCCGCCAGGAGGAGTGCCTGGCCTGCCATTCCAGGGACGACTGGCGGATCGACCAGGCCCCGGTTGTGAAATGGTGAAACCATGACGATGCACAAGCTGCGCGCTTTTGTGATCGGAACGGCGGTCCTGGCCTGTTTTTGGGGCCGGGCCTCGGCCCAGGTCGCCGCGTCCCCGGTCCCGTCCTACTCTTACCGGGCCACCCTCTATTTCGACTGTTACAGCACAGCATTTGCCCAGGGCGGGGGAGGCCTGACCCAGCTCGGGACGAGGATCAAGTTCGAGCTCGCCAAGGCGCCCTCCCGGAGCTGGAGGCTCCTCATCGACGTCCGCGACCGCCAGAACCTGGCCGAGCGGAGCTCGAACCAGATCCTCATCTATAACCTGCGCCTGAGCTATGACTCGCCCTCGAGCCCGTTGTATCTTTCGGCCGGCCAGATGAACCTCTACGACACGGCCGGCATCGGCCAGCTCCTCGGTTCCGTCGTCGGTTGGAAAATCCAGTCCTCCCTGCTCGTGGGCGGCTATGCCGGGCTCGAACAGCAGATTTATGCCCGGAAGTTCGACACCCGCTATCTGAAGTACGGAGCGTTCGCCCGGTTCACCGGGACGAAGGCGCTCTCGTTGTCCCTGAGCTTCAACGAGCTCCGGTACTCCGGGCGGACCGAGCGCACCTACGTCTACGCCCAGGGCTTCGTCCCCGTCAAGGAGACGCTTTACGTCTTCGGGAACGCGGAGTTCGAGCTGGGCAAGGACGTGAAGCCTGCGGATCGCTTGTCCCGGCTCTTCCTTAACGCCAGGGTCGACCTCGGCCGCAAGGTCGACGTCTCGGCTTTCTACAGCTCGGGCCGGGGACTCGACTTTCACGGCTACGTGCTCGAGCGCTCCCAGGACCCCGGCCTCCCGGACAGGGGGCTCGAGCGTTTCTTCTACAGCGAACAGTACGGCGGCCGTCTGTCGGTCAAGCCGGTGAAGGGAATCCGCCTTTACCTCTCTCGCCTGGAGAGCCGGCAGAAGGACCTGGACATACGGAATCACACCTGGCGGTTCGGGGCCTCGGCGGTGGACATCCTGAAGAGCGGCGTCACGGCCTACGGGGATTACTCCGCGAACAGGGGAACGCATGCGGAGTCCGATTCCTACTATCTCTCCGCCGACAGGACCTTCGGGCGGTTCACCACTTCCGTGTCCTTCGCCAACACCTACAACGGCCTCCGCTTCTCTTCGACCGGGGGCGACCCGCAGATCATCCATCTCAATGGATACAAGACACTCGCGGCGAACGTCTTCGTCCCGGTCAACCGGCGTCTTTCTGTATCCGCGGAATACAGCTATTTCATCCAGAGGGATGACGGCGAGCACCAATTCTTCCTCAGGTTGATCTTCCGGAAATGAGGGACATCATGAAGGGACCGAAACGCTATGGGCCGGCTGTCGGGGCGGCTTTGTTCGGGGCCGTCCTCTTCCTGGCCGCGGCCTGGGGACGATGGGGGACGGGCCAGGAGAAGCCGGTCAAGCCCTCCCCGGACGTCCAAAAATGGACCGTGGAGACCCATGACAGGACGAACTTCCCGCTCGTCGGCCGACATCGGACGGTCGCCTGCGCCGAATGCCACATCAAGGGCGTCTTCGAGGGGACCCCGACCGCCTGCGAGGCCTGCCACTGGGACCGGCGTCAGGACGACCGCTACCGGTTGCGCCTTGGCGGCCATTGCGGGGATTGCCACACGCCAACGTCCTGGAAGAACGTTCCGCCGAACGCCTGGGACCATGAGACCATGACGGGGTTCCGGCGCGAGGGCGTCCACAGGACACTGGATTGCGCCGAGTGCCACGGTGAGGATTTCCGGAAAGTCGGCGGCGATTGTTATTCCTGTCACGCCGATAACTACAGGGAAGCCAAGAACCCCGACCACGTTGCCGGCGGCTTCCCCAGGGAATGCACGGCCTGCCACCGGGGCCAGAAGAGCTGGGCGGGCGCCGTCGCCGGCCACGAAGCTTTCCCGCTCCGGGGCCGGCACCGGACGCTGGACTGTGCGGCGTGCCATCCCGGGGGCCGTTACCAAGGGACGCCGAGCGATTGCGCTGCCTGCCACATCAAGGATTACGACGCGACCACCGATCCGAACCATAAAGCGTCGGGCTTTCCGACCGACTGCGTTTCTTGCCACGGCAATGGCGCCGTAAGCTGGACGGGCGCTTCCTTCAACCACAGCCAGCTATTCGTCCTCCGGGGGACGCACGCGACCCTGGATTGTAACGCCTGCCACGCCAAGGGCGACAACCTGCCGACCGACTGCTATGGCTGTCACGCGGCCGATTACAACGCGACAACGGATCCCAACCACAAGACGTCCGGATTTTCCACCGACTGTGTTTCCTGCCACGGCAATGGCGCCGTGAGCTGGACGGGCGCTTCGTTCAACCACAGCCAGTTCTTCGCCCTCCAGGGGGCGCACGCGACCTTGGACTGCAACGCCTGCCACGCCAAGGGCTATAACCTGCCGAAAGAATGTTTCGGCTGTCACGCGGCTGACTACAACGCGACGACGGAACCCAACCATAAGGCGTCCGGGTTCCCGACGACGTGCGAGGTCTGTCACCTGCCGACCCACACATCGTGGTCGCAGGCCGTCATCCAGCACGACTTTCCCATCAAGTCGGGGAAGCACGTGGGTTTTAGCTGTACGGACTGCCATCTCACGTCCAACTACCGGGAATTCTCCTGCACGGACTGTCACACCCACGGAAAGGCCTCTACGGATTCGCATCACGGCGATGTCGGGGGCTACGTCTACAACAGTGCCAACTGTTACGCCTGTCATCCGAAGGGGATCGCCGATTAAAACGCGAGACCGGCGAGACGGATAGAACACAGGAGCTCGGCAAGATCCTGAACCGGGGCCCTGGCTGGCGCAGGCCGATATAGGTAAAATACGCACAGAGGTCATTCCCATGCTAAAAGACATCAAGGCCGATATCCTGATCATAGGCGCCGGGCCCGCGGGGCTCACGGCGGCGCTCTACGCGGCGCGGGCGGGAAAGAAGACGGTCGTCCTTGAGGGCCGGGCGGCTTCCCGCATGGCGCTCGCCTACGAGATCGAGAACTACCCGGGATTCCCCTCGATCAATTCGCTCGAGCTCCTCGGGAAGTTCATGGACCATGCACGGCATTTCGGGGCCGAGATCGTCTCGGGGGACGCCATCGCCCTGGGCCTGGACTCGGACCCTAAGTACATCACGACTAAGGACTCTTTCATCGAGGCCGGAGCCGTCATCCTCGCCACGGGGAAGCCCTTCACCCGAGAGCGAATGATCCCGGGTGAGGACCGGCTGACCGGACTGGGCGTCAGCTACTGCGCAACGTGCGACGGGCCCTTGTACAGGGGCGCCGGCGTCGTCGCCTACGGGCATTCGGCCGAGGCCGTCGAGGACGTCCGGGCCCTGGAACAGATCGGCTGCCGGGTCCACTGGGTCCCCGGCGTCAAGGGCGCGGAAGCGGCCAGGTCCGCGGCCGACGAATTCGTCAACAAGGGGATCAACGTCCACTCCGACGTCGAGATCCTGGAGATCGCCGGCGAGAAGCGCGTCGAAAGGGTCGTCCTCGGCAAGGGGGATGTCAGGGAGGAGCTTGCCGTAGCGGGCGTCTTCATCTTCCGCGAGATCCCGACGGCCCCGTTCTTCAGCCGGGCCGGCATCATCCTCGACCACAAGGAGTGCGTGGCGGTCGACCGGTTCCAGAAAACGAACCTCTCGGGCGTCTTTGCCGCCGGGGACGTGACCTGCGGTGGGCTTCAGATCGCCTCGGCCGTCGGGGAGGGCTGCGTGGCCGCCCTGCAGGCGCTCGCCTGGCTCCGGAAAAGGTAATCGCCTTCGAAGGGCTCGGGGAGGCTTCGGTCAGGGCAGACGTTTCGACTTGTGCATCCGGAAGACGATCTTCCGGCTCTTGAAGATGGAGACGTACCCCCCGACCGGCACGGCCATCAGGTTGCGCTCGATGTTGTGGCCGAAGTTGGTGACGGCCAGGATGGGCATCGGCCGGCCCGCCTTCCGCCTCTGGCGGATGACGTCGTCGAGATAGGTGCGGACGAACTTCAGGGCCTCCCTCTGCTCATTCCGGGCGTTGTGGTTCCTTGCATACCCGCTCAGGGAGCCGACGACGACCGCCCGGATATCCTTGAAGACGCGGTGGCGGCGGAGCGCGGCCAGGAGCCGGTGGATGTCCTCGACATCGATCTGGATGTCCTCGATGAAGAGGATGTAGCGCTTCCAGTTGAACTTGGGCGGAATGTCCCGGTTGAGGAAATTGACGAAGGTGGTGAGGTTCCCCCCGATCGGGACGCCCGAGAACTTCCGGGCCGGGGGAGGCGTCAGCCAGGCGGCACCCCGGTATTGGACCTCCTCTCCCATGATCAAGGGGAGGACCTTCTTGAAGTTTCCCTTGCCGATCTTGAGAGAGGGGAAATAGACGGCCGGGACCCGAGTGTGGAAATAGATCTCGTTGAGTAGAAAAGTGAAGTCCGAGAAGCCGACGAAGACCGGCCGCCTTTTCCGGATGACGGCGTAATCCTTCCGGTCGATCTTCGGGGCGAGGTCCTCGGCACCGGTGCCGCCGGCCACCGATAGGATCAGGTCCTGCTCCCGGATAACCTTCTTGAAGTGCTCCGAGCGTGCCTCGGCGGACCCCGTGACATGGTCGATCCGCTCGTCGGATAGGAAGACGAACGGGCTGAGGTAGACGGAATCGACCCCAACTTCCTTCTTGAGGAGCCGGATTGCCCTGTCGAGGGAACCTTTCTGGCTCCTGGGCAGGCAGGTGGAAGGGGCGATGAAACAGACGTTCTTGATAGTAGGGCCGTTCATGTCGTGCCTTCGCGGAGCGTCTCGCGCAAAGAAAACACATTAACAGAAAACGCGCGGCCTTTCAAGGTTACGCGGGGCCTTGGAGCTCTTGATAAGCGGCTAAGTTATAGATAAAAAATAAGAATAGAATATTTCAGGCGCGGCGGAGAGCCGGTAGGGAGGGGGAGAAAGTGTTAATAATTAGGACACCCCGGGCTCCCTTAAGCCTAATAAGACTAAATAAGTTGTATAGCTTGCAGGAGGTAGCCGTCCAACAGGGCTGACGCGTTCTTATGTCCGACCCTTTGGTCCAAGTCAGGAGGGAGCCGTGCGGCTCGGCGAGTCTCGCCTGTCTTTCCAATCTCGCCCGTCTCGCTCGTATCGCGCTTTGCTAGAACGAGCGGAGCTTCTGGCCGGAGGCGCTCTGCTGGAGCCGCTTGAGGGCCTTAAGCTCGATCTGGCGGATGCGCTCCCGCGTAAGATTGAAGTGCTGGCCGACCTCTTCAAGGGTGTACTCGCGGCCGTCGCCGAGGCCGTAGCGCATTCGGAGGACGGTCGTCTCCCTCTCGGGGAGTCCGTGCAGGGCGGTCTCGATCTGCTCCCTCAAGCTGATGTGGATGACCGTGTCGGGAGGAGAGAGGACGCTCTTGTCCTCGACGAGATCGCCAAGGGAGGTTTCGCCGTTCTCCCCGAGCGGGGTCTCCAGGGAGACTGGCTCCTGGGCGGTGGACATCATGTCGATGACCTTGTTCACGGGCAGTCCGACCTTCCGGGCGACTTCCTCGGGGGTCGCTTCCTTGCCCCTCTGCTGGATGATGCTTTGGGAGATTTTCTTAAGCTTATGCATGGTCTCGGTCAGGTGGACCGGGATCCGGATGGTCCGGCCCTGGTCGGCGATGGCCCGGGTGATGGACTGGCGGATCCACCAGGTGGCATAGGTCGAGAACTTGTGGCCGCGCCGGTAGTCGAACTTGTCGGCGGCGCGCATCAGGCCGATGTTGCCTTCCTGAATGAGATCGAGGAGCTGGAGGCCCCTGTTCTGGTACTTCTTGGCGATGGAAACAACGAGCCGCAGGTTGGCCGAGACGAGTTCGCTCTTGGCCTTGTCCCTGGAGCGGAATCCCCGGTCGATCCCCTTGAGGATGTTCCTGGCCTCCGCCCTTTGGCGGGCTTGGCCCTTCCGGACGACTCGGCCGAGATGCTCGCGGACCCTTTCGATAGCCTTGTCTCTGGAATCCGGCCGGATGTCCATGCCCTGGACGAGCCTGATCATCCGGACGACGAGGCGCCCCCGGGCGGTCCGGTTCGAAACGAGCGGCCGGATCTTCGACAGCCGGGTGTTGAGGGTCTTGATCCTCTTCATGGCGTCCAGGATCGCGGTCTTCTTCTGCTCGATCGACTCGGGCGTGAGCTCTTCCTCCCCCAGGCTGAAGTGCTTGTTGACCAGCTCGGGGGATTTGCGGATATGCATCTCCAGCGCAACGAGCTCCTCTAGGATGAAGGTCGTCCTGGCCAGGGCCCTGTTGATCGCCTTTTCGCCCAGCTCGATCCTCCGGGCCAGGGAGATCTCCTCCTCGCGGGACAGCAGAAGGTAGCTGCCCATGTCCTTCAGATAGATCCGGACGAGGTCGGCGGTCTGGTCCCCGTCCCCGGGCGGGACGCCGGCCGGGGTGTGGGCCTTTCCTTTGACGGGCTTCAGGCGGGGCTCGAAGGTCCCTGTGTGATCGGCGGCAGGGACCGCCGGCGTGAAGACCTCCATGTCGTCGGCGTATGAGGCATCCGTCCTCCTCAGGGGGAGGAGTTGAAGGAGCTCTTCCTCTTCATACTTGTATCCGTTCTTGAATCTGTTAGCCATCTTTGTCTCCCTTTATCCTTACTAATACTATATGACATATAAAATAACAGGCATAACAACGAATCCGTTGCACCAGTCGCCGGGTTTTTTTACCCCTTGAGCCTAAGCCTGTTGTGTCAACCCAACCGAGTTCTTTATTTCACCCCGCGTCGCAATATTCTTAGATTATAGAATATATCTCATATCATCTAAGTATAAGAAACATTAGGCTAAACCTATTTTCTATGAAAATCAAGTCTTTTTTTCACTATTCATAAAATATTGTTTTCCCCTGGGAGGCGGCCGGAAACAATCCCGCCCGGAGGCTTGACAAGGGTCTCTGCTCCGAATAGCATGAGCCGCATGATCCCCGGCTATTCCGGCAAGATTCTTGTGGTGGACGACGACCGCGCCACCCTCCTCCTCCTGGGCGGCCGGCTCGTCAAGGAAGGGTACCGGGTCCTGACGGCCGCCGACGGGGAAGAAGCGTGGGCGGCGGCCCAACGCGAGAGGCCCGATCTCGTGATCTCGGATATGCTCTTACCGAGGATGGATGGAATCTCCCTCTGCCGGAAGATCAAGGAGAACCCCGACCTGGCCTCGACGCGGGTCATCCTGGCGACGGCCGTCTTCAAGCAAGCCGCGTTCCGGGCCGAGGCTCGGGCGAGCGGCGCCGACGAGTTCATCGAAAAGCCGTTCGACATGGACATCATCCTTTCCCGGGTCAGGGCTCTTGTCGGCGACCCCATCGCCTGACGGCCGCGGACCCTCAGAACGAGCAGGCCTTCTTGTTATTCTTCTCGTAATAGCGCTGGTGGTATTCTTCCGCCCGGGTGAACTCGGCGGCGGGGACGAGCGCCGTGGCGAGAGGCTTTTTGAAGCGCTCCGAAGCTCCGACCTCCGCCATGACTTTCTGTGCTGTCTCCTTCTGCGTTTCGTCCTGGTAGAAAATGACGGAACGGTACTGCGTACTGACGCCCGGGCCCTGGAGGTCGATCTGGGTGGGGTCGTGGATGGTGAAGAAGAACCTTACGAGCTCCTCATAGCTCACGGCAGAGGGATCGAAGGTCACCCGGACGGCCTCGGCGTGGCCCGTCCGGTCCGTGCACACCTGGGCGTAGGTCGGGTCCTTCGTTACACCCCCCGAATATCCGCTGAGGGCGTCCGTGACGCCCTTGACCTGACGGAACTCGTATTCGACGCCCCAGAAACAGCCCGCCGCGAAAGTAGCCGTCCCGGGCGTCGGGGCCGAGGCCCTTTCGTCCGGAATGGAAGTCGCGGGACCCGCGGCCGGGGTCCCGTCGGGCACATCCCCGGCCCCCGCCCCCTTGGGGAGAAAATTAAGAGCCGCGGAATTGACGCAGAAATGTACGCCCGTCGGCGCGGGGCCGTCGTTGAAGACGTGGCCGAGGTGGGCGCCGCAGGAGGCGCAGAGGACCTCGATCCTCTTCATGCCGAACGAGAGGTCCTCCCGGTATTCGACGGCTTCTTTGCCGACGGGGGACGTGAAGCTCGGCCATCCCGAGCCATGGTCGTACTTTGAGTCCCATCGGAACAGGGGGGCCCGGCACGCCGCGCAGACGTACGTACCCACCGCATAATGTTCGTTGTATTTTCCGGTGAATGGCGGCTCGGTACCGCACTGCCTCATCACCCGGTATTGGCCGGGAGTGAGGGTCTCCTCCCACTCCTTATCCGTTTTCACGATCTTCCGGTCCATGTGTTTCCTATCTTCGGCCCGAAGCTCACCGTGCCACCGGGCGGGCCCGAGCAGCGCGTCAAGACCCTTCCAGCCTCCATAGGAGACCATGATTGCGAATGCCAGAATGGCCGCCCTTATCCTTCGGGGCATGACGTCTCCTGATACTTCATATTTCCTATAGAATTAATATACATTAAAAAGGTAAAATGTCAAGTCACGGGAAGGCGAAACATATTGACAACAGGAAAAGGACTGCACTATAATCTAACCGCTGGCTGGAGAGGGATCCTCCTTAGCCCCGCTTCCTTTTTTTGAAAACCTTGGCGCCTCGCCAGCCAGTCTTCCCCTCGTCTCTCTCCCGGGGCCCTGCCCTCTATTCGAGTCCCCTGATCCAGTTCTCAAGAACGGCGAGCTCGTCCGAGGTCAGCGGGGTCTTCGGGGGAGGCGGCATCTTCTTGCCCGAGATCCCTTCGGCGCCAAGGACCTTCATCAAGATGTAGCTCGTTTCCGGCGACGCCGGAGCGACGCGCTTGAAGTCCGGCTTTTCCTCGCTCGCGACGTTCAGCACGGACCCCGGCAGAGCGTCGGGGCCGAGCTTCAGCCCCTTGGGTGCGAACAGGCCTTTATGACAGCCGACGCAATGTCCCTTGAACAGCGCTATGACCTCGTCCGGGACGGCGGGGGCGGTCGGTCCGCCGGCGGCCAGGACCGTCGCTCCCGCGACGAGCGCCGCGATTTCGGCGCCCGACAGGAACGTCTTCATCGTCCTCATGAATTCCTCCCCCCAGAGACGTGTCCCCGGGTCAACTATGCACTAGAAACTATATAGGAACAATAAGTCAAGGACAAGACGCGGAAGTGAGGGCGCCTTGACGGAGGAAATCGCATATCCACCGGACTCTCACGGGGTTCTTAGCTTCGAATACTTGAGCTCGGAGCCGAACAGGCTGTGGGGGATCAGGTTGATAAGGAGCGTGGCTGCGGAGGCGGCCAGGACCCAGCCGCGGGCGGGCCGGCCTTTGCGCCCGGCCACGAGGGCGGCGACCCAGAGGGCCATCGCGACGATCGACTTGTTGTCCGTGAGGTCGGTCCCGAACGGAAAGCCCGCCCACAGGACGCCGAAAGCGTATTTCTGGACGATCGGGCCGAGGACGAATCCTCCGGCGAAGAAAAGACCGGCGGCCGTCAGGGCGAAGACCCGCGGGTTCCTCTTCCGGTCCATGGCCGTGATCCCGGCCTTGGCGGCGAAGAGCATGGATGCGAACATGACCAGGATGTGAACGACGAGGACTGCCGCCGGGACCGGATTTTTGAACCGGATGACGACGGGGACTTCGCCTCCCAGCGGGGTTTCCCGGCCCCCAGCTTCGAGGACGACCCGATAAGCGAGCTTCCCTGCGGCCGGTTGTCTGGGCAGGATGCCGACGAGGAGGTCCCCACGTCGTTCAAGGCCGAGCTTAGTCCATGCGTCATCGGTCTTGAACCGGCGGTACAGGAGGGCCCCGGCAACCGCCGGGTCGGCGATTTTAACGGAGACCTCGCAATCTCTGTTGTTCGAGGCGCTTCGCGGCAGTCGGTATGAGATCTCCGCGCTACTGACGGCGGCTTTGCCCCGGGCGGGGTGGGTTGGCCCGGTCAGCCTCTGGTAGACGGCTGTGGCCAGGGTGAGGACGACGGCCAGGGTCCAGGAAAAGCCCTTTCTCACGGACCGCCTCAGTCCTTGAACTCGATCGATCCCAGGACGGCCGAGACCTTCACCCGGAGGATGACCTTCTTTTCCGGGGCCACGGCAGGCCTCCTCTTATCCTCGATATCCCCTAGGACGGGCGACCCGTCGATCGCGACCTGCCAGTCGCGCGGGACCCGGACCACGATGGAGCCGAGGACGACGCTGAGGTAGATGACCGCCTGGTCCCCGGCGAGCCGGGAGCCGGTCAGATCGAGATCGAGCGAGCCCAGGACGACCTCGGCCTTGCCGCCCGTGAAGGCGGCGGATTCGATCCGGCGCCTCAAGCCGGAAAAGACGGCCGAGACGCTGAGCTCGTCGTCCGCGAGGGCCACCTCAGGGCTTTTTTTTCCCTCCGGTGCGCCGCCTTTCTCGAAGACAGGGCGGAGGAGGACCCACACGCCGGCCGCTATGACGAAGACCGGCCAGTAATGCCGGAGGGAGTCGTGCAGGATATCGAGCTCTTTCAGCAAGAAAAGCGCGCCGAAGAGGATAAAGAAGATCCCGGGGCCTGCGCTCCGGCACCGGCTGCCGATGACGATGGATAGGCCTAGGATGATGAAGACTGCCGGCCAATACCGATGGACTAGATCGTGAAAGTCAATCTCGCCCAGCTGGTCAAAAAGGAACAGGATCCCGAGGACGATGAGCATTAGTCCCCAGAAGATCCGCCTCTGATGAGATCTTGTCGCGAACATGATTCCCTCCTGGACGGTTTGCGGTCCCGAACCGTAGTTACGATACCATAGATCGCGGGAGGCCTCAACCTATCCGGAGACCAGAACCGGCGCCGGTGTTTCTGCTCCGGGAAGACGATCCTGAACCCCGTGCCCGCCTTCCGGTCGACCTAGAGGTCGGCGTCCAGCGATCCTCTGACCAGCCAAGGCATCCCTCCCGCGTGCTCGCGCCGCCATCGGTCGCGCAATCCCCGAAAACGCCGGAATTTGCGGCGTCTTTCCACCGCGGGAGTCCTCAATAATCGCTTGTCACGAGGAAGAACGGCTTCTGGTTGAAGCTCTTGAAGATCGGCCGGAGCCTCGCCCGGTCGTAATACTTGTCCACATCGACGACCTTCTTCGTGCTGGTTACGACCTCGATCGGGACGTTGTCGTAGACGCCGTTGCGGAGGCAGACCATCCGGCCGGTCCGGTTGTCGAGGACGAGGTCCAGGGCCAGGGTCCCGAAGGCCATCGGGGCGATGGAGTCGACGGCGTCCGGGTCGCCGCAGCGGACGAGGTAGCTCAGCCGCTGGTTGATGACGTTGATCCGGCGGCCATTGTTGAACTTCGGCGAGAGCTGTTTGAGGTCGTGGGAGACCCGGTCGCCGATGCCGCCCAGCTTCTTGTGGCCGAACATGTCCTTCTCGTCGCTCGCGTAGACCATGCCGCCGCCCTCGTACATGGCGCCCTCGGAGACCAGGGCTACCGAATACAGGCTGGGGTTGGTCGAGCGGTCCGCGGTCAGAAGCTCGCAGAGCGTTTCGATGTTGAAGGGGACTTCGGGGATGAGGCAGCGGTTGGCGGCCCCGGCCATCGTCGGCATGAGAGCGGTGAACCCGGCGTAGCGGCCGAAGACCTCGATGACCAAGAAGCGCTCGTGGGACCCGGCCGTCGTCCGCAGGGCATGCGTCATCTCGATCGTCCGGGTGACGCAGGTCGAGAATCCGATGCAGTAATCAGTCCCCGGGACGTCGTTGTCCATCGTCTTAGGGATGCCGATGACCCGGACGCCCTTGTGATGGAGGTGGACGCCATAGCTCAGGGTGTCGTCGCCCCCGATGGGGATGAGTGTGTTGATCCCCAGGAAGTCCAGGTTCTTGAGGACCTCCTCGGTGAGGTCGTTGGTCTTCTCTCCGAACCTGTCGCGGAGGTGGCCGGGGATGTTGACGTCCGGGACGGCGCTCGGCCGGGTGCGCGACGTGTGGAGGAAGGTCCCGCCGGTCCGGCCGACCTTGTTGACGACCTCCTCGGTGAGGTCCTGGTAATGTTCGTGATTGGGGGCGTCCTTGTCCCTTTGCATCTCGACAAGGCCCGCCCAGCCCCTCCGGATGCCGATGACTCGGTAGCCCTCGCGGAGGGCCCGGATGGTCACCGCGCGAATGGCCGGGTTGAGCCCCGGGACGTCCCCGCCCCCCGTCAGGATGCCGATGACGCCTTTTCTCCCTTTGGCTTCGGACATGGGATACCTCCTGGTTACGGTTCGATTATAGAACAGGGCACATCCCGAAGGAAGGGCGAAGCCGTCAACCGCAGAGCCGGGCCACCTTCCTCGCCAGGGCCATGATCGTCAGGATCGGCGGGGTCCCGAGCCGCGGTCCGTGCCTAACGCTTCCCCCCGCCTGCGAGCCTTCTGAGGGCGCGGAGGCTGCGCTTGACGCGGCGCTCGCAGTGCTCGGACCAGCGGTCCGGCTCCAGGATCGAGAGCCCACCCTCGTCGAGGAGCCTTTGGCCTTTCATGGACAGCTTGAGGAGCGCCAGAAGCTCAATCGCCGAGAGGTCGGGGAACGTGGCCGGGAAACCGGGCGCGAAGGCGGGAACGGAAACGCCGCCGGAATGGTCCTCGAGGGAGAGGTTGATCCTGCGGTCGAGCGTCCCGAGCTTCCCGATGATCGTTTCGAGGTCGACGACCCCGGTCCCGGCCTCAGCCGCGAACGCGACGAAGCCGTCCTCGGCCAGGAGGAGGGCGCCATCCTTGATATGAGTCGTCACGACCCACGGGAGGACGCGCTCGGCGGCCTCCGCCGGGTCCTCGAGCGTGGTCAGGGCATTCATCGTGTCCAGACAAATCCCCAGATGTTCGCCGGGGCGGACGTCGCACTTTTCGAAGAGGCGGAGGAGCTCGAACGTCGTGAAGACGGATTGGGTTTCCAGGGCTAACGTGACACCGAGGTCGCGGAGCAACGAACCCTGCTCCCGGAGGCTCCGCGCGGAGAGGTCCAGGAGCTCGTCGGCGGAGACGGCACCGGGCTCCCACCGCTTCGGGCCGACGGCCGCGGCGCGGACCGTGTCCACGCCCAGGGCGTGAGCTTGTTCGGCGACGGCCCTGTTGACGGCGGCGATGTCCCTGGGCCTTCCGGTGGCGGGATCGAGAGGGATGTATTCGCCGCCTCCCCATTCCAGGTACAGGCGATTTTCCTCCGCGTACTGGGCCAGTTCCCGAAGGAAGGAACGGTCCGGGGCTTGGCCGGCGCCTCCGGAGAACTGAACGCCGTCGGCCTCGTTCATGATGGCCCAGTCAAGCGTCTCGAACGGGGAGAGCCCCAAGGGCCCGAGAGTGCGTTCGTCGATGCCGATCCTGAAGGGTTTCATGCCCGACCGCCGTTGCTTGTCGTCATCATATCAAAAAAAAGCGAGACAAGCGAGAATAGCGCGGTTCTCCCCACCGTAAGCGGCGGGGCCCCCCCGCTGCGGGGGGCTTCAGGGCGGTCTTCATCGCCGTGCCCTCCGGAAAATTCCTGTCCTTCGTACGGCGATCCCCTTGACAATGCTTTCCGGTTGGTGTGAGATACCGGAAAAAGGGACGGGAAAGAAGGAGCGGAACATGTTCCAGGAGATGCAGGACGCGTTGGTGAAAGGGATCAAGGCCGAGGTCGAGACCCTGGTGGACAAGGCCTTAGCCGAAGGCGTCCGGGCGGAGCGCATCCTCAACGAAGGATTGATTCCGGGCATGGAGACGGTCGGGGTCCTGTTCAGGAATAGCGAGATATTCATTCCCGAGGTGCTCGTGGCAGCGCGGGCGATGAATGCGGGGCTGACGCGGCTCGAGCCGGTCCTCGTCCGGGACAAGGTTCAGCCGAGGGGAGTCGTCGTCATCGGAACGGCCAAGGGCGATCTCCACGACATCGGTAAGAACCTTGTGGCTATGATGCTCAAAGGGGCCGGATATAGGGTCGTGGACCTAGGCATCGACGTCGCGCCGGAAAAGTACGTCGAGGCGGCCCGGGCCGAAAAAGCGGGGATCATCGCCTGCTCCGCCCTGCTGACGACGACCATGGCCCAGATGAAAGCCCTTGTCGAGGCCGTCCGGGCGGCCGGGCTCGGCATCCCGGTGATCATCGGTGGGGCTCCCGTGACCCGGGAATTCGCCGACCAGATCGGGGCTGCGGGCTACGCTGCGGACGCCTCCGGCGCGGCCGAAGAGGTCGGCCGTCTGCTGGCCTGAAGGGCCCGAGCGGCTGATCGCCGGCCATCAATTTTAACTGATCTCCGGATGCCGACGAACCCCGGCATCCGGGCAAGAGCCTTATCGTTTTTGTCTTTCCGGAAATCGCCCCTTCGGATAGATGAAGTTCTCTCCGACCTTGACCCTCGTCACCCGGCCGTCCGGGCCGGTCTCGAAGACGACGAGGTCTCCGGAGGAGTCCTCTCCCGTCATCCGGAAGGTTTTCGGACCCGCGGGAGCGAGCTCGACCAGGGCGCCCGGCGCGCTCTCTTCCGGCGGGTAATCATGATTGTAAAGATAGAGCCGGCCTTCGAGGAGCATCACCTCGACATCCCAGTCGGAGGGATCCGTATAAGGGCCCAGATACGCGTTCCATGCCGGATCGGGAAGAGATGACTTCAGCTTCGGGGCTGAGGCCTTGAGGAGGGCCGGACCGACGACCCGGAGCGCCTGTTCGAGGTACATGTTCGGCACGCCGTCATCGGCGTTGGTTAGGGCGACGACGCCTATCCCGTCCTCGACGATAAACCCGATCTGGGTCTGATAGCCCCCGACCCATCCCGCGTGCTCGACAAGGGTCTTGCCGTCGAACGGCCGCACCGAGAAGCCGAGGCCGCGGCCCCTCTTCCAGCCGGGAAAGAGCCAATGGACCCTCTGCATCTCCCGGAGCGTGCTTTCCTTGAGGACCCGGCGATCTCCGGCGGTCCCGTTCCCGAGCTGGAAGGCGACGAATCGGGCGAGGTCGTCCACGGTCGAGGACATGTTGGCCGCCGAGGTCAAACCCTTGGAATCCGTGAACGGCAGGATGCGACGCGTTCCGTCCGGCAGGCGCCGCCCGTAGCCGACGGCGAGCCGTGCGCGGCGCGCTTCAGGGAGGCTCAGGACCGATGTGTCCGTCATCCCCAGAGGCTCGAGGATGTGCTTCATGACGAAGGTTTCATAAGGCTCGCCCGAAGCGGCGGCTACGACTTGGCCGGCGATGGCCAGCCCCAGGTTCGAGTACCGGTACTTCGTCTCCGTGGCGAAGGGTTTCTTCTGGGAGGGGAGGGCGGCGAGGATGGCCTCGAAGGTCGGGAAATCATGGTCGGTCCAATAGGGGAACGCGGCTTCGCCCGGGAGTCCCGACGTGTGCGTCAGGAGGTGCCGGATCGAGATGGGGGGATCGTCCGGGAAGGGGTTCCCGACCTTGAAGCCGGGGATGAACTTCGCGACCGGGTCGTCGAGGCCGAGCTTCCCTGCGTCCCGCAGCTGCATGAGGGCCATGCTCGTGAAGAGCTTGGTGATCGAGGCGATGCGATAGACGGTCTTTGGTGTGGCCGGGGTCCTGGCGGCCCGATCACTCATGCCGAACCCGGCCGCCCAGATGAGGTCCCGGCCATGGACGATGCCCATCGAGACGCCCGGCTGGCCCCGGTATTCCATCTGCGAGGCCACCCACTTTTCCAGGAGCTTGAGACTCGAGACGACGCCGGGATCTTCCTTAACGGGGACCTTCCCCGCGGTAAGCGGCGCGGCCAGTATCATGGTGGCAACCATGACGATCAACTTTCTCTTCATATTCTGCCTTCCTTGCCCGCGTTCATGCGCCTAATTATATCATCGTTCGCATCGACGCAACCGCATGCCTCGAATTTTGAGACGGCTATCCTAGAAGGGGAATGAGGCGAGGAAGGCGCCGATGAAGGCAAGGGCGACGGCCGCGATCTTCCATGGCGTGGCCTTTTCCCCAAGGAAGGCTGCGGCCAGGAGAAAGACGAAGATGACGTTCATCTGGTTGAGGACCGCGGCGATCGAGGCCAACGTGAACTTCATCCCGGCGACCCAGAAGAGGAGCGCAAAGAAGGAGCCGAGGACCGAGGCTGGGACCAGGAGCTTCCATTGGGAGACGTCCAGGATGGGGGCGAGGACGGTCCGGCGCCTCGGGTGGAAGGGAAGAAAGAGAAGGAGGCCGCCGATGCCGCCGGCGAGCCTCATGGCCGTGGCCCAGAAGACATCAGTGTGGGCCAGCATCGGCTTTATCATGACGATCCCGACGGCTACGGTGAACATGGCCAGGACGCCCAGGACGATTCCCCGGAAGAGGTCGTGCCGGGGCACGGTCCCGTTCCCGCCGGTGCTCTTCCAAGCCATGACGCCGATCGCCCCCGCGATCAGCAGGACGCCCAGGAACTGCCAGGGGTTGAGGCGTTCGCCGAGGAAGATATAGGAGAGAACGATGATGAATGGACTGTAGACGCAGTCGACGATGGCGAGGAGGCTCGCCCCGAGCAGATTGAGGGCCGTGAGGAACAGCGTGTCGGAGATGGCGATGCCCAAAAGGCCGCTGACGAGGAGGAGGGCGTAGTCCGTCGCGGGCGCGGCAGGGAGGAGCGGCCTGCCGAGCAGGGGCAGGAGGGGCAGGAAGAGAAGCAGAGCGACGGTGTTCTTGAAGAGGTTGAGGGCGAACGGGGAGACGGTCTTGCCGGAGATCCGGAACAGGATTACGGCGACCGCCCAGACCACCGCCGAGGCCAGGGCGAGGAATTCCCCGAGATGCGGGATATTCCCAGCCGAGGACAAAATGCCGCTCATGGTTATCCTTTCAGTGAAAGTACAGTGCCGTTCCTGATCGCCGGCAATCGATTTTATCTGAGAAGCCCCCCCCCGTCAAACGGCTTCTGGGACACCGTTCGCTTTCGGGACACTCCCCGGGTATAATGGCCTCGAAGAGGAGACGCTTTGCCGACGAAAAAGGACATCAAAGACCTTGCGCTCGACGTGCTCGAGGAAGAGCTCCGGAGCCTGGGCGAACCCGGGTTCCGGGCGAAGCAGATCTTCGCCTGGCTCTACCGGCGGGGGAAAACGACTTTCGGGGAGTTCTCCGATATTTCCCGGGGACTCAGGGACAAGCTCGAAGAGCTGTATTTCATCGGCCGCCTCGAGGTCGTCGAGCGGCTCCGGTCGCGGGACGGGGTCCAGAAGTTCCTCTTCCGGCTCGGCGACGGCCCCCACGTCGAAACCGTTCTCATCCCGTCGGGGAAGCGGAGGACCGTCTGCCTTTCTACCCAGGCCGGTTGCAAGTTCGCCTGCGCCTTCTGCGCCAGCGGCCTTGGCGGCTTCCATCGGAATTTAACGCCATCCGAGATCACGGGTCAGGTCCTCTTCATCAAGCACGTCCTGGGCGAGGAGCCGACGAACCTCGTCTTCATGGGCATGGGCGAACCCCTCGACAATTTCGACAACGTCACCGGGGCCGTCCGCATCATGAATGCCGCCGAAGGCATGGAGATCGCGGCCCGGCGGATCACGATATCGACGTGCGGCATCGTCCCCGGGATCGAGCGCCTCGCGAAGCTTGACCTCCAGGTGAACCTGTCGCTCTCCCTCCACGCCGGGACCGATCGGCAGAGGGACCGGCTCATGCCGGTCAACAGGAGATTCCCTCTGGAAGAGGTCGTTAGTGCCTGCGAGGCATACCTCGAGTCGGGCGGCCGGATGATGACCCTGGAATACATCCTGATCCGGGAGGTCAATGATTCCCGAAACGATGCCGAGGGGCTGGCCGCGATCGCCCGCAGGCTTCGGGCCAAGATCAACATCATCGCCTACAGCCCGGTCCCAGGGCTCGAGTTCGCCCCGCCGGACGAAGCCGTGATGATGGAGTTCGTCCGCTGGCTTGAGGAACGCAAGGCCCACGTAACCCAGCGGAGGTCTAAAGGGGCCGACATCGCCGCTGCCTGCGGCCAGCTCGCCGGGCATAAGAAGAGCGAGACACGCGAGACAGGCAAGACTGGGAAAAGAAGAACCGCCGTCAGGCGGATGGCTTAGCGCCGCAGGCGCAGCATTTTCCGTTGTGGACGCAAACGACATCTCCGCATTTCGGGCAGGCGTGCTCTTTCTTCTGACGCCTCAGAAACGCGGTCATGCCTTTCGCCCTGAGGAATTCCAGGTTCGCGACGAGGCTCATCCCGTACTTGGTCCGGTAGAGCTTATCGACCCGGAGGAGGTCCGGGCAGGGCATTGCGCTGCATTCGAAGCAGAAGTCGATCTCCTTCCGGCCGATCTTCGCGCATCGTTTCTTGATGAAAGCGCATTGCTTGTCGCGCGGCCGGCAGCCGGCGCAGCGCGGGGCCTTGCGGGCTTTTTCCGGGACCTCCGAGGCATAGGCCAGGTAGCTCATGCAGAGGGCGCAATTCATGCCGCACGGGGCGATGAGCTCCCCGGTCATCCGGACCATGGGTCAGCCCCGTTTCAGGACGACCAGGGTTTCGATGTGTGGCGTGTGCGGGAAGAAATCCAGGACCTTCACCGTCTCCGGGACGTAGGCCTCGCGAAGGACCTTCAGGTCGCGGGCGAGGGTGGCGGGGTTGCAGGAGAGATAGACAAGCGCGGGGACCGGCCGCTCCGCGAGAGCGCGGACGAGCGACGGCTCCAATCCGCGGCGCGGCGGGTCGGCCAGGACGAGATCGACGCCCCGGTCGAGGAGCTCGCCGATCCATTCCTCGCTCGTCCCCTCGCAGACGGCGTAGTTTCCGACGCTGTTGGCGAAGAGGTTCTTCCTGAGGAAGCGGAGGTTCTCCGGGTCCGATTCGACGCCGAAGACTTCCTTCGCCCCGCGGGCCAGCAGGATGCCGAAGGTGCCGACGCCGCAGTAGAGGTCCGCGACCCTCGGTTCCCCGGCGGCGGCCGCGACGCGACGGATCTCTTCGACGGCCGCGAAGAGCATGTCGCCGTTGACCTGGAAGAACGATCGGGGGCCAAGGCGGAACCTCGCCTCGGCCGCGGCCTCCTCGACAAAGCCCTTCCCGAGGAGCCCGAGCTCACTGAGCCGCGCCTTGTCCCGGACGAGACCGACGACGCCGGCGACCGGGAACCTGTCCCGCAGGCCGCCGAACGACTTGCGGATCTCGGGGACGTCCGCCCCGGGGCCGAGCTCGAAGGCGGCCAGCATCCGGCCGTCCGCCGAACTCCTTCGGATCTCGATGTCGGTGATCGCGCCGATCTCGAACGCGTTGATCGTGTCCAGTATGTCGGCGCAAAGGGCGTTGATCTCGTCCGGGAGGAGATGGCAGGGCCCCGTCGGGACGAACGCATGCTCCTCGCCGGGTTCGTGGTAGGCCGCGCGCGCCTCGCCGTCCTCCCTCAGGACGTGAAATCGGGCCCGGTTCCGATAGCCCCAGATCCTCGGCGAAGGGACGACCTCCGGGCCGGCGAGGTCGATCCTGAGCTCTCGGGCGAAGATCTCCCGGACCTGGCCACCCTTGATCTCGAGCTGGAGGGCGTACTCCATGTCCTGCCAGGGCGAGCAGGCCTTGTAATGTCCGCAACGCGGCTCGACGCGCCGGGACGAGGGCTCGACGACGGCGACGGTCCGGGCCTCGACGAAGCTCGCCCTCTCGCGGACCGCTTCGATCTCGACGACCTCGCCCGGAAGTCCGTCGTCCGTGAAGACGACCTTCCCCTCGAGCTCGGCGAGGCTCTTTCCGGGATAGACGATCTTTTTGATCCTGACCTGCATGGCTTGTCCTTGTTTCGGGAGCCCATAATCCCACAATTCGCGGCCCGCGTCCAGCCGGCGCACGGGATCACTTCCTGTGCGGATGAAGCGCGGACGAAGAGGCCGGGAAAGAGAGCGGCGGGCGGGGTCCGGGGAGGTCAGCCTTTCAGGATCCTGGCCGGGAACGTGATGATGGCCTTGAACAGGTCGAGCCCGGCGCCGATGGTGATGCCGACGATCTTGAAGGGGAGGAGGATGAGCCAGACGAACGGGTAGAGGAGGAGGGCCAGGATCGCGATGGGCCAGCAGATCACGAGCAGGATCAGCCAAAGCAGGAATTTCATCGGACTTCCTCCTTTAGACGAAGATCGTGGCGAAGGTATAGAGGCCGAAGCCGACGAGGGCGATCCCCATGAAGAGGAGAAGCCGCCGGAAGGCGGACGGCTTGATCTTGTGCTGGTGCTTGGCGACATAGCGGACGAGAAGCAGGTACCAGATCATCGAGCCCAGGCCGCAGGCGATGGCGAAGATGACCGGGGACCAACCCGTGTTCGTGACCATATGGTGGGCTGTCGCTGTCCCGGCCACGGCGATCCAGAAGGCGTAGAGGGTCGGGTTCGAGAGGTAGAGCAGGATGACCCCGAAGACGGGCCGAGATGATTTGATCGTCTTCTTCTCCAGAACGGCGGGGACGTCCGCCTTCGCTGCCTGCCGGATAAGACGGACGCCGAGCCCAACGAGCAGGAGCGTTGCCGTCCCTTTCATCCACCCGATATAGGGGGCGAGGTTGAACTTGAGCTGAAAGAATCCTACGAGGGCGACGAGGCAATAGATCGTGTCCATGACGGCCGTCGTCAGGCCGGCCATGAGCCCGTGGACGAAATCGTGTTTGAAGGTCTGGGAAACGACGAAGACGTTCACCGGCCCGAGCGGGATGGCCGCCGCGAAACCGATAAGAAGTCCGAACAGAATGAACATGAATCCGTGCTTTTCGAGCCCTAAATTACAACAGTCTCGTCAGAGTGTCAATTCGGAATACGGAGAGGATAGGAAGATGGTTCCCGCAAGGCGTGGAGAGGCCGGCAACCCCCCCGGTCGCGGCTCCCGTCACATTTTGGGGACGGCCGGGGATTCGGCCCGGGTTTCCTCGTCGATTTCGGGCTCGATGCCGAGGAGCTTGGCTGTCCCCTCATAGACCATCTTGAGAGACTTCTTGGACTCCTGGAGCTGGGCCAGGCGTTCCCGGACCTTCTGGAGCTCCTGCTCGACCTGGGCGTCGACCCCGTCCAGCTGGCGCTTCACCTCGTCCATCGTCCTCCTGTAAAGTTCCATTTGTTCCTTGTTCAAAGCCATCGTCGGACTCCTTATGGGCGATTCCTCGCTATTTTTTCAGTTTAAAGCCGATCGTCACGGGCTTCCAGACCCTGACGGGGACTCCGTCCTTCTCGGCGGGGCTGAACTTCCATTTCCGGACGGCGTTCTCGGCCGCCTTGTCGAAACCCAGTGAACCCCTGTCCCCCCCGATGACGGCCGTCTGGATGACGTCGCCGGTCTCGGAGATCAGAACGTTGATCATGATCAAGCCTTCCTTGCGCAGGTTTCTGGCCGTGCTGGGATAGACAGGGTCGGCGGTCCTGATCTGGCGCGGCGGGACGTCCGCCTCTTCGAGGGGAATGAGGTCGCCGGCCCTGACCTTAACGGCCGGGATCACGACCGGGGCCTCCGTCCCGGCGGCCACGGATGCGGCGCCGGCCGTGGATGGAGCCGTTTCAGGGGCCTTTATCTCCAGGCTCGGGGCCGCCTCCGGCGCCATGGGCTTGATATCCTCGGGGTTAGGGAGAGGAAGGGGCCGGGCCGCCGGGGCCGCCGCGGGTCCCTTTTTGTTCCCGGCCTTCGGGACCGGCGTCGTCTTCGCGGCCGGCTCGACGGCCTGAGGGACATCATCCGATCCCGTGCGAATCTCTTCGACGGCGGGAGGGACGGTCTTTTCGGCCAAGACCCGGTCGTTCCTCGGCTTCAAGACGAAGACCGTCGCGCTCGTCAGCACGAGGACGCCGGCGATCGCCCCGAAGAGTCTGGGCGGAAATCCCCTTTTCCTGGTTTCCGCATATCCGCCGAAGGCGAGGACAGGCTCGAAGGCCTTCGTCTTTTCGGCGACGGCGGGCGCCGGTTCGGTCTGTGTCGCCTTTACGGGCGGGACGGCCGGCTTGGCGAGAGCAGATTCGGGCCAGCCAGCCGAAACGGGCTTGACCGGGGGGGGCTCCAACTTACCCGGAGGAGCGACCGAGGCCCCTTTCTTCCCCGGTTTCAGGCCGAACTCCGCCAAGGTGCTCTGGAGCATGTTGTCGATGGCGTCTTCGGCGGAAGATTTTCCGGCCGGCTTTACCGGGGCGAGGCAGGCCGCCGGCCAGGAAACGATGGATTCCATGATCGCCGCGTCGATAAGATCTTCCGTCTTTTCGTTCGGCTCTTTCGGTTCGGGGCGGCCGAGAATCTTCCTCAGGGAGACCATGAGTTCCTCGGGGTCCAGGGGCTTCTCGAAATACGCCGATGCCCCGAACGTATGCAGGGCCTCGGTCTTGTAGACGGTATCCCGGTAGACGCCTGTGACGATGACGACCGGGGTCTTGCGGGAGGCGCCTTGACTGATCCTCGAGCAGAGCTCGAAGCCGTGGAGCTTGGGCAGCATGGCCTCGGTGATGACCAGGTCGGGGGCCTCGCTTTTGTGCATTTCGAGGCCGGCGGACCCATCGGCCGCCGTGACCACCGCAAAGCCCTCGTTGCGGAGGAACTGGGACAGGAACTTTAGGAACTCCTGGTCGAAGTCGACGACGAGAATCTTTTTCGCGCCCATTGAGCCGATACCTCTTCCCGCGTCCCGCAAGCCACGGCCGAACGCCGGGGCGGGGTACGCCCTTTATCATTCGGAATATTTATTTCATCGGGGGGTATCGCCGTCAATCACCCTTAGGGGTGAATCCCGGGATGAAATCCCATCGCCGTTGATATATAATGAGCTCGCTATGTACAAGGAGAATTAAATGCGTCGAACCGTTCCCATCCTCATCGCCCTTTGGCTTGTCGTCGCCGCTACCGTGGCCCTCCCCCAGGAAACGGAGAGCACTGTTCCCGAGCTGGAGGCGTTCCACGAGATCATTTACCCCATATGGCATACCGCCTACCCCGAGAAGGATTTCGCCGCCCTGAAGGGGTTCGTTCCTGAGATCGACCGGCTGGCGGGGAAGGTCTACGGAGCTAAGCTCCCCGGCATCCTCCGGGATAAGGACGCGAAGTGGCAGGCTGGGCTGGAGGAATTCCGGAAGTCCGTCGAAGCCTACGCCGCGGCGGCCAAAGGGACCGACGATCAGACCCTCCTCGACGCCGCGGAAACCCTCCACGCCCGGTACGAGATGCTGGTCAGGACGATCCGCCCCGTACTCGTGGAAATGGATGAGTTCCACAAGATCCTTTACGTCGTCTTTCACAAGTCCCTTCCGGATAAGAAGTTCGGCGAGATACGGGCCGTGAGCCCTGACCTTCAGGCCAAGGCCGAGGCCGTCGCCAAGGCCCAGTTGTCCAAGAAGATGGAGGCCCGCATCGACCGATTCCAGGCGGCCGCCAGCGACCTCGTCGCGGCCGCGACGGCGCTCGCCGCGGCGTCCGGGGACGCCGACGACGCCGCCGTAGAAAAGGCGGTTCTGGTCCTCCACGAGAAGTACGTCGCCCTGGAAAAGGTCTTCGTTTAACGGTTCTCGACGAGGATCTGCAGGATCTCCAACTCGTCGGCGTCGAACCATATCTTATGGCAGGACAGGCATTTGTCCACGGGAATGAAGTACGCGTAACTATACGGCCGGGCCGTCAGCGGATAGCCGCACGCAGGGCAGGCGAGGGGCTCCGGCGGGGGCGTCTCGGAGATCTTTTTCGTCAGGACCGGCTGGGAGAGGAACCGGGCCCTGAACTCTTCCGCTTTGCGGACGAGCGCTTCCGAGAAGGCCACCTCTTTCCGGGCGATGATACGGTCCATGATCGCCATCGCGACGAGCCGTCCGTGACAGCGCGGGCATGCCTTGACGGCGACGCTCTCGTAATAGGAATCCGTTAGAGGGACCAGGCACCGGGGGCATTTGTTCTCCCGGGCGGGGTCTAGGGGCTTCCTCCGGCCGCGTCCGCGCAGGGCATCGCGGACCTGCGGAAATTCCCGGGCTTTGGCCTCCACGCCCTCCGGCACGTTCCTCGCGACGAGCATGCTCGTGAACCAGGGGAGGGAGACCATCTCGAGGACGGACAGGGGACCCTCCCAAGCGCCCCGCGGACCGCGGACCTGCCAGATCCGGGCGGCCTCCGGGTCGGGCCCGGGCGTTTCCGTGGGCGAACATCCGGGCTGGTTCTTTTCCGCGGCGTCCTCCGCCCGTTCTTTCCTTGTTTCCTCGAATGACCTCAGGACGTCCCTGGCCTGTTCCCGGTCCCGGCGTCCTTCCCAAACCTGGCGGATGATCTCTTCGGGCCTTTTGGCGGCCATCCCGGCCAGGGCCTCGATGCGCTTCATGACGGGCGGATGGGTATTGAAAAGCCGACCGAAGAAACCTTCCCGGACGTCCCGGGCATCGGGCGAAACGATGAAGAGGGGTGCGTAAGAGGCGGAAAAATCGCCGACGAAAGAGTTCCGGACGTGGGCTTTGTAGATGGCCTTGGCCAGGGAGGTCGGATCGCGCCCGAACTCGACAGCCGCGGCGTCCGCCAGGAGCTCCCGTTCACGGCTGATCAGGGTGCCGAGGAGCCGCATGACGATCGAGGACAGGGTCACGACGACATAGACGAGTGCCGCGCTTCCGCCTCCGCCGCGCCTGCCCGCCCCGATGGTTCCCGGCCGGCGTTCGGGAACCTCGGGCTCGAGGGCATCGCGCATCTTCTCGAAGACGTTGGCGAGGGAACAGACGAGCGTCACATAGAGGGCGTCGCCCCGGACGATGTGGGCCAGTTCGTGGGCGCAAACCGCCTGGATCTCATCCCTCGTGCATTCGGCCAGAAGGCCCTCGGTGACGGCGACGGCGGGCGTCCCGTCCGCTTCGACGAGCCCCATGGAATTGACGGCGGACGTTGGGAGCACGTACGCGGCGACGCGGGGCGCCCCGGCCGCGATGCGGATCTCTTCGAGCGTGTTGAGGAACTGCGCGTGGTACCGGTCGCCCTGGTCCGGTGGCGCGGCCTCGAGGCGGTCAAGGATGTATCGGGCGCCGAACTTTCGGGCGTCCTGGTAGTGGAACCAGGCGACGAGGGCCGCGAAGAGGAAGTCGAAAATGAGGAGCCGGGCGAGGGACGGGCCGGAGAGGAGCCCGCCTCCGGCGGCGAAAACCCCGAAGGTCAGGAGAACGGCCAGGGAGACGAGCCCGACGGCTGCGAAATAGAACAGGATCAGCGCGCCGAAGATCAGCAGACTCCTCCGGCGCTGGCGGCTCTGGACCTCGTAAAAATCGCGCCCGGGACCCGTCATATCGGTTCATAGTATACAAAAACGCCTCCGGGATTGCGAGAGGCGGATTATTGGTTATAATGAATCAAGATGAAGATCGAAAACGTCCCGTTCGACGTGACCGAATGGGAGACCCTCCCCGCGGAGGAGCATAAAGGGGAAACGGGGACGTCGTTCTGGCGGACGCGGGACCGCGGAAACATCCGGGTCCGTATGGTCGAATATTCGACCGGATTCAGGGCCGATCACTGGTGCGCCCGCGGCCACGTCCTCCTCGTCCTCGAGGGTGAGTTGGGCGTCAGTCTCCGGGACGGACGCGAGTTCCTCCTCCTTCCGGGCATGAGCTTTCAGGCGGGAGATGACGAGCGCGCCCCCCACCTGGTCCATACAGGGACGGGCGCGAAGGTCTTTATGGTCGATTGAGGGAGGCGCATGGAAACAAACGGGAACGGGCGCAACGGGCTGGCGCGGAAGCTCGGCCTCTTCCCGCTGACGAACATCGTCGCTGCCAACATGATCGGCGCCGGCATATTCACGATGTCCGGGCTCCTGATGCGCGACCTGGGGAATCCCCTGGTCATGCTCGGGCTGTGGGCCGTCGGGGGGCTCATCGCTCTCTGCGGCGCCCTCTCCTACGGAGAACTCGGAGCGGCCATCCCTCGGGCGGGCGGCGAGTACGCCTTCCTTTCCGAGCTGTATCACCCCCTGCTCGGGTTCCTGTCCGGATGGGTCTCCTTCTTCGTCGGCTTTTCGGCGCCTATCGCTGCCTCGGCCATCGGGTTCTCGGAGTACTTCACCCGGGCTTTCCCCGGGCTTCTCCACGCAGGCCTCTTCCCCGCGGGAGTCGAAGAGGTCGTTATAAAAAAGGCCTGGGCCTGCCTTGTCATCCTCCTCTTCACTGCCATCCACGCGAGAGGGATAGAGCTCGGGGCCAAGGTTCAGAACGTCCTGACGGTCTCCAAGGTCCTCCTCATCGGCGGGCTCATCGCGGTCGGGCTCGCATCCGGGAACGGACATTGGTCCAACCTCGTCCAAGGTGCGGCGTTCCGTTTCGATTTTGCCGGGTGGAAGAGCGCCGGTCTCGCATTGATGTGGATCATGTTCGCCTATAGCGGGTGGAACGCCTCCGCTTACATCGGGTCGGAGGTCAGGGACCCGGCGAAGAACCTGCCAAGGTCCCTGATCCTGGGAACGGGGATCGTCCTTCTGCTCTATGCGGGCCTCAACGTTCTCTACCTTTATGCCGTCCCTCCGGCCGAGATGAGCGGGGTCATATCGGTGGGAGGTTTGGCCGCGGGAAGGCTTTTCGGATCGTCTTTCGGGCGCGTCCTTTCCGTCTTCATCTCGTTCTCCCTCTTCTCCTCCCTCAGCGCCTTCATCATCCTCGGTCCGAGGGTCTATTACTCCATGGCCAGGGACGGTTATTTCTTCAGGTCCGTCGCCAAGATCCACCCGGTCCTCGGGGCGCCCTCGCGGTCGGTTTTCCTCCAGGGGCTCATCTCGATCGTCGTCGTCCTCTCGGGCTCGTTCGACCAGATCCTGACCTACATGGGATTCTCGCTCGGCATCTTCCCGCTCTTCGCCGTCCTGGGCGTGTTCAAGCTCCGGAAAAGAGGGGCCGTGGCTTACAGGATGCCGGGCTATCCGGTCGCTCCAGCGGTCTACCTCCTCGCCGGGACGGCCATCCTCGTCCTGGGCTTCCTCCATAGCCCGGGTCCCTCCGGAGTGGCGCTCCTGACTCTGGCCGCGGGGATCCCGGCCTTTTTCTTTTTCCGGAAAAAGTACAAAGTCATGGATGCGAAGGAGTCCTGACATGAGATGTTCCCGCTTCGCCCTTCCGGTCGCGCTTCTGGCAGCCGCCCAGCTCGCGTCCGCGGTCCCCGCGCCCCGCGAGGAGGTCTCCGGCCGCGACGCCGTGGTTCGAAAGTTCCTGGAGGAGCATAAAGACCAGTGGCGGGAAGAGAACGTCACGGCGGCCGACGGGGAGTTCCTCCGGGACCTCATCGTCGGCCTCAAGTATACGCGGGCCCTTGAGATCGGGACTTCGACGGGACATTCCGGCATCTGGATCGCCTGGGCCATGAGCCTGACGGGCGGGAAGCTCGTCACCATCGAGATCGACGAGGCCCGATACGAGAAGGCCCAGGCCAACTTCCGGGCCGCCGGGCTGGACGGGTTCGTCGACGCCCGGCTGGGCGACGCCCACGAGCTCGTGCCGCTCCTCGAGGGGTCGTTCGACTTTGTCTTCGTGGACGCCGACAAGGATTGGTACCAGAACTACTTCAAGATGCTCCTGCCCAAGCTCGTGGCGGGAGGCTGTTTCGCCGCCCATAACGTCCTCAACCTTGAGTTCATGCACGGCGTCAAGGAATTCCTCGATTATGTCCGGAGCCTGCCCGAGATCGAGACGACCGTCGAGCGCTCGAGCGCGAGCGGCATCTCGCTGAGCTTCAAAAGGAAGCTCCCCTGAGGCGCCGATGACCGTGAACCGCTTCATCCGCGTCCTGGCAACGGCGCTTTTCGTCGCCGCGGCGGCCGCGGCCGTCCTGTTCCTGCGGACGGAGCGTCCCCCGCGCCCCCCCGGGAGCGCGGCTGAATCTTCTCCGGAACGGGAGGCGGTCCTCGAGGCCGACGAGATCACCGTGCGCAACGTCATCGATGTGCCCGTGGACTACGCGATCACTCCTTACGGGTCGACGGAGCCGGGAAACCGCAAGAGACTCCTCCCGGGCGCCGTTGATCGTTACAGGTCAAAGGGATTTCTGGTCATCGGTTTCGACCGGAAGGGCCGGGCCCTGACCCGCTCCCTGACGCCCGGCCGCCCCTATACGTTCCGCTATGACGAGGCCGACCTCCTCGAGATCTGGCTCGGCTCCCACGGGCGCGAGGATGCCGAGGACCTCGCCCCGTATGTCGCGACGCCGCGCCCGGTGTTGGACCGGATGCTCGAAATGGCCGGCGTGGGCGCGGAGGATCTCGTCTGTGATATCGGCTGTGGGGACGGGAGGATCGTCATCGCCGCCGCCGCGAGGTTCGGCGCCCGGGGCGTCGGCATCGACATCGACCCCGAACGCATCCGGGAGTCGCGGGAGAACGCCGGGAAGGCGATGGTCGGACACCTCGTTTCGTTCATCTGCGGGGACGCCACGAAGGCCGACATCTCTGAGGCGACGGTGGTGACCTTGTACCTGCTTCCGGAGTCCAACGCCCTGCTCCGGCCGAAGCTCGAACGGGAGCTAAAATTGGGAACGCGCGTTGTCTCCCACAATTACGTCATTCCGGGCTGGGAATCCCGGGAGGCCGATTCCGCCAGGGTCTGGGACGGCCTCGACAAGGAACACACCATCTATCTCTATAAGAGATAGCGCCCCCAGTCTTGCCAGTCTCGCTAGTCTCGCTTTTGGAGGTGGGGTAGAATGGTCGGGATGAAGACTCGGAAGACCGCCCTCGCCGTGATCCTCGCCCTCGGCCTGGCCTTCTGTGCATCAACGCAGGCGAAAAAAGAGAAGGACAACGAGAAGGATCCCCAGTATCAGTACGACAAGGCTGTCATCGCCTTCAGGTACGGCCTTCCGGAGCGGGCCGTCGAGTTCATAGACGCCGCCCTGGCCTTGGACCCCGCCCACGACCGGTCCTTGAACCTTCTGGGCCATATCCGGTTCCAGGCGGGGGATTACCCCAAGGCCGTCGAAGCCCTCGAGAAGTGCCTCGCGATCAAGCCCGATCTCGTCGAAGCCCTCAACCGGCTGGGCTCCGCCTACCAGGCGATGGACGACAACGCGCGGGCGGAAGCGGTCTTCCTGAGGTCCTATGCGGTCGATTCCAACGCCTTCGCCGGCTTTAATCTCGCCCGGATCTATCTGGCAGGGAAGAAGCTTCCGGAAGCGCTGGGCGCGATCGACAAGGCGGCGGCGAAGTCCCCGCGGGAGCCGGGCGTGCACAACCTCCGGGGCGTCATCCTCAACCAGATGGAACGCTATGACGAAGCCGTCAAGAGCCTGGAGACCGCGGTCACCCTCGCTCCCAAGGACGTCGGCGCGAACGTCAACCTGGGCATCGCCCTGATGAACCGTGGCGAGAACGCGCGGGCAAAAGACATCCTCGAGAAAGTCTACCCGGAGATCAAGGATCCGGCCCTCAAGGGCACGGTTGCCGAATACATCAAAGCTGCCGGCGGAACGGTCAAGTAACGGGCCACGGTGGACCGGTCGTCACCGCGTCCCCCGGTCAAATTGACTTTGGCCCGGGAGGCGGCATAATGTGCTTGGATTAATACGCATGACAAACAAGAGAGCGCCTCTTCGCGGCACCGGATTCTCCCCGAAGGAGGTCCTGTTCGCCTCCACGACCGATTGTAATCTGAATTGCGCCCATTGCTCCGTTGAGCGGCGAAGGGCCCGATTGTCGATATCTGCGGCCGTGAAGTTCCTGCGGTCCTGCGGGAGGGCCGGCGTCGAAAGGGTCGGCTTCACCGGCGGCGAGCCATTCCTGGACAAAAAATTCCTCTTTGCCCTGACCGAATGCGCCGTGGCGAACGATCTCCTGTTCGGGATGATCACCACGAACGCGCGCTGGTTCAAGAGCTCTGCGCACTTGCGGCGGACCCTGAATGAATTGTATGGCCGAGGCTTCGACGGATCCTTTGGCGTCAGCGTGGACGCGTTTCACGGAGAGGACCCGGCGAAGCCAGCCTTGTTCATCGCAACGGCTTCTGACATTTGGAACCGGCCGGATATCGCCCGTGTCATCGCGATCAAAGGGGCGAGGGATAAGGAAACGGGTGCCATCCTGAAGGCATTGGCCAAAACGATGAAGGCGAAACTCGTCGCCGTCGGCGGGCATCATGTCATCAGGAATGAGTCCCTGTTCGTGCCCGTGAAGACGATCGATCTTACTCCCGTCGGCAAGGCGAAGCGCCTCCTCGACCCATGGGGCAAGGAGTGGTTCAAGGAGGACTTCTGCCGGGGCCCGGGCCACGTTTTCTATGTCCTGCCCGACGGAAGCGTCAAGCCCTGCTGCGGCTACGCCACGGACTCCGAACGATTGACCATCGGCAACATCCACAAGGATACGGCCGGGAAGATGCTCGAGAACGCAGCCCGGAACCCATTCGTGTCGGCGGTCTTCGAGACCGGATTGTCCCGCGTTCGCGCGCGCCTTGAAAAACAAGGAATCGTTTTCCCCGGAGCGACGACGAACCAATGCTTTTTCTGCCATCATGTGTTGACCAGGGTTCCCCAAAACATCCGGGAGCCCCGATCTCATCCACGACAATGGCCCGTTCCTTGAGACTTTTCTTGGGCTATAGCGAGAGACTATCGTCTTTCAGCCGGACCGGCGGGATTTCTTATCCCGATGTGATCGCCGGGCAATCTTTTCGTGACCTTTCGCGGCGATTGACCCGTTCGCCGACGCTACCCCGCTATGAAAGGCAGGGACGCGAAGCGCGAAGCGAGACTCAGGGTTAACCCCGAACAAGCCCCGGCCCCGGCCTTGCCAGGACCGGGAAGTCGAGGGGTTGACAGTGCCAAGAGGGCACGGCAGGAAGCTCAGTAGGCTTCGATCTCGGCCAGAAGCTCGGCGATCAGTTCCTTGACGGTGACGATCTTGTGCAGGCGATGGGCGTTTTGGCCGCAGAAAACGAGGCCTTTATTCATATTCCCCTGATAGGCGCTGACGAGAGCCTGGGCGATGCAGTAGCGGGCGTTCGCGACATCGCACGTGGAAAGGCACCTGTAGGGACAGTGGATCTTCTCTTTCAGGCCCGATTCCAGGTTCTTTAAGAACTGGTTTCGGACGGCTCTCCCCGGGAGCCCCACCGGGCTCTTGATGATGACGATGTCCTCCTCTTTCGCCTCGAGATAAGCCTGTTTGAATTCCCGGGCCACGTCACATTCCACCGTGCAGACGAAGCGGGTCGCCATCTGGACTCCCGAGGCGCCCGCCTGCAGCATCCGGGCGATATCCGTCCCGTCGAATATCCCTCCTCCCACGATGACCGGAATCTTCCGGCCGTACTTGTCTTCGAACGGCTTGATGGCATCGAGGACTTCGGGCAGAAGAATGGAAAGGGCGTATTTTTCGGGCTCCTGAAGCTGCTCCTCGGAGAATCCCAGGTGCCCCCCGGCCAACGGCCCCTCGACGATGACCGCGTCGGCCGTTCTTTGATAACGCTTATCCCAGGTGCGGAGGACAAGGCTCGCCGCTCTCCCTGAGCTGATGATCGGGATCAGCAAGGCCCTGGGGTCCTCGACCATTTCCGGAAGCTTAAGGGGGAGGGAAGCCCCCGAAACGATGAGCCGGATGCCCTCCCTGGAAGTCGCTTGGATGAGATCCTTCGCGTTGCTCAAAACCCCCATGATATTGACGGCGATGGGGCCGTCCGTAAGACGCCTGGCTTTGCGCAGCTCCTGAATGAGGGCCTCCCGGCTGACCCTTTCGAAGTCGAGCTTGGAGGTCTCGTAGTCGCCGATCCCCACGGAAGCGATGGTCCCGATGCCTCCTTCATTGGCGACGGCGGAGGCCAGGCCGGCCAGCGAGACCCGTACGCCCATCCCCCCCTGGATGATGGGAATGCGGGCCGTGATATCTCCGATTTGGAGGCTTGGTATTTTCATTTTTCTTCCCGGTATTTTATTGCAGCCAGGCAGGCATTTCCGCCGCCGAAGCCGAAGGAGTTGCTGATGGCCGCCTTAAGATCGGGGAGCTCGGCCCCGCCCGAAACATTATCCAGCGGGCACTCGGGGTCCGGCTCCTCATAATTGATAGTTGGCGGAATGATCCCCGTATAGACGCTCATGACCATGGAAAAGAACTCCACGGCGCCCGCCGCGGCCAAGAGATGGCCGATCATGGACTTGATGGAACCGACCTTGAGCACCCGGGAATGGGTGCCGAAGGTCTGGATGATGGCCGCGCTTTCAATCTTGTCGTTGAGAACAGTGGATGTCCCATGGGCATTGATGTATCCGATGTCTTCCGGTTTCAGGTCGGCGTCCGCCAAGGCCTTCCTCATCACCCGGACCATGCCGTCACCTCCGGGTTCGGGAGCGGTGAAGTGATAGGCATCGGCCGTGTTCCCATATCCGGCCAGTTCGGCATAGATGCGGGCGCCCCGGCTTCGCGCTTGTTCCAGGCTTTCCAGGACGACAATTCCCGCCCCTTCGCCCATGACGAAGCCGTCCCGGTTCTTATCAAAGGGCCGGGAGGCTTTTTCGACGTCATCATTCCTCCGCGACATGGACCGGCTCGCGCAGAAACCCCCGTAAGGAAGGGGCGTGATACTGGCTTCCGCCCCGCCGGCCAGCATGATATCTGCGTCTCCCCTCTGAATGATCCGGAAGGCATCGCCAATGGCGTTGGCGCCGGTGGAACAGGCCATGCAGGGCGCGGACAAAGGCCCCTTGAGACCGTTGCGGATGGAAACCATGGCGGGCGCCATGTTGACGAGCACCCGGGTCACAAAGAACGGATCGAGGGCCCGGGGACCCTTCCGGTTCAGGTCAGCGCAGCCATTTTCGATGCTGGAGGAACCTCCGATCCCGGAACCGATGATGACCCCGCTTCGTTCTCCAAGCAAGGGAGAATGCAGGAGTCCGCCGTCGTCCAAGGCCATCTCGGACGCGGCGACGGCGAAGTGGGTGAAGCGGTCCATCCGGGCCGCGCTTTTCCGGTCGATCCACCGGTCCGGCTGGAAATCCTTGACCTCGGCGGCCATTTTGGATGGGAAATCAGAAGTGTTAAAATGAGTCACCCGGGAAACTCCGTTCTTGCCGGCCACGAGCCCTTTCCAGAACTCCTCCCGGCCGATCCCTATGGGAGTCACAACCCCCATCCCCGTGACAACCACTCTGTTTTCTCTCATTCCGGCCTTCCGCTAAACGCTAGCCTATATCGGCTTAAATATCAAGGTGGGGGGACTCTTATAAATGCGGCCTCGGGCGGGGTGGCCCACTTTTTCTTTACGCTCCATTCCCGGACGGGCTTTGAAGCGTCTTCTCCCAGTCCGCGAGGATGGCCGCGGCCTTCTTCTTCCCGGCCGCGTCCGTGGCCGGTGCCGTTTCTAAATACTTCCGGAGCCAGCGGACGGCCTCTTTCAAGTTACCCGTTTTTGCCAGAAGCATGGCGTAGGCGAAATAGATCCCCGGCGACGGACCGAGCTCGACGGCCTTCAAGGCGTTCTCCAGGGCTTTGGGAACGTTCCCCTCATCTTCATAAACCCGGGCCAGATCCAAATGAACAGTGGGGTCGCCGGGTGCCTCCCGGAGGATCTCTTCAAAGATAGGGATCGCTTCTTTGGCCCTCCTCAACGCGGCTAGAGTGACGGCCTGTCTCTGGCGGAGCGTCCGGTTCTCCGGCTCGACCTCGAGCGCTCGTTCATAGGACCTCAAGGCGTCTTCCCACTTTCCCTGCCTGGCGAGGATCGTTCCGGAAAGGAACAAAGCGTCGAAAAAGCGCGGGTCCTGGGCCAATACCGCTCCTCCGGCCGCAAGCGCGTCCTCGAACCGTTCCGCCCTGGAATAGAAGGTCATGAGGCGCGAGAGGATGACGATGGAGTCGGGGAATCTGGACCTGGCCTTCTCGAGGATTCCGACCGCCTCCGAGACTCGGTTCCTCTTCATCTCGAGGAACGCCAGATTGACGTAGTTCCAGGGGACGTCGGGATTAAGCCTGAGGACTTCGGCGTAGCAGGCGGCCGCCTGCTCGAACCGTCCCTCGGTCTCCATGATGTTGCCCCGGAAATAAAGAAGATAGTCCTGGATTTTGTCCTTTGGGTCCGGGAGAGAGAGCGCCGGGCTGCCGGTTTTCACCCCTCCCCCGACATAGCCCAACGACTTCAACCTTTGTTCTTCTTCCGCGGAGAGCCTCCTCATCTCCGGGGGCTTCGGTGCCGATGACTTTGCGATGAGGTCCTTGAGTTTCCGGGCCAGACCGGCGGCGACATCGCCGTTCTCTCCAAGGACGTTGCTCTCCTCTCCGCGGTCCTTCTCCAGGTTATAGAGCTCGGCCCGGGGAGCTTCGATGTATTTCCAGGGCCCGTCGATGAGGGCCTTGAGGCTTGACCAACCGAAATTCTCCTCGGGGTAACGCGTCTCCGCGACGACGGGGAGGTTCCCTCGTCCGCCACGGATAACAGGAAGGAGACTTGTCCCCTGAGTCATCTTCGGGATCTTGACCTTGAGGAGGTCGAGGATCGTTGGAAAAACGTCCATCAGCCTGACCCGGGAACGCACGACCGTCCCGCCGCGAAGGAGGCCGTCCGCGGCCATGAGGAGCGGCACCCGGAGCGTGTTGTCATAAATAAAGAGACCGTGGTCGATTTCCTTGCGCTCGCCCAGGGCTTCACCGTGGTCGGCGGCGGCGACGATGATCGTCTTCCCCAGGAGCCCCTTCTCCCGCAGGGCGGCGACGATCCGCCCGATCTCGGCGTCCATGAAGGCGATCTCCCCGTCATAAGGCCGTCCTTTGAATTCTTCCTTAAAGGGTGACGGCGGATCGTAAGGAAGATGCGGGTCGTAGAAATGGACCCAGGCGAAAAATGTCCCGTCCCCGTTCGTCTCCAGCCAGCCGAGGAAGGAGGCCGCGGTGGCATCGCCCCTTCTCTCCGACCGGAAATTCTTGAGGACTTCCCTCTCTCCGAGCGTGTCGTCATAGACACCGAAACCCTGGGCCGTCCCGAAACGTGAGTCCAAGGTGAAGGAACTGACGAACGCCGCGGTAGCGTAGCCAATGTCTCTGAGGACTTCGGCCAGGGTCAGCGCTTCCGGTCCCAAGGCATAAAAACCGTTGTTGTGAACGCCGTGGAAAACGGGAAGGGTCCCGGTGAGAAGGGAGGCGTGCGAGGGGAGGGTCAGCGGAGTCGGGACATAGGCATTCTCGAACCGGACACCGGCCCCGGCGAGCGCGTCCAGGTTGGGTGTGGAAGCGCCCCGGTAACCATAGCATCCGATCCGGTCGGCCCGGGTGGTATCCAGGGTGATGAGGAGAATGTTGCGGCCACCGTTTTTCCCGAGCTTGGCCGCGGCATCCACGGAGACGGGAGATGTCAATCCTGCGGACAGAGCGGCGGCAAGAAAAGGAATCGTGAGGGCGCTTTGTCTCGATCGCATTTGGGGAGAATTTCCTTCAAGGCCGTGGCTCAGACGAAACTCTCCTTGTCGGTGCCGATCTTTACGAGCTCGATCTTATCCGGGTCGGCGGTGCCGAGATGGTATTTGCTGTCGGCGATGGCGATGTGCTTGGCCGGCGGGTTGAGAGGGCGGTCCTCGGCGAAATATTCCCGGCGGATCCCCTCGATGATGCGAAGTCCAGTGGCGTCGACGGCGACCGGGTCGAATCCCAGCATGAGGCCATGGTATTTCCAGACGTATTTGGGATTGAAGCTGTGGGGGCCGAAGCTGTGGAACTGGGGCGTGAACATCACCAGAACATTCAACCGCGTCTTGCCCTTGACGACCGGAAGGTCCCAGATCGAAGCCAGGTCGGCGCAGGAGTCGGGGTGGATGGTGATCGGCTCGGGGATGAACATGATGTAGTTCTTGATGAGCGAACCGACGCCGGCCCAATGGTGCGAGCGCATCGGCCGGGCGTTGATCAGGGCCGTCGCCTTCTGGAAGATGGGATTTTGCAAAACGCCCAGGTCATCGACGCTGATGTCGGCTTCTTTGACTCCGACCTCCATGATCCGCTTCTTGATGGAGTTCTCGACCTCGGCGGTCGTGCGCAGATATTGCCAACGGTTGTTCTTGATGCCGACGATGTCATTGGGCCTGATGATCGTTTTCCAGGCGCTCTGGGGATCGGGCTTGCCGGTCAAGGCGACGATGCCCTTATCGAGCATTTCCTCCACGACCGCATACCGGGGATTCCCGTTCTCGTCCAGGACGTTGAGGTCGCGCACCAGGACAACACGGCTCCGGCCGCCCTTCGCGGGAGCGGTCGGCTCCTGTCCGGAGAGCATCAGCGTCGTCCCGATGGCGGCGGCCGAAGCGCTTTTAATGAATTGCCGTCGGCTGATCGATCTTCTGGGCTTCATCTTCCCCTCCTTTTCACGTCTTGATTTTGGCGAAAACAGCCCGGACGGTCGGCGCGTCCGGGGCGTTGAAAACGACGCTGACGAAGTTGCCCCGGCATTCGAGGCCCGTCCAGCGGCCCTCTTTTGTCCGGCGCATACCGTCCTCCGCTCCGTCCAGAAGTTTTTGCCGGAATTGCCGGCCGGCCGCTTCGGCCCGGGCGGCATCGGGGTAGCGGACAAGGAGCAGGAAAAAGGTTGTGCCGTCCTGCCGGTACTTGCCCAAGGCCGCCGGCGTGTCGTTGCCGATGTTTAAAACATTCTCATGGGAGACGAAATGGAAGCTGTTCAGCCAGATGTAGTGGTGAAAATAGCGAACGGTCTCCGGGAGCAGGTTTTCCGCCGGGAGAAGGGCAATGATCGGCGGCAGGGTGCCGTTGCTTTCGATCCCGCCGGCGATCGCCCGGCCCAGTTCGAAAACGACCTCCCGCTTTTCCGCTGTTTCCGGATAGGCGAGGATCGAGACGTAATAGCGGTCCTTCCAAAAGGTCAGGAGGCCGGCGGCATACTCGCTGCCCTGGCCGAAGCGGTCGTCGATCGTTTCCCGCGAATGGGCGAAGACGCCGAAGGCGTCGGGGGCGGAGCCCATATCGAAGATATCGACGGCAATCTCGTTGCCGGCCGGATCCAGGTATTTCACCGATAGGGCATTCTTGAAGTTGTAAGAGATGTAGAGCTCGGCGCCGCCGTCGATGTAGTTGGATAGATTCTCGGGGGCATAGAAGTTGGGCGGATCGGCTCTTGTCCA
The DNA here is from genome assembly GCA_964585685.1 of uncultured Eubacteriales bacterium. GTDB lineage: Bacteria > Acidobacteriota > Aminicenantia > Aminicenantales > Saccharicenantaceae > JALHVH01. The sequence continues at coordinate 16,001 of CAZPEP010000034.1, read as the reverse complement.
GCCGGAGATGGCATCCGGCAAAACCCGGGTGAAATCGTTGATGTTCTCCGGCATGGCGGGCATCCTCATGGCGCTGATTAAGAGAATGAAAAAGATGAGCTCGGCGACGGGCGAACGGCTTTTGACGGTGGACAAGGTAACCTTTCCTTCGGCATCCGCTATATTAACAAATTTAATAAAAAATAAAAACAGGCCGGGAGGCATGGCCCTGTTGTAAAACGGCTTGCCTTTTCTTAAAATGGGGCGGGTGAATGTCTTGAATAGAGATCTTGTTGATCGGGATTTCTTTGAGAGAGGCCAATGAAAAAAATCAGAATGTGGGTCGCGATGGGTTTGATCATGCCGTCTCTTTTCGCTTTTGGTCAAAGCGCCGATAATAAGGAAACACCGCTTTCGCCGAGTGCGAAGATGGACAAGCTCTTCGATTTTTGGAACCGACAGGACCAGCCCGGGTTTGCCGTGGTCGTGGTCAAGGAGGGGCAGGTCGTTTATCAGAACGTATTCGGCCTGGCCTGTCAGGAGCATGGCGCCGCCATCACTCCGAAGACGGTGTTCAATATCGCCGGCGCGGCTCAGCCGTTCGTCGGCATGGCCGTCGCCCTGTTGGAGAAGGAGGGGAAACTATCGCTGGACGACGATGTCCGCAAATATATCCCGGAGATCCCCGATTTCGAGACCCCGGTCAAACTGCGCCACCTGCTCTATCAGACCAGCGGGATACGGGACTGGCTTTCCGTACTCCAGCTCTCCGGCCGGGATAAAGAAGAAGTCACATTCGAAAAGGTCCTGAATATCATCAAGGCCCAGAAGAAGCTTGCGTTCTCCTCCGGCGACCGATTTCAGGACTCCAATACCAATTACGACCTGCTGGCGGAAACGATCAAGCGTGCGACCGGCCGGCCTTTCTCCGACTGGGCCTGGGAAAACATCTTCAAACCCTTGAAAATGACCAGGACCCAGTTTCGCGACAGCTTCCGCTCGATCTTCGACGACCAGGCTTTTACCTATAACTTCACCCGCCGGGAATACCTGAAGGGCATCGACAACTTATCCCTGACCGGGTCGCATTCGCTTTTCGCCTCGATCGCCGACCTGGCCAAGTGGCTTCTCAACCTGGAGACCGGCTTGGTGGGCGGCAAAGACATCTTCGCCAGAATGTTCACGGCCGGCCTGCTGAACAACGGGCGGAGTTCGGATTTTGGCTACGGCCTGAGCGTCGAGGACGGGCAGGGAAGAAGGCGGGTATCGCGAGTCGGGAATTGGGCGGGCTCCGGAGCGGCCTTGGTTTATTTCCCGGACCAGAGGTTCGGCTACGCTGTGCTCGCCAATTGGGACTACACTCCTATCGAAGGATTCCTTCAGGATATCGCCGATATTTATCTTCCGGCCCCCGTCGAGCCGGCAAAGCAGGCGCAGAAAAGTCCCCCGGCGGCCGCAAAAAAGGCTGTCAAGGTCAGCCCGCAGATCCTGGATTCTTATGCCGGCGATTATAGAATGGGGCCGGGACAGGTCTTTACCATCAGCCGCAAGGGCGATCAGCTGATCGTAAGCGTTCCCGGGATGAGCTTTCCGCTGGTCGCCTTGTCGAAGACCGAATTTCTTTTGGGCTTTGCCGACGCCCGGATCACCTTCCAAAAAGAAAAGGATGGGGTTGTTCGACAATTTGTCTGGAAACAGGGCGGAGGCGAGCAGACGGCCCCGAAGATCGTGCTGGTGAAACCGACCCCCCAGGAGCTCGAGGAGTTTGCCGGCTCCTATGTCAACGCCGAGCTGAACCTCAGCTATGCCGTTGAACTGCGCGGCGATATGCTGATCGTCAATGCCCTGGGGCTAAATGATATCCGGCTGACGCCCGACGAAAAGGATCGTTTCACCACCAACTCACGCCTATTCCCGATGATGATCTTTCAGCGGGACGGGCAAAACCGGGTGACCGGATTCATCATCGACAGCGATCCCGTCCGCGACCTGGTTTTCGCGAAGAATTAACGCATGGCGCAGCATCGACCGCGACCCGACCTGTCATCATCTGAAAAGCTGCCCAGGCTCTACCGGGACCTGGCGGACTGGTATCCCCTATTGACCCCCGTCGGTGACTACGCAGAAGAGGCCGCTTTCTACCGGAGCCTGTTCGAGACCCACTGCCGACGACCGCCGCGCAGCCTGCTCGACCTCGGCAGCGGCGGCGGCCATAACGCCGCCCATCTCAAGTCGATTCTGACCTGCACTCTCGTCGACCTCGCGCCCGCCATGCTCGCCCTGAGCCGTCGCCTCAACCCGGAGTGCGAGCACGTTCAGGGCGATATCAGGTCGATCAGGCTCGGCCGCGTCTTCGATTGCGTCCTGGTGCACGACGCGATCAGCTATATGTCGTCGCGCGCAGATCTCGCCAACGCCGTCGCGACGGCCTTCGAACACACGACCGCCGGCGGGGTGGCGCTGTTTCAGCCCGACTTCGTCATGGAGACCTTCGAGCCGGGCATCGAGACGGGCGGCAGCGATGCGGGGAATCGCGCTTTGCGCTACCTCGAATGGCGGTGGCCCCCTGACTCGAAGGGCAACCTCTACGTGACGGACATGGCGTATCTCTTGCGAGACGAGGGCGGCGCCGTCGAGGTCATCCATGATCGGCACGTGATGGGGCTGTTCGCCCGCGCCGTCTGGTTGGAGCTCATCACCGACGCCGGGTTCAAGCCGCTCGCGGTCCCCTTCGAGCACAGATCGAAATGCGCCGGCGGCCACGAGGTCTTTCTCGGTTTGCGGCCCGGCGAGCCTCAACCCAGCCGGCGATGATGAAAATCACGCACGCGATAGACATCGACCAGCGGCCCGAATGGACGCCGCACTTCTGGGAGGTCTTCTTCGAAGTCTTCGAGGCCCTGCCCCGCCAGGGCCCGGGCAACCTCACCTGTGCCGCCAGGGCCCTCGGGCTCTGCCATGACCTGCCATCATCGCCGGCGGTGCTGGACCTGGGCTGCGGCGTCGGCGGACAAACGCTCCACCTCGCTGAGCTCACCTCCGGGTCCATCGTTGCCCTGGACAGCCACGCCCCGAGCATCGAGCGGCTGAGATCAACGATCGCCGAGCGTGGGCTCTCGCAATGTGTCCGGCCGGTGGTCGGCGATATGGCTCACCCGGGGCTGCCGTCCGAGAGCTTCGACCTCATCTGGTCCGAAGGGGCGCTCTACAACATCGGCATCGGGAATGCCCTGCGGATTTGCCATGGACTGCTGCGCCCCGGCGGTTACCTTGCCTTCACCGAGGCGGTCTGGAGAAAGAAGGATCCGCCGGCCGAAGTGAAGGCGAGCTTCGATCTGGACTATCCGGCCATGGGCTGGGTCCCCGACGTCCTGACGGCTATCGAGGGGTGCGAGTTCTCGCTCATCGGCCGTTTCACCCTGCCGGACGAGGCGTGGTGGGATGACTTCTATACGCCGATGCAGCGGCGCATTGAAGAGCTTCGCGGCAAGTACACGTCCGACAGGGAAGCACTCGCCGTGCTCGATCAGCTCGCGCAAGAGCCCGAGATGCACCGCGCACATTCGGAATATTACGCCTACGAGTTCTTTGTAGTGCGCCGCGGGCCGGGCGCTAAAAATCAGGGTCGGTGATCCTCTTCTCTTCCCAGGTCCCGTACTTGGCGAGCAGGGGCTTGATGTCCGCGGCCTTGCCCACGACGACGAGGACATAATCGTTTGCGGGGAGGAACGATGCGGCCGCCTTGCCGGCCCCGGCTACGTTCACGGCTCCGATCCCGGCCAGGTACTTGCCGTAGTAATCGAAACCCAGCTTGAAGAAAGCCAGCCGGACATAGGCCGCGGCCTTGCCGGCATTCGTCTCGAGCGTCGGCGGGAATTGGCCCTGGATATAGTTCCGGGCGCTTTCCACTTCCTCGGCGCTGAAGCCCTGGCCTGTTCCTTTTTTCATAAGATCGTAGGTGATGTCGAGCATCTCGCCGATCTTGGAATTCTGGGTATAGGAGGAGGCAGTGAACAAGCCGCCGGCGGCCCAGGCTTGGAAGGAGCTTCGGGCCCCGTAGGTCAGGCCCCTCTTGATCCGGAGCTCGGTGTTGAGCCAGGAGGTGAACCGTCCTCCGAAAAGCGTGTTCATGACGGCCGCTTCCGGCGTGATCTTGTCGCCCATGGCGTAGCCGGGCGCGCCCATGATGAAATAGGCCTGCGTGGCGTCGGGCTTATCCACGAGGATGAGCTTCGGCCCTTTGGGCCCGGGCAGGGCAGGGATGTCGAGGGCCGGGGCGTTCCCGCTTGCGGCCTTCCACTTGCCGAGGGTGGCTTTGAGCAGTCCGGCGAGCTTGGCCCGGTCGATATCGCCTACGACCGCGGCGACGGCCCGGTCCGGCCTGAAGCGCGTCTTGTAGAAACTCCTGATGTCCTGGATGGTCATATTCGCGAGCGCGCTTTCCGTGCCCAGGGCCAGGTGTCCCATGGGATGGGCGCCGAAGTAGGCCTTCTGGAAGTAAAGACGCACGGCTCGGCCGGGATCGTCTTTGACGGCCTTGATGCTGTCGATCCGCTTGGCCTGCTCTTTCGCGAACTCATCTTCCTTGAGGGCCGGCTCGATCAGGCAGTCGGCGGCGATCTCCATGAGCTTCGGGAAGTGCTCGGAGAGGCTTTCGGCGCTGACTTGGGCGTACTCTTCGGTCGCCGAGACGCCAAGGTCCGCTCCCATGAAGTCCAGCGCCTCGGCGACGGCGTCGGCGCTCATCTTGGCCGTTCCCTTAAGCATAAGGTCGGCCGTCAGGTTGGCCGCGCCCTCGAGGGCAACGGGCTCATAGGCCGAACCGGCGCCCCGGATGATCATCCGGAAGCTCACGATGGGCACTTCGGAGCTCTTGAGGAAGTAGACGGTAAGCCCGTTCGGGAGGACGATCTTCTCGGGCAGAGGGAGTTTGAAGGCGCCTTCCCCGGGAATGGAGACGAGCAGAAGCAGGAATGCTGCGATCGAGGTCCGGAACGTGTTCTTCATTTCGCACCTCCCTCGGGAATGAGCTTGCCGACGGTCTTGTTGTTCTCCGTGAAATACTTTCCGGCGGCCGCGCGGACCTGGTCCCTCTGGACCGCCGCGTAGCCGTCCATCCGGGTAAAGAGTTTCTCGAAGCTCCCGTACAGGATCTCGGACTCGCCCAGACGGCCGGCCTTGCCGGAGATTGTCTGGAGTCCGGAGTAGAAATCGCTGCGGATGATATTGAGCGCCTTCAGGTATTCCTGCTCCGTGATCCCGTCCTTGCGGAGCTTGTCCAACTCTTCGTCGATTACGGCTTCGAGCCGGTCGAGATCGGCCCCCGGCCTCGGCTTGACATAGATCGAGAACAGCTGCGGGTCGATCGTTTCACCGATCCCCCCATGGACGCTGATGGCCAACTGCTCCTCGCGGACCAGGCGGCGGTAGAGACGGCTGCTCTCGCCCCGGAGGAACGGCTTTTCCAGGATGGACAGGGGATAGAAGTCCGGGTCCTGGCAGTTCGGGCCGTGGAAGACCATGACGAAGGACGGTGCCTGGGCCTCCTTGCGGATGATGACCCGCTTCAGGCCCATCTGGGGCGGCTCGACGGTCATGACGGGCGGAGGCGGTGTCCCGGCCGGGATCCCGCCGTAATATTTTTTGATGAGATCGAGAGCTTGGGCGCTCTCGAAGTCCCCCACCAGGATGAGGACGGAGTTGTTGGGGGAATAATAGGTCCTGTAGTAGGCCATGACCTCGTCCCGGCGCCAGTTGAGGATGTCGCTCATCCAGCCGATGACGTCCCAGTGGTAGGGATGGGCCATGATGGCCGTGGCCCGGACGTTCTCCTGGAGGATGGAGTCGTTATCGTTCTCGACACCCAGCCGCCGCTCCGAGGCGATGACCCCGCGCTCGGATTCGAAGACCTCCGGAACGAAAGTCAGGCCCTGGATCCTGTCCGCCTCCATCTCGATCATGGACTCGAGGGCGGCCGCCGGGAACCAGTCCGTGTACCCAGTCAGGTCGTCGGACGTGAAGGCGTTGTTGGAGCCGCCCCGAAACTCCATCCGGCGGTCGAACTCGCCCGGCCCGAACTTCGCCGTCCCGTTGAACATCATGTGCTCAATGAAGTGGGACGAGCCCGTGAGCCCGGGCCGCTCGTTGCGCGAGCCGACGCGAAAGAACGTGTAAAGGGCGACGTTGGGGATGCCGTGGTCCTCGACGAGAAGGACCTTGAGCCCGTTGTCGAGCTTGTGGACCTTCACGTCTTCCTTCCGGAACGACGCCCCGAGGGAAGCCGTCAGGACGATGACGGAAAGAACGAAGACGATGGTTTTGCGCCTCATGCATGAACCTCCCGGAAAAACGCTGGGTATGATGGATACAGGCCCGTATATATCATACCCGGGCGGTTCCGTCCACAACCCGGCGGGTTCCCGCGGTTCCCCCCTCCCGCGAATTGACTTGACGATCGTCGAATGTTATAAACGGCTCTTCAATTTATTCTCCGACGCGAGGAGGCAATATGTCTCGCAAGCCGTTCGTTTTTCTGCTGGCTCTGGCCCTGATCTCGCCGCTCTCCGCGTTCCCCGCGGGAGACACGCTGATCGTCAAGGCCAAAAAGATATACACGGCGACCCGGGGGGTGATCGAGAACGGAATGATCCTCATCGAAAACGGGAAGATCGCAGCCATCGGAAAAGACATCTCCATGCCGCGCAACGCCAGGGAGATCAACGCCCGCGTCGTCATCCCCGGCCTGATCGACATTCATTCCCACCTCGGTGTCTATAGCACCCCTAACGTCGAGGAGAACGCCGACGGCAATGAAATGACGAACCCCGTCACGCCCCAGGTCCGGGCCCTCGATTCGTTCAACTTCGAAGACCCGGCCATTCCGGTCGGCAGGGCGGGCGGCGTCACGACAATCGTCGCCCTTCCCGGAAGCGGGAACGTCATCGGGGGGACGGGGGTCGCTGTCAAGCTCAAGAGCGGCTCCCCCGAGGACATGGTCCTCAAGGACGTCGCCAACCTGAAGATGGCCATCGAGGGGAATCCCGTCGGGGTCTATGGCCAGAAGAAGCAGATGCCGATGACGCTCATGGGCGTTTACCATCTGGCCCGGAAGGCTTTTCTCGAAGCCCAGGAATATCAAACGACATGGGAAACCTACGAGAAGGACAAGAAGGACGGCAAGGATGTGACGCCCCCGAAACGGGACTTGGGCAAAGAGGTCATGGTCCGGGCCTTGAAGCGGGAGATCCCGGTCCACATCCATTGCGCGACGGCCTCCGAGGTCATGACCTGCATCCGGCTGGCCGACGAATTCCGCTTCAGGCTCAGTCTGGGCCACTGCTACTGGGCCTACCTCGTGGTGGATGAGCTGGCCAAAAGAAAGGACGTCTACTTCAACGTCGGCCCGCCGATGTTCTTCAGCTACTTCGACGATACGCGCGAATTCAAGAACGGCCCTGCCATCCTGGCCCGGGCCGGGCTCAAAGTCTCCCTCCAGACCGACGCCTTGGGGGGCGGCCAGCAGAACCTCCGCCAGCTCGCCACTCTTTGCGTCCGCTACGGGATGAGCGAGGAGGACGCCCTAAAGTCCGTGACGATATATGAGGCCGAGGCGGCGGGCCTCGACGACCGGGTCGGAAGCCTGGAAACCGGAAAAGACGCCGACCTGGTCCTCCTTGACGGCGAGCCCTTCGAGCTGATGACGAACGTCGAGAAAGTCATCATCGAGGGCAAGGTGGAGTACGAGGCGCGGGCCTCGAAAGGCGCCGAGCCTCTTCCGGCCGTCGCCTCGGCCGCCGGCAAGCTTATGGTATCTCCGGCGATCGGATCCTCCGCCCGGTTCGCCCTGAAAGGCGGGACCGTTTACACGATGGCCGGAGCTCCCCTGAAGAATGCGATCATCTTGGTCAACGACGGGAAGATCGAAAAGATCGGGACCGACGTCTCGATCCCCGCCGGCTTACCGGTGCTTGACGCCGGGGACTTCGTGATCATGCCGGGGCTCGTCGCGCCCCGTTCCTATATCGGGATCTCCGGGAACTGGAGGAACCAGAACTCCGTGGACGAGGCTTCGAGCCCCATCACCCCGGAAATGGAGGTCCGGCACGCCCTCGAACCCCAGGCGCCCCTGTTCAACTATGCCCGGCAGATCGGGATCACAACGGCCCTCGTGACCCCCGGCGACCGGAACGTCATCGGCGGCCTTGGCGCCGTCATCAAGACCGCGGGCGACGTGGCCGACAGGATGATCGTCAAGAATAAAGCGGTCATGATTTTCGGTTTCGGCGTTTCCGCCAAGCGGAGCGACCAGATGCCGTCCACCCGGATGGGCCTGGCCGCCCTGCTCCGGGAAACCCTCGTCAAGGCCCAGGAATACAAGGAGAAGGCCGAAAGATTCGATAAGGATAAAAAGGGGCCGGCACCCCAGAAGGACCTCGCCATGGAAGCCCTCCTGCCGGTGCTCAGGGGCGAGACGCCCGCACTTATCCACGCCGAGCGCGAGGACGATATCCGCACCGCCCTCCGGATCGCCGACGAGTTCAAGCTCAAGGTCATCCTGGACGGGGCGACCGACGCCTGGAAGCTCGCGGGCGAGCTCAAGAAACGGGATATCCCGGTGATCATCGAGGATCTGTTCCGCGGCACCGGCCAGATCGAGGACCGCGGCTTCGATCCGCGGACCCCCGCCATCCTGTCCAAGGCGGGCATCCGGGTCGCCTTCCGGCCTCAGGAGGGCTCCTGGTATACGCCGGGTATGGGCTGGTCGGGCGGCGATCTCCTCGAGCTCGCGGCGTTCGCCGCAAAGAACGGTATGCCGGAAGAAGCGGCTTTGAAGGCCTTGACCATAGACGCCGCGCGCATCATCGGCTACGACGCCAACGTCGGAAGCCTGGAGCCCGGGAAGGAGGCCGACCTCCTCATCCTGCGAGGCCATCCCTTCCGGACACGGTCCATCCCGGAAGCCGTCCTGGTGGGCGGGAAGATCGTCTACCTGAGAGCGGACGAGGAGCACTTCCGGCCGAGCCGGTGACCGGCAAGGAGAAGAACCATGCGGAAACAGGATAGAATGCTTTGGCTGGGACTCCTGGCGGTCGTTGGGGGAACCTTCTGCTGGGGAGCCCCCGCGGCTGATGACGGACCCTTGGTCCTCAAGACAGCCAGGATCGTGACCGTGACGCGGGGGGTCCTCGAACCTGGAGTCATCCTCATCAGGAACGGCAAGATCGCGGCCTTGGGCACGCATATTCCGGTCCCGGAAGGCGCCCGGGTCATCGACGCTTCGAAATATTCGGCCTACCCCGGGTTCATCGACGCTTTCACGAACCTGGGAGCCTCGGACAAGGGAACGATCGGGGGGGACGACGACGAAGCGACATCTCCGGTGACCCCGCACCTGCGGATCATCGACGGTTTCGATCCCGGCAGCGAATTTATCCCCCTGGCGAGAAAAGCGGGCGTCACTACGGTCCTCGCGGCGCCGGCGATCGGAAACCTCCTCTCCGGGCAGAGCGCCCTCGTGCGCCTGGACGGAACCGATGTCGCAACGATGATCGTTAAGTTCCCCGTCGGCGTCCACGGCAGCCTGGGAGAAGCCCCGAAGCTTCGGTACGGCAAGAAAAGTCGGATGCCCATGACCCGGATGGGAGAGGCCGCGTTGCTGAGGCAAACGCTGGTGGATGCCCAAGCCTATGGGGATGAACTCGCGGCCTACGAAAAAAAGGCCCGGGCTTATGAACAGAAGCAGAAGGAAGGGAAGTCGGGAGAGGAGGAAAGGCCGTCCCCCCCGGCCGCGAATTCTGTGTCCCAATCCCTCCTGCCCGTCCTCGAAGCCCGGATCCCGTTGATCGTCTCCGCCGACCGGCTGGACGACATTTTGACCGCGCTCCGCATCGCGGACGAATTCAAGCTGAAGATCATCCTGAACGGCGGCGCCGACGCCTACAAGGTCAAGGAAAGGCTGGCCGCGCTAAGTGTCCCGGTCCTCCTGAGGCCGCGGGCGGCCTACCGCCTGACGGTCGAAACCGGGGGCGCCGTCGCGGAGAACGCCGCCCTTCTCCAAAAAGCCGGAGTGAGGATCGCGTTTCAGACCGGTTCGTTCACCAACCTGGGGGACTTAACCTCCCAAGCCCGGATGGCCGTTGCCGCCGGGTTGCCGTATAAGGAGGCCCTCAAGGCCCTGACCATGAACGCGGCGGAGATCTTCGGGGTGGGGGACAGGGTTGGTTCGCTGGAAAAGGGAAAATCGGCGGACATCGTCGTCTATGACCAGGACCCGATCAACGGCCCGGCCCGCTTGAAGCTGGTCATCGTCGCCGGAAAGGTCATCGAAAACCTGCTCTGATCCGTCACCGGCAGGAAGTAAAAATGAGATCCGCCGAGATCAGGCCCAAGATGCGGCCGAGGGCGCTTAAACGCCTTTGGTTTGCCGGGATCGCGGCCCTTGCCTTTCTGGCCTATTTCGGACTGAGCAAGGCCATCCGGCTGAAAAACGCGGAGACTTTTCAAAACAGGAATGTCCTCCTCTTCACCCTGGACACGACCCGGGCCGACCATATCGGGTGCTACGGTTACCCGAACGTCCGGACGCCGAATATCGACGGGCTGGCCGCGGCTGGAATCCTTTTCAAGAACGCGACAGCCCAGGCCCCCCTGACCCTGCCGTCGCATGCCTCGATCTTCACGGGGACATATCCGTTCGTTCACGGTGTCAGGGACAACGGCGGTTTCTACCTGGAGCCCGATAAGATCACTCTGGCCGAGGTGCTGCAGAAAAGCGGATGGGCGACGAGCGCGTTCGTCGGCGCCTTCGTCCTCGATTCCCGCTGGGGTCTCAACCAGGGTTTCGATTATTACTATGACAATTTTGATTTTGCCAAGTACAAGAAGATCAGCCTCGACTCCGTCCAGCGCGAGGGGGGCGAGGTCACCAAAGCCTTTTTCGATTGGTTTGAAACGAACGGGGACCGCCGCTTCTTCAGCTGGATCCACCTCTATGACCCCCACACTCCTTACGAGCCTCCCGAGCCTTACAAGAGCGAGTATTCGGGGCGGCCGTGGGGGCTCTACGACGGCGAGATCGCCTACGTGGATTCCCTCGTCGGAAAGGTCCTGGAGAGGCTCCGGGAAAAGGGCGTCCTGGACAAGACCATCATCGTCATCGCGGCCGACCACGGGGAAAGCCTTGGGGAACACAGCGAGAGTGCCCACGGTTTTTTCATCTATGATTCCACCGTCTCCGTTCCCCTGATCCTGAGGCTCCCTTCATCGAAACTGAAGGGAAAGGTCATCGACGCCCAGGTGGAGAACGTGGATATCATGCCCACGCTCCTCGGCCTTCTCGGGATCGCCGTTCCCAAGGAGATCCAGGGAAGGAGCCTGGGCCCCCTCTTGTTCGGCGGCAGGCCCGGGGCCGATCGGATGGCCTATAGCGAAAGCTATTACCCCCGATACCATTATGGGTGGAGCGAGATCAAAAGCCTCCGGACGGTCAGGCACCAATACATCCAGGCGCCGCGCCCGGAGCTTTATGACATCGTCCGGGACCCCATGGAAAAGACGAACATCTACGAACAAAATGCGTCCCTGGCGGAGGGGTTCGTCAAAGAGATGAAGAGGATCCAGGAGCGTTCGTCGGTCCAGGGGGGCGGGGAGAAGGCCCCCCGGCAACTGGACAACGATACCGTGGAGAAGCTGAGGGCCTTGGGCTACGTCGGCGGCTTCACGTCGAACTCGAGGCTCAACCGCTCGACCGGCCTCGCCGACCCCAAGGATAAGATCCTCCTCTACAACAGGCTCAAGCAGGCTGAGGGGGCTTCAGCCAACCGGGAATACGACGAAGCCTTGAAGAAGCTCGGCGAGGTCATCGAAGAGGACCCCGGGATCATGGAGGCACGCCAAGTCCGGGGGCAGATTTACATGGAGCTTGATCGTTATGAAGAGACCGTCGCGGAGTGCCGGGCGGCCCTGGAGATAGACCCCGAATATAGTGCGGCGATCTTCACCATGGCTCAGGCCTACAGGAAACTCAAGAAGCCGGACGAAGCGGCCGCCGGGTTCCGGCGCCTCATCCAACTTGATCCGAAGGACCCGAAACCCTATATGAACCTCGGAGAAATCTCCCTGGACCTCCGGGATTTTGATGCGGCCATTTCCCATCTCGAGATGGCGATCGCTGCGGACCCGGAACACAGCGCCGTCGCCCATAATCTCCTGGGTTCCGCCTATCTTGAGAAGAAAATGCTCGAGCCGGCGGAACGGGAGATCCGGAGGTCGCTCGAGATGCGGCCACAGATGCCGGACGCGCATTACAACCTGGGCCTTTTGTATGAGGAGAAGGGCGATCTCCAAAGAGCCGCGGAGGAATACCGGAAAGAAATAGAGATTCATTCGGCCGCCTCTCCCGCCTATTTCAACCTGGCCCTTCTCTGCGGCAAGACCGGCGATCGGCAAGGAGAGATCGAGAATTTTAAGGAAGCCGTCAAGGCTAATTCCCAATTCGCGCGGGGATACCTCTTCCTGGCCAAGGCCTATCTCGACCGGAACGAGAATTTCGAAGAGGCCATCCGCCTCGCCCGGAAAGGGCTGGAATTGGAGCCTGAGGCGGAATCGGCCCCCCTGGGTCATTATGTCCTGGCCGATATCTACAACCGCCTGGGGCGCCTGTCCGAATATCGGGCGGAGTTGGAAAAAGGCCAAGCCCTCGAGGCCAGGACCAGAAAACGATAATGCCCCGCGGGGCGCGAAGCGAAGCTCAGAGGTAACCTCGTACAAGCCCCGGTCCCGGCCCCGGCATTCATGCCGGGAAGTCGAGGGGTTGACAGACCCTTGTTTTAAATATATATATAAATAAGATTTATTGGACGCAAGGGCGCGTCATAGGTTAGGGGGGCCTCGGAACCCCGCGGCCTGGAGGTGGATATGAGAACAAAGAAGATTTTGGGATGGACCGCGGTCCTGCTTCTTCTCTTTTCCGCCGGATACGGGACGGTTCGAAAGTCCCCCGACTACGATCTCATCATCGCCAACGGCCGGATCATCGACGGCACGGGGAATCCGTGGTTCTACGCCGATGTCGCCATCCGGGGAGACAGTATCGCGGCCGTCGGACGCCTGAAGGGCCGGTCGGCATCCCGAATCATCGATGCCCGGGGTCAGGTCGTCACCCCAGGTTTCATCGATATGCACACCCATTGCGAATCGGGGCTTTCCAGCCCGGCGCTGAAGGCCAATCTGAACTACATCACTCAGGGCGTGACAACGGTCGTGACCGGTAATTGCGGATATGGTCCTCTCAAGGTCCCGGAGGTCTCCCGGGCGATGACAAATATGGGGACGAACGCCGTCATCCTGGCCGGGTTCGGGACGATCAGGAGGGAAGTCCTGGGGGCGGAGAACCGGGCTCCTTCCGCCGAAGAATTGGAGCGTATGAAATCGCTCCTGCGCCGGGCCATGGAAGAGGGGGCCTGGGGCCTTTCGACGGGGCTTCAATATATCCCCGACCGATACGCGGGAACCGAAGAGATCATCGCCCTGGCCCGGGTCGTCGCCGAGTTCGGGGGGATCTACAGCTCCCACATGAGGAGCGAAGAGGAGAACCTGCTCGACGCGGTCCGGGAGGCGATCCGCATCGGCGAGGAATCGGGCGCCCGGGCCAACATCTCCCATTTCAAGGCGACCGGAAAGCCGAACTGGGGATCTTTGGAAAAGGCGGTCCGCCTCGTTCGCGAGGCCCGGGAGCGCGGCGTGGAGATCACGGCCGACATGTATCCTTACAGAAACTCGGCCACGGTTCCGCTCCAGATCGTTTTCAGCGTCCCTCCCGGCATGGGACCTTTCGATGAGCTGGAGAAGATGGCGGCCCGCGAGGGCATTAGCGGGGAGGAAAGCGCCGCCCTCGCCGCGCGCTACGCGGGCGAGCTGACCAAGTCCCTGCGGGACCCGGAGGCCCGGGAAAGGATCCGGAAGACGACCGAAGACGGATTGCCCGACCGGGTCAACTGGGTGGCCAAAGGAGGTTGGCAGAATTTCAGCATCATGAGCAGTCTTAAGCACCCCGAACTCATCGGCCGGATGTTCTGTGACCTGGCCGCCGAGCGTAAGCGGCCGGAGTTCGACATCGCCGCGGACCTCTACCTGGAAGAAGGGGACGGCGTGACCATTTCCCTGAGCACGATGTCCGAGGACGACGTCCTCCAAGCCCTGAGACAACCGTGGACGATGCTCGGTTCGGATGGCTCCGTCGTCGTTGAGGGGGAGTCCAGCGTCCATCCCCGGAACTACGGGACGTTCCCCAGGGTGCTGCGCAAGTATGTCCGGGAGGAAGGTGTTCTGGTCATCGAAGAGGCCGTCCGAAAAATGACTTCGCTCCCGGCCATGCTGTTGCGCCTCGAAGACCGGGGCCTGGTCAAGCCCGGCTGTAAAGCGGACCTGGTCATCTTTGATTCGAGTACCATCAGGGACAAGGCGACCTTTGACGCTCCGCATCAGTTCGGCACGGGCATCTCTCATGTTTTCGTCAACGGAAAGATCAGCCTCGAGAACGGCCGGGTGACCGACGCGTCCCACGGCGTCGTCCTGCTCCGCAAGGCTCCCTGAATAGAAAAAGGACGGAAGGAGAACCATTCTTGAAGAAGATCCAAAGCCCCATAGAGGCGTTTCACTCCATCCCGAGAATGCCGCTGGTCAACCTCGGGACCCCGATCGAGCGCTGCGCCCGCCTCGAAAAAAAGATCCCCGATTCCCCGAAGATCTTCATCAAGCGAGACGACTTTCTCGGCCACCTGATCGGCGGGAACAAGGTCCGGAAGCTCGAATACGTCATGGCCGACGTTCGGGACAAGGGCGCGACCGCCGTCGTCACCGTCGGGTCCGTCCAATCCAATCACGCCCGCATCACGGCTCTCGTCGCCCGGAGCTGCGGCTTGGGGTGCGCGCTGATCCTGAACGGCGTCCCCCCGGAACCTCCGACGGCCAACTACCGCATCGAAAACCTGCTGGGCGTCGAGATCCATCACGTCGACAGGCGGGAAGACAGGTCCGGACGGATGGCCGAGGTCGCCGCCGGCCTCCGGGCCCGCGGAGAGATCGTCTACACGATCCCCCTCGGCGCATCCGACGGAGTCGGGTCCTTCGGCTTCGTCAACGCTTTTGAGGAGCTTGCCCGCCAGGAAAAAGAGATGGGCATCGTGTTCGACGCCATCGTCGTCGGGAGCTCTTCGGGAGGGACCCAGGCCGGGCTTGAGGTCGGGAAAAGACTCTTTGGCAGGCCCGGGCTTCAGATCCTCGGGATCAGCCCCGACGACGCTTCGGCTTCGATCCGGGAAACCATCGCCGGGATCATGGGCCGGATGCTCGAACGGCTCGGACTCCAGGGCGAGAAGGACCCGTCGGGGATCGTCGTCGACGATCACTATATTGGCGACGGCTATGGGATCCCCTCGGAAGCGTCCCGGGAAGCGGCCGACCTCTTTGCCCGGACGGAAGGGGTCCTCCTCGACCCCGTTTACACGAGCAAGGCCGCCGCCGGGATCCTGGATTATTGTCGAAGCGGGCGGTTTTCGGCGGGCGGGAACGTCCTTTTCTGGCACACGGGCGGGTTGGTCACGTTGTTCGAATAGGCTTTCACGGGAGCCGCTTGTTATTATCGCCGGCATCGGGAATAATGGCGGGGCCCGAGGACTCCTGTAAGGAGGCATGATTTGTCGGACACGTTCGGTATTCTGTCGCTTATCCCCCCGGTCGTGGCGATCGGGCTCGCCCTCTGGAAAAAACAGCTCCTGCCGTCCTTGTTTCTCGGCGTATGGATCGGGGAGATCATCCTCACCGGCGGCCGCATCCTGCCGTCCTTCTTCCGGACCTTGGATGATGCCCTTAGGGTATCCTCTGCCAAGGGCAACATCGAGATCATTGTTTTCAGCCTCCTCGTGGGCGCCCTTCTGGCTCTCATCCGAGAATCCAACGGCTTCCAGGGGTTCATCGGCTGGGTCGAGAACACAAAGCTCCTCAAGACCAAACGGGGCGTCTTC
>CAZPEP010000033.1:0-34090 GCA_964585685.1 uncultured Eubacteriales bacterium | reverse complement strand
CGCCTCTACGCCCTGGCCGACGGAATCAGACAGTTTCTCTACAGCCAGACCCAGGGACTGAAGAAGCTCTTAGCGCTACAAAACCCTCTCCCTGTCCAACCAACGCTTTTCGATCCATAATCTTTTTGGGGGAACTCCTGCTAAAACCGTGCCCGAAGATCAAAGCCGGACAATAAACCCCTCCGCCCACCGGGCCGCAAAGGCCAGCTTCACGGGTCGAAAAAGCATAAGCCCGCGTTGACGCTCACCAGGAGAACGCAAACAGCCGGGAACCATCAACGACAAGGACTGATGAGCCTCGCAGCCGGCCGGGGACCACGTCTACGCCCACGGCCTCGACGCCAGCGAGGTCGACGTCTTTGAATTCCTGAAGGAATTCAAGAAGCGGGCCTGATTACCGGGAGTCGAAAGCTGATCTCGCCGGGCCTGCCGGAGGATGTGCGTCACGACGATAACCCAATACGTTTCACCCCAATTGTAATTATTTTATTTTTTCATTCTTAATTCTTCGATTACGCGCGCACTTACCCAATAAATATCGCCTTGTGATTGATAAAAGAAATATTTCCCGTTAGGCGCTATAGCGGCGCATGTTTCAGATGCAGGTGTGTTGATTCGTTTGCCTAGATTTTTAGCTTCACTCCATGTTCCAAGCGTGTTACGAAAAGAAACAAATAAATCCGAATCATCAGGATCTTCCGACCTTTTTGAATCAAAGATAATATAGCTTTCATCCGGCGAAATACAAGGATGCGCCCCGGGGCTGGGTGAATTGACTCCTCCCTGCAGATGTTCTCTGTCAGAATACTTTCCGTTTACCGGCATGAATCTGCAGATTCCTTCCGACGTGCTTCTTATATCCGTGGTATAAATTGTACCGGAATTGGAAGTTGTGACATACATTCCATTGACACAATACTTTGGCTCTCCCCATCCCAAGCCTAATTTTTCCATCACCCAGATATTGACCATCTGAGCCTCCATGTCTTGGGGACTGAGATTCTTGTCTTCAGCCAAACCGGAAGGCGGGGGCGCGAATCTGGTTATATAGAGTTTTGAACCATCGGGCGAAACATGAGGTTCAAATCCTCCAACGACTTTTAAAATTGTCGCTTCTTCAGGTTGAATTAGGATATCATTTTTCCACCGGACAACCATCATAATGTCTTTCTTATTCATTCTCCTGGCAAAATAAAACTCCTTTCCGTCCGGGGAGATCGCATTGGACAATTCAACATATTCCTTAGTTGATACTATTCCAGGCAAGAATACCTGCGGGATTGTTCCGGGTGGTTTCTGGCCAAGATAAAAGCCATTTGATGCAGGATAAGCATTTGATCTTTCCCGGACAAAACTAAACGTTACAATTACGCTTAATGCCAGTGCAACAAAGAGCATAATATTGCGTATTGATATCATTTTTTCTCCAATGTTTTGTTTCATCCGTTTTAGCTCTTTTAGAAATTCCGCATGAACCCGATAAATATCGGACCCGCCATTTACCGTGATCGATGTGCCTGCAGGATCCAATCGCCGACCAACTGGAGAACGGCCGGGGAAATCGTTTCCTCTATTTTTCCGTATTCCCGCGGGTGGCCGGTCTGAGCCGTCTGGAAGAGGTGGTTCAGTCCCGGCATTCTTTTGATCTGAACATTGGTGTTTCCTGCCAGTTTGAGCGCCTGTTCGATGGCCGGAAGGTTGGCGTCGGCGGGCACCTGGGTATCTTTATCGCCGTTAAGCGCGAGTACCGGGCAACTCAGTTTTCGCAGGGCGATCGCAGGATCATAGGCTAGAAAGAACCTGGCCCTGGAATAATCCGCCAGATAGCCTTTCATATCCTGCAACAGTGACCCTTCGCTTACGTTCAATTCCTTTTTCTCCACATCGCTCATCCCGGCCAGGGATTCGGCGATGATCAGCCGCATTTCCGCTTCAGCGGTTTGGGAATCGTCCCGAGTTTCGAACACCCGGAACAATTGTTCGTTCATCCGCGCCTCTTTGCTGATGGCCTCTTCGCCAGCGCCCCTGCTTCGGGATATCTCCCGGCCTTGGATAAGCGCCAAGCGCTCTCCCGGAATTCCGGTTCCGGCCAGAAGCACCACAAAGGCGATGGCCTGGTTTTTCGCCGCCGTCATGGGGGCGACGATCCCCCCTTCGCTATGGCCCACCAGGCCGATGTTTTTAGCGTCGATCCGCGGTTGACGACTCATGAACGCCCAGGCGGCCTGGGCATCCGAGGCAAAGTCGGCCGCCGTGGCTTTGTGAAAATCGCCTTGTGATCTTCCTACGCCGCGGTCATCGAAGCGAAGCACGGCGATTCCCCGGCGGGTCAGAGAATCGGCCAACACCAGAAACGTGCGATGGCCGGCCAAGGTTGAGTCGCGGTCCTGCGGCCCCGAACCGCTGATTAAAACGACTCCCGGAAAAGGTCCCTGGCCGGACGGCCGGGTCAATGTTCCAAAGAGAGTGATGTCGGCTTCCCGATTTTGAAAATCGACCTCGATCTCTTCATAAGGATAGGGCTTGCGGGGATCCTGGGGCCGATTCGCCTCGGGAACTCCGGCGGACCGGCGCAGGTCGAGAGGCAGGATCTCGTCGCCCGTTTTCAGCCGGCCCGAGATGCCCGATAAATCCTCAGCCGCCTTGCCTTCATAGATGAATCCAAAGCTGCTCATGTCCAGGATCAGGTCCGGCGCGGTAAAGCGCACTTCATTGACGGGAATATTCCGAGCTTTCTGGGCCGGGATGTCCACTTTGGCCATGAAGGAGCCGGCATCCTTTCTGTCGATCGTGAAATAGAACTCCACTTCGCCCATCTTGGGATGGCGGACCGTCCCCTGCCAGACGCCGGCGATCGAGGCTTCGGAGGTTTGCCGCGCATACAGGTTCCCGCCGCTGAAGGTCAAGATAAGGAGACCTGCGACCGCGGGAATGGTCTTGGCCCTTGTGATGGTGTTCATTTTTCCTCCTCGAATTGATCGACCCGGGTGTCTTTCATTTCCGGATCGATGCATCACGCCACCGAGAATACGGGGCCAAACGGAAAACTTCCATAGAAAAGACCTACTATTTTTGGAATTGGTGCCTTTTTACCAGCCCTGATCAAGCGGGAATCCCGATGATCCTGTTCATGGAGAAACCGGGCGGATCTGGGTAGCTTGGAGTTGGCTTGTTCGACACTTCCGGTCCGGCGAAATTGCCAGAGGCGGGGAAAGTTGCTATATTTAGATGGTCGTGTCCTCTCCATCGCTCCTTCTTTACATTCTCTCCCTAGGGGTTGTGATCACAGCCTGTTGGTTGGCCCTCGGACTCGTCAAAACCTTCCGGCTTCACTTCCTGTCGTCCTATTTGGGCTGCTTGGTCGCTCTCAATATCCTCTGGCTGTTGAATCTCGTCTTGAGCGGCCTGGCTCCGGATTTGTTGAGAAATATTCCGCCGCAGGACATGGAGACGGTTTCCATGCTGTTCGGTCTGGTCGGTTTGCCGCTGACCGCCCTCGGTTTCTACTTTTATCTGACTTTTATCGCGGGCATCCTGGACGAAGAGATCTCGCCCGTTTCAAGGGCAGCTTATATCTTGCTCTGGGTTGTTCTATTCGGAATCCTCCTGATGAGAATTCGGTTCGCCCTCCAGCAAACCCAAACCCGCTTGTCCCAGGCTCTGAGTCAAGCATCCGGAGCCTTTATTTTCGTCATTCCCATCGCCGCCCTGGCCTATCTCATCTTCCGGGCGGTCCGCCGGACCCATAGCGAGGAAAAAAAGGGGTTGCTGGCCCTGGCCGCCATATCGCTTCTCGGCTTCATTCTATATTTCGCAGGAATCCAATTTTCCCAGGCCGGTTCGTCTTCCCGCTGGGCCGCTCCGTTATGTCTTGGGGCGTCCGATATCGCACCGATCCTGGTCCTGCGAAAGGTTCTCTCTCGATTCGGCCGCCCCATCCGCCTTCAGGGCTTCGCAGATCCGCAAATGCAGCGATTCCAATCCCATTTTCTTCTCTCGACGAGGGAAAAGGAAATTCTGGACCTTCTTCTCAAGGGAAAAGATAACAAGAATATCGAGGGAGAGTTGTTTATTTCCTATAACACGGTCCGGAATCACGTTCACAACATCTATCAGAAGCTCGGCGTTTCAAGCCGGCTCCAGCTGATGAATCTCATCCGGACCTGGTTCGAAGCCAACCCGTAAAGAAGCTTATTTCTTTCAAGCCCCCATCCGAGCATACAACAGGCCGGATCCTCTATCCGTAGAATAGAAAAAAGGAGCCGCATATTATGTCTCGTTCCGTAAGGATAAACATTCCCCTTTGCCGACCTATGCTGAATTCCCCCTCCGGCACTGAATTTGCTCTCCTGCCCATAGTGGAACGGCACTTCCGGCCTGGTCGCGATGTCAACAATCGCGAAAACCGCAGTTTTCCCCGCTCTCCATTGCCGTTATGAGAGCGACCTCGGTGAAGACATGGGGAAAGGTCGACTTCTTTAGGAATTCAAGAAGCAGGTCTGAATGCTTCCGAAAAACGCCCGCTATCCCTTCTCAGAGATGATCGCATGGATCTTATCCGCCGGAAACGGCTTTCCGTGGGACGGATAAACCGTCTTGATCCCGCGTCCCAGCAGGTCCTTCCAGGTCCGCCGGACCTCGTCGACGTCATTCTCAAAGACCAATCTTGGCTTGAGACAGAAGGGCGGGCCGTTGAACGCCAGGTCGCCGACGAACGCCTCTCCGGAGTCCAGCAAAACGCTCACCGACCCGGGGGTATGTCCCGGCGAATGAACCACCCGCCCCGCGATCCCATAGGGTCGCAGGGAAAATTCGTCGTCTCCGAGGACGATATCCGCGTGCGTCCCCTGTCTTCGGAAGGTCGGGACAAACAGCATTTTGACCATGGCCCGGAGGATCTTTCCCCAGAGAGTCACGCCTCGCGGAAAGGCGTTCAGACATTGCTCCATGAAGACCCGGTCCCCGGCATGAATGAGGACTTTCGCCCCAGTGGCCTGACGGACGGCGTCGGCGGACCCGCAATGGTCGAAATGACCGTGGGTATGGATGATCAGTTTGATGTCGGCCGGGGAAATCGTCCGATCCTGGAGATCTCGCAGGATCCTTTTAAGACTGCCCGGCGATCCGCAGTCGACGAGCACCCAGCCCGATTCGCCACGGATGAGGTAACAGCTGGTGACCCCGGCCCGGATGGTTTGGATCTCTGGGCTCATATATCGTCTCCCTATCCCTGATGCGTGTATCCGGACGGGGGCCGAACAATCCTATAGCCCGCGGCGTCACACGGTTTTGTAGTTCCTGCGGACGAAGAAGAACCCGAAGAAAATGATCAGCGCCAGGATCGAAAAGACGATCAAATCCCGCATCAGGAAGGCCGGATCATGCTTCAGGAACATCACCCAGCCCATGGCGTTGACGGCGACGATCTGGGTGAAGAAGAACCCGTAGAACAAACAGATGATGGGATAGGCCTTGTTGGGCCTGGCCCATAACAGGTAGACACTCAGAAGGCCCAGCGGCATGGAAAACCCGAGGTCGAAAACCCGGACGAGCCAGAACGCCGTCGGCGCGATGTCGTAGGCGCGCGTCGAACCCGTGGCGATGACTTCCCGAATCTCCTGGACCCACATGCCTGCAAAGATGACCAGGAACAGGGAAAAAAGGGCGGAGTAGACGATAAGACCCCGTTTCTTGAACCGGCTGACGGCGTTTTTCGGGAACTCGGCCAGGGTATAGAGCAGGATGATCAGCGAAGTGATCAGGACGAACAGAAAATGGAAAGTGAACGCCTGGCTGGTCCCGGAATAGCTGGGCGAGCTCCACTCCCAGCCGACCGTGTAGCCGAAGACATAGTAGATAAGGTACAGCGGCGTGGCGATGAGCAAGTATTTCGAAACCGGCTTCTTCAGAAATAGGGCAATACCGCCGATGATCAGGATGGGGCTCAGCAGGAATAAGTTGACCACGTCCTGCCCGACGAGCTGATTGTTGATGACCTCGGCGGTCTTGTACTTGATCAACCCTAGAACGAGCGGTCCCTTAAGGGCCAAGTAGATGAGAACGAGACCGGTCGACACCGCCAGCAGGCTTACGAAGATCCTCTCGAACGGACTTCCGTAAGAATCTTCGTTGAACGTGCCCATGATTATCTCCTCTTCCTGCCGTGCCTGAACTATATCGCCCTCGCCGGGAAGACGTCAATCGCCGCAAAGAACGTGCCCGCAGATCATTCGGGACAACAAAAACTGCCTCGCGGCCCATCCAAAAACGGCGTCTTCCGCTTCTTCCGGTCGACGGTCGTCCAGAGCGCAGCTGCGGGCCTCAACCCGCGCTCAGCTGATCTCCCCCGTCATGTAGGCCCGGGTGCGGGGGTTCTTGGGGTTCGAGAAGATCTCCGCGGCAGGGCCGTGTTCGACGAGCTCGCCGAGGTACAGGAACACCACGTAGTCGGCGATCCGCCGGGCCTGCCGGAGGATGTGGGTCACGACGATGACCGTGTAGTCGTTCTTGAGATCTACGAGCTTCCGCTCGACGTGCTGGCTCGACTGGGGGTCGAGGGCCGAGGTCGGCTCATCGCCCAAGATGATCTCAGGCCCGACGGCCAGGCCCCGGGCGAGGCACAGCCTCTGCTGTTGGCCCACCGAGAGGCGCGAGGCGGGGTGGTGGAGCCGGTCCTTGACCTCGTCCCACAGGCCCGCTTCTACCAAGTGGTTGCGCACGATGAAATCCAGCCGCGCCTTGTCCCTGACGCCGTGCAGTTTCGGCCCGTAGGCGACGTTGTCGAAAATGGACATGGGCAGGACCTGGGGCTTCTGGGACAGGAGGCCCATCTTCTTCCGGACCGCCGTCACCTCGACCTTCGGGCCGTAGATATCCTCGCCGTCGACGAGGACCTTGCCGTCCACGCGCACCCCGTCGACCGCGTCAAGGAGCCGGTTGAGGGACTTGAGGAGGGTCGTCTTGCCGCATCCGGACGGCCCGATGATGGCCGTGATCTTTCGGTCGGGGATGTCCAGGCTGATCCCCTTGAGGACGTGGAGCCCCCCGTAGTACACGTTGAGGTCCCGGATGCTTATATGGGTCCGTTCATCCATGGCGTTTTACCTGTCTCTTATTTGATGACGTGCTTCGTGAGTCTCTTGATGAGGATGCGGGACGCGATGCTGATCAGGAGGATGAGGAGCGTCAGGACGGCCGCCGAAGCGTACGCCCTCTGCTGGACCTCGGGAAAGGGCGTCCCCAGCTGGAAGAAGATGGCTAGCGGGAGTGTCGCCGCCGGCTGGAGGAGCGAGGTCGGGATGCGGTCGGTGAACCCGGTCGTGAACAGGACCGAGGCCGCGTCGCCGATCCCCCGCCCGAAGGCGATGAGAATGGCCGTCATGATGCCGGGAAGGCATTGGCGGAGGACGACTTTGAGGGCCGTCTCGAGGCGCGTCGCCCCCAGGGCCGAGGAGGCCTCCGTGAGCTCCCGGGGGACGAGGACCATGACCTCGTCGATGGCCCGGCTCATGATGGGAAGCTCGAGCAGGGCGACAGTGATGATTCCGGCCAGGAGCGAGGCCCGGAGGCCGAGGGCCATCATCAGGACGAATCCGAAGGCGCCGTAGACGATCGACGGGATGCCCCAGAGGACGTCGAAGGCGAACCGCGTCAGTCCGGCGATGCGGGACTTCCTCTTGGTATAGAGGTTCAGGTAGAGGACGATGGGCAGGCTGACGACGAGGGCCAGGGCCGTGGCGCCGACGCCGAGGTAGAGCGAGCCGACGATAGCGTTGAGGATGCCGCCCTCCTTGCCCAGATAGTAGCCGCCCTTGGGCGTCCGGGTGATCATGTCCAGGTTCAATGCGGGCAGGCTCTTCCAGACGATCGCTCCGATGATGGCCAGGAGGCTCCCGATGACGAGGGCCGTCGAGCCGATCATCAGGATCTTGGCGGAAACCTCGATCCTCTTCCGATGACGGATGCGGGCCGGGCTCGTTTCGAGCTTCATTCGGCCCTCCTCTCCGCCTTGACCAGGATCCAGCGGCCGAGGATGCTCGAGACGAGGACGACGACGAGCAGGACCAGGGCGGCCAACATCAGGGCCGAGTCGTAGAGGGGGATGGACATCATCTCCCCGTAGTTGTTGGCGATGAGCGCCGGCAGGGGGTAGCCGGGCTGGAACAGAGACTTGGGGATCAAGGGGACGTTGCCGACGACCATGAGCACGGCCATGGTCTCACCGAAAGCCCGGGAGAGACCCAGGATGGACGCCGCCAGGATCCCCTGGGCGCCCTTCCGGAGGACGACATGGTGGACCGTCTCCCATCGGGTCGCCCCGAGGGAGAGGGATGTCTCCCGGAGGGCGACCGGAATGGAGGCAAAGACCTCGAGCGAGACGTGGATGATCGTCGGGAAGATCATGATGGCCAGGACGATGCCGCCGGCCAGGATGCTGTAGCCGCTGGAATAGACGCCGAAGAGCGGGGCCAGGACGTTGCCGACGAAAGGGACGACGACCATGATACCCCAGACGCCGAAGACGACCGAGGGGATGCCCGCCAGCAGGTCGATGACCGGCTTGGCAAACTCCCGGAAGACCTTCGGGGCGTACTCTGAAAGATAGATGGCCGTAAACAGGGAGACGGGGACGGCGATGACAAGGGCGACGGCCGTCACCCACAGGGTGCCCATGATGAAGGGGAGGAAGCCGAACTCCCCCCTCAGGGGGGACCAGGTCGTGGAAAAAAGGAGCGATCCCAGGGACTTGAGCCCCAGGAGCGCCTTGGATTTCTCGTAGAGCCCGAAGATGATGGCGAGGACCAGGGCGCTCGGAACGAGCGTCAGCAGGAACATCGTCTTCCTGGCGAAGACGTCCTTGAGAAGCCTCATGGTCCGCTTATTTTGCTCCCGCCGCCCCTATCTTGTCCAGCCCCTCCGAGAGCTTGGCTTCGCTCAGGGGAATGTAGCCGGTCTCGGGGACGTACTTCTGCCCCTCCGTCAGAACCCACTTCAGGAACGCGACAAGGGCCGGCTTCGCCGGCTTGCCCTTGGTGACGAAGTAGAGGTCTCGGGCCGGCGGCGACGGATAGACGTTGTCCGCGATGGCCTTCGTGATGTCGTCCCGGGTCGCGTAAACGCTCTCGGCCGGGTCGATCTTCCCGTTCCCGTCGATGTCGATGGGGAGAATGACGATGCCCGCGACGGGCTGGAGGCTCCTGGCGTCGTAGGCGAAGTTCACATTGTTGAACCCGACGCCGAGCGGGTCCCTCTTGACCGCATCGGCCAGGCCGGGGTCGCCGTAGACGCCGATCCCGCCGAGGTCCTCCTGCTTCTTTCCCATGTAGGCGGCCCAAGTCTCGGCCGCGCCGCAGGCGTCCGAACGGGTGTAGACATGGGCCTCGGCCTTGCCTTTCCGCCCGAGCAGGGCGTCCCAGGACGTGACCGTCTTCGTGATCCAGAGCCCGGCGAATTCCTCTTTCTTGAGGCCCCGGGCCAGGAGCTCCTTGAGGAGCGGGTTCCGGACGCTCAGGGTGGGGACCACGGCGTCCTTGGTGACGGCGACGACGAACGCGCCCTTTTCAAGCTCGGCCGGGTTGATCTCGCGAGAGACCATGCCGACGTCGACCATGCCCGCAAGGGCGTCGGCGATGCCCTTGCCCGCCCCGCCGGCCTGGACATCGATCCGGACGCCGGGGTAGAGCTTCTGGAATTCCTCGACCCACTTCAGGGCCATCGGGTAGAGGGCCCAGGCTCCCGAGAGGCTGAGGTTGCCGGAAACGGAGCTTCCGGACTGCCCGAAGGACGCGCCGGCCATGGGGGCCAGCAGGGATACGGCCGCGAGGGCCGCGACGAAGGCTTTCTTCATGATGCTCTCCTTATGCACTGTCTCGAACCTAGATCTCAGAACGCCACCTGGAACTGGGCCAGGATGGCCTGGCTGTCGTTCTTTTCGACCTCGCCGTCGTAGATCTCGTAATTGACCTGGAGCTTCGTCCGCCCGGCGATGAACCAGTTGACGCCGGCCGTGTACCGGTTGACCCGGTCGCCGGCGAGGTCCCTGTTCATGTCCACAGCATCGGCCTTGAGGAGAACCTGGACCTTCCCGGGCAAGACGAAGTATCCGCCCTGGACGTACCAGCCGTCGCGGGAAATTGCGTCGTCCTTGGCGAAGTAGTACTCGGCCTTGAGCGAGGCGCGGGGGTAGACCAGGGCGAACTCGAGGCCGGCCTTATCGCGTGTGACCAGCGGGGCCTCCGGGGTCGCGCTCTGCTTGCCCAAATAGTAGGAACCGCCGACCGCCAAGTGCTCGAGCGGCCGGAGGACGACCCTCCCCGCCAGGTCTTTATGGCTGTTGGTGTCGGCCTTGTTGATGCCCGCACCGTTGAGGATGGCCATGGTGTAATCGACGACCGAATATGTCCCGAAGACGGAAACGCCTACGTCGCGGCCCTGGGCAGAATTGTCGCGGCCCGGGGAGAGCTTTTCCTCCGCTTGGGACCGGTTGACCATGTCCACGTCCGAGGTGCCCGTCAGGTTCTCGAGGCTGAACGGGATCATGAACTGTCCGACCCGGAGCTGGAAGGCCTTGGAGAACTCATAATCCACGCTGGCATCCAGGAGGGTCGGGGTCTTGGCGATGTCCATCTGGATCTTGTAGTGCAGCTTCTTCATGATGTCGCCGCTCAGGGTCAGCCGCGACCGGCGGACCGAGAAGTTGTCCACTCCCGTCTTCCAGTCGACGTACTGGACCTGGGTCCAGCCGCTGAGCTTGAACGCCTTGCTGATCGAAAGGAAGGGCGTCTCCTTCTTGTCCTTTTCCTGGGCAAAGGACGCACCCGCAAGGAGCATCAGCGCCATCGCCGCCGCAAACAGCCTTTGGTACGTTCTGTTCTTCAATATATGCCTCCTATTTATTCATCCGGATCGTTCATGGGCCCATTCAGCCTGACGAGATCGGCGAAGGTCGTCCGCTCCAGGATCTCCGCCACCGAGTCCCGGACCTCTTTCCACAGCCACCGCAGGCCGCAGGTCGCTTCCATCGGGCACGGCTCGTGGGCCATGACACTGACGCAATCGATGGGGGCCAGGGGGCCTTCAAGGACCCGAATGACCTCGGCCACGTTGATCTCGGCCGGGGGCTTGGCCAGGTAATAGCCCCCATGCGGGCCCTTCTTGCTCTTGAGATAGCCCGCTCTCTTGAGGAGGAGCAGGATCTGCTCGAGAAACCGCTGGGGGATGCTTTGGGCCTTGGAGATCTTGCCGATATGTTGGGGCCCCTTGTCGTATTTTAGGGACAGCTCCAGCATTGCCCGGCTCGCGTATTCGCCTTTGGTTGAGAGCTTCATTTCATCCGCCTGTGTTGTCGACTAATTCAATCGACAATGTCATATACTACTAAAGAAATAGCTCTGTCAAGCTTTTTTTCTCGATTTTTCGGCTTGGGACCGGTGGTCGGAACTTACCTTCCGAACGCGGCCGTGCCGGCATAGACGGCGTTCTCGGAGAGCTCCTCCTCGATGCGCATCAGCTGGTTGTACTTCTCCAGGCGTTCGCCGCGGCAGGGGGCGCCGGTCTTGAGCTGGCCGGTGCCCAT
Organism: uncultured Eubacteriales bacterium; assembly: GCA_964585685.1. Taxonomy (GTDB): domain Bacteria; phylum Acidobacteriota; class Aminicenantia; order Aminicenantales; family Saccharicenantaceae; genus JALHVH01. Next base: position 22,515 of record CAZPEP010000033.1, on the reverse strand, counting down.
GGCGACGGTCAAGTCGGCGATGAAGCTGTCGACAGTCTCGCCGCTCCGGTGCGAGACCATAGCCGTCCAGCCGGCCTTGCGGGCCATCTCGATGGCGGCAACGGTCTCGGTCAGCGTGCCGATCTGGTTGAGCTTGATGAGGACGGAGTTGGCAGCCTTTTCCTTGATGCCGCGGGCGATACGCTCGACATTGGTCACGAACAGGTCGTCACCGACGAGCTGGATCTTCGAGCCGATTGTCTTCGTCAAAAGCTTCCAGCCCTCCCAATCGTCCTCGGCCAAGCCGTCCTCGATGGAGAAGATGGGATATTTTTCGACCCACTCGGCGTACATCTTCACCATCTCCTCGGCCTTGACCTTCCGGCCTTCGGTCCGCAGGTTATAGAGACCGTCCTCGTAGAAACCGCTCGCCGCGGGGTCGAGGCAGATGCCGATGTCCCTCCCGGGCTTGTAGCCCGCCTTCTCGATGGCCTTAAGGATGTTCTCGACCGCGTCGGAGTTCTTCTTGAAGGCCGGGGCAAAGCCGCCCTCGTCGCCGACGCCCGTCGAGAAGCCCTGTCCCTTGAGGACGCTCTTCAGGGCGTGGTAGGTCTCGCTTCCCCAGCGCAGGGCTTCGTGGAAGCTGGGCGCGCCGACCGGGGCGATCATGAACTCCTGGAGATCCGTGCTCTGCCAATTGGCATGGACGCCTCCGTTCAGGATGTTGAACATCGGCACGGGCAGGAGCCTGGCAGAGACGCCTCCGAGGTAGCGGAAGAGGGCCATGCCCTTCGCGTCGGCCGCCGCGCGGGCAATGGCCAGGCTCACGCCCAGGATAGCGTTCGCGCCGAGCTTGCTTTTCGTAGGCGTCCCGTCAAGCGTCAGCATGGCCCGGTCCACCCTCGCCTGGTCCAGGGCATCGAGGCCCGTGACGGACTGGGCGATGTCGATATTGACGTGCGCGACCGCTTTGAGGACGCCCTTGCCGAGGTACCGCCCGGCATCGCCGTCCCGGAGCTCGAGGGCCTCGTAGATGCCCGTCGAGGCTCCAGACGGGACTCCAGCCCGCCCGCGCGAGCCGTCCTCGAGCCAGACATCGACCTCGACGGTCGGGTTGCCGCGCGAATCCAGGATCTCCCGTCCGCGGATCTTTTTGATCAAAGTCGACATGGATTTCTCTCCTCTCGTCATCGTGCCGTACCAAGACATTTTATCATCAGGCCGCCTTTTATGTCCAACAGTGACACGCAGGCTGATATAAGGGCCCGGACAGAATGGCCTTGGATCCACCGCCCTCCCTTTGAGTCGCTTTTGTCGGCGCTCCGATTGACATCCCGAGGGGCCGATGGTAAAAACTGGGCGAGGATCCTGAGGGATGAACGACGAGCGCGAGCGGTTCGAGAGGGTCGCGGCCTGCCCGGCCTGCGGCGGGGCAGGATTTCGCCCATGGAGGAAGGGCTCGGCCGATCTTCGGGAGCTCCGGCCCGAGGACGTCAGGATCACCGACAGCCGCTATGGCCTGACCTGGGATCTCAGCCGCTGCGACGACTGCGGCCACATCTTCGCCGACCCCTGCCCGACGCCCGCGTTCATCGGCTCGCTCTACGGCGCCCTCGAGGACCCTCTCTACGAAGAGGAGGCCGAAGGGCGGGCGATGAACTTCCGCCGCGTGCTCACCCGGATCGAAGGGCTCCGGCCCGAAAAGGGCCGCCTCTTCGACGTCGGGGCGGCGACGGGCATCCTGATGAATTTGGCCCGCGAGCGCGGCTGGGAAATCGACGGCGTCGAGCCGAGTGCCTGGGCGGTCGCGTTCGCCCGCGACCGGTACGGACTCGCCGTCCGCGAGGGCGTCTTTGAGACCGCAACGGTCTCGCCCGTCTCCGTCGACGTCGTGACGATGGTCGATCTCATCGAGCATACGGCCCGGCCCTACGACGTCGTCCATCGCGCCGCCGAGGTCCTCCGCCCGGGCGGCCTCCTGTGCCTCGTCACACCCGACATCCGGAGCGCCGCGGCCCGGCTCTCCGGGAGGACGTGGTGGCACCTCCGGCCTGCCCATCTTGCCTACTTCACGCGGGGAAGCCTCGACGCCCTTTTCAGCCGGACCGGGTTCACGGTCGTCCGCCGCCGGAGCTACAGCTGGACCTTCAGCGCCCGTTACCTTGCCTCCCGGAAGGCCGCCTTACGCTTCCTCCTCCGAGGCCGCCGCCTGTCTTCTTATTTGGGGAGAATTCCGATAAAATTGGCCCTGGGCGATTCGTTCGAGATCTACGCCCGGAAGAAGGGGGCCGATTGAGATCCTATTTGAAGGCCATGCGCCTCGAGCGGTGGCCGCGCAGCACGGCCATCCTGGTCGGCAGCGCCGCGCTCTTCGTCATTGAAGCGGGCGTCCTCGCTCGCCTCGGCCCGGCCGCAATCGCCATCCGTGTCGCCGGGGCGTTCCTCCTGACCTGGGCCGTCTCGACGGCTAACTACATCATCAACGAGATCGCCGACGCGCCCTTCGATGTCCACCACCCGACCAAACGCAACCGGCCGCTCGCGAGCGGCGCCGTCCGCAAGGGGCCCCTCATCTTCTGGGCCGCAATCATCGGCGGGGCGAGCTTGTCCCTGGCGTGGTTCCTATATTCCCGGCCCCTCTTCCTCTCGCTCCTTGCCCTCGTCCTGGCGGGCTTCGCCTACAACCTCAAGCCCGTCCGGACCAAGGACGTCCCGTTCCTGGATTCGATCTCGGAGTCGGTCAACAATCCTATCCGCTTCCTCATCGGCTGGTACGCCCTGGCCTCGCCGGCCTTTCCGCCCTGGAGCCTCCTTGTCTGCTGGTGGGCCTTCGGGAACTTCCTGATGGTCGCGAAAAGGCTCTCCGAATACCGATTCCTGGGGGAGCGGGCGGGTGACTACCGGGCCTCGCTCCGGCGCTATACGCGGGGGACGCTCCTCTTCGGAATGGGCGCGAGCGCGGCCGTCCTCTTCGCCGCCTACTTCGCCTTCGCCGCGGCCTACGGCCTCCGCGGCTTTTTTTGGCTCTCGCCCTTCCTGGCCTTTTACCTCTTCCTCTTCTTCCGCAAAACCCTGGGCGAGAATGAGGTCATGGAGGAGCCGGAAAAACTCCTGGCCCGCCCGAAATACGCTGTCTATACGGCCGCCCTCGTCCTGCTCTTCGCCGCGGCATTCCTGCTCGGTCGGGCCGGCCACTGATGAAAGGGGGATAGACATGGAACTCGTCGACATCCTTCTCAAGCTCATCCTGGCCATCGCCCTCGGCGGACTCATCGGCCTGGAACGGGAGGCCAGCCAGAAGCCGGCCGGCTTCCGGACCAACATCCTCGTCTGCATTGGCTCGGCCATGATGATGAGCCTTGCGGCGGGGCTCGTAGGGGCGAAGGGGGGGACGGGCGACAGCCTCCTCCGGATGGCCGCAGGCGTCATCACCGGCATCGGGTTCCTCGGCGCCGGGACCATCGTCCACGCCAAGGGCACCACCGCCGGGCTGACGACAGCTGCGACGCTGTGGATCGTCGCCGGCCTGGGGCTGGTCATTGGCTCCGGGTACTACGTCCCGGCCGTCCTTCTTACGGCCCTCATCATGTTCACCCTCATCCTCTTCCGGCGGATTGAGGACGCCTACCTCCGCAAGGCGCTCCACCAGTACCGCATCAAGGTTCAGAAGGCTACCCAGGTCCTGTCCGGGCTCCGCAAGCTCAGCTTCCACCACAGCATCAAGCTCGAGCGCCTGAGCCTGAAGAAGGACAAGGACGGGACCTTCATCAGCTTCGCGTTCTACGCGTCGGAGGAGAAAGAGCAGGAGTTCAACCAGGGACTGCTCGGGCTCGGAGAGATCGATGAGCTCCTCATCGATTAGGGCGAAGCTCCTGGTCGCCACGACCAACGCCGGGAAGGTCAGGGAGATCGGCCGCGCCTTGGCCGGGCGCCCGTTCGAGGTCGTCAGCCTGGCCCAGATCCTGCCGGAGGCCTCGTACCGGGAGCGGGGGCGGACGTTCCTCGAAAACGCCCGTGGCAAGAGCCGACGCTACGCCCGGCTCTCGGGGCTCCTGACCTTGGCCGAGGATTCCGGGCTCGAGGTCGAGGCGCTCGGCGGCGCCCCCGGCGTCCATTCGGCGCGCTTCGCCCGGCCGGATCCGACCGACGAGAGGAACCTGCGCAAAGTCCTCCGGCTCCTCCGCGACGCCCCGCGGCCGAAGCGTGGAGCCCGGTTCGTCTGCGCCATGGTCCTGTCCGGGCCGGACGGGATCGTCGCCGAGGTCCTCGGCGAGGTCCGGGGGATCATCGCCGAGTTCCCCAAAGGCTCGAACGGCTTCGGCTACGATCCCATCTTCTACTATCCGCGCCTCGGGAAGCATTTCGCCGAGCTTTCGGCCGAGACCAAGAACGCGGTCAGCCATCGCGGCCGGGCGCTCGATAAGATGATCAAGGTCCTGCGAAGGTTAGAGGTCGAACGCTAAAGGTTCGCGGCGCCCGATCGGGGCCCCGGACCTCCGTGTCATTGTCAACCCAGGTTATCCTCCAACGGTCCGGATGTGAACCGCCATTGACTGGAGACGGGCCGCTGTGTCCGCATGTTATTTATTTTCAACTTATTAGAAACATCGTCCGTTGGCCCGGAATGCGCATCAAGGAAGGGCGAAAGGAGGTTTCATGAAAAACCATCGTTCCAAAGGCACTGCGCTCGGCCTCGTCCTGGCGCTCGTCGTCCTCACCTTCTCCTGGGCCTTCGCCGAGGCGCCCGCCGCCCCCGGCCCCAAGGTCAACATCAACACGGCCTCCCCGGCCGAGCTGGAGGGCCTGCCTCGCATCGGTCCCAAGATCGCCCGCGAGATCGTCGATTTCCGGTCAAAGAACGGAGCCTTCAAAAAGATCGAAGAGATCATGAAGGTCAAGGGCATCGGCGAGAAGCTCTTCAACCAGCTCAAGGACATGATCACGGTCGAAACCAAGTAAAAGGAGGGGGGTTCACCCCCCTCCCCTCCTTTGCCGGAGACACGTTCCGAACGTCCCCCTTGAATTCCAAGGGGGTGGGGGGATTAAGAATTTCAGAGAATTCGAGCCGTGTCTCCGTCCCTTATGACCTGGGGTGACTCTTCTTATACACGTCCAGAAGTTGCCTGAGGTCCATGTGGGTGTACTTCTGGGTCGTGGCGAGGCTGGCGTGGCCGAGGAGCTCCTGGATGGTCCTGAGGTCGGCCCCGCGGCCGAGGAGGTGCGAGGCGAAGGAATGACGGAGGGAGTGGGGGCTGATGTGCCGGACGACGGCCGTCCGCCGGATGTACTTCGCGACGATCCGTTCGACGGAGCGCGTGGTCAGGCGGCCGCCCTTGTAGTTAAGGAAGATCGCGTCCACGGCGGCCCGGTCCCCCGGAAGACCGTTCCGGGCGCGAAGCCAGGCCTCGAGGCTCGCCGCGGCCGACCGGCCGAACGGGACCAGACGTTCCTTCTTGCCCTTCCCCCTCACCCGGACGAGGCGCTCGGTGAAGCCCACATCGGCGAGATCGATCGCCACAAGCTCGCTGACCCGGATCCCGGAGGCGTAGAGGAGCTCGAGGACGGCCCTGTCCCGGAGGTCGAGGGGACGGTCGGAGGAGGGCAGGTCCAGGAAATTTGCCATCTCGTCCTCGGACAGGAACGAGGGCACCAGCTTCTCGGCCCTAGGTGTCGCCAGGACCCGGGCGGGGTTCGATTCGACCCACCTCCGGCGGACGGCGTAATCATAGAACGACCGGACGGCCGCGAGCTTCCGGCCTATGGTCGTCTTCTTCCGCCGGCCTTCGTAGAGGCGAGCCATAAAGCCGCGCAGGATCACATTGTCGGCGGCCTGCCAGGCGGTGCGTTTCTCTTTGAGGTAGGCGGCGAGCTGGCCGAGGTCCCGGCCGTAGGCCGCGACGGTATGGGGGGACGCGTTCCGCTCGTGCCGGAGGTACTCGAGGAACTCGTCAATCGCTTTTCTCATCGGCCGGCGGGGCGGCGGGCCCCTCCTTGTTCTGCTCCCAGAGTTTTTCCCGCGGGACGATCTCCTTGTACGCGCACTTTTCGTCCGAGCAGTAGAGGTGGGGATCACCCTTGATGGGATTCTTCTTCAGGACGAACTTCCGGCCGCAATCGGGGCATGGCTTGGCCACGGGCTCGTCCCAAGTCGCGTACTTGCACTTCGGGTAAAGGCTGCAGCCGAAGAAGTACTTCCCCCGGCGCGTCTTCCGGCGGACGATGGTCCCGCCGCATTCCTCGGGGCAGGTGATCCCCGTGTCGACTTTGTCCTTCTGGATATACTTGCACTTCGGGTAGGAGGAGCAGGCGATGAACGAGCCGAAGCGGCCGAACTTGATGACGAGGGGGGCATCGCACTGGGGGCATTTCTCGTCGAGAGGCTTCGTCTCCTTCTTGACAAGGGCTTCCTTGTGGGTGCACTCAGGGTAACCGGAGCAGGCCTTGAACCGGCCGAAGCGGCCCGACTTGATGACCATGTCCTTGCCGCACTTGGGGCACTTCTCTTCGAGGGGGATGCCGGTCCGCTTGAGGTCGTCGGCTTCGCTGCCCGCCGTCATGGACTTATCGAGGACGGCGTAGTACTTCCGGAGACTTTCTAGCCAAGGCCGCTCTCCGTCGCTGATCTGGTCGAGCTCCTCCTCCATCTGGGCCGTGAAGGTCACGTCCAGGAGCTCGGCGAAGTGCATGACCAGAAAATCCGTGACGACCATGCCCAGGTCCGTCGGGATGAACTTGCCCTTGTCCCGGGAGACATAGACCCGGTTCTGGAGCGTCGCGATGATCGGCGCGTAGGTGCTCGGCCGGCCGATTCCCTTGGCCTCGAGCTCCTTGACCAGCGTGCCCTCGGTGTAACGGGCGGGCGGCTGGGTGAAGCTCTGCTTGGCCTCGACGCCGGACTCACCGTCGACAAGGGCCAGGACCTCGCCCTCGAACGCCTTTGGCAGGATGTCCCGGTCCGCGTTCCCGTTCGGGGCCGCGGCCAGGAAGCCCTCGAACTTGAGGACCTCGCCCTTGGCCTTGAAGAGAAAATTGGCCGCCCGGATGTCGAAGTCGGTCTCCTCGACGACGGCCGCGGCCATCTGCGAGGCGATGAACCTGTTCCAGATGAGCCGGTAAAGGTCGTATTCCTCTTTCTTGAGATCCTGTTTGATCTTATCGGGAGGGAGGTCCAGGTGGGCCGGGCGGATGGCCTCGTGGGCGTCCTGGGCCTTCTTCTTGTTCTTGTAGAAATTGGGCTTGGACGGAACGTGCGCCGAAGAGAAGGCCCGCTCGATGTACGACCGGGCCGCGTTCCGGGCTTCGTCCGAGATCCGGAACGAATCGGTCCTCATGTAGGTGATGAGCCCCGTCTGCCCGAGCTCCCCGATGGCCATCCCCTCGTAGAGCTTCTGGGCGACGAACATCGTCTTCTTGACCGGGTAGTGGAGGAGGCGGAACGCGTCCTGCTGGAGCGAGCTCGTGATGTAGGGAGGGGGCGGAGTCTTCCGCTTGACCTCGACCTTGATCTTGTCGAGGACAAAGGACGCTTTCCTACAGGCCTCCAGGACGGCGTCGGCCTTTTCCTTATTCTCAATTTTGGCCTTCTTGCCGTCGATCTTCGCCAGGGCGGCCTTGAACTCGGGCGGGTTCGCCGCCCGAAGCCGGGCCGAGACGTTCCAGAACTCCTCGACGACGAAGGCCTTGATCTCCTTCTCCCGGTCGCAGATGAGCCGCAGGGCGACCGATTGGACCCGGCCGGCGCTCAGGCCCCGGCCGATCTTCTTCCAGAGGAGCGGGCTGATGAGGTAGCCGACGAGCCGGTCGAGGATGCGCCGGGTCTGCTGGGCCTCGATCTTCGGCATGTCGAGCCCGCCGAGATGCTCGAACGCCTTCTTGACGCCCTCCTCGGTGATCTCGTTGAAGACGGCCCGGAAAACCTTCGGGTTATCGGCCCCGATGAGCTCGCGGAGATGCCAGGAGATGGCCTCCCCTTCGCGGTCGTGGTCGGCCGCCAGGATGATCCGATCGCTCTCGCCGGCCAGCTTCTTCAGCTCGGCGACGATCTTCTTCTTGTCGGGGATGATCTGGTAGGTGGGCGCGAAGTCGTGCTCGACGTCGACCCCCATCTTGCTCTTGGGCAGGTCCCGGACATGCCCCATGGACGCCTTGACGATGTATCCCGAACCCAGGTAATGATTGATGGTTTTCGCCTTGGCCGGCGATTCCACGATGACCAGCGATTGAGACACTTACATTCTCCTCTGAAAGTTCTTTCCCGGGTTCTGGACGACCAGCCCCTTCAGCTCCAGGCCGAGGAGCGTTCCCAATAGCTCCGAAATCGAGAGGTCCGTCCGTTCCGCCAGCGCGTCCACGTGGACCTCGTCGTCCGCGGGCACGGCCCCAAGGACCGCCGCCTCCGCTTCGGAAACCGCCGGCGCAGGCCCTTCCTCCGCCCGCCGCGCGAGGACCTCTTCGCGGAGCGGCGCGGGCAGGCCCTCGGCGACGTCCTCCCAACGCTCGACGAGCCGCGCTCCCTGGCGGATGAGTCCGTTCGTCCCCTCGCTCAGACCGGACGTCACGTTGCCCGGGACGGCCATAACCTCGCGGTTCTCCTCCAGGGCCAGCCGGGCCGTGATGAGCGAGCCGCTGTGCCGGGTGGCCTCGACGACCACCAGCCCTGTCCCGAGCCCGGCGATGATCCGGTTCCGGAGGGGGAAGTGGAACCCGAGGGGCGGCGCATCGAGTGGATGCTCCGTCACCACGGCGCCCGTCTCCCTGACCTTCGCCGCGAGCGGCCGGTTCTCCGGCGGGTAGATCTCGTCGAGCCCGGAGCCGAGCACGGCCACCGTCCGGCCGCCGGACTCCAAGGCGCCCGCGTGGGCGCAGGAGTCGATGCCCCGGGCGAATCCGCTCACGACGACGAGCCCCCGCGACGCCATGTCCCCGGCGAGCCGGCGGGCCACCGCCCGCCCATACGCGGTCGGCCGCCGGGCCCCGACGATCGAGACTGCCGGCCCCGCAAGCACCTCCGCCCTCCCCGAAACGTACAGGACGAGCGGGGGGTCGTAGATCTCGCGGAGGAGCGGTGGGTACGCGGCATCCCCCAAGGTCAAGATACTATAGGCCTTTTTTTCGAGTTTCTCAAGCTCCCCCCGCGCCGCGTCGAGCGCCCCGGGCGCCGCGAGCTTCTGCGCGACGTCCGCCCGGACCCCGAGCGCAACGAGGGTCCCCTCCCCGGCGGCAAAGACCTCATCGACCTCCGGAAAGGCCTTTAGGACGATCCGCGCCGCCCTCGGGCATTCGCAGACGGCTGCGTTCAGGGCGACCCAAGGAACGCGACGGTCGTCCACATCAGCTCACTCTTCGGTGCAGGCCCCCGGGATGGCGAAGACCGGGACATCCGACAGGGAGATGACTCGTTCGGTGTTGCTGCCAAGGAAGAACCGCCCGAGCTTCGTGTGGGTGTAGGTCGAGATGGCGATCAGGTCGAACTTCTTGCTCTGGGCATAGTTGACGATCCCCGCCGCGGCGTTGAAATCGCGGATGACCTCCTCGGCGACCTTGAAGTTCTTCCGCTCCCGGATCTCGCGCTTTTTCAGCCGCGCCAGGAGGTCCTTGAGCATCGCCTCGGCGATTTCGGGGCCGACCCGGTAATTATGGAGCGCCAGCACGTGGAGGAGCGTCAGGTCCGCGCCGAACGTCGAGGCCAGCTCCCAGGCGAAGTCGCGCTCGACGTCCTCGCGCTTGGAGAAGTCCGTGGGGACGAGGATCTTCCGGATCTCCGGGCGCAAGCGCTTCTTCCCGGCGAAGAGGACGGGCGCGGGGGCGTGACGAAGCACGCCGTTGGCGACGCTCCCGACGAGGATCTTCTCCATGGCCGATTGGCCGCGCTTGCCCATCACGATGAGGTCGGCCTTCTCCCGGACGGCGACGGCGATGATCTTCTTGACCGGCGACCCCGACTCGATGAGGGCCTTGTCGAACCGGATCCCCGTCTTCGCGGCCGTCTCGGCGAGCTTCTTCCCGGCCTTCTCCTTGTTCGCTTCGACCTGCTGGTAGACCTCCTCCATGTAGGCCGGCCGCGCCTCGAGGAGCGCCGGACCCATCTCGGGGACGACGTGGACGGCGGCGATCCGGGCCCCGCATTTCTTCGCGAACAGGGCCGCGTAGGCCAGGGCATCGGACGCCTCCCGGGAAAAGTCGGTCGCCCAAAGGATATTCTTGATGACGTACTTCATTGGTCCCTCCTTCCACCAGGCCCCCTATGATATCAAGAATCGCCGAAATGGCAAACTCCTGAGGTCCCGGCCACGGCCTCGGCGCTGTCATTGATAAGGACGGCGCCCGAGGAGGTTTTTTCTCGCCTGTCTCGCCTGTCTCGCTTGTCTCGCATTTATATTTATGCGATTATGGATGACGACGGAGGACGGCATGAGAACAATCAGGGTCATGGCTTCGGCGATCATCATCCTGCTCGCGGCCGGCGCAACAGGGACCGCGGAGGGCAAAGAGGCCCGGGCGAAATTCAAGGAAGAGGTTTGGGATTTCGGCAAGGTCAAGCAGGGCGAGGTCCTCGCCCACGAGTTCGTCTTCACCAACGAGGGCGACGCGCCGCTCGTCATCGAGCGGGTCTCGACATCGTGCGGCTGCACGGCCGCCCTCGCCTCGGAGGACCGGATCGCACCCGGAAAGGAGGGCCGCGTCAAGGCCTCGTTCGACACGCGCGGCTTCGCGGGGAGCGTCGTCAAGTACGTCTACGTCGAGTCGAACGACGCGTCGAACGCTCGCCGGGAGCTCAAGGTCACGGCCGAGATCGACGTCCCGCCCCAGCCGCGGATCGAGCTCGACCGCTACAACGCCGACCTCGGGCTGAGCCTCGAGGGCGAGGTGACCTCGACCCGGTTCACCGTCCGGAACGTCGGCCAGCTCGAGCTTAAGATCGAGATCGCCCACCCCGAGTTCAAGTTCTTCGCCGCCGGGAAGCCCGCCGTTTTCCCGATGAGCGTTGCGGCCGGGAAGGAGGTCGAGCTCGAGGTCCGGTTCCCGGCCCCGGCCAAGCCCGGAATGCTCCGCGACTACGTCCTCGTCAAATCCAACGACCCCATCCGGGCCTCCCTGTCGATCTATATCAGCCGCTACGTCGTCTCGAAGAAGGATCTCAAGGACCTGTTCAACAAATATAAGAAAGAGCTGGAATAGTCTTCTTTGTAGCCTCAGGCTTTTGCCTGAGCTTATCCCCCGCGCAAGCTAAAGCTTGCGGCTACATCCAAGAACACAGGCTGAAGCCTGCGGCTGCACGTCTCGCTTGTCTCGCTCGTCTCGCGTTTTTATGCTATACTCCATCGATTCTTCGCATTGGAGTAGCCGACGAAACACGCGATTTTGGCCCTCGCGGACGGGACCGTCTTCGAGGGCCGGGGATTCGGCGCGAGCGCCAAAGCCTGGGGGGAAGTCGTTTTCAACACGGGGATGGTCGGCTACACCGAGTCCATCACCGACCCCTCTTACCGGGGCCAGGTCCTCGTCCAGACTTACCCCCAGATCGGGAACTACGGCGTCGACCCGGCGAGCTTCGAGTCCCCGAGGCCGCAGATCGCCGGATACGCCGTCGCCGAGCTTTGCGAGAGGCCGTCGCACGCCGCCTCGCGCAAAACGCTCGACGCATGGCTCCGCGAGCACCGCGTCCCGGGCATCGAGGGCATCGACACCCGGGCCCTGACGAAGAAGCTCCGCGTCCACGGCGTCATGCCCGGCGTCCTGGCCGCCTCCGATGCCCCGCTCCGCGTCGCCCCGCTCCTCCGCGAGGCGCGCGCCCTTCCCGACCCGAACCAGCGCGACCTCGTGACCGAGGTCACGACCCGCGACATCCACATCCTCAACCCCGACTCGCGGACGGTCGTCGTCCTCGTCGACTGCGGGGCCAAGGAGAACATCGTCCGGAGCCTCGTCCGGCGGGGCGCCTGCGTCGTCCGCGTCCCGGCCGCGACCCCCTTCGCCAAGATCATGTCCTTCGCCCCGCGCGGCGTCGTCCTGTCGAACGGCCCCGGCGACCCCAAGCGGTGCGTCGACGTCGTCCGGACGGTCCGCCGGCTTATGCGCGAGAACGTCCCCCTCTTCGGCATCTGTCTCGGCAGTCAGATGCTCGCCCTGGCGGCGGGCGGCGACACGTTCAAGCTCAAGTTCGGCCACCGGTCGCAGAACCAGCCGTGCCTCGAAGACGGGACCGAGCGCTGTTACATCACCAGCCAGAACCACGGATACGCGGTCGACACGCGGACGCTCCCGCGCGGCTGGCGCTCGTGGTTCACGAACGCCAACGATGGGACGAACGAGGGCGTCCGCCACGGCCGGAGGCCGTTCGCCGGCGTCCAGTTCCATCCCGAGGCCTGCCCCGGGCCGACCGACACGGCCTTCCTCTTCGACACATTCCTGGAGAGCCTGCCATGACTGCGAAGCGGACGAAGGCTCGTAAGACGCCCGCCCCCAGGACGCCGATGCGCAAGACGCCGGCACGCAAGCCAAGAAGGGTCCTCATCCTGGGGAGCGGCGCCCTGAAGATCGGCGAGGCCGGCGAGTTCGACTACTCCGGGAGCCAGGCTATAAAGGCCTTCAAGGAGGAAGGTCTCGAGGTCGTCCTCGTCAACCCGAACATCGCAACCATCCAGACCTCCGAGTCGCTGGCCGACCGCGTTTACTTCCTGCCGGTGACACCGCACTTCGTCGAGAAGATCATCGAGAGGGAGCGGCCGGACGGGGTCGTCGTTTCGTTCGGCGGCCAAACCGCCCTCAACTGCGGCCTCTCCTTGTGGAGGTCCGGGGTTCTCGCCCGCTGCGGGACGGAGGTCCTCGGGACACCGATGGAGGTCGTCGAGAAGACCGAGGACCGCGAGCTCTTCAACCGGGCCCTGGCGGAGATCGCGCTCAAGACGCCGCGCGGCGTCGCCGTCGGGACCGTCGAGGAGGGCCTGCATGCGGCCGAGGCCATCGGCTACCCGGTGATGGCCCGGGCGGCCTACGCCCTGGGCGGCAAGGGCAGCGGCATCTCTCACGACCCGAAGGAACTCCGAGAGGCGCTCGCCCGGGCTTTCGTCGGCGCGGGTCAGGTCCTCGTTGAGGAGTACCTCGAGGGCTGGAAGGAGATCGAGTACGAGGTCGTCCGCGACCGGGCCGACAACTGCGTCACGGTCTGCAACATGGAAAACTTCGACCCGATGGGCATCCATACGGGCGAGAGCATCGTCATCGCTCCGTCGCAGACCCTGACCAACGCCGAATACCACGGCCTCCGCGAGATCGCCATCCGGGCCATCCGTCACCTCGGCATCGTCGGCGAATGCAACATCCAGTACGCCCTCAACCCTGCCGACGGCGATTACCGGATCATCGAGGTCAACGCACGCTTGTCGCGGAGCTCGGCCCTGGCCTCCAAGGCGACAGGCTATCCCCTGGCCTTCGTCGCGGCCAAGCTCATCCTCGGCCGGACCCTGCCAAAGCTCCGGAACTCCATCACCCGGGCCACGACGGCCTGCTTCGAGCCGGCCTTGGACTACCTGGTCGTCAAGATCCCGCGCTGGGACCTCAAGAAGTTCGGCCGGGTGTCGAAGAAGATCGGTTCGGAAATGAAGTCGGTCGGCGAGGTCATGGCCATCGGCAGGTCGTTCGAGGAGGCGGTCCAGAAGGCCGCCCGGATGCTCCAGATCGGCGTGTACGGCCTTGTCGCCAACGCCAACTACTCTTTCGCCAACCTCGAGCGGGAGCTCCGCCACCCGACCGATGAGCGGCTGTTCGGCATCGCCGAGGCGTTCGCCAAGGGCTGGTCGGTCGACCGCGTCCACGAGCTGACCCGGATCGACCGCTGGTTCCTCCACAAGATCAAGGGCATCGTCGGCCTCGAGGCGAAGCTCAAGGGATACCGGTTGGCGACGCTCCCGGCGGAGCTCCTGCGCGAGGCCAAGCGGAAGGGCTTCTCCGACAAGCAGCTCGCCCTGCTCGTCCGTTCGAACGAGGCGGCCGTGCGCCGGACACGGAAGCGGGCGGGCATCGTGCCGTGCGTCAAGCAGATCGACACCCTGGCCGCTGAATACCCCGCGAAGACCAACTACCTCTATATGACGTACGGTGGCGAAACGGACGACGTCACGTTCCGGCCGGAGAAGAACAAGGTTTTGGTGCTCGGGTCGGGCTCCTACAGCATCGGCTCTTCGGTCGAGTTCGACTGGTGCTGCGTCAGCGCCGCCGAGGCCCTCCGCCGGATGGGCGCGAAGACGGTCATGGTCAATTACAACCCGGAGACCGTATCGACGGACTACGACATTTGCGACCGGCTGTACTTCGACGAGCTGAGCTTCGAGCGCGTCTGCGACATCTACGAACGGGAGGATCCGCGCGGCGTGCTGTTGGCGATGGGCGGGCAGATCCCGAACAACATGGCCATGAAGTGTCGGCGCGCGGGGCTCCGCGTCCTGGGGACGGCGCCGGAGAGCATCGACCGAGCCGAGAACCGATACAAGTTCTCGAAGCTCCTGGACGAGCTGGGCGTCGACCAGCCGGAGTGGAAGGAGCTCCGGAGCGTTGCCGAAGCCGGGGCGTTCGCCAGGGCCATCGGCTATCCCGTCCTCATCCGACCGTCCTACGTCCTGAGCGGCGCGGCGATGAGCATCGTCTTCAACGGTCAGGACCTCGAGCGGTACCTGAAGAAGGCGTCGCTCGTTTCTCCGGAGTACCCGGTCGTCATCTCGAAGTTCATCCTCAACGGCAAGGAGATCGAGATGGACGCCGTCGCCGACCGGGGCGAGGTTGTCGCCTCGGCCATCGTCGAGCACGTCGAGAACGCCGGCGTCCACTCGGGCGACGCGACGATGGTCCTGCCGCCGCAGAAGCTCTACATCGAGACCATCCGCCGCATCCGGGAGATCGGCGGGCGCATCGCCCAGGCGCTGGCCATCACCGGGCCGTTCAACATCCAGTTCATCGCCAAGGACAACGTCCTCAAGGTCATCGAGTGCAATTTGAGGGCGTCGCGGTCGTTCCCGTTCGTGTCGAAGGTCGCGAAGACCAACTTCATCGAGGTCGCCGTGCGGGCGATGATGGGCGCGCCGGTCCGGAACCGGAAGAGCACGCTCGACCTCAACTACGTCGGGGTCAAGGCGCCGCAATTCTCGTTCTCCCGGCTCAAGGGCGCCGACCCGGCTTTGGGCGTCGAGATGGCCTCGACGGGCGAAGTCGCCTGCCTGGGCGAGGACGTTCACGAGGCCTTCCTCAAAGCCCTCATCTCGGCCGGGTTCAACCTGCCCGAGCGGTCGATCCTCGTCAGCATCGGCGGGGACACGCCTAAGCGCCGGTTCCTGCGGTCGGCGGAAAAGCTCCGGGACATCGGGTTCGCCTTGTACGCGACCGAGCGGACGAGCGCGTTCCTCAAGCGGAACGGCGTCCCCAGCACGCGGGTTTTCAAGGTCCACGAGAAGAAGGAGCCGAACATCCGCGACCTCATCGCCCGGCGCGAGATCGACTTCGTCATCTCCATCCCCGACCCCGACCGGAAGAAGGAGTTCGATAGCGACTACCGGATGCGGCGGATGGCCGTGGATTTCGCGGTGCCGCTCCTGACGAACCTTCAGGTCGCGGAGCTGTTCGTGGCCGCGCTCGCAGCCAAGAAGGGGAGCGACCTGAAGATCAAGCATTGGGCGGAATACGAATAAGCGCCGTTCGCCTTCGAAGGACTCGGGGACATGGCGATGAAGGCCGTCCCTCTCCCCCCGACCCCTTGGAATTCAAGGGGGGCTCGTGGCTCATGTCTCCGGCAGAGGTCGGAGGAGATTCGGGCTCGTATGTCTGAACGTAGGGAAATCGAGGATGTCCCCGAGTCCATAGAAGGCGATCCCGAGTGTCATTGGAACGTTAAGAGCTAACGCGCGCGCCTCGCCGAACGACGCAGGAAATTGAGGGCGGGACGAAGATTCTTTTCTAAAACCTGAACCTTATGCCGAACTTGAGGGACATGCCGTTGAGGTTGACGCGGGCCTCGCGGGGGTCGGTGATCCCGGGTTCTGTCGGGAGGTCGCTGCGGATAAAGACGAGGGGATATTCGCCCAGGCCGGCGGCCTCGGCCAGAAAATAGCAGAGCGTCCCCTGCTCGGTATAGGACTCGCCCTCGGAGTTGATGGTGATGTCCTTGCCGGAGAAGCCGCCGAAGCGGGCGAAACGAAACTCGGCCTCGCCCACGAGGTACAGGCCGGGATAGAACTCGTACTCTCCGCCGGTCCCGATCGAGGCCCCGATCCCGCGGGCCTTGGCGTCGCCCTGCCATTCCTGCCAGTAGAGGTTCTTCTCGTAGCGGTAGAGGTAGTTAGCCGAGACGAAATAATACTGGAGGCCGCCCTTGAGATAGACGTACGGCAGGGGGTAATAGGCTAGCCCGAGCTTGACCGGCAGGGCCTGGATGCGCGGCCGCGTCCGCAGGACGTCGGGGGTGGCGCCGGAGGCAAACTCCATGTGGCTCGAGCGGCGTCCGGCGAAATAGTCCAGGCCGAAGGTGGCGAAGAGGCGGGGCATCAGGCTGTAGGAGATCTCGCCGCCCAGGATGTAGGTCAGATGGAGGCCTGCGATCTTGCCTGTTCCCGGGATGCCGAGGACGGCGCTGTAGTAGTCGGCCAGCCCGCGGGCTCCGGTGTTGAGGTCGCCGACGGCCGCGAAGTTGGCGCCTGTGAGGATAGAGAAGCTGAAGGTTTTGGCCTCTGGGAGACCGGCGGACGCACGGCGGGGCGCCGGAGGCAGGAGCTTGGGCCGGTCGTCGGGGCGCGCGGGCTCTACGGCAACGGGCTCGGGCTTCTCGACGACCTTCTTCACGGGCTCGACCCGGATCTCTTCGACGGGCACGGAAGGCACGGCCTCAAGCTCGCGGACGAGGCTCTCGTGGATGTAGCCGCGGGCGGCGAGTCCGTCGTCGCGGGTGAACCGGACCAGGTACCATTCGCCCTGCTTCTTCTCGGCCTCGAGGACCGAGCCCTCGGGGAGCTGTTGGACGACGGGACTGCCGATGTCCGGTGTGTCGCGGATATTGGCCTGCTCCGCGCTGACCTTGATCTTGAAGGTTGGGGCGGGCTTTTCCTGGGCAGCGGAAAGTCCGGCCATAGGGAACAGAATGGCGATGGCCAGGAAGCCGATGATCGATTTTTTCATGGTCCTCTCTTCAGCCGTGCCTTAATTATAGAACAATAACGGGTCGGGTCACAATTGGCAACCGGAAGCATATCGTTGGCGGCTGAGGGGTCAGGTCTCGGCATAATGGTCATTGCGGGCGCAGCGTGGCAATCTCAAGCGATTGCTTCGTCGCGGGGCTCCTCGCGATGACGCCAGAGGACCTAAAGACCCGATCCCTCAGACCTGACCCCTCTCTGGCTGGATGACAAAAATGTTGCGGTCCGAGCGTCATCCCTATGAATGTCCAAAATGATGCCGTCGGTTCAATTGACCTGCCCTTGGCAAAAAGATAGAATGGCCCCGGAAAGGGGACAAAAAATGCCAGGCCAGGCCAAGAACAAAGAACTATACGGCCTCATCAAGGAAGCCCTGCGTGAGGTCCTGAGGGAGGAAAGATTCGAATACTTCCTCAAGTCCGTCCCCCCCGTCCCTCCCGAGGAGATGGAAGAGATCAAGAGGATCCACGGGTCCCCCCGCGGAAAAAGGCGGGTTTCTCATTCCATGACGATCAAGTTATGACGTGGCGAATCGATTATTCGCGGGACGCCTATAAATTCGCCCTCAAATACGACATTCTTCCCGAGACCAGCGGCCTCATCAATAAGTTCTTACTAAAAGCCCGCGGTGAAAAGATCAATCTTGACGTCAAGAAACTGGAAGGGGAATGGCACGGCTACTTCCGGATACGACGCGGGCAATTGAGGATCATCTTCACGGTCGATAAAGACAGCTCGATCATCTATGTCGAAAAGATCGATTCCCGCGGCTCCGTGTATAAGCAGAAGTAAGGGGTCAGGTCTCGGCATAATGGTCATTGCGGGCGCAGCGTGGCAATCTCAAGCGATTGCTTCGTCGCGGGGCTCCTCGCGATGACGCCAGAGGACCTAAAGACCCGATCCCTCAGACCTGCCCCTTCCTCAGGACCACGATGTGCTGGGCGTGGACGCCGCGGAAGAGCGGATAAACCTTATCGACGACGAAGCCGGCCTCGGCGGCCTCGCGCTCAAACATCCCCCCCGGCACCATCTTGATCTCGCGCCGGGCGCGCGTGAGGAATCGGCGGAGTCGGCGCTGGAGGGCATGGATGCCGCGGAACCGGTAGAAGGACATGACGGCACCGCCCGACGCGACGCGGGCGAACTCCCGGAGAACCGCGCGCCGGTCCTCCGAGGCGTGGAGGTGATGGAAGAGGCGCATCGAGAAGACGTAGCCAAAGGCGGCGGGTTTGAAGGGGAGGCCGCCGCGCAGGTCGGCCGCGGTGCCACCTAGATGAAATACGCTGCCCCTATTTTCCAGAGCGCGTTCGACCATGGGGTGAGCGAGGTCGGTCGAGACGAGGCGGGCGCCTTGGCCCAGGATGAGGTCCGTAAAGCGGCCGTAGCCGCAAGGCGCGTCAAGGATGAGGGGGCTGTTCGGGCCGGCCCAGGCTTCGGGATTCAGACGGCGGAGCCGGGCGAAAGCGCGGCGCAGGAGACGCCGTTCGCGGCGGTCCACGAGCCTCTGATCAAGACCTCTGTATCGGCGATTCTCGTAATCGGCGACGCCGGGGCGGTCAAATGTTTTTAGGGACAGCCCCTTATTCTTTGAAGAGGACATACTTAGGGCTCCCGTCGATGGATATCTTTTGAGGCGCCACGGATGCGGACGGGATCTCGCGGCCTTCGCGGTCCAACACGGCGGCGACCGGAGCCGCGAAAGCGAGCTCAACAGGTCCCCCGCCGGGCGCCCAGCAAATGGCGAAGGCGCACCCGTCCTTGCGGAAGCGGAAGACCTCGACGCCGGACACTCTAGGCGCATCGCCCCGGGCCGTGCCGCCCCGTCCCGCCCCGCCCCCTACTAGGTCATCCGGGCCCGCGCCGCGTCCTTCGAAGACGCTCCCCTCGAGCCGGGCGCGGAGGGCCGCGAACGCGCGGAAGGCCGGGCGCCGCCGCCAGGGACTCTCGCGGTTATCGACAAGGCCGTAGCCGGGCGCGACGAGTTGCCACCAGTAAACCCGCTCGGCGAGGCCGGACGCCAGGCAGAGGACGTAGTAGCGGACGAGGAAGTCGGCCTGCTTGTCCTCGCTGACATTGGGCTTGCCCGAGGCCGGCGAGAACGCGCCTGTGCCTGCGAGAGGCCAGTTGACCTCGGTGATCCAGAGGCCCCTCCCCGCGCCGGGCCGCGCCGTGGTGTCGATGGCCGCCTTGAGCAGCGCGAGCTTCATCGTGGCGGTCCAGCCGAATTGGCCGTTCTCGGGCGCTCCCATCCGGTCGACGTAGAGGAGAGAGGTCACGGCGTCGAACGGCAGGCGCGGCAGGGTCACGGGGTAGAGGTGGAACTCGAAGTCGATGACGGCAGGGCCGGCGAGCTTCGCGCCGAAGCGCGGCGCCAGCTCGAAGGCGGGTTCGGCGAGGTGGAGGTACTCGCGGTGGTCCCAGACGCCCCACTTCGTCCGGTTCCAAGCGTGGCCGATCTCGAAGGCCGAGGCGAGTGGGGCGAAGCGGCCGAAGACCTCCTCGAGGAAGGCGCGCCAGGAGCCGGGGTCAAGGACGTCGGCGCGGCGCTGGAGGAGGGCGAGGACGACGTCGACGCCGCGGGCGCGAAGGGCGCGGACGAAGGCCTCTCGAGCGGCGAGGATGCCGGTTTCGCGCTCCCAGGAAGCGACACGGACGAGGGCGCGGAAGGCTCCGGTTGCTCCAAACAGGTCGAGGACGGACGCGTCGCCTGCTTCGCCGGAGCCGGAGACGGCGGGAGCGAGGCCGGGGACCGAGCCAGGCGCGGGCGAGACGCCGCATCCGAAGGCGCCGGGCGGGATGGCGACGGGCTCGCGATAGAGGTGCTTCATCGTATAGCGATAGCGGCGCAGGCCGGGGACGAGGCGACGGAGGTTCGCCCCGGCGATCTCGAAGTAGCTCCCGACGTGGCGGAGATGATGGCGGAAGCGCTCGGAGCGCGGGGCGACGTTGTGTGGTTGGTCAGCCAGGGGGTTCCACTCGAACTCGAAGCTCATGTCACTGGATCCCGAGGCGCTCGGCGAGGCGGCGCAGGCGGAGCTTCTTCTTGAAGGCGACGAAACCGGCGTACCAGGCCTTGTTCGCACGGTACCAGAAGACGAGGGGCCGCGAGGCGCGCCCGGCGCCGAGGTAAAGGCGGAGGAAGAGGTCCTGGTAAGCCGGGGGGACGCCCAGCCGCACGAGGTTCCGGAGTCGGACGAGGACGGAGATCGAGCGACGGACGCGGATGCGGTTCGTGTCGATGAGGCAGAGGTCGTAGGCGCCGGGCCGGGGCGAGCGGACGAGGATGTTCCCGTCCGAGAGGTCGCGATGGAGGATGCCCTCGTTATGGAAGAAGACGAGGAATTTCGCCAAGGCGGTCAGGAGGCGGCCCAGATCATCGGGCTGAAGCTCGCGGAGGAGCGAGCGGATCTCGACGGCGTCGGCGAGGTATGCGGAGAAGTAGTAGCCCTCGACGACGAGGCCGCGGGCGCGGCGCTCGAGGTAGGCCATGGGGAGGGGCGTCGGGACTGAGCGGGCGCGGCAGGCGGCGGCGCCGCGCCAGGCTCGAGCGGCCTTGCCAGGGACAAGGAGCGTTTTGAGCCGTTTGAAGCCGGAGGCGCGGAACATCTTGACGACGGCCTCGACGCTTCCGGAGGGAGAGACGGGGACGGAGGCTGCGGAGACGAGGTTGCGCCGGTCGAGGAGCACCCGCGCGGACGGTCCGGAGGCGAGAGAGCGCGGGTCCGATACGGCGGCGCGGAATTCGGGCGTGTCGAAGTCGGGGTTCAGCGCGCCGCGATACGGCCCGATCGCGACGTCAATGCCGGCGTTGGTCATCCGCCCTATTTTACAACGAACGAGGTGTCATTACGAGGAGCCGTGTGACGAAGCAATCTCGTGCCGTGCTCAGGGTTGCCGTACTTCACTTACAAGCCACTCTGAGGGATCATGAAGAGGGCCGAGAGCCTATTTCCGGTCTTCGGTTCAGCACAAGGCTCTCTTGATATGGCCTCGGGCTTTAGCCTGAGCGCCTTTAAGACGCAGGTTAAGGCCTGCGGCTACGATCTAAATTCAAGACCGCCCCCCTCAGCGCCGCCACAATCGCCGCGGGCGTGAATCGCTCCTTGACCGTGCGATAGCCGTTGGTGGCGAGGCGCTCGCGGAGCGCGGCGTCGGTCTTGAGCCGGACGACGGCGGCGGCGAGGGTTTCGGCGTAAGGCTCGTCGCACAGCCAGATGTTCTCGCCGTGGGCGAAGAACTCCTCAACGGCCGGCGTCCGGGCCGTGATCACAGGTTTGCGCATGCCGAGCGACTGGAAGAGCTTGTGGGGGACGACGCGGCGGGCCTTGTCGGTCCGGCCGAAGATGCCGAGGGCGACGTCCGCGGAGGCGACGAGCGCCGGGAGCGCGGCCAACTGTGCCCAGGGCTCGAAGACGCAGTTCGTCGCGCCGAGGTCCGAGGCCAGTGTTCGGACGCGGGTCCAGGTGTCCCCCGAGCCGACGAAGCGGAAGAGGATCGCGGGATCGCGGAGGTGGACAGCGCGGGCGGCCTCGACGACCGCCTCGACGCCGTGGAGGGGCAGGAAGGAGCCGAAGAAAAGGACGGTGAAGGGCGCGCCGGCAGGGGCCGCGGAGGGGCGGACGGGGGCGGAGGAGGACGCTCGGGCCGTGACGGAAGCGACGCGATCGGGGTCGAACAGGGCGTCATCGTAGCCGACGGGGACGACGACGAGCTTGCGGGTCGGGACGCCAAAGGCCTTCGTGTAGTAGGCGGCGTGGGCAGCCGTGTCGGCGAGGACGATGTCGGAGAGCCGGAACGCCAGCGCGTCGATCCACCAGTTCCAGCGGGCGGTCAAGGAGTCGGCCGGACGGCGTCCGCGGTCGAGGATCTTGGTCTCGTACCGGGCGGCGAGCGGGTCGAAGACCACCGGGCGCGCGATGAGCATGGCCAGGAAGCAAGCCAGCGGGACATCCTTATGGCAGAAGGCGGGGACGTAGACGGCGTCGGCACGGCGGATAGGGAAGCCCGGAGCGGCGGGACGGGTACCGGTCCGGCCATGCGGCCGGGCGCCGGCGCGCGCTGCGATCCGGGCGAGGAGAAGCGGGTACCGGAGCCAAACCTTGAACGACGGGTCGGCCAGGTATTCGGTAATGACGTCGCCGTGGGCCGCGAGGCCCTTCCGGACGACGGAATTGCGTTGGTAGGCGGGATCGTAACCGCCGAGGAAGAGCCAATTCATCTTTCTATTATAAGCCGGGGAGGGGTCAGGTCTCAATTTTAAAGGTTTTGTCGGACCAAAAACTTGTAAATTGGGACCTGACCCCGCAGCCGCCTCAGCCGGCGCCTTGACGGCGGGCGGGCGGGCAACTAAGATAAACTCAGT
>CAZPEP010000032.1:0-23587 GCA_964585685.1 uncultured Eubacteriales bacterium | reverse complement strand
CGAGGACGCGGAGGAGCCGCCCCCGCCGCCGGACGCGGGGCCCATCCCGGAGAAGCCCGTGCGGGAGCCGGAACCCGGGCCCGCCGGACCCGGCGAGCCCATGGAACCGCCTCCGTCCGGAAAAAAGCCCCTGACGTTCGACACGAGCGACCTCGACAAGATCGGCCGGACGGCCGAGCTGGGGAAGGTGCAGGTCGAGGACTTTCTGGACGTCCTCAAGGAACGCGAAAAGGAGAACAGGCTGGGCCGGATCGCCCCGCCTGGGCATGAGGAAAACCTGCCGCCCTGGGCCGCGGAGATCAAGGGGGGAGGCGTCGAGCCGAGCCCTGAAGTGAAGGTCAAGATGATACGCGAGGATGACATAGAAACGCAGGGGCCCGAAGAGCCGGAGACCGCCGAAGAAGCGGAAACACCGGCCGGGCTCGAAGAACGCGAGCCGCTTCGGGCGCGCAGGCCCCGGGTGGCGGATTCCGGGATCGGACTTCCCGAACGGGTGACCCAGGCCGCCCTGCCCTTCGAGCGGGAGATCCCCCGCGACGAAGGGATCTCGTGGCCGGCCGCGCCTCCCGGCGCGGGGAGGCGGTCGATCGTCCGCGAAGAGGAAGGGGTCGAGGAGCCGGAAGAGGAGACCGCGGAGAGGGTCGCCCGCCCGCGCCCGCCCTTCAAGCTCTCGGTCTTCCTCAAGGCGAAGTCCTTCGACGTCCTCTTCGTGGCCGTCTTCTGGCTTGTTTCCCTGTGGATCGCGGCGCGGTCGATGGACGTGACCCTCTTCCAGATGCTCGGCGTGGCCTCATCAGGCCTGCTCGCCTACTTCGGGGCGCTCCTCATCCTGTACTTCTTCCTGTTCTATTTTTTCCTCGGGGAGACGCTCGGGGACAGGCTTTTCCGTGACGAGGACTAGGAGCGGACCTCTTCCCCCAGCTCGAATCCCTTGCCCAGAAACCGTTCGCGCGCCTGTTCGTCAGCTGCGATGACTGCCGGTGGCCCTTCGATCAGGATCTCGCCTTCGTCGATGATGTAGGCCCTGTCGACGACCTTGAACGTGTCGCGGACGTTGTGGTCGGTGAGGACGATGCCGATCCCCTTGGCCCGGAGGCGGTTTATGATCCTCTGGAGCTCGAGGATGGTCAGCGGGTCGATGCCGGTGAACGGCTCGTCGAGGAGGAGGAACTTCGGGTCGAGGACGAGGGCCCGGGCGATCTCGAGCCGGCGCCTCTCCCCGCCGGAGAGGCTGGCGGCGGACTGGCCGGCCAGGTCGACGAGGCCGAGCTCCTCGAGGAGGGCTCGCCGCGTCTCCTGCCTCGCCTTCCGCGTCCGGGGCTGGAGCTCCAGGACGAGGTTGAGGTTGTCCGCGACCGAGGCCTTGAGGAAGACCGAGCCTTCCTGGGGGAGGTACGTGATCCCTTTCACGGCCCGCCGGCAGGTCGTCATTCGGGAGATGTCCTCCGAGTCCAAGAGGATGGCCCCGCTCTCGGGCCTGACCAGGCCGACCATCATCTGAAAGGTCGTCGTCTTGCCGGCGCCGTTCCGCCCCAGCAGGCCGACGGTTTCGCCCGATCGGACCTCGAGCGAAAGGTCACGGACGACGACCCGGTTGTTATAGCTCTTGGTCAGCCTCTCGGCTTGAAGCAACGGCATTGCGGGTGGTCCTTCTGTTGGCGACTTTTCAGATCCCGAGCGTCAGCCGTTCGGCCAGCGCGGACGGCAGGTTCTGTTCGAGGATCTTGCGTTGGGTCTCGGCGATCTCGTATTCGACGCGATAGAATTTCGCCGTCCGGGCGTCGGAGTCGTAGATAGCGCAGGCGGCCATCGGGTTGCGGTCCCGGGGCTGGCCTACCGAACCGGGGTTGATGAGGTAGCGGATGCCCTTCTCGAGCTTGACTTCGTTCGATCGGCCCTCGAGGAACGTCCCCTCGACGATCTGGTCCTTTTCGGCGTAGACGAAGGGGAAGTGGGTGTGGCCGAAGAAGCAGACGGGCGTCTGGAAATAATTAAAGGCCTCGGCCGCGTCGAACTCCCCGAAGATGTAGTAATCCTCGTCGAAGGGGGCGCCGTGGCAGATGGTGATCGTCTCGTGGACGACATCCGGGCTCTTCTTGATCTTGTATAGGAAGTCGAAGTTCTTCTTGGTGATGCGGCTCTTGGTCCAGTAGATGGCCGAGGCCGCGATGGGGTTAAACGTCTGGACGGAGTCCAGGCCGCAAACGGCCTTGTCGTGGTTGCCGCGGACGAGGGACAGGGGCTTCAGTGCGGCGAGCTTTTGGACGACCTCGTTAGGCGAGGCCCCGTAGCCGACGAGGTCCCCCAGGAAGAGGTAGTGGTCGATCCGCTTCTTCATAACGAACTTCAGCACGGCCAGGAAGGCTTCCAGGTTTCCGTGGATGTCGGTGAACACCAGATAGCGCATCGCCTCAGGCCCTCTCCCCGGCCGAGAGGAATAGCTTCTCGGCGTTGTAAGAGCTCCGGACCAGGGGTCCGGCGACCACGTCGGCGAACCCGAAGTCCATAGCGATGGCCCTCAGCTGTTCGAATTCCTTCGGCGAATAATATTTCTCGACGGGAGGGTTCGCGGGCGTCGGCCGGAGGTACTGGCCGAGGGTCAGGAGGTCGCATTGGGACCATCTGAGGTCGGACAGGGTCCGGAGGATGTCCTCCTCCCGTTCGCCCAGGCCGATCATCAGACCCGATTTTGTAACGGCCCCCTTCTTTTTAGCCGCCGCCAGAACCGCGAGGGACCTCCTGTAGTTGGCTTTCGGGCGGTGGATGCGGGGATAGAGGACCTCGGTGGTCTCGAGGTTGTGGTTGAGGATGTCCGGCCCCGCGGCCAGGACCGTGTCCAAGGCCTCAGGGCTGCCCTGGAAGTCGGGAATGAGGACTTCGATCTTCGTCCGGGGCGATCCCTCCCTCACGGCCGCTATCGTCCGGGCGAAAATCGAGGCCCCGCCGTCGGCGAGGTCGTCCCGTGTGACGGAGGTGATGACCGCGTATCTCAGGCCCAGGGACTTGACGGCTCCGGTGACGCGCCCGGGCTCGTCCGCGTCCGGGAGCGAGGGCTTTCCCTTTTTCACGGCGCAGAAGCCGCAGTCCCGCGTGCAGGTGTCCCCCAGAATGAGGAACGTCGCCGTCCTCCGGGACCAGCACTCGCCGACGTTGGGACATCGGGCGCTTTGGCAGATCGTGTTGAGACGGCCCTCCTTCACGATCTCCGAGACGCGGAAATAGTTTGCGTCCGAGGGCAGTCGGACCTTCAGCCAATCGGGTTTTCGTGTGTTCCGGGGGGCGGCGTCGCCCCCACGGACTTCTGGTTCTCGCGCGGTCGTGTTCACAAGTGCGATTCGTTCTTCAAGACTTCCGAAATCAGGAGGATCCCTCAGTACTCCATGTCACGCTCTCTCTTGATCCGGCGCCTCATCCGCTTCCGGGCCTGAGCTTGTTTCAGGCGGCGCTTCTCGCCGGGTTTGAAGTAGATCGAGTGTTTCTTGATCTCCTTGATGATCGCTTCCTGCTGAACTTTCCTCTTGAACCGGCGGAGTGCGGATTCCAGGCTCTCACCTTCATCGAGCACTACAAATGCCAAAAAATTCACCTCCATTCTTTCGGGAAGTATCTGATTTTATACTTGATTCGGGAGGGAATGTCAAGGACGTCCGATCTCTCTCACCGGGCTGGAAACCTGAGGCGGAACCCCGCCCTGAGGACGCAGGCCCGCGCCCCGACGAGCATCGGCTCGACGAAGGGAACGTCGAGACCCCCAACGCGGAGGAAGTCCTCCGCGGTGAGGACCAAAGGGATCTCCGTGCATCCGGCCATGACGGCTTGGGCCCCTTCCCGGACGAGACGGCGAGCGACTCCCAGGACGGTGCGCCTGGGGCTCCCGGTCGTGAAGCCCGCCTTGATGCCCTTCGGGCCGTAAATGGCTTCCATTATCCGGGCCTGGTCCGCCTCGGAGGGGATCAGGACCTCGACTCCTGCCCGGGCGAATGCGTCGCGGACGACGCCGGAGCGCACGGTCCCGGTCGTGGCGACGAGCCCGACCTTCCGGACCCCGGGGTGTTCCTTCCGGAGGAACTCCCGGGACTCTTCGAGGAGGCTGATGAAGGGGATCTTCACGCGGGCGGCGAGCTCGGGCAGGAAATAATGCGCCGAAACGCAGGGCATGACGGCGAGATCGGCCCCTGCCGCCCGCAATGTCATCGCCCCCTCGATCAGGGAAGGCAACGGGCTCGGGCCGCCTTCGAGGATGGCCTTGCTCCGATCGGGGACCCGCGGGTCGCTCCGAATGATGACCGGGATGTGTTCCTGGTCCTCGTCCGCGGCCGTGAGCCGGATGATGAGCTCGAAGAAATAGGCAGTGGCCTCCGGACCCATGCCGCCCAGGATGCCCAGGGTTTTTTGTTTCCCGGCGGCTATCGATGGCTTCTCCTGCCCTTTGTGCGGCCCGACGTGAACCTTCATGCGCGTTTCCTTCAAGGCTTTTCGGCCCGCCCAATTATGGACCAGATCATGGTGATTCTCAAGTCGTCTCCTCCGTCCTTGCTTGACCTAATTGATGGCCTTGGGTATAACCGGAACGCCCATGATGGAAAGAACAGAGAGTGCATATCTGACCGAGCCGTGCCTCGAGCGAATTCCGTGGCTCATCCACGGGTTTGGGACGGCCGCCTGGACCGAGGCCGACTTCGGGCGGGTGCGGGAGTGGGACGGGTTCCGGCCCGTCATCCTCGACCAGGTCCATTCGGATATCATCCATTGCGTCGAGGCCCCGCCCGACGGGCGGCTCGAGGGCGACGCCCTGATCACGTCGGTCCCCAAGCTATTCCTCGTCGTCAAGACGGCCGATTGCCTGCCGGTCCTTGTCGCAGACGAAACTCGGCGCGTCGTCGCGGCGGTCCACTGCGGCTGGCGCGGGACCTGGAAGAGGATCCTGGAGCAGGTTGTCGGCGAGCTCCGGTCCCGGTACGGATGCGACCCTGCGGGGCTCCTAGCCGCCCTCGGCCCCTGCATCGGCCCCGAGTGTTATGAGGTCGGACCGGAGGTCCGGGAGCGGTTTGAAGCCGCGGCGTTCCCGGACGATCTCTTCCGGCCGAATCCGGGTACCGCCGGGAAATATTTTCTGGACATCCGGGCCGCGAACGTTCTTGGGCTCCGGCGGACCGGCCTCCGGCCGGAGAACATCCTGTCCGTGGGCGCCTGCACCCGGTGCCGCCCCGGGCTCCTGTCCTACCGCCGGGACGGGACCTCCGAAGGGCGGATGTACGCATTCATCGGGATGAAGGCCTGACCCTTCCGGCAGTTGCTTTTTTGCGGGGTTTTCTTTATCCTTAATCATCATGGAAAAGACCATCGGCGACATCGAGCTTCCGGGTTTCGAGATCTTCAAGAAGGGCAAGGTCCGCAACGTCTTCGACCTCGGAGACAAGCTGCTCATCGTGGCGACGGACCGGATCTCCGCGTTCGATTTCATTTTGCCTTCGCTCATCCCCGACAAGGGAAGGGTCCTCACGCAGATCTCGAAGTTCTGGTTCGATTTCACCGCCCTGGTCTGCCCGAACCACCTCATCAGCGCCGAGGCCGCCGACTTCCCAGCCGCGCTCAAGCCTTATGCCGGGACGCTGGAGAAGCGATCGATGCTCGTCAGGAAGACGAAGGTCGTCCCGATCGAGTGCGTCGTCCGCGGCTATCTGGCCGGCTCGGGATGGAAGGAATACAGGACCTCGGGGAAGATCTGCGGCATCAGGATTCCCGAGGGCCTCCGGGAGTCGGACCGGCTGAAAGAGCCCATCTTCACGCCCTCGACCAAGGCCGAGGAAGGGCACGACCTCAACATCTCCTTTAAGGAGATGCAGAAGATCGCGGGCGGCGACCTCGCCCGGAAGATTAGGGCCGTGTCCCTCGAGCTCTACAAGCGGGCGTCCCTGCACGCCCTGTCCAAGGGGGTCATCATCGCCGACACGAAGTTCGAGTTCGGCCTCCTCGGCGAAGAACTCGTCCTCGTCGACGAGATCTTCACGCCCGACTCCTCCCGCTTCTGGCCCCTCCAAACGTACGCCCCCGGCAAGTCCCAGCCGAGCCTGGACAAGCAGTTCGTCCGCGACTATCTGGAAACGTCAGGCTGGGACAAGCAGACCCCACCGCCGCCTGTCCTGCCCGACGAGATCGTCCGGAAGACGTCCGAGAAATACCTGGGGATCTACCGGCTCCTGACGGGGAAGAACGACCTTTCATGACCGGGCTCGTCGATCTCCACGTCCACTCCAACAGGAGTTGCGACGGCGACTTTTCCCCGGGCGAGCTCGTCGGCTTCGCCGCGGCCCGGGGGTTCAGGGCCATTTCCATCACCGACCATGACACGGTTGCGGCTTATCCCGATGTCCTCGAGAACGGGAGAAAGGCGGGCGTGGAAGTCATCCCCGGGATCGAGGTTACGACACTCTATGACGGCCGCGAGTTCCACCTTCTTCTGCCGTTCGTCGACTGGGGGTCGGCAGCCGTGGCTGCGATCGTCGTGCGGATGACCGAATCCCGGCTGGCCGAGGCCCGGGAACGGGTCGAGCGGCTCCGAGAGCAGGGCCTCGAGATCAGCTGGGACGAGGTCTGGGAGGGGTCGCAGTCCTGCCCGCCCCTCGGCGTCAAGATTGCCCAGATCCTCCTCGACAAGCCCGGGAGCGAAAAGATGCCCGGGCTGGGGAAGTACTTCGCAGGGAAGGAACGAGCCTCCGGGCCGTACATGTTTTACCGGGACTACTTCATGGAAGGCAAGCCCGCGTACGTTCCCAAACGGCACATTCCCCTGGTGGAGGCCCTTGCGGCGGCCCCCGCGACGGGCGGGGTCCCCGTTCTGTCGCACCCCGGCGCCGATTTCCAGCGGACGACCCGGGAGGACCTCGAGGACCTCAAACGGCGCGGGCTCGCCGGGATCGAGGTCTACACGTTCTACCACACGGCCGAGCAGACCGTGTTCTACCGGGCGCTGGCCGACGACCTCGGGCTCGTCCCGACGGCCGGCTCGGACTTCCACGGCAAGATCAAGCCCCACGTGAGCTTCGGCGCCATGACCGACGGGCGCTATTGGATGGTGGAAGAGTTGCGCCGGAGGAGGCCGCAGTGAGCCTAAGCACCCTCGATATCATCCTCGCGATCATCCTCCTCGTCACCCTCGTCCTCGGCCTGATCAAGGGCTTGGTCCGGCAGGCCGTCGGGCTCGTCGCGGTCATCGCCGGTCTCGTCCTGGCCGCCCGGTACTATCCGCGGGCGGGCGCATTCGTCCGCAAGATCGTTTCCAATGGCGTCGTCGCCGATTTCATAGGCTTCCTGGCCCTGTTCGCCGCCGTGATCGCTGCGGGCTGGCTGGTTGGCCTGCTCATCTCGAAGCTCATGAAGGGCCCCCTGAACTTCCTCGACCACGTCCTCGGCGGGTTGTTCGGACTCTTCAAGGGGATCCTCATCTGCGGGGTCATCGTATTCGCCCTCCTCGTGTTCGAGGTGCGGCGGGACGCGCTGGCGGGATCGAAACTGGCGCCCCTGTGCTTCCATGTGACCAGGGCCGTCGTCCGCCTCATCCCCGGGGACCTCAAGGCGAGGTTCAAAACGGCTTATCAGGGGGCGCGGAAGGGAGGGGCGTCTCATGGACAGGAAATTTAGCGACCTCAACATCCATCAGAAGCTCGAAGTGACCATCCAGGAGATGGTCGAGAAGGAGTTGGACCTCAAGGCCGCCCTCAAAGAATTCGAAAAGATCTTCTTCGAGATCGCCGCGCGGAAGTACGACGGGAACAAGACGAAAATGGCCAAGGCCCTGGGGATTCACCGAAATACTCTCCATAACAGGACCGGGACCCTCAAGATTAGAAGAAAATCTTAGCAGTCTATTATCAAGACTGCCGGTTATCCCCGTTTATTCTCTTGACAAAGCCCCTTGAATATCTTATATTAGCAGTCTGGACGTAGTCCTGCTAAAATATTTAAAGGAGGTTTATATGAAGGTTCAACCGTTGCATGACCGAGTTCTTCTGAAGAGGCTGGAAGAAAAGGAAGTCAAGAGGGGAGGCATCATCATCCCCGACACGGCCAAGGAGAAGCCCCAGGAGGCCGAGGTCATCGAGGCCGGGAAAGGCCGGACCACCGACGAAGGCAAGGTCATTTCGCTCGAGGTCAAGAAGGGCGACAAGGTCCTGATCGGCAAGTATAGCGGCTCGGAAGTGATGATCGACGGGACCGAGCACATCATCGTCAGGGAAGAAGAAATCCTGGCCGTCATTACGAAGTGAAGTAAGGAGCAAACATGGCAAAACAAATACTACTCGGCGACGACGCCAGACAGGGCCTCCTCAGAGGCGTGAACATCTTGAGCAACCTGGTCAAGGCGACGCTCGGCCCCCGCGGCAAGAACATCGTCCTCGACAAGAAGTTCGGCTCCCCCACCAGCACCAAGGACGGTGTCAC
The DNA here is from genome assembly GCA_964585685.1 of uncultured Eubacteriales bacterium. Taxonomy (GTDB): domain Bacteria; phylum Acidobacteriota; class Aminicenantia; order Aminicenantales; family Saccharicenantaceae; genus JALHVH01. The sequence goes on along the minus strand of CAZPEP010000032.1, from coordinate 15,145 downwards.
GGTAGCCAAGGAAGTCGAACTCAAGGACCCTTGGGAGAACATGGGCGCCCAGCTGGTCAAGGAAGTTGCTTCCAAGACCTCGGACGTAGCGGGCGACGGAACGACCACGGCCACGGTTCTGGCCCAGGCCATCTATCGCGAAGGCATCAAACACGTGACCGCCGGCCGAAACCCCATCCTCATCAAAAAGGGGATCGACAGGGCCGTTGAAGAGGTCGTTAAGGACATCAAGAAGCTGAGCCGCGAGGTCAGCGGCGAGATGATCGTTCAGGTCGGCTCCATCTCCGCCAACAACGACGAGTCCATTGGCAAGATCATCGCCGAGGCCATGGACAAGGTCGGGAAGGACGGCGTGATCACGGTCGAAGAGGCCAAGGGTCTGGAAACGGTCCTGGACATTGTCGAGGGCATGCAGTTCGACCGCGGCTACCTCTCCCCCTACTTCATCACCGATCCCGACCGGATGGAGTGCGTCCTGGAGAACCCGCTGATCCTCCTCCATGAGAAGAAGATCAGCAACCTGCGGGAGCTCCTGCCCCTGCTTGAGAACGTAGCTAAGATGGGAAGGCCGCTCCTTGTCGTAGCAGAAGAGGTCGAGGGCGAGGCGCTGGCGACCCTGGTTGTCAACAAGCTGAAGGGCACGTTCCTGTGCGCGTCCGTCAAGGCCCCGGGCTTTGGCGACCGGCGCAAGGCCATGCTCGATGACATCGCCACCCTGACGGGCGGGAAGGTGATCACCGAGGACATCGGCGTCAAGCTCGAGAACGTCGGGATCGACTGGCTCGGCGAGTGCGCCAAGGTCGTCATCGACAAGGACAACACGACCATCGTCGAGGGCAAGGGCAAGGCGAGCGACGTTCAGGCGAGGATCAAGCAGATCCGGACCCAGATTGAGGAAACCACCTCCGATTACGACCGGGAGAAGCTCCAGGAACGGCTGGCCAAGATGGTCGGCGGCGTTGCCCTGATTAAGGTCGGCGCGGCCACCGAGACCGAGCTCAAGGAGAAGAAAGCCCGAGTCGAAGACGCCATGCATGCCACCAAGGCGGCCGTCGAGGAAGGCATTGTCCCCGGGGGCGGCGTGGCCCTGCTCAGGGCCCAGAAGGCCTTGGACAAGCTTCAGGTCGAGGGCGACCTGCAGATCGGGGTCAACATTATAAGGCGGGCGCTCGAAGAGCCCCTTCGCCAAATCGCCTACAACGCAGGCCACGAAGGTTCGGTTATCGTCGAGAAGGTCCGGGAGATGAAGCAGGACTTCGGGTTCAACGCTCTGAAGGAAGAGTATGAGGACATGATCAAGGCCGGGATCCTGGATCCGACCAAGGTCGTCCGCATCGCCCTGCAGAACGCCGCGAGCATCGCGGGCCTGCTCCTGACCACGGAAGGGCTCATCGCCGAGCTCCCCGAGGAAGAAAAGGGACCCAAGTATCCCACGCCCCCCGGCGGGGATATGTACTGAGGCGGTCGGTAACGGTATCGAATTTCCGCAGGCCCCGGGCATCCGTGCCCGGGGCCTTTTTTTTGCCCGCGAAAACCTCCGGCCCCGGTTTTATGGTATAAATTGGGCTGAATGTTCAAGTTCTTCGACCGCTATATCCTGAGGGAAGTCGCCCCGCCCTTCGGCGTCGGCCTTCTCCTCTGCACGTTCGTCCTCCTGATGAACCAGATCCTCGTCCTGTCCGAGCTCTTCATCGCCAAGGGTGTCTCCTTCGGGTTGGCGGCCGAGGTCCTCGTCTATCTCATCCCGTCGCTCCTGGCCTTCGCCGTTCCGATGGCCGTCCTGATGGGCATCCTGGCCGGCCTCAGCCGGCTTTCGACCGACTCCGAGATCGTGGCGTTCCGTACGCTCGGGATCAGCTCCCGGCGCTTGGCCCGGCCCGTCTTTGTCTTCGCCTTCGCCGGATGGCTTGTGACGTCCTATCTGACCCTCTTTCTAGCCCCCCGGGCTAATTACAAATGGGTCCAGACCATCACCGGCTCGGTCTTGGCCAAGGTCCAGGTCCGGATCGTCCCGCGGGAGTTTAATGAGACCGTCCCCAAGATGGTCCTCTACATCCAGGAGATTGATCGGGACAGGACGTGGCGGAACGTGTTCGTCTACCTGACCAAGGACCCCTCCGAGCCGCGGCTGATCCTGGCGCGGGAGGGAAGGCTCGACCTCTTCCCGGAGACGAAAACGGCGACCCTCGTGCTCACCGACGGCACGGTCCATTCCTACCCCCTGGGCGAGCCGGAGAAGTACAGCATCACTTCGTTCAGGCGGCTCGAGGAGGGGATCGATGTTGAGAGCCTCTTCGCGTCGATGGCCGGCCGGAAGAGGGTCCGGGAGAAGGATATCCTGGAGCTCCGGGAGGGCGCGCGCGAGCTTCGGACCGAACTAACCGCTCTGAAGCCCGGGGGAGCTGACGCCCCGGAGCCGGCCCTCCGGGACAAGACCAGGGACTACCGGGCCCATTGGATCGAGATCCACAAGAAGTTTGCCCTCCCCTTCGTCTGCTTCATCTTCGTCCTCCTAGGCCTCCCCCTGGGCATGACGACGAAGAAAGGGGGGCGGACGAGCGGCTTCACCATCAGCATCGCCGTCATCCTCCTCTATTATATTATGATCACCGCCGGGGAAAAACTGGCCATGGACGGCAAGGTCCCGCCCTTTCTGGGGATGTGGGGCCCGAACATCCTCCTCATCCTGGCCGGCCTCTATCTCTTCGTGAAGTCCATGCGGGAGACCGCCCTCTTTTCCGGACTGGCGAGGCTCCTGCGGAAGCGCGGGGATTGGGCCGGTCCGGACCGGATACGGCGGGAAGGCCTCCGCTTCCCGAGGATCTCGGTCCGGTTCCCCAACATCCTCGACCGGTACGTCATCCGGAAATACTTGGCTATCTTCGCGCTGATCTTCGTCGGCCTCGTCTCGGTCTCGATCATCGTGACCTTCTTCGAGCGGATCGACAACGTCTATGCCCACGACAAGCCCCTGTCGCTGTTCTTCCAGTACATCTGGGCCCGCGTCCCCGAATTCGCCTTCTTCATCCTGCCCGTGACGGCCCTGACGACGACCCTGCTCGCCCTCGGGATCCTGACGAAGTTCAATGAAGTCACTGCGATGAAGGCCTGTGGCATCAGCTTGTACCGGATGATCTTCCCGATCATCTTCATGGCCCTCATCACGAGCCTTTCCGCGTTCTACCTCCAGGAGCGAATCATGCCGCGGGCCAACAACAGGGCGGAGGAGATCTGGAACCGCATCAACGACTACCCATCGCGCAGCTACAGCTACCTCAATCGGCACTGGGTCCTGGGCCGGGAGAAGAACCGCATCTACCATTACGATTTCTTCGACCCCAGGAGGGCCGCCTTCAGCCGGCTTTCGGTCTTCGACATCGACCTCGCGTCCTGGTCCTTGGCCGGGAGGACTTACGCCGAGAAGGCCGCCCTCGCCGGGGAGACCCTCCGGCTGACCGATGGCTGGTCCAGGCGCTTTTCGGGGGACCTGGCGGAGGGCTTCCGGACGAGCGGCGAGGCGGAGATGCCGGGGGTCGAGAGGAAGGACTACTTCCTCAAGGAGTGGAAGGAACCCTCCCAGATGACCTATGCCGAGCTCCGGGCCTACACGGCCGACGTCGCGGAGATGGGATTCGACACGACCCGGTTCCGGGTAGACATTCACGGCAAGATCGCCTTCCCCCTCGTCTGCCTCGTCATGACCCTCCTCGGCGTCCCGTTCGCCTTCTCTATGGGGCGGAAGGGTGCCCTGGTGGGCATCGGGCTGAGCGTCGTCATCGCCATGGTTTACTGGGGGGCGATCGGTGTGTTCCGCAGCCTCGGCTACGTCTCCTATCTGGCGCCGTTCCTGGCCGCCTGGACGCCGAACCTCGTCTTCGGGCTTGCTGGGATCTACCTTCTTTTCCGTTTAAGGACCTGAGGTCTCGGCCCTACGATATTTCTCAGGATAATTAGTGGGCGGGGGATCGCCGTACGAAGGACGGAGCGGATTTTCCTCGCCGGCGAAGATCCGCGTCTTCAGGAGGGATGTCCCCGAGTCCTGAGAAGGCGATCCCGCCTTACATCTTGTACTTGCCGAAGTCCTCGGGGCCGAGTCCTTCGAGCCACTTCCGGAGCTTTTCCGCGCCCTCGACGTTGTCGTCGAACTTGAGGGCGTGGGCCTTGCGGACGACCTCGTCCTCGACGAAGATGGGAGAGCTCATCCGGAGGGCGAGGGCGATGGCGTCGGAGGGGCGGGAATCGATGACGATCCGGTGGTCGTCGTGGCGGCAGTGGATCAGGGCGTAAAAGGTGTTGTTCCGGACGTCGTTGACGACGATCTTCTCGATGGAGATGTCGAGCTTCTCCAGGAAGTTCCGGAGCAGGTCGTGGGTCATCGGGCGGGGCGTGGGGACGTTCTCGATGGTCAAGGCGATGGCGTTGGCCTCGAAGATGCCGATCCAGATCGGCAGAATCCGTTCGGACCGCGTGTCCTCCAGGACGACGATGGGCATCTTGGATATGGGGTCGACCACCAACCCCTTGATTTTCATCTCGATTTCCATGTCGTCGTCCTCTGTCCGCGTATGCATCTAATATAGGGAGGGCGAGCGGCCTTGTCAACACGGGCTCCCGGGCCCGCGCCCTTCAGAACAGCGACATCTGGGGCCCGTCCTCCGCGGCGTTCCGGTCGTCGTCGAAGAGGCGGACGGAGCCGTATTCGCCGTCATGCCCCGGGGCGATCCGGACCCGGCCCTTCCGCATCCGGTCCACGCCCTCGCCGACGCGCTCCGGGGCGACGTGGCAGAGGTCGGCGACAGGGACCTCGGTCAGGACCGTGTACTCATCCCCGAACTCGCGGATGAACCGGAAGGCGACGTCCCAGACGCTCTGGCATTCCGGGCTCTTGCCCAGGGCCTCGGCTACGATCTCGTTGAGGGGGACGAGGCTGAGGTGCGGGGTCCGGAAGGGCGCTTCGGCCTCCGAACGGCGATCGGCCAGTTCCTCGACCCGGTGCATGACGCCGATGGTCAGCTTCTTGCCGCACTTGGGGCAGATGTCGTTATGGGCCAGGCTTTCGCCGGGGGCGAAGACGACGCCGCACTTCCGGTGACCGTCGTAGTAGTACTTGCCCTCCTCGGGGAAGAACTCCACGGTGTGGAGGAACTTCGACGGGTCCTTCGTCCGGAGGGCCCCGATGAGGCCGGCGTAGCTGAACTCCGTGTCGAAGACGTTGGATTCCCGGCCGATCTTCGAGGGCGAGTGGGCGTCCGAGTTCGAGACCAGGGCGTACCGGTCGAGGGCCGACAGCCTCCTGTTCATCGGCGGGTCCGAGGACAGGCCCGTCTCCAGGGCGAAGATAAAGGGGGTCATCTCCTCGAAGCACTCCTCGATGGCGTCGAACCCCGAGTTGGCGCCGAAGAGCGAGAACCAAGGCGTCCAGATGTGCGACGGGATGACCGCGCACCTGGGGCAGGCGTCGGCGATCATTCTCAGGAAAAGCTTGACGTCCATCCCCAGGATGGGCCGCCCGTCCGACCGCAGGTTCCCGATGCCGGCGAGCTTGGTGTTGATCTTCTCGACCGACTCCAGGTCCGGGGCCAGGAGCAGGAGGTGGACCTTCCGGACCTTCCCCATCTTGGAGTAGATGAAGCTCAGCTCCGTTGAGAGGACGAAGGCGAGATCCCCGGCCGCGGGGGCATGCATCCTGAGGTGGGGGTTGTCCGGGGGCTGGGCCCCGTTCCGGAAGCGCAGGAAGCCGTTCCCGGACGGCTCGAGCTTCTCCTTAATCAGGAAAAGCCACTCCGGGTGCGTGAAGTCGCCCGTGGCCAGGAGCTGGACGCCCTTGGCCCGGGCCCAGCAGGCCATCGTATCGAGGGCCATGTCCTTCGACGTGGCCCGCGAGAATTTCGAGTGGACGTGGAGGTCGGCGACGAACTTCATGGGGAATTACAAGGTCTCAGTGTATGCCTTCCCGCGGGGGAATTCAAGCGACCGGGGAGAACGCGGACCTTATTTCTTGATCTTATCGATGGTGTCCAGGATACCCTTGACGACGGCCGCGCGCTCCCCCTCCGGCTCGAGCTCCAGGACCTTGCTCAGGTTCTGGCGGGCCATTCCGTAGTCCGCCTTGTTCAGAAAGGCGAGCCCCAGCTTGTAGTAGCCTTCGCTCCAGTCGGGCTTGATCTTGGTCGCGAGGCTGAAGTAGGTGATCGCCTCGTCGAGCTTCTGGTTCGAGAAATAGATTTCGCCGACGTTGTAGGCAAGCACTTCGTCCTCAGGGAAGGCCTCGATGGACTGCCTGAAGTACGTCTGGGCCGTCTCGAAATCGCCCTTCTTGAGGTGGCTTTCTCCGATCCGGGCCAGGGCCTTGGCGGTCATTTGTTTGCCCATCTGCGGGTCGGCCTTGGCTTGTTCAATAACCCCGGTGTAGGCCTCCAGGGCCTGGTCGACCTCGCCCTTTTCCCGGAGGCAGTCGCCGATGCTCATATTGACCTGGTAGACCCCGGGGTTCTTGGCCAGGATCTCCCGGAAGATCGCCAGAGCCCCGTCGTAATTCCCCTCGGCGTAGAGTTGATTGGCCTTGTTGACGATGGCCAGGGAGGCTTCGTCTTGGACCATGGGCCTGTCTTCGGCGCCGGCCTTCTTCAGGATGACGGAGATGGGCGGGTTCCGCTCGAGCTGCTTGACCTGGATGTTCATCGTCACCGGCAGGAATCCGTCGGCCGCGGCCGTGAGGGTCCATTGGGACGTCCCGAGGCCGATGATGGCCCATTCGCCCTTCTTGTCCGTCACGGCTTCACGCTTGACGGACTCGTTCATCGCGAGGCTGATCGCGACTTTGGCCCCGGGAACGGCCTTCCCGGCCTCGTCCACGACTGTGCCGTTGATGCGGCCGGTGCCCCGTCCGGCCTGGGCGGCAGCGGACCCGGTGATGAGCCCTGCGCCCAGAGCGACGAGGGCGAACATCGTGAATGTCCTTGATCTCATGACAACCTCCAATTCTCAGAGCTCGAAATTCAGGTTCTTCTGGACCCACGGAAGCCCCTTGATCACGCAGGACACGGCGAGCGTCGCTCCCAACAGTGGGAGGAGGACCGTTCTCATTTCTTTCCCTTTAGGAATTCGACGAGCTTCCTGATCTTTTCCTGGTTGGGGCTAAGCTGGAGGGACTTCTCCAGGATCTCCAGGGCCTCCCCGTTCCGGCCTAGCTTCATCCGGCATTCGCCGATGGAGTTCATGACATTAATGTTCGTCCCGAAGCGGGCCAGATACTCTTGGTAATAGGCGATGGCCGTCTCGAGATCCCCGGCGGCCTGGGAGGCCTGGCCGAGGAGCCCGGTGAAATCGGCCCTCCTGGGCCCCTTCATGAAGGGCTCCCCGACCCTTAGGACGGCCGCGGGGTCGCCCGAGGCGAGGAGCCATTTGCAATAATCGATGGCATAGCGGGGCGAGGCCGGGTCGGCCTTATAGGCCCTTTCGAGCTGAGGCCCGGCTTCCGCGGACTCTTTCTTGTTCAGGAACTGGTTCCCCACGATGTTGGCAAAAAGGGCATCGCCGGACGGTGGAAGCGGCAGGGACATGACGAAGGGCCGGGGCAGGGCGGTCTCCAGGGAGATGAAGAATTGGGCCTCCCGCGTCCCCAGTTCCCGCCCGTCCGGGTCGAGCAGAGCGACCTGAAGCTTATAGATAGCGGGCGCCATAGAGGCCAGGGGGATCGCCTCGAAGACGTCCGGGGCTGTGGGGAAGGCGGCGAGCGCCTTCGTCGCGGTGTAGGCCGTCGCCGTGTCGTCCCCGATGGTGAACCGGAGGCTTCCTCCCGCCCTCAGTGTTTCGGTCATGCCCGTGACCTGGAAGAAGACATGGAGCGTTTCGCTCCGGGCAAAATCGTTCCGCGGGGATGGCACGAGCTGGATGTCCCGGATGAGGTATGGCTTGCTCATCCCCCGGTAGGTGGAGTTCTCGATGATGCGGTTGGCCAGGACGAGGGGCTCGATGCCCGGTCCGGACGCCGCGGGCACGGTGACCTGAGTCTCCGCCGAAGTGAATTCCTTCGAGACTTGGTTCTTGATAAGGACGTTCACCCGGTACATGCCGGCCACGAGGGGGAAGAGGTCCTGAAAGCTGAACAGCCGGCTCTTGATCTTCTCGACTTGGGCGCCATCGAGTTCGACGGGGAGGGACTTTTCGTCCTGGTAGACGGGGACACCCTTCGGATCGGAGACGAGGATGTTGACCTGCAGGGTCGTGTAGAATCGGTTCCCGTTCCCTTCGAGCGAGAGCTTGCGGGGCTCAATGGCGTAATGGACGAAGGACATCCCCGACGCGTCCCGGATGACGCTGGCAGAGAAGTCGCTGTCGATGTAGTTGGCCGTGTATTCGACGCCGACGCTGTCCTTGTACTTGTAGAAGTTCTCGGCGTAAGCGTCCTTGATCTTCTCCCGAGGCGCCTGGGGGATCTTGGATTGAAGGAGGACTTCGGAGGCGAACGACGGTGTCGCGAGCCCCAGGGTGGATTCCCCCGGGATCAGGGACATGGAGATGTTCGCGACGCTCGGCTCGATCTCCATCAGCTGCATGTAAGCCGAAACGTAATTCGTCTGGTCACCGGCGTATTGGATGAGCAGGGACTGGGGGCCGTACGTGAGCGGGCTGTACAGCTTCCATTCAACGCCCCCCCCCGGCTTGAAGAAGACGACGTTGAAGGCGTTCGGGAGCCCGTATTCGAGCTTCCCCTCATAGAACCAGATGGTCGTCGGGAAGATATTGGTGTGGCTCTCAAACTTTTCGATGGTGTTCGGCTCTCCGAGGATGATGTAGATCCGGCCCATCTCGGTCCGCCAGCCGGGGCCCGGCGAGTCCCGGCCCAGCCACTGGTTGGCGTAGGCGATCCGGCGAAAGTGCTCCTTCTTGAACTCGTTCTCGGGCGTGTTGGGATTCGGGTCCCGCTGTTTCCAGAACGCTTCGATGAAGAGCTCCCGCTCCCGGTCGTTCTCCAACTTGATGAAGACCTCCTTCTCCTTGGGCGTGATGATGTAGACGACTTCCTCCTCGAGCCATTTCCTGTGGTTTTGGGGAAGGTCCTTGATCGATCGTTGGGGAGGGGCGGAAATGCCGAAGCTGGAGAGGGACATAACAAGCAGGATCGCCGCAAGAAGGATTTTTTTCATTGCGGGGCCATTATAGGCCAGGGCCCCGGGCCTTTTCAAGCAAAGGAGGGGCCGGGCGAAAGATTCAAATATTGGATGGGATTCAATTTGCTGCATATCTCCGACGGCGGGAGATTTGAATCTTGCCGGACCGTATGCTACTTTAGGGGCCAGGATGATGATCATGAAAAGAACCTTCCCCTTGGCCGTCGTCCTCCTCGCCGGATTCCTGACTTCCGCCGGCCCCGCGGACGTTGCCCTGTCGCCCGCCCACCGTGCTTGGCTCGAAGAGGTTACGCCGATCATCACCAAGACCGAAAGGGAAGTCTTCCTCAATCTCCGGACCGACGCCGAGCGTGATAAGTTCGTCCGATTCTTCTGGCGCCAGCGCGACCCGCTGCCGGACACTCCGGAGAACGAGTTCTCCAAGGAATATATGGATCGGGTCCGGTTCGCCGACCGGTACTTCGGGATCGGTTCACCCCGGCGGGGCTGTCTGACGGAACGGGGTTTCTATTACCTTGTCCTCGGGAAGCCGCTCGAACGGAACGTCTTCGCGACGTTCTCGGAATTCTGGCCGCTCGAGCTGTGGTTCTACAAGGGCGAGGAGGCCTACGGCCTGCCCGCGTATTTCTACCTCATTTTCTACCAGCCCGAGGGGCTGGGGGACTACCGCCTCTATTACCCAGGCATCGAGGGACCCGAAAAGCTCGTCATCCCCAACGTTGGGTCCCGGGCGGTTACCCGGGCGTCTGCGAAGGAGGTCCTTCGGAAAACGAACTCCGAGCTTGCCGGGGCCGCCATGAGCTATCTCCCCGGCGACAGTGCTGTGGGCTCCGGGTCCTTTTCCTCGGATAACATCATCGCGGCGGCCAAGGCTCTGCCCGAAAAGAAGTACAACGACGCCTACGCCCGCGGCTACATGAACTACAAGGACCACGTGGAGACCGATTACGCGGACAACTATATCGGCGCCGGCGCCAAGGTCCGGCTCTTCCGGACCGCCGGACAGTCCTTCCTCCACTGGTCCATCGAGCCCGACCGGATGAGCTTCGCCCAGCGCGGCGACGTCTTCTACGCCGGGTTCGAGCTCGTCGTCCGAATGGAGGACCTCAAGGGGAGCCTCGTCCTCGAGAAGACCGAGGACATACCCGTCCGCCTGACGCCGGCCCAGTACAAGACCAACGAGCGCCGCCGGTTCGCCTTCCAGGACCTCCTGCCGCTCGTCCCGGGCGATTACAAGCTGTTCTTCTTGTTCAAGAACAAGACGTCCAAGGAATTCACGTCCTTCGATACGACCGTTTCGGTCCCGCACCCGGATGCCGGCCCCGGGCTCAGCAGCCTCCTCCTCATCCACGGGCGGGAGCGGATCCCCGACGGCCTGGGGACGAACTTCAAGCCCTTCTCGTTCGACGGGTTCCAGTGCGTCGTTAGCGCGAAGAACGAGTTCCTCCCCGAGGAGAAACTGGACGCGTATATCCAGGTCTTCCCGACGAAAGAGATCGCCTCGGACCCCGGAGCCTCGCTCGCGTTCACGGTCGCCGCGCTCGACGGCGGGGCCGTCGTCCGCGAAAAGAGGGTCGCCCTGGCCGAGGCCGCGTCCGGGCCCGGCGGGGGGGTCTATTTCGGGCCGTTCGCCCTGGCGGACATCAAGCCCGGGTATTACCGGGCCGACGTCTCTCTCGTCGTCGGGGACAAAGCGGTCCTAGCCGAGAGGGAGAACTTCATTGTCCTCGCCAAGCCCTACCCTGTCCTTCCCTGGGTCTATGCCAAGGTCCACAACCCCTTCCCGTCCGCCGAGCACCTCGGCGTCCTGGGCTCGCAGCACTTTATGGCCCGGGAGTACGACGACGCCCTGGACCTCTTCCGGCGTTCCCTAAAAATGAAGGACGACCCCGTGACCGGGCTTTACCTCGGCAAGTCTTTGTTCGCGCTGGGCCGGTTCCGCGAATCCCTCGCGGAGCTCGGCCCCCGCTACGAGGCCACTCAGGACCGGGAGACGGCCAAGGTCATCGCCCTGGACCACGCCGGCCTCAAGGATTGGGCGTCCGCCCTCATATATCTCGACAGGCTCATGGCCGAGGCCACGGAGGTATCTGTGCTCAACCTCGCGGCGGAATGCCATATGAACCTCGGGGAGCCGGGGAAGGCCCTGCTCCTCATCGAGAAATCCCTGTCCCTTGATCCGTCCCAGCCCCTGATCCGAGAGATGGAGAAACGGGCAAAGAAGGAGTGATCCATGTTCAAGAAGCCGTTCCTTGCCGCCGTGATCGTCCTAGCCCTTTCGATGACGGCTTGGTCTCAGGTCCAGGGCAAGCTGATGGGCGTCGTCAGGGACGCCCAGGGGAACCCCATCGAAAAAGCCTCGGTCCATGTCGTCTCGACGAGGACCACGTCGGTGTCCTACGAGCTCACGACCAACAAAGAGGGCCGGTTCCTCCAGATCGGCATCCAGCCGGGCTATTTCCAGGTTACCGTTAAGAAGGACGGCTTCATGCCGCGGACGACCGAGGCCCGGGTGGGCCTGGGCGGAGAGACGAACCTGGAGTTCAAGCTGGATACTGCGGACGAGGTCGCCTTGAGGAGCATCTCGGAGGCTGACAAGGCCTTTCTCAAAGGAAACAAGCTCTATGGAGAGCAGAAATACGCCGAGGCCGTGGCGGCCTACGAAGAGGCCGTTGGGATGAGCCGGACCAATTGGGGCTATTTCCTGAACCTCGGCCTGGCCTACAAGAAGCTGGACAAGAAGGACGAATCGCTGGCCGTGTTCCGGAAGGCCGTCGAGCTAAGCCCCGAGAGCTACAGCGCTAACAAGGAGTTGGGCGAAGCCCTTGCCAAGGGTTCCGTGTTCGACGAAGCCAAGAAGTATTATCAGAAGGCGGTCGATCTCAGCCCGGACGACCCGGACGCTCACTACAACCTGGGCGCCTGCCTGACCAACACGGGCGAACAGGACGCCGCTCTGGAGCATTTCCTGAAGACCGCCGCCCTGAAGCCCGATTATGCCGACGCCTTTTACCAGATGGGGACGATCTACATCGGTCGGAACATGGTCCCCGAGGCCGTCCAGAGCCTGGAGAAGTTCCTCGAGCTTGCCCCGGCCCATGAAAAGGCGCCGCTAGCGAAACAGCTTCTTCAGTACCTGAAGAAATAGCCATTCGCCGTTCTTACCCCGCTTTCGCCCGGTATCTCCGGACCGCGGCGAGATGCTCGCGGTAGTTCCTGCTGAACGCGTGCCGGCCGTTGGCGTTGGCGACGAAATAGAGGTATTCCCCGGCGGCGGGATCCAGGGCAGCCCGGAGCGATCCTTCCCCGGGACTGCAGATGGGGCCGGGGGGGAGGCCGGGCGAAACGTACGTGTTGTAGGGCGAAGGATACTTGAGGTCCTTGAGAAGGAGCCGGCCCCTCCAGAGGCCGTCTTTCTTGAGGGCGTAGATGACCGTCGGGTCGCAGTCGAGCTTCATGCCGATCCGGAGGCGGTTGTGGAAGACAGCGGAGACGAGCGGCCGTTCTTCCGGGACCGCGGTCTCCTTTTCGATCAGGGAGGCCAGGGTCACGACCTCCCGGACGGTCATCCGGAGGTCGGCCGCACGCCGGGCCTCCGTTTCGCCGAAGGCTTTCCCGAACCCCACGGCCATCGTTGCGGCCACGACGGAGGCCGGCGTGTCCTTCGCGAAACGATATGTGTCCGGGAAAAGGTAGCCCTCCAGGTCCGGGGCCTGGGCGTCCCAGGACACGGCGGGGCCGGGGTCCGCTGCGGCTTCGGCGAAGGACCCTGTCATCGGGAACGCGGCGGCGCGGAAGAGTTCATCGACCTCAGCGGCCGTCAGTCCCTCGGGGACGGTGATCGGGCGGAGGAAGACCTTCCCCTCGAGGAGCGCGCGCAGGATGTCCCGGGCTGCGATCGGAACCGCGATCTGGTATTCGCCCGCTTTGAGAGTCCGGCCGGCGTGGAACAGTCGATAGCCGGCTAGGAAGGCCCAAGGGCGGCGGACGATCCCCTCCGACCGGAGGTTTCGGGCGACCGTCCGGACGCTCTGTCCGGGCGCGATCTCGAAGAGGACCTTGCCAGAGGGGCCGGCAGGCGCGGCGTCGTAATCGCGGACGAAGAACAGGGTTGCCGTGGCCGTGAGGGCAATGGCGAGAAGCAGGGCGTCGTCAAGTATTTTTCTGGCCATAGGCGTCGGGGCGGAGCGTCTCCAGATAGGTCGAAAGGATGATGACGGCGGCGATCTGGTCCTCGCAATCCTTCTTCCGTTTCCCCTTCATCTTCTGGTCCTCGAGGTAGTGGATGGCCTGCTGGGTTGTCAGGCGCTCGTCCTGGAAGATGATGGGCCTTTGGACGGCCGCCTCGAGCCAGGCGGCGAATTCCCGCGTCTTCTGCGTTCGCGTCCCCGCAGTCCCGTCCATGCGCAAAGGATTGCCGATGACGATTTCCCCGATCTCTTGGCTGGCGACGAGGTCCCGGAAGAACGCCTTGTTTTCCTTTTCGGAGGCCCGAAGGTCGTAGGTCCCGAAGGGCTGGGCCGTCAGCCGCAGAAGATCGCTGACGGCGAGACCGATGTGCCTGTCCCCGTAATCGATCCCGAGGACTCTCATCTGGCGTCCCGGTCCGTCAGGCGGCGCTTTCGGCCGTGGCGCTCGAGCCCCAGCCCGATAAGCTCGTCTAGGAGCCGCGGGAAGGGAAGGCCGCTCACGTCCCAAAGTTTGGGATACATGCTGATCTCCGTGAAGCCCGGGATGGTGTTGATCTCGTTTAGGTAGAGCGAATCCGTCTCCTCCACGTAAAGGAAATCGACCCGGGCCATTCCGGCCCCGTCGACGGCCTTGAACGCAGCGACCGCGTCGCTCCGGATCCTTTCGACGAGGGCGGACGGGAGAGCGGCGGGGATGACGAAACCGGTTTTGTGGTCGAGGTATTTATCCGCGTAATCGTAGAACTCTCCGGCGGGGATGACCTCTCCCGGAAGGGAGGCCTTCGGGTCGTTGTTGCCGAGGACGCTGCACTCGAATTCGCGGCACCGAACGCCCTCCTCGACGACGACCTTCCTGTCGTAGCGAAAGGCTAGCTCGAGGGCCGCTTCGAGGCCCGCCGGGTCCTTCGCCTTGGTGATGCCCACGGACGAGCCGAGGTTAGACGGTTTGACGAACATGGGATAGGGAAGGGCACCGGTGAGGTCCCGGATGGCCGCTGCCCGGTCGCGCGCCCAGTCCTGTTCGAGGAGGACCCGGAAGCGGACCTGGGTCAAGCCCCTGTCCCTAAAGACGGACTTCGAAAGGGCCTTGTCCATGCCGAGAGCCGAAGCCGTGACGCCGCAGCCGACATAGGGGACGTCCGCCATCTCCAGGAGGCCCTGGATGGTCCCGTCCTCGCCATTCGGGCCGTGGAGGACCGGGAAATAGATGTCGGCCTCCAAGACGCCGGCCGACGGTCCCCGACCCCAGGGCAGGAAAGATCCCGCCCCCCCGGCGGCGATCGTTTTCCCGGGCTCGGCCGGGGACGCGACGGCCTGCCAGAGGCCTCTCTTGTCGATGAGGAGGCAGAGGACGAAGTACTTATCGGGGTCGAGGTTCTTGGTGACCGATGCCGCGGATTGCAGCGACACCTCGTGCTCGGCCGAGCGCCCGCCGAAGATGAGCCCGACCCGTATCTTTTGTGTCATGTCTTGCCCGCGTTCGATAGGTTATTCTATAAGAACCAAGCGAGAAAAGCCAGCCCTGCGAGAGAGCGCTTCGGCCCCGGAGCGCCGCCCGCGGAGCCGCCGGCCCCCGGCCGGGAGTCGCTGTTGACCCGTTCGCCGACGCTATGTCCTGCCTTTCAAGGCGGGACGCGAAGCGCGAAGCAAGGCTCAGGATTAACCCCGTTCAAGGGGGGGTGTGCAGGGTCAGATACATTAGTGACACCTTGGGATAAGCTATGAGGCATTATGTATCCACACGCAGCCCAGAGTTATGGGGCCCTGATCCCGGGGTCCGAGTACATCCGGTCACTGGTCCGCCAGGGGACCGTCTCCAAG
>CAZPEP010000031.1:0-36673 GCA_964585685.1 uncultured Eubacteriales bacterium | reverse complement strand
AAGGGGAGGGCATTCTCCTCGAAGCTCGAATCCTCGGGGTATCCGATGTCGTGGAGGCCATGGCCTCCCATCGTCCTTACCGTCCCGCCTTGGGAATCGGGGCTGCTTTGGAAGAGATCGAACGGAACAAAGGCGTCCTTTACGATCCGGAAGCGGTCGCAGCGTGTCGGAAGCTGTTCCAGGAAAAGAACTTCAAATTCATTCCTTAAGCCGGTCGCGCTAACCGGCGATCGGACGCACTTAGTGTTAATTCGGGGACACAATACCAATTTCCGAATTAAGTATCTTGACGCCTTTTCCAGGGGAGATTCCAGAAATTCGGAAATTGGTATTGTGTCCCTAAGCACATAATGGACAAACTAGGATTCCGGACGATCGCCGAACTCACGAAGTACGCCGTTCGGGAAGGGCTGACGTCTCTGGACGAATAGTTCCGCAGGCCGGCTGTCCTTTCGCAACGGTCAGTTTTTCCTGAGCTGCCGGGTCAAGATTTCCCAACCCCAAAATCCTGAGTTCCGAGGATTGTCAGAAACGCGGCGCCAAGGGATCATAGATAAGGAAAAGAGGGTGTTTTGTCTCAAAAAGGAAAAACAAAGCGCAGGTCGAAATGTCTCTGAAAATCAGGATCCTCAGTAAAAACGTAGAGGTTCGTCGTCATCTCAGACGTATGGTTGGTCTTAATCCCGCCTGGAAAACGGTCCGCGGGATGGATTTCGATAAAGCCATAGCCGGGAGTCCTCTCAAGCGTCCGCCGGATGTCGTTATCGTGGAGATGAGCCGGCTCGACGCGGACGTGATCCCTTTAATAGCGGCCATCCGTATCAAGTTCGGCGACTCCAAAATATTAGTGGTTTCAGATCAACGTGATTCCCGACTGGTTTTACGGATCATCCATTCCGGCGCCAATGGCTTTATGATCTCGGATCGGGCCTTGGAAGAGCTGCGCACCGCGATCAAGACGTTAGTCGCCGGCGGGTTATACTTGAGCCCGGGCATTGCCGGACTTGCGGGGGGGCGTCTGTCATGAATCGGAAAAGGGCCGATCGATGAGGAAACTGAAAGAGATGAGTGTTAGCGAGGGCGGGATTGTCCCCGACACGGAAGGACGGGTGGAGCTGCTGAATGGGGGAGATTGAATGAAAGACCCGTTGCAGGAGATATTTGTCAACTCGGGCGAAGTCAAAGCCTGCAGGGGATACGGGATCCTGCAGGCAAGCTCGATCGGTTCTTGCGTGGCGGTCGCGGCGTATGACCCGGATTCCACTGTCGGGGGCATGGCTCACGTGATGCTTCCGGGAGAGTCCCGCGGCCCTGATCCATCGGTGAAAACGAAGTATGCCAGAGACGCGGTAGAAGAGATGATGCGAGTGATGTCAAACTTGGGCGCGATGGAAGCCCGAGTTCATGTATGTCTCATAGGCGGCGGCAATGTCTTGGGCGATGGCCACGATAGCCCCGGCATTGACATCGTCCGATCTCTAACCGTAATCCTCGGCGGAAAGGGGATCACGCCCGTAGCGATGGAAGTCGGCGGTACGCAGAGAAGAAGTTGTGTTCTGCAGGTGGCTCGCGGGCGCGTAACATACACGATTGGCGATTCGGAGCAGCGCACGCTTTGGGAAGCGAAAGTGTGCGGCCTCGGTTCGGCCGACAAAGGGGGCGGGAGTTCGCTCAAAGAGGTGATCGCATGAAACACATGCCCAAGGCGGATCTCTTGCAGGAGATCGAGCGTCTCCAACGCCGCATCGCCGAACTGGAGGCCAAGGGCGGCGCGCCAGACATCACCAACCGCAAACGGGCGGAAGAGGCGTTTTCTTCATCTGAGCAGTTTCTCAATAACGTAATCGAACAGGGCCCGGTAAGCCTGTGGATTTCTGATAGCAAAGGGACACTAATAAAGATGAACCAGGCATGCCGGGAATTGTTCGGGGTAACAGACAAAGAAGCTGTAGGGAAATACAATCTTTTATCAGATAACGTAATCGAAGAACAAGGTTTTATGCCTCTCGTCGAAAATGTCTTTAAAAAGGGAGAAATAGCTCGATTTACAATCGATTACGACCTACCAAGAGTTGAACATATTGAAGCAAAGGAAGGTACGCACAGAATTCTTGATGTAGTTGTTTCGCCAATCAAGGACATACACGGCCAATTAACAAACGCGCTGGTCCAACACAAGGACATCACCGACCGCAAGAGTATAGAGGCGGAGCTGGCTGTTGTGCAGCGGCTTTATCGGGAGCTGTTCGAAAATGTCAATATCGGCATTTTACGAACCACGCCGGGGCCGGAAGGAACTTTCGTAGATATAAATCCGGCGATGATCAAGCTGTTCGAAGCAGATAGCCGCGAACAATTAATGGCCCTTCACCCGAGCGAGATCTATTGGGACGCGAGCCAGCGCAAGATCATCAGCGATGATATCGTGGCCAAGGGCTTCGCCAGAGAGGAAATCAGGTTCAAAACCCTAAAGGGGAATCCGCTCTGGTGCCAAATAAATTCTGTTAAAAAAATCGACGCAAGCGGCCAGGTCTATTTTGACAGCACGATTGAGGACATCACCGAGCGCAAGCGGGTGGAAAAAGAACTGCAAGCCGCCAACCAACAACTGGAAGCGAGCAACCAACAGCTCAGGGCCACCGAGCAGCAACTCCGCGCCTCGAACCAGCAGTTGGGGGCAGGCATGGAACGGCTGGCCGAGGCCCAATCGATCGCGCGTCTCGGAAGCTGGGAGTTCGACGCGGTGAAGGACGTCATTAGCGGATCAGACGAGTTTTACCGCTTGTTCGGCGCCGGCCATGAGCAGTTGCGAACCTATCAGGCGTTTCTTGATCTGCTGCACCCGGATGACCGGGAGCACGTCGGGCGGGATGTGCAAGAATCGCTGACAAAGAAGGCTCTCTACGACACAGAGTACCGGGTTCGTATGCCGGATGGCGATCACCGGTACATCCACGCGCGCGGGCAGATTTTCGCGGATGATGCGGGCAAACCTGTCCGTATGGTCGGCACCTGTCTCGACATCACCGAGCGCAAGCGGGCGGAAGAGGCGCTGCAGGAAAGCGAGCACAAGCTTCGTGATACCGTAAGATTCCTGGATGAAGGATATTATAGTTGCACTTTAGAGGGGCGAGTCCTTGAACACAATATGGCATTCAATCAGATTCTCGGCTTTGATCTCGCCCAGAATTTGAGCGGAGAAATATTACCCGACTATTGGCAGAATCCGGATGAGAGAAAGGAATATTTGAACGAGTTGATGACCCGGGGATCCATAAGGAACTACCTGATAAACGCGAAGAAAATTAGCGGCGAAAAGATCGTCGTTATGGCGAATTCTCATTTGGTAAAAGATAAAAAGGACAGGCTGGTGCGGATCGATGGGACTTTTACGGATTTCACCGAACGCAAGCGGGCCGAGGAGGCGCTGCGGGAGACAAAAGATAATCTTGAGCTGCGGGTTTTGGAACGCACTTGGGAGTTAACTAGGAGCAAACACCTCCTGGACGAGACCGGAAGGCTGGCAAGGGTGGGCGGCTGGGAAATTGACCTCAAGAAGAACGCGTTGAGTTGGACCGACATGGTGTATCAGATTCATGAAGTCGGCATTGAGTATCATCCCACAATCGAGACGGGGATCAATTTTTACGCACCCGAGGCAGTCCCTGTTATCTCCGAAGCCGTGCGACGTGCCATCGAGGAGGGCCAGTCGTTCGATGTCGAACTGCCATTGATTACCGCCAAGCAAAGCAAGCTGTGGGTTCGGGCGATAGGAGAGGCCTGCCGGGAGAACGGGGAGATCGTGAGGATCGGCGGAATGTTCCAGGATATTACCGCAAGAAAATTGGCGGAGATAGAAGCCCGCAAGAAATCCGAACAGCTCCAGTTGCTATCAACCGAGCTGGAGATCATCATCGACAGTATTCCCGGTTTGGTTTTCTACAAGGATAAAAACAACCGATTTATTCGGGTTAACAAGTATATGAGCGATGTATATAACATGTCGAAAAAGAAGTTGGAAGGCATGAATCTCAATGAGCTGCACTCCAGAGAACAGGCACAAGCCTATTATGAAGACGATCTGCAAGTTATGCGGAGTCGCCAGTCGAAGCTCAACATTGACGAACCTTGGGAGACCGAGACCGGAATCCGATGGGTAAGTACATCCAAGATCCCGTACATTGATGAAACAGGCGAAGTCGTTGGTGTCATCGGCGTTTCGATGGATGTCACGGAGCGCAAGCTGGCGGAAGAAGAATTGAAAAAGCATCGCGAGCATCTCGAGGAACTGGTTAAAGAGCGAACTGAGAAACTCGCGGTCGCCATAAGGGACCTGGAACGCTCCAACAAGGAACTTGAGCAGTTCGCCTATGTGGCCTCGCACGACCTGCAGGAGCCTCTGCGGATGGTTTCCAGCTACACGCAGCTCCTCGCTCAGCGCTACGAAGGCCAGCTCGACGACAAAGCCAAGAAATATATCGATTATGCGGTGGATGGGGCGGTCCGCATGCAGAGGCTCATCAACGATCTCCTGATGTACTCGCGGGTGGGAACGAGGGGCAAGCCTCCGGAGCCTACGGATGTGCACTCCGTTCTGGGCGAGGTCATCCGAAACCTCGCCGCTGCCATCGACGAGAACCGGGCGATCGTCACGAATGATGACCTGCCGACACTTCGCGTTGACGCGTCGCAGATCGCACAGGTGTTTCAAAATCTCATAGTCAACGCCATTAAATTCCGAGGGGAGTCTCCCCCGCGCATCCACGTGTCAGCCCAAGACCGGGGGCGCGAGTGGGTCTTCTCCATCAGTGACAAGGGTATCGGCATCGATCCGCAGTACAAAGACAGATTGTTCATTATTTTCCAGCGTCTGCACACCAAGCAGGAATATCCCGGCACGGGCATCGGGCTGGCTTTGTGCAAGAGAATCGTGGAACGCCATGGCGGCAGGATATGGTTCGAATCCGAGCCGGGGAAAGGCTCGACGTTTTTCTTTAGTATTCCGAAGTAAAGCAAGGAGGTCATGGACGATGCTTGAAACAAGAGTGGGCAAGCCTATTGTGATTCTTCTGGTTGAGGACAATCCGGGGGA
The DNA here is from genome assembly GCA_964585685.1 of uncultured Eubacteriales bacterium. Taxonomy (GTDB): domain Bacteria; phylum Acidobacteriota; class Aminicenantia; order Aminicenantales; family Saccharicenantaceae; genus JALHVH01. The sequence goes on along the minus strand of CAZPEP010000031.1, from coordinate 31,581 downwards.
TGTCGACCTGGCCAGAGCTGCCATGGAGGAAAGCAAAGTGCGCAACATACTGCACACGGTCGGCGACGGAGTGGAGGCGATGCTCTTCCTTCGGGGTAAAGGGAAGTATGCGGAGGCCCCGCGACCCGACCTCGTGCTTCTGGACCTCAACCTGCCTAAAAAGGACGGTCGGGAGGTGCTCGCCGAGATCAAATCGGATCCGGATTTGAGGCGAATCCCTGTCGTGATATTAACGATTTCCAAGGACGAAGAAGACATTCTTAGAAGCTACAACCTTCACGCGAACTGCTTCATTACGAAGCCGATCGACCTGAACCAGTTCGTCAAGGTGGTGAAAGCCATCGAAGATTTCTGGCTCACGATCGTCAAGCTTCCGCCGAACGGATCCAAAGGATGATTAAAAGGCTGCGCGTCCTCGTCGTCGAAGACAACCCTGCCGACATGGAGTTGGTTCGGGAGTATATGTCCGATTCAGGGTTCATTAGCTTCCAGATCGATTCTGTGTCTCGGCTCTCCGAAGCGATCGCCCGGCTGGAAGGGGAAAGCTTTGATCTCCTGTTGATCGACCTCGGCCTGCCCGATAGTCGAGGGTTGGAGACTTTCTATAAGCTGCGGAATACGGCGCCGAACACGCCGGTAATAATATTGACAGGACACGATGACGAGGGAACCGCCATGATGGCCGTGCGGAACGGCGCCCAGGACTATCTCATTAAAGGCGAGATTATCGGAAATACACTTGTGCGCGCAGCCCAATATGCCGTGGAGCGCAAGCGGGCGGAAGCGGAATTAAAGGAAAGGGAATCGAAACTAAAAACTATTTTTGAGCTACTCCCAATAGGAGTCTCTATTCTCGACGCACAAAGGAAAATATCCTTTATGAACTCTGCGCTTGAAGGGATTCTGAAGATTTCCAGTGAGGGTTTGCTAAGAGGCGATCACGAGAGTCGAACCTTTCTCAGGCCGGACGGGACGCCTATGCCGGCCGAGGAGTTTGCCAGCGTACGGGCGATGGCGGAGCAAAGGGCAGTTCACGATGTTGAAACCGGGGTGGTGAAGGGGGACGGCACTGTTATCTGGACCAGCGTAAGCGCCGTTCCCGTTACATATCCCGATTGGAAGACGGTCATTGTCACCGCCGACATCACCGAGCGCAAGCGGACGGAGGAAGCGCTGAGGAAGTCGGAAGAGCGATTCAAACTCATATTCGAATATGCGCCCGATGCCTATTATCTGAACGATATGAAAGGAACTTTTATCGACGGCAATAAGGCAGCGCAGATAACTACGGGCTATAATAGGGAGGAGCTCATCGGAGGGAGCTTCCTGAAACTCAACCTGCTTTCCTTGGATCAACTTCCGAAAGCCGCGAAACTTTTAGTTAAAAACGCTAGGGGGATGGCGACCGGTCCCGATGAATTCATTTTGAAGCAGAAGGCCGGCGACAAAGTCCACGTCGAAATCAGCACGCATCCCGTGAAATTCGAAAATAAAACTATCGTTTTGGGAATCGCAAGAGACATCACGGAGCGCATAGGAAGGGAGGAGGCACTGCGTCAGGCCGAAGAGAACTTCCGCCGGTCCATGGATGAATCCCCGCTGGGAATTCGCATTGTGAGCGCCAAAGGCGAAACGCTCTATGCCAACCAGGCCATCTTGGACCTTTACGGCTATAAAGATATCGAGGAGCTGAGATCGACACCCGTAAAGAATCGATATACGCCTGAAAGTTATGCCGAATATCAATCACGAAAAAAGAAAAGAATGAACGGAGAGGATTATTCCCCCGAATATGAAATAAACATCCTCAGAAAAACGGGGGAGATCCGGTGCCTTCGGATCTTCAGAAAAGAAGTTATATGGAACGGCCAAACGCAGTTTCAGGCGATCTGTCAAGACATTACCGAACAAAAAAAGAGCGAGGATCAACTTCAGAAAACCCTCAGCAGCCTGCACGACGCTCTCGGCGGAATCATCCAGGTCTTATCCGCGATAACCGAAAAGCGAGACCCCTACACCGCCGGGCATCAAAGACGGGTGGCGGATCTGGCCCGGGCCATCGGCGAGGAAATGGGTCTCGCCAAGGAAAGGGTAGAAGGGCTGCGTATAGCCGGGACCATTCACGATATTGGGAAAATGTCCATCCCCGCCGAAATTTTGAGCAAGCCGTCTTGCTTGACGGACATCGAATATCAGATGATACAATCCCATCCCCAAGCCGGCCACGATATCCTCAGCGACATCGACTTCTCCTGGCCTATCGCCGAGATGGTTCTCCAGCATCACGAGCGGATGAACGGGTCCGGGTATCCCCAGAGGTTGAAAGGGAAAGACATTCTCCTCGAAGCTCGAATCCTCGGGGTATCCGATGTCGTGGAGGCCATGGCCTCCCACCGTCCTTACCGTCCAGCCCTGGGGGTCGAGGCTGCTTTGGAAGAGATCGAACGGAACAAAGGCGTCCTTTACGATCCGGAAGCGGTATCAGCGTGTCGGAAGCTGTTCCAGGAAAAGAACTACAAAATCATTCCTTAAACCGGTCGCGCTGTGAATTCAATTCGGGGACACAATACCAAATTCCGGATCAAATATCTTTACGCCTTTTCCAGGGGAGATTCCGGAAATTCGGAAATTGGTATTGTGTCCCTGATTAAAATACAATAGACGTCCTATGGGTGAGCGGCAGAACCTGGTATCCAGGCTGAAACGGTGCCTTAGAGACTGGCGGGCGGCGGCGATTGCGCCGTCTGAAAGGCGCAGTCGAGCTCTCAAAGTCCTCGACGCCCTCGAGGAGCTGGCGGGTAGCAACAGTTTTACCTCGCTCGACCGCAAAACGGCCCACGAGGTCCTCGACGAGACGGGCAAGAGGCTGTTCCTCGTAGGCCTTGGCGAGACTCCGGACCTCGAGCGTTGGGCTGAGGCTGCCTTCAAGCTCATTCAGGCCTCCGGCTTCTCGCTCCTCGATCTTTTCAAGGCCCGCGTCAAGGCCCGCCCGGCCAGGGTCCTGTTCCAGGACATGTCTGCGCCGGTCCCGCTGCAATGGACCTACGAGCAGATCGACCGCCGGACGCGCGAGATCGCCGCAGCCTTCTACCGCCTCTCTTCCGGACCCGCCGGAGTCCCGCGTGTGGCCATCTTTTCCGAGAACACGGTGGACAGCGCCGCGGCCGACCTAGCCTGCCTGTTCTATGACATTCTGGACACGCCGCTCAATACGCACTTCGACCAGGAGACCCTCGTCCATATCTTCGACAGGCTCGCCATCGACATCGCCGTCGTCGATCGCAGGGAGCGTGGTCAGGTCCTCGAGGAGGTTCGAGCCCGCACCGCCGTGCCCTTCCGGATCGTGACCCTGGACCGCGACGCCGTCCATGAAAGCGATCACACCGTCTTTCTGGGTGAATATTGCGGGGGACTCTCGGCTGCCGAGGTCGAGAGGGTCCTCGCCCGGCGCAGGCGGAGGCCCTTGAATGAGGTCGCTACGGTCATGTTCACCTCGGGCAGTACGGGCAAGGCCAAGGGAGTGAGCTTCTCGACCTACCAACTGGTCGCCAAACGGTTCGCCCGGGCCGCGGCCCTGCCCGAGGTCGGGGACGACGAGGTCTTCCTGAGCTTCCTTCCGCTCTACCATACTTTCGGCCGCTATCTCGAAATGCTGGGGGCCATCTATTGGGGCGGGACCTACGTGTTCCCCGGCAATCCCTCCGTCGATACGCTCCTTTCGCTCCTGCCCCGGGTGAATCCCACGGGCTTCATCAGCGTCCCCGTTCGTTGGGCCCAGCTCCACGAGAAGTGCCTGGAGAGGATCGACGCCGCTGGCCCCAGCGCGGACACTGGGGCCGTGATGCGGAGCGTCGTCGGCCGGAGAATGCGCTGGGGCCTGTCCGCCGCCGGATATCTCGATTCCATGGTCTTCCGTTTCTTCGAGAGGAACGGCGTCGCCGTCTCGAGCGGGTTCGGGATGACTGAGGGCACCGGCGGGATCACGATGACGCCTCCCGGCCGCTACGTCGACAATACGCACGGTCTGCCGCTTCCCGGCATGCGGGTCCGGCTGGGGGAGAGGGGCGAGCTCCAGATCAGCGGACATTACGTCGCCCGTTATCTTGAGGACAAGGGCCCGGGCGACATCATTCCTTATCCCGAGGGGCCGGATAAGGACACCTGGCTGCCCACTGGGGACGTTTTTAAAAGGCTCGAGAACGGCTATTACCAGATCATCGACCGGATCAAGGACATCTACAAGAACAACCGCGGCCAAACCGTCGACCCGCTCAAGGTCGAGAACAAGTTCATCGGCGTCCCGGGCATCCGGCGGAGCTTTCTCGTCGGCGACGGGCGACCGCACAACGTCCTGTTCATCGTCCCGGACCGAGGCGACTCCGTCCTCGGCGCCGCCCTGACGGCTGAGAACGAACGCGAGTATTACCGGCGCATCGTGAACGCGGCCAACACGGACCTGGCGCCGTATGAGCGCGTCGTCAATTTCTCCCTCCTTGAGAGGGACTTCGACCCCGGCCGGGGCGAGGTCACGCCCAAAGGGTCCTATAACCGCAAGGTCGTCGAGCGCGACTTCGAGACCCAGATCGAGGCCCTCTACAGGACGAACTTCGTCGAGTTCAAGGCCGACGAACTGAGCGTCCGGATTCCGCATTGGTTTTACCGCGACCTGGGGATCCTCGAGGACGACATCTCTTTCGATGAGGGCGGGCTTCGCGACCAGGCCCGGAGCCTAACCCTGCCGCTCCGGAAGGGCGACGACCCTTCGACCGTGCTCGTCGGAGACCTCGAATATTCCCTGCGTGGCGACGTCCTCGATCTGGGTCTCTTCGTGCGCCAGCCCCGCCTCTGGATCGGCAACCCTGCCCTCGTCCGCTTCAGCCCCTGCAAGGAAGGCTGGGACGTCCCCCTCGAGGTTGTCTCCGGCCGGGTCTTCCTGCCTTCCTCGCGGGCCGGCGTCTCCGGGCCCGGCGACATCCCGGAACCGGCCGGGATCGGGGACGGCCACCTCAAGGAGGTCCATCGGCTCGTATCTATGGCCTTCTTCGGCGGCGTCGCAGCCGCGGCCGAGGCTCTGGAGGAGATCGAGCGGCTCTTCGTCGAGCCCGAGCTGCGGACATCGTCCCTCCTCCTCGGGAGGCTGGAGGCCCTGGCCCGTCATCCAGAGGAGCGGATCCGGTGCGCGGCCTACAGGATTCTCCTGCTCGACGAGCCGAACCCGGAGTACAGCAAGGCCCTTTCGGCCTTCGTCCAGTCGGGACTGTCGTTCCTCAACGAGGAGTCCATCGAGCTCATCGCCTCCTTCCGCTTGGGCAAAGGCCGGTTTGACGCGCTCCGCCAAAGGATGCTCGCCTATCGCGAGCAGATGGAATGGCCCGTGGGTGACGCCTCGCGCCTCCAGTTCGAGCGGATCTTCCGCCTGTTCACGGACTTCTGCCGGTATCATCCCGAATACTACGGCAATGTCCGGGCCGAGCTCTCGAGCTGGGTCCTCCATCGGTCCGATGCCGCGCTCTCGGCCCGGGCCGAGGAACTCCTGGTCGAGCTTGATTTGGATTCGCAGAGGCTTCTGGCAGGCGACGAACCCGAGCCCGCGTCGGAGGAATGGGCGGCGAAGCTGACCTTCGATGAGGGGATCGGTTCCGACGAGGCGGCCGGGATCGGGGAGCTCCTGCGGACGAGGGCCTTCCTGAAGAAGTCCCTCGGGCTGGCCTTTGACGCCGAAGGGTTCGAGCTCAAGGACGTCCCGGAAGGGGGGATCTGGATCTCGCGGCTTCCTGTTCCCAACTACCGTGGGTCCTACCGGCTCGGTGTTACCGCGGCCGGAGGGCGGCATTACGACCTTCAGCTCGTCCTGGACGAGGCGCTGGGCACGGCCGCGTATCGGGAGACCGTCCGCTGGTACCTGACGATCGCCAGCTATCCTTACGGCCAGCGTGTGCTTCCCCCGCTGGGGTGTTTCCGCCCGGAGAGCAACGCCGTGTCCATCCGCTATCCCGGCGGCCTCGACATCTGGGAGAAGATCCGCGAATTCGCCGCCGTCCGCGGTTCCGAGGGCCTGCCCGGGGCGCCGGGGCTTTGGCGGAGGCTTTTCATCGAGGCGATGTCCGCCTTTTTCCGGGCGTGGCAATATTCCTCGCGCCGCATCGTTCCCGGGCTTGTCTCCCCGGCGAACGTCGTCGTCCCAGAGCTGGACTACCGGGAAGAGCCGATGATCTCGTCGCTCGGGGGATGGAAGCCCTATGAGGACACGCTGTCCCTCGTCCGGCCGATGGTCGTTAACTTCTATCTCAAGACCGGCTCCCATTATCCCTGGAGCCGGGACCAGCTCGATCTCGAATGGATCTTCGACGCGTGCTATGAGGCCCTCGGCCGCCGGGAGGGCCTGGAGTTCCTGGACCGGCTCAGGGCGGACCTCGCCCGCGAACCTGTCGCCGGACCGGACGGGAAGAGCCTTGCGGAAGCCCTCGACGCCTACTTGGATTATTTCGGAAAGAACTACGTGATCCCGCTCCCGGCCATCAACGCCATGGAAAGCTACAAGACCTGGGAGCTCCGGAACGACCTGGCTCCCGCCAAGGACAAGGAGGCCGTCCTCCTCGACGTCACCCGGCTCTACAGGCTGGACCGCTATCCCGAAGTCGTCCGCTATTACCTCTACAGGCATACGTATTTCGCCGGGGCGGATGAGAAGGCGCGGACGGCTTTCGACCGCCTGCTCGCGAAGATGTCCGCCAACCTCGAGAGGCCGGCCGTCCAGTTCCTGGAACTGTCCGACCTCCAGGCGGCCCTCCGCAAGGACGAGGACCGTCTTGTCTTCAGCCGGATGGTTTTCCCCCGGCTCCGGGGCTCGCAGGCCCTCGATATCCTCAAGGTCGGGGAAGGGGGGGGGCGGCAGGTCGTCGTCCACTCGTACCTTACCGGCTGCAAGGGCGAGGTCTTCACGTTCGGCGAGACCTTTGACCCGGCTGAGATCGGCCGCCTCTACCGCCTCTTCTTCCAGGAGAAATACCCGAAGAAGATCCTGGAGCAGGACCGCCATTACATCGTCAAGGACGGGCAGGAGCGGGTCGTCAGCGGGCTATGCTACCGGATGATGTCCCGGAACGTCGCCTTCATCGACGTCATCGTCGTCGCCTCGTCCCTCCAGGGCGGCGGCATCGGAGGGGCCATGCTGGAGGACTTCTGCGGCCGGATGTCGGGCTCCGGCATCAACGTCATTCTGACCCATTCCTATTTGCCGGGCTTCTTCCTGCACCGGGGATTCAAGGCCGACAGGAAATGGGGCGCTCTGGTCAGATACCTGTGATGCCAAAGGCCGCGAGATGGCTGAGAACGGCAGAAGAAGCGGGATTGGGATCCAGCAAGGAGAATGCCCCCGGGGTTACCCCAATATTCTGCCTTGACCGATCGCCCGCAATTGATTATTTTTAGCTCTCGCCGAAAACTAACAGAAATATCAAGGAGGACGTGATGCCAGCCAGGATCATCGGAGGCAAGGAACTCTCGGCCCAGATCCGCGGCGAGCTCAAGGAGCGGGTCGACCGGTTGAAAGCCCGGGGGATCACCCCCGGCCTCGGGGTCATCCTGGTGGGGGAGGACCCGGCGTCCGTCTCTTATGTCACCTCCAAGGCCAAGGGGGCCGAGGAGCTCGGTATCCATGAGGAGACCGTCCGCATGCCGGCCGAGGCTTCGGAAGCGGAGATTCTGGCGGAAGTGGACCGGCTCAATCAGGACGCGAGGTTCAACGGGATCCTCGTCCAGCTCCCCTTGCCGAAGCATGTCGGCACCGACAGGGTCATCAGCCGCATCTCGGCGGAAAAGGACGTGGACGGGCTCCATCCCATCAATGTCGGGAAGCTCCTTCGCGGCGAGCCCGGCCCGCTCCCGTGCACTCCTTATGGCGTCGTCGAAATGCTGACGCGCGCGGGCTACAGCCCCGAGGGCCGGCATGTCGTCATCTGCGGCCGGAGCAACCTCGTCGGCAAGCCGCTCGCGGCCATGCTCATGCAGAAAAAGAAGGGCGCCAACGCCACCGTCACCGTGTGCCACACGGGGACGAAGGACCTGCCGTACTTCACAAGGCAGGCCGATATCCTCGTCGCGGCCATGGGCGTTCCCAAGGTCATCACTGCGGACATGATCCGCGAAGGCTGCGTCGTCATCGACGTCGGCGTCAACCGGGTCGAGGACGCCTCGCGCCCGAAGGGGTTCCGGCTGGTCGGCGACTGCGATTTCGAGGGCATGACGGAGAAAGCCGCGGCCATCACGCCCGTCCCTGGCGGCGTCGGCCTGATGACCGTGACCATGCTCCTTGCGAACACGGTCGAGGCCGCCGAACGCAAAGCGGGCCTCGGGTCCTGACGCGCCCGGGAGATCTCGCATGAAGATCGGCAAGATCGACCAGGAGACGTTCCGTCGTTACCTCCTCGGGCGGCTGGGGAAAAAAGACGCGACGGTCATCGTCCCGCCGCTCGCCGGGGTGGACGCGGGCGTCGTCGACGCCGGCGGCGGGAGGGTCCTCGTCATTGCCGAAGACCCCATCTTCACCATGCCCGGGCTTCCGCTGGAAATGTTCGGCCGGTTCACCGTGCATATCGGGGCGAGCGATGTCGCCGTCATGGGGGTCAAGCCTCGGTACATGACATATTCCCTGCTGATGCCGCCGGAGTCGGGCCTGCGGGAACTCAAAACCATCGTGGATTCGATCCACCGCACGGCCGTCTCCCTGGGGATCGCGATCGTCGGCGGCCACACGGGTTTCTATCCCGGGCTCTCCGCGCCGCTCATCGGAGGGATCACGGTATTCGCCTTCGCGAAAAAGGGGGCCTATCTAACGCCGGCCGGGGCCCGGCCCGGGAACGCGGTCCTTCTGACCAAAGGGCCGGCCATTGAGACCGCGGGATTGCTGTCGGTCCTGCGCAAAAAAGAATTGGCAGGGAAATACCCGAAGCGGCTCATCCGGAAGGCCCAGGCCCTCTGCCGGAAGATCACGGTGGTCGAGGACGCGCTCACGGCCATGAAAGCGGGAGGGGTCACGGCCATGCATGACGCTACGGAGGGAGGGATCATCGGCGGGCTCTTCGAAATGGCTGACGCCGGCGGCGTCGGGATGGACATTTACGAGAACCTCATGATCGACCCGCCCGAGGTCCGGATGGTTTGCGAGGCGTTCGGGATCGATCCCGTGTGCGCCATCGCCGAGGGAAGCCTCCTCCTCACGGCGAAAGCGGCGTTCGTGCCGAAGATCCTGAGGAGGCTCGCCCGGGCGGGCATCCCGGCATCGGTCATCGGGACCGTGTTGAAGGACAGGCGCAAGCGGACCATCAGGCGGCGGGATGGAAGGGTCATGCCCCTGGCCATCCCGGAACAGGACCCGTTCTGGCCGGCGTTCTTCGAGGGGCTGAATAAAGCCTGAACGACTTCCCCGACCTATTTCCCCGGCTTCTCGTGCTTGACGGCTTCCCAGGCTTTGATGAAATCCCAGTTTTTCTTGCCGTGCGCGGCGGCATGACAGGTCAGGCACATGGCTTTGACGGCGTCCTGGGACGCGAAGACGACGAGGCCGTTCTTTACGCAAGCCTCACGGTCCACCATGACGCTGAGCTTCCTGTACTGGCTTCCCGGGCCGTGGCAGACCTCGCAGGTCACGCCTTCGATGGAGACCTCGGGAGATTTGTCGAACTGGGGGGCATGGCATTTCAGGCACGCGGGAGCCTCTTGGGCGGGGATCGACTCTCCGGCGGCGTTCTTCGCCGTTTCCGATTTCAAATTGTTGAAGGCCTGGGCGTGCTTGCTCGCCTCCCAGATGGGATACGCCTTCCCCTGCTTTTCGGTCTTGTGGCAATCCCGGCACTTGCTGGCCCCTACGTAGGTTGGCACGTCGGCGGCAGTGATAGACGCCAACCCGACGGTGAACACGATGCCGAAAACGATCGCGAATCTTTTCATGCGAAGCTCCCTTTCATGCATAGCTGTGCAGTCCGGACAGCAGATAGTTGACCCCGAAATAAGTGAACAGGGCTGCCAGGAAGCCGAGGACGGCGATGAGGGCCGAACGCCGGCCTTTCCAGCCCATGACGATCCGGGTGTGGAGATAGAGGGCGAAGAAGAGCCAGGTGATGAGAGACCAGACCTCCTTCGGGTCCCAGCTCCAATAGCTTCCCCAGGCCCTGTAGGCCCAGATCATCCCGAAGACGAGCCCGCCCAGGGTGAAGAGTGGAAAGCCGGCGGCGATCGCCCGATAGCTGACCTCGTCGTATCTCGCGGCAACCTTGGCCCATTCTCCTCCCGAATCCTTCCGGCTCTTGGCATCGGCCCTGAGGAAGAGGAGGCTCGTGACGAAGGCGACGGCGAAGAAGGCTTCCCCAAGCAGGGTCACGGAGACATGGAGCCAGAGCCAGTAGCTCTGCAGGGCGGGGACCAGGGGAGTGGCCTCCTTGGGCATGAGCGGTGACGAGGCGACGGCCATGAGGGCGACGACAATAAGAAGGACGTAAGGGCCCGCCTTTCGGACGCGGAACCTCACCTCGACGACGACGTAGGCCAGGGCCGACGACCAGGCCAGGAAGGAAACGGATTCGTACATGTTCGTGAACGGGGCGTGTCCGCTCCCGAAGGTCCGGGCGGCGAGGGCCAGCGTGTGGACGCCGAGGCCACAGGCGGCCAGGATAAAACCGGCCCGGGCCAAAGCTTCGCGTCCCGAAAACAGAAAAGCGAAGTATCCGAGCGCGGCCGCGCCATAGACGATGAAGGCGACTGTAAAAAAAAGAGGTTCGTTCACGGGACCCTCCTGAGGGCGGTTGTGATCTCGCCGAATTCCCTCTCGAATGCCTCCCGGTCCTTCGGCGCCAGGCCGCCAACGGTGACCGAGACCTTCCCCTCGTCTCGGGCTTCGAGAGCGATCCGGACCTCCCGAGGAGGCCAGTAGAAACTGAGGAAGAGGCCCGTCAGCAGGACGGCGCAGCCGAGCCAGATGAACGAGGCTCCGGGGTCCCGGGACGCTTGAAGGACCGAGAATTGGGGGGCCGAGTAATTCTCGAGCTCGAACACGAGGTCCGTCGCCCCTTCCGGGCGGACGTGGGAAACCTCGGGATATCGGGCAAAGACCCAGCCGGAATAGATAGCGTTCCCGTCTTTCCGGCCTTCGATAAGGACCGCGGGATTGTTCGGCTCGGCGGAGCGGGTATGGACCTTCCCGTCGTCACCGATGACGAGATCGGGGACGAACCTGAGCGCCGAGACGGTCGTTCCGTCCCCGGCCTCGGCAGTCCCATCGGGCCCGAGGACGACCCGCTTCAGGAACGCCGGGTCGCTTTTTCTGCGGATGCGCAGTCCGATCTCGGGCCTTTCCCAATCCCATCCGTAGCTCGACTGGTAAAGGACGGTCCCTTTCCAGCTCAGGGGGTGGTTGACCTCGATCTTCCGGTTGACCGAGGGGACGCCGTGCTCGAGCACCGTCACCGTGCTCGTCCAGTCCTTGACGCCTCCGCCGGGATAGTATTCGGTCTCGAACTTGTCGAGTCGGACCGACGCGGATTGGCCGGGGATCGGAGCGGTCTCGCCCACGGCGAGGGCGATGTCGGTCGAGGACTTGCCGAGCCCGCTCACGATGCCGCCGGCGAGGACGACGAGGATCCCGAGATGAACGATATCGGCGCCGAAGAGGCCGAGGACGCGGCGGCGTCCCCGGAGGAACAGGCGTCCGGAGTCGGCCCTCTCCCGGACATGGTAGCGCCTCCCCTCGAGCTCCCGCCGGGCGGCCGAGGCCATCTGGTCGGGGCTGCCCCTCCGGACGAACGCGTCCCGGACCTTCAGGGCGCCGATCGACGCGGCGTCGAGGTCGGCGTCGTTTCCGAAGGTCCTTTTCAGCTTGGGGGAGAGCCTGATCAGAGTGCAGACCGAAAGGTTCGCCCCGAAAAGGATGAGCAGGGCGAGATATCCAGGGGACCGGTAAAGGCGATCGAGGCGGAGCCCCGTCACGACGGCCGCCGAGGCCCCATAACGTGCCCTATACTCGCCGGGCGTCCGCTGTTGGGGAATGAGGGTTCCCAGGGCCGACGCCGAAGCGAGGAGGATGAACAGGGCGAGGGCGAGTTTGACCGAGCCCAAGAATTTGAGGACGGATCTCATGGCTCCTCTGGGATCAATGGCTTCGCGCTTTCTTTTTCTTCTTCTCGGAGATATTGACCAGATCGGCCAGGGTGATGCTCTCGAAATAATTCTTCATGAGGAGGGTGGCTTCCTTCCAGACCTCGTGGGCGGCGCAATAGGGCTGACGTTCGCAGATGTCCGCCTCCTCGACGCACTCAACGAGGCAGCAGGTTCCCTCGAGGGCGTGGAGGATCTCCCTGAGGTTGATCAGAGAGGGCTCTCTGGCCAGGATGTATCCCCCCCCCGCGCCACGGATGCTCTTGACAAGCTTGTTGATCTTGAGGGGGATGATGATTTGCTCGAGGTAGCGGATGGAGATGTTCTCCTCTTCAGAGATGCTCTTGAGGATGATCGCGTGTCCGTCTTCTGTGTAGCGGGAGGCCAGGTTCAGCATAAGCCGTGTCCCGTATCGCCCCTTGGTCGAAAGTCTGATCATGCCACACTCCTTATTTTTCCTATTCTAATCCAATCGCGGTCGCATGACAACATGAATATATAGGAATAATAAGTATTTTCTTGACAGCCTTGCGGCGCGGAAGGTATCCTTGATTTCGTCCCGCGCCCCTGCGCGGGGCATTCTTGAAACAAAAGGAACCTGACATGAAGAACGAGATCCTTCTCGGCGACGAAGCCGTCGCCTTGGGAGCCGTCCACGCCGGCCTTTCGGCGGCCAGTTCGTACCCGGGAACGCCCGCCTCGGAGATCATGGAGTACCTGATCCGGGTCTCTGGCGGCGGGACGAATTTCGTGGCTTCCTGGTCGGTCAACGAGAAGACCGCCTACGAGGAGGCCCTGGGGGCCTCGTTCGCCGGAAAGCGGGCCATGGTCTCCTTCAAGCACGTCGGCCTCAACGTCGCGGCCGACCCCTTCATGAACTCGGTTGTCACCGGGGCCAACGGCGGGCTCGTCGTCGCGAGCGCCGACGACCCGGGGATGCATAGCTCGCAGAACGAGCAGGACAGCCGCTTTTACGCCCGGTTCGCCCAGGTCTTCTGTTTCGAACCCGGGAACCACCAGGAGGCCTACGACATGACCCGGGAGGCCTTCGACCTCTCCGAGGAGCTGGGATTTCCGGTCATGGTCCGGATGGTCACGCGCTTGGCCCACAGCCGTTCATCGGTCACGCCGCGCGAGCCGCGGCCGCAGAACAAGCTCCGGACCGGCGATAGCAAGGATTGGATCCTCCTCCCCGTGAACGCCCGGCGCCGCTTCGACCGGCTCCTCCGGAAACAGCCCGAGATGGTCCGGATCGCCGAAGGCTCCCGGTTCAACGCGCTCACGCTCAACGAAAAGGACCGGTCGCTGGGCATCGTCGCCTCCGGCATCGGATACAGCTATCTCAGGGAATGGCTGGACCGGGCCGTTCCCGCGCCGTCGGTCCTCAAGGTCGGGACGTACCCGCTTCCGGACGCCCTCGTCGCGCGCCTCGTCGATCACGCGGATACGATCCTCGTCATCGAGGAGGGAGCTCCGCTCATCGAAGGGCAGCTCAAAGGGCAGTTCGGGATCCCGGGGAAGACGCTCAGGGGAAAGCTCTCCGGGGACCTTCCGCCGGCGGGCGAACTCACGCCGGACATCGTCCGCAAGGCCCTGGGCCTGCCCCCGGCCGTCCTCCGGGAGCCCGGCCCTCTCGTCCTTTCCAACAGGCCGCCTCAGCTCTGCGTCGGCTGTCCGCACGCGGATACGTTCAAGGCCCTCAACAAGGCCCGTGAGGCCTATCCCGGGTCCCGCGTCTTTTCGGACATCGGCTGTTACACCCTCGGGGCCCTGCCTCCCTACAACGCGATCGAGACCTGCGTCTGCATGGGCGCGAGCGTTAGCATGGCCAAGGGTGGCTCGGACGCCGGGATCCGCCCCGCCGTCGCCGTCATCGGCGATTCGACGTTCGCCCACTCCGGAATCACGCCGCTTCTCGCCGCCGCGGCCGTGGACACGGACATGACCGTCATCATCCTGGATAACTCGACCACCGCCATGACCGGGGGTCAGCCGAGCTTCGGGACGGGCGGCGGCCTGCTTAAGCTCGTCGAAGGGCTCGGCGTCAGGAAGGAACGCCTCCGGGTCATCGAGCCCCTTCCCAAGCACCACGAGAAGAACGTCGCCATCATCAAGGAAGAGCTCGATCACAAGGGGCTTTCGGTCATCGTGGCCGTCAGGGAATGTCTCGAGGAGAGCCGGAAGAAGAAAAGGAGCTGAGCGATGAAGCAGGATATCATTCTGGCCGGCGTCGGAGGGCAGGGGATCCTTTCGATCGCGTTCGTCATCGATAACGCCGCCCTGGCCGAGGGGCTGTCGTTCAAACAGGCGGAGGTCCACGGCATGGCCCAGCGGGGAGGGGCGGTCCAGTCGCACATGCGCCTCGCCTCGGGGCCCATCTGGAGCGACCTCATCCCCCGCGGGGAGGCCGACATGATCCTGAGCGTCGAGCCGCTCGAGGCCCTGCGCTACTTCGGCCACCTCGGTCCGGACGGCATCGTCGTGACGAGCGCGACGCCCTACGTCAATATCCCGGACTACCCGCCGATCGACGCGGTCTTGGCGGAGGTCCGGAGGTCCGGCCGGTGCGTCATCGTCGATTCCGAAAAGCTCGCCAAGGAGGCGGGGACCTCGAAAGCCCAGAATACCGTCATGCTCGGGGCCGCCTCGAAACATCTCGTCCTCAAGGAGGAGAGTCTGAAACGCTTCATCGAGGTCCTCTTCAAGGCCCGCGGGGAGAATGTCGTCCAGGCGAACCTCAAGGCTTTCGACCTCGGCCGCGCCGCTGCCGCCGCGTTCTGACGTCGCCATGAACATGACCGCGATCGCCGGCGTCTTCAAGAACGCCGAGAAGGACGGGCGCTCGTTCCTCCTAGAGCACGAGGTCTATGTGCTCCTGAAGCTTGCCGGCTTGCCGACGCCGAGACACGTCTTCGTGCCGAAGGGCAGGCCGGTCCGGAAAGCCGACCTCGCCGCCCTCGGCTCGGGCACTGTTGTCCTGAAGGTCGTCTCGCCGCTCATCCTCCACAAGTCCGACTCGGGAGGCGTGCGCTTCGCGAAGGCGGAACCCCGGGCCGTCAATGCGGCCTGCAAAGAGATGCTCGCCGGCGTGCCCGGGCGGTTCCTGGAGTGGTCAAAAAGGATTTCCCCCGCCGGCAGGCAGGAGTGGCCGACCCGGAAGGCGGTCGCGGATTCCCTCCGCGGCGTCCTGGTCTGCGAGAAGGTCGCCTTCGACGACGTCGGCTTCGGCTCGGAGCTCCTGGTGGGCGTCCGCAATACCCGCGAGTTCGGCCCCGTGATGACCGTGGGCGGAGGAGGGTTGGACGTCGAGTACATGAACGAGAGGATCAAGGAGAGGAGGTCCGTTTCCATGTTCTCGGTCCCTCTCGTCGACGAAGCCCGTCTAGGGGCGCTCATCGAACCCCTGGCTTTTTTCGGCAAAGTGGCCCTCCCGTTCCGGGGCCGAAAGCCCCTGCTCGCGCCGGCGACGCTCGCCGCCGCGCTTCGCCGGTTCATCCGGCTCGCCCGGAACCTATCGTCCTTCGCCGGGCGCTCGCCCTACGTCATCGAGGAGTTCGAGGTCAATCCGCTGGTCATCCGCGACGGGGGACTCGTCCCCCTGGATGGGCTGTGCCGGTTCTCCAGGGCGGGGCGCGCACCCGAGGAGCGGCCGTACGGGGAGATCGGCCGCCTCCTTCGGCCGGAGACGATCGGGATCATCGGTGTCTCCGAGAAGAGGAACATCGGCCGCATCATTCTCGAGAATATCCTGAAGAACGGCTTCCCGAAGGAGAAGGTCTTCGTCGTGAAACCCGGCCTTTCCGAGATCGCGGGGTGCCGGTGCGTCCCCTCCGTACGCGAACTGCCCGTCACGGTCGATCTGTTCGTCCTGACCCTCGGGGCCGAGCAGAGCGTGGGTCTCATGCGGGAGCTTGCGGAGAACGAAAAGGCGAGGTCCGTCATTCTCATCGCCGGCGGGCTCGGCGAAAAGGAGGGGAGCCAAGGCCTCGAAGCGGCGATCCGGGAGATCATAGCCGGAGGCCGCGCCGCGGGGAGGATCACGCCGGTGGTCAACGGCGGGAACTGCCTGGGCATTGCCTCCAAGCCCGGGAAGTACGATACGACGTTCATCACGGAGGACAAACTGCCGCGGCCCAGGGGCCCGAGGTCGGACATGGCCGTCATCAGTCAGAGCGGCGCCTTCATGATCTCGCGAATGAGCAAGATGCCCCGTATCGAGCCCCGGTATGCCGTTTCGCTTGGCAACCAAATCGACCTGACGGCTTCTGATTACATCAACTTCCTAAAGGACGAACCTGAGGTTCAGACTTTCGCGGTGTACATGGAGGGGTTCCGTCCCGGGGACGGGCATGCCTTTGCCCGCGCCGTGAAGGAGATTGCGGAGGCCGGGCGGACGGTCATCGTTTACAAGTCGGGGCGTTCGCCCGAAGGCCGCGGGGCGGCTTCGAGCCACACGGCCTCGGTAGCCGGAGACTATTCCGTCTGCCGGTCTGTCCTGGAACAGGCGGGGGCGGTCGTCTGCGGGGACATTGAGGAGTTCGAGAACATGGTCCGGGGGTTCGAGACCTTGGCGGACAAGAAGACGAGGGGGAACCGCGTCGGACTCGTCAGTAACGCGGGGTTCGAATGCGTCATCATGGCCGACGGCCTCAAGGGCGACGGAGGGGAGCTGGCACTTGCCGCGTTCTCTCCGGAGACGAGGGCGCGGATCGCTGCGGCCCTGCGGCCGTTGGGCATCGACCGGCTCCAGGACGTCCACAATCCCCTTGACGTGACGCCGGTCGCGGATGACGCCGCGTTCACCGGGTGCGCCGAGGCCATGCTCGAGGATCCGGGCGTAGACTGCGCCGTGATCTCCCCGGTGCCCATGACGCCGGCCATGCGGACGCTCGGCCCGTCGCCGGACGGGCGGGAAAGCATCCTCGACCCGGAGAGCTTCGCCCAGCGGGTCATAGCGCTGTTCCGGAGGACGGACAAGCCCTTTGTCGTCAACATCGATGCGGGCAAGGTCTACGACCCCATGTGCGAGCTCCTGGAAGAGGCCGGGATCCCGATCTTCCGCCGCAGCGACGAAGCGTTGAGATTCTTGCGCAGGTTTGTCGCCGCGCGGCTGTCTCACTCTTGACATCGGGCATGTCTATTGGGAATCTTCATTGTATATGCCGATGAGATAAACCTGAAGGAAAATGCGTCTATAGAAATGATAATGCAGGAAGGCACTCTGTTGATCACCCCCGTTACGGAACGCGAATGGACCCTGGGAGAATTGCTTGCCGGGGTCACAGAGGAGAACCGGCAGCATGAGTGGGAGACGGGCCCGGCCGAAGGCGAGGAATCATGGTAAAAAAGACCGCCTATTCGCCTAAGCGGGGAGATGTCGTTTGGATGAGGATGAACCCGCAGGCGGGGCATGAACAGGCAGGCAGGTGGCCGGCCGTTATTCTTTCGCCGGTGGCCTACAACGCCAAGGTCGGGTTGGCCCTCACGGCGCCGATCACCGGCCGGGTCAAAGGATACCCGTTCGAAACCCTGGTCCCTTCGGGCCTCCCGGTTTCCGGTGCGATATTGTCGGATCAGGTGAAGAGCTTGGATTGGCGCGCCCGCGAAGCCGCTTTGTCATGTGAACTGCCATCCTCCGTCGTTAGCGAGGTCCTGCGGAAACTCAAAACTCTTCTTGCCTGACGGGTGTCGGCGCCCGAAGCCAGACGTTCCGGGCCGGCATTGAGCTCCATCGCCGTACGTGCTAGAATCCCCTCCAATGAGAGGACCTGTCCTCGCCGACACCCGGCATTACCTTGACGTGAGCGGCGAGGGCTGGATCGAGCTCGTCAGGCTTGGCTGGAACGAAGGGATCCTGATCTAGCATGCCCATCTACGAATACCGCTGCGCGGACTGCGGAAAGAGGTCGACGTTCGTAACGCTTTCCGTGAGGTCCGCGTTCGAGCCTCGCTGCCAGGCCTGCGGGAGCGCGAACGTGAAGAAGCTCGTCTCGCGCGTGTCGGTCCTCCGGTCCGAAGAAAGCCGTATGGAAAGCCTGGCCGATCCCGCGAAGCTCGGAGGGCTCGACGAGAACGATCCCGGGAGCGTCGCCCGCTGGATGAAGAAGATGGGCCGGGAGATGGGCGAGGACCTGGGGGACGATTTCGAGAGTGAGATCGATCGGGCCGCCTCCGAAACGGAAGGCGGGGAGGCGGACGGAACGGGAGCCATGGGGGGAGCCGGAACCCCGGACCCGGAATAATCGGATCTATCGGAAGGGGTCGGCGGCGTCCGGCGTTACGCTAGTCTCTTCATCTCGTCGAGGAGCCGGTTGATGTGTTCGGGGGTGTGCTCCGAGAAGATGGAGGCCCTCAGGACCCCACCGGCCGGCGCGCCGACATACTTCGTGTAGGCGACGGCGACGCCGCGGTCGACGAGTTCCTTCTGGATCTTCTTCATGTCTTCGGCGGACTTCAACACCCAGGTCACGATGGGCACGGGATTGTCGTTCATCTCGAAGCCGAGCTTCCGCATGCCTTCCTTGGCCATCTTCACGTTCCGCCTCAGCCGTTCCCGCCGCTGGGGTTCCCTCATCACGATCTCCATCCCTGCGAGGGACGCGGCTGCGGCCGGGGTCGGGCTCGGCGTGGCTCCAGGGTAGGCGCCGCACGTCGCTTTGAGAAGGTCGATGAACGCCTTGCTGCCCGTGATGAAGCCCCCGTGCCCGCCGAAGGCCTTGCTCATCGTCCCGGCGAAATAGCAGCGGTCCGACGAGACCCCGAAATGGTCGTAAGTGCCCCGGCCTTTCGGGCCGAGAACGCCCACGGCGTGGGAGTCGTCGAGGCACAGGATCCCCTTGTAGGGCTCGATGGCCTTGACGTAGTCGGGCACGGGCGCGATGACGCCGAAGGTCGGGAAGATCCCGTCGGTCATGACCAGGGGGACTTGGCCGGGCTTGAGGTTGGCTTTGAGCTGGACGGCGAGGTCCTCGGGGTCGCGGTGGCGGAACATGAAGACGGGCTTGCGGGCGGAATAGACCGCGTCCTTGATGCTGAAGTGGGACGTCTCGTCGATGAAGACGGCGTCGACCTTGTCCCGGAACGCCTGGACGAGGAAGAGGTTGTCGAGGTAGCCCGAGACGAAATGGAGAGAATCCTCGGTCCCGAAATATTCGGCGATCTTCTTCTCCAGGGCGATGATGACGGGGTTGTGGCCGAATCCGGTCCGGGACGTGGCGCTGTGGACGCCGAACTTGCGGAAGGCGGCGATCCCGGCGTCGATGACCTCGGGGTGGCCGTGCAGGGCGAAATAGCCCGTGCCGCCGAAGTAAATGCAGCGCTTCCCGTTGATGACGGTCTCGGGTCCGGGGGCGCTTTCCATGACGAACATGCTCCCATAATAGGCAAGGGAGGACGTCGGAAGATCGAAATCCTCCGCGAACAGATGGCCCAGGGCGGGGTCCATCAGGAACAACGCCGCGGCGGATTGTTTCAGGAACATCCTCCGCCCGGGCTCTTGCGCCGGGACTCCGGAATGAACGTTGACAGGACCCATAGGGAAGCCTCCTTGGATGGGATGATGGCCTGGATATCTTCGAGTGGGAAGCTCCGGGGGGGCGGACATCCCGTCCTTGCGGTCACCGATGCGCTCATTGGAGACTACGATAGGATCGGCGCCCGTATCCCGGCGGGTTTGGGGGGAGTTCGAGCGGTTTCTGTTTGGCCATCTCTCGCCGATGGAGGTATAATATTATCTGTGGGCGGAGTTGTCAACCTATCTTCCCCATGAAGAACAAGAACGGAGGACGGTGATGAACATGATCCTGGCATTCGTCGCGGGCGCCGTCTTCGGCGTGGCCCTGTTCCTGGTCATCCACCTTCTTCGGAAGCGCGAGGCCGGATCTCTGGCCCGCGAGCTCGTGAATCAAACGGAAACCGAAAAGGTGAAGGACCTCGACGCCCTGATGGGGCGCGTCCGGGACTCCTTCGGGGCGCTTTCGCTCGAAGCCCTGAAAAGGAACACCGACGAATTCCTGAAACTGGCCAACGAAACTCTTGCCCGGCAATCGGGCCTGGGGGAGAAAGATCTCGAGGGCAAGAAGAAGCTCATCGACCAGAGCCTCGAAGGCATGAAAACCGACCTCCGGAAGGTCGAGGACCTCATGCAGAGCCTGGAGAAGGACCGGGAACAGAAGTTCGGCCAGGTGGCCAGCCAGTTAAAGCACGCGGCCGAACAAACGGCCCTCCTTCAGGAGACGGCCCAGCAGCTCCGCCAGGCCCTGTCGAGCACCCGGGCCCGCGGCCAGTGGGGCGAGCGGATGGCCGAGGACGTCCTCCGGCTTTCGGGCTTCATCGAGGGCGTCAACTATCTGAAGCAGAAGGCGCTCGAGACCGCCGCCGGCCGCCCGGACTACACGTTCCCCTTGCCCCAGGGCCGGAAGGTCAACATGGACGTCAAGTTCCCGCTGGATAACTACATCCGGTTCCTAGAGTCCGAGCGTGACGCGGATCGGGAGTCCCTGAAGGCCCAGTTCCTGCGGGACGTTAAGGCCCGGATCAAGGAGGTCACGACCCGGGACTACATCAACCCGGAGGAGTTCACTCTGGATTACGTCATCGTTTTCATTCCCAACGAGCAGGTCTACGCCTTCATCAACGAGAACGATCCCTCGATCATCGACGAGGCCATGCGGAACAAGGTCATCCTCTGCTCGCCGTTCACGCTCTACGCCATCCTGGCCATCATCCGTCAGGCCATGGACAACTTCAACCTGGAGGAGACGGCGGGGAGCATGCTGAAACTTATGGGGACCTTTCACAAACAGTGGGGTCTCTTCGTCAGGTCGATGGAAAAGATGGGGAAGAAGCTGGAGGACGCTCAGTCCGAATTCCAGAGCCTCACCGTGACGCGACGGAACCAGCTCGAGAGGCCCCTCCGTGAGATCGAGGATCTCCGGCAGAAGCGCGGGCTTGAGGCCGCACCGCTCACGATCGACACGGAAGCCCTTCCGATCGAGGGTGATGCGGCCGACGGCGGTAGGGCTGACGGCGAAGAACCTTTTCTTTAACCCACTGGCCTCGCCCCGAAGATCCTTGTGCCGATCCTGACCATCGTGGCGCCCTCTTCCAAAGCGACGCGATAGGAATTCGTCATCCCCATGGAGAGGCGGGATATCGAGACGCCCGGGATCGCCATGGCCCGGAGAGCTTCGTAAACGGCGCGCGTCTCCCGGAAATAGGGCCTGGCGTCCTCCGGGTTTCCCTCGAACGGCCCCATGGTCATAAGCCCTTCGACCCTGAGATTCCGGAACGAAGCCAGCTCCCGGACCAGCCCCTCGGCCCCCTCGGGGAAGACTCCCGCTTTCTGGGGCTCGCGGCCGCTGTTGATCTCGACGAGCACGGGCAGGACCTTGCCCAGCGCCGCGCACCGCTTGTCGAGTTCGGCGGCCAGTTCCGGGGAATCCACGGTCTCGATCATGTCGAAGATCTCGACGGCCTTCTTGGCCTTGTTCTTCTGGAGGTGGCCGATGAAATGCCAGCGGACCCGGCCGCCGATCGCGGCGAAGTGCGCGACCGCGTCCTGGACGTAGTTCTCGCCGATGATATGGACACCGGCATCGACGGACTCGAGGACCTTGTCCACGGGCTGGCTCTTGGCCGCCGCGATAAGCTCGACGCCCGGCGGGAGCTCCTCGAGAATATGCCTGACGTTCTCGGCGATCATGGCAGATCATTATATCGCATTTCTATGTTATAATCCCCGCCGTCGAGCGCAGCGAAATCGATATGAGCATCCGGGAGGACATCCAGGCCGCCGAACAGCAGGTCCTGTCGCCCAAGGCGTGCCTGAGCCAGGACTCCAAGGGCCGGGTGCGCCCGGAATCCCAGCACGTCCTCCGCACCGACTTCCAGCGGGACCGTGACCGGATCATCCATTCCAAGTCCTTCCGCCGTCTCAAGCACAAAACGCAGGTCTTTCTATCCCCTTTCGGGGACCATTACAGGACGCGGCTGACGCACACCCTCGAGGTGTCCCAGATCGCCCGGACCATCGCCCGGGCCCTCCGTCTGAACGAGGACCTGACCGAGGCCGTCGCCCTTGGGCATGACCTGGGGCACACGCCTTTCGGCCACTCCGGCGAATCCACGCTGAACAAACTCCTGCCCGGGGGGTTCCATCATTCCGAGCAAAGCTTGCGAGTCGTGGAGAAGCTCGAGTACGAGGGCAAGGGACTGAACCTTACAGTCGAGGTCAGGGAGGGCATCCACCGGCATTCCAAGGGGCGAGGGGAGATCTTGGACGAGGACGCCGCGGATATGCCCGAGACGCTGGAAGGCCAGATCGTCCGCGTATCGGACGTCATCGCCTACGTCAACCACGACGTCGATGATGCGACCCGGGCGGGAATTATCCGCGACGAGGACGTCCCGGCGAATCTGGTCAAGATCTTGGGCAAGTGGCATGCGACCCGGATCGACCGGATGGTCATGGACGTCGTCGAAGCGAGCCTTGCGAACGGCCTCGAGCGAATCGCCATGACCGACCGGATCATGAAGGCGGTCAAGGAGCTTCGCGATTTCCTTTATGAGAAGGTCTATTTCAGCCCCGAGGCCCGCGAGGAGCTGGCCAAGACCGAAAAGATCATCCGGGACCTTTATGGGAGGGCCCTCGAGCGGCCCGATGACCACATCAAAACCTACCCGGCGGCGGACCCGGTCGAGGTCCGGGCGGCCGATTTCATCGCCGGCATGACCGATAGCTACGCCCTGGCCCTTTACGAGAAGATCTTCTTCCCGCACGCCTGGCCGATCGTTTGAGCGGCCCGGGGGCCTGTGATCGGGACGATCGGCTGACTAGAATCCGAACTTGATCCCGGCCGTGGCCCTTAGGCCGCCGGCGGGGATCGTGACCTCGTTCCCCTCGATCTTGAGCTTGGCCGAGCCCGAGGAATAGCGGGCGTTCAGGTTGACCGCCATCCCCCCGGAGAGCTGGTAATCAACTCCGGCCCCCGCGTTGAAGCCGAATGCGCTTGCCGAGTAGCTTGCGTACTGCGGGGTGACGTTCAGCTCAAAATAGGGGTACCCGGATTCGGCCCAGTCCAGCGACTTGAGGCTTTCGACCTTGACGCCCATGAAATAGGTCCCGCCGGCGCAGACGTAAAGGCCTATCTGTGGCGTCACGGGGAACGCGTACAGGACGTCCAGGTTGAGCTCGGAGGCCGAATATTTGAGGCCGTCGTTCGTCCAGGATTTCTCGCGCGGGAGGTCGAAATAGAACGGGTGAGGGAAGCTCGCCGCGAACGTCCCCTTGACCTTGCCCGAGGCCGGCGTGAACGAGAGCTCGACGCCGAGCGCAGGGGTGAACATGAACCCGAGGCCGGCATCTAAGGCCAGGCCGGAAGCGTCGACCGCGTAGCTTTCCGAGGACTGGCCGGATTCCCCGTACATTGGGAAGGACCAGGAATTGTCGTAGTCGAAGGATTTCGTCGCGTAGCCGGCTCCGAGGCGAATATAGAGCTTCTTTCGGGCTCCAGAGACCCGGGCCTGGGCCTTTTTAGGGGCCGCGGGCTTGATGGTAGGCCGGGCTGGGGCGGGTTTGGGCTCGATGCCGGCCTTCGGGACGGCCGCCTTTACGGAAACCTCCTTAACGACGCTCTCATGGAGGTAGCCGCGAACGGCCACGCCGCTCGCATCCGCGGGAAGCGTGACGAGATACCATTCCCCGGCCTTCTTCTCGGCGTTGAGGACGAGTCCCATCGCGGCATTACCGACGACGGGACTCTCAAGGTCCGGCTTCAGCCGGACGTTGGCCGAACGGACCGTGACCTCGATCCTCAGGTCCGCGCCGAAGGAGAAGGCGGCGAGGGCCAGGAAAGCGCCGAACAGAACGCCGAACTTGCGCGGATTTTGTGCTTTCGTCATGTGATGCCTCCTCTGTTTCTGATCAATGGACCCCGATGGCGGTCCAAGCCAGGGCCGTAGCGGCGGCCTCGGCGCTCCCGGAGCCGTAGAGGTCTGCGGCCGCTTGGAGGCTTGCCGTCCGGGCGCCCTTGAAGTTCGAAGACGGGTGGAGGTAGTAGACCCAAGTCCTGTAGGCGATCTTCTCGGCTTTTGAGAGGCCGATGCCGTCGACCGCGATTCCCGAGGTCCTGTTCGTCCCCCCCTGGGCCAGAAGATAGTACCAGTGGGAGGGGATGGTGCAGTTGAGGTGGACGCCGCCCCAATCGTTGTTCGCGTTGACCGGGAGGATGAACCGCTTGGAATAGTGGTCCGGATAGCGCCACGAAGATTCTTCCCATATAAGAACGCTTGCCGGATTCTCGAGGCTCCGGCCCGGCCGGAAGTGCTTCTCGATGTCCTCTCCCTGCCACCATTCGGCCATCCGGTATCCCGAGCCCTCGGGCTGCTGGAAGAACTCGCAGCTGACGGCCATGATGTCCGAGAAGGCTTCATTAAGGGCCCCGGACTCGCTGGCGTAGATCAGTCCCGAGGTTGCGTCGGTGACCCCGTGGGTGTACTCGTGGGCCACGATGTCGAGCGCGGTCGTGAACGGGTAGTTCGTGGCAGGGTTCCCGTCCCCGAAGAACATCCATTTGTTCGAAGAGTCGAAATAGGCGTTTTCGTAGTTTATTCCGAGGTGGACGGAAAGGCCCAACTCGCGGTTCTTGTCGTCCATGCCCTTCCGGCTGTGGACCATATAGAAGTAATCGTAGGTCCAGCCGAGGTAGGCGTGGCCGTCCACAACGGTCCCATCTGACGTCCAGCTGTTGTCATCGTCCGTGACGTAATAGATGGTCCCGCTTTCGGCGTGACGCATGGTGCCTGTAGTGATCTGGGCCGGGCGCATCAGGTCGATGGCGTAGTACGTATTGTTTTCGAACGCGGTACTCATCTTCTTCGTGTCGCCCAGAATACCTGTCCCCGTCCCTATGGCCGAGGAGGTCTGGAGTTCCTCGAAACGGAAGAGGACCCTGCCGGATTTCGCATCGACGAAAGTGACGATACGCGACCCGAATTTGGCGTAGGAGATCCTGTGGGCCAGATGATAGCCATCCGCAGCCGGGAAGATCAAGAGCTCCGCAGTCCCTGTGAGACGGAACGCGGGGTCTGCGAGTCCGGTCCGGGCCATCAATTCTGCCTGGCCCTGCGTTATCGTCGGCGTGACGTCGACGTCGACCGCGGAATGGAGCTCCCCGTTGACGAAGTAGACCTCCCCGTTCAGTCGATGGCGCAGGAGCTGTGCCCCCCAGACCCGGAGACCCTTGGCGAAGACGTCGAAGCGCTCATGGACGCGAAGCCCGTTGTCTTCGCTTTGGGCCAGGGCGAGCCTCAGATTCCCTTTGGATATCTCCCGGTCTATGTACCGGCTCAGGGATTCCGCTCTTTCCCCCCGGGTCGCCTGGATCAATCGCCCCGGTCCGCCCCGGGCGTCGTCATCGCGGGCCGCCGTCCGGCTGTCCTGGCCGGAGTCCGCTGAGAACGTCAGGGCCATCAAGGAGAGCGCCCCGACGGCTATCTTGGCCTTCATCGTTCTTTTCATGAGACCTCCTTCAACGTCATGTCTATCTGTGCTGTCTCCACCATTATTATGATCGCGACGGGTTGTCAATCGCCTCTCGAGATGAGAGGAGGGGTGAGGGCAGGGCTAAGCGTGAAGGTCCCGGAGGATGCCCTCCAGCTTGAGCCTGTGCCCGGCGTCCTAGACGGATAGGGCCTGAAAGAGCTTCCGGAGGCTTGGGTCGTTGATTTCGAGAAGAGAAGAAAGGTGGGCCTGCTCGAAGCCGATCTCAAGGTCACGGATACGCCCGACCGCTTCGGCCAAGCGTGTCTTCCCGGAGTCGATATCCGCGATGAGTTGTCCTGCGGCCTCCAGGTCGTCCTCAAGCTGCTCCAGGGGGATGAGGATGCGCCCGAAGGCTTCGGGACCGGAGGATTCGTAGCTTTTCCCCGATTTCAGCAAGTTGGCGTGGACGATCTCTTCTTTTGCCAGCTTCGCGAGATCGTCCGCGAAAGGCTCCGCCCCGGCCATCTTCCCGATCTTTTCGTAGCATTCTGAGGTCTTCAGCTCAAGCTCGATAGCCAGGCTCAGGATCTTGCGCGCGTCCACGGGGCTATGATACCTCGGATCGCGGGGGCGCGCAACTCCCGTTCCCGGCTATTCCTATCAGCCCGCAAAGAGGCTATAATGATGGACCGCGTTCGAAGGAGGCCCTCGAAATGCCGAAGATCGACATCCTGGACCAGATCGCCCTGAAGCTTCGCATCCATTCCCTGAAGATGACGACTCGGGCGGGATCGGGACACCCGACGACCTGCCTTTCCGCAGCCGAACTCCTGGCCTGCCTGTTTTTCAACGAGATGAGATACGACATCCACGATGCCGGCAACCCGGCCAACGACGAGCTCGTTCTGTCCAAAGGGCACGCCGCCCCCATCCTTTGGGCTGCCTACGCCGAGGCCGGGATCCTGCCGGAAAAGGACATTTATACGCTCCGGGAGATCACGAGCGACCTCGAGGGGCATCCGACGCCCCGGATGAAATGGATCAAGGCGGCGACAGGCTCCCTCGGGCAGGGGTTGTCGGTCGGCGTGGGGATGGCCTTGGCCCAGAGGCTCATGAAATCCCCGGCTAGGACCTTTGTCCTCATGGGGGACGGGGAGTGCGCCGAGGGAGCGGTCTGGGAGGCCGCGAACGCGGCCGCGAACCTTCGTCTCCGTAACCTGTGCGCCGTGGTCGACGTCAACGGATTGGGGCAGTCCGAAAGGACCATGCATGACCACGACGTAGCGGCCTACGCGCGCAAGTTTCGGGCGTTCGGCTGGGAGGCCGCAGTCGTGGACGGCCACAAGACCGGAAAGATCCTCGAAGCGCTGGCCGGGATCGGGAAGAAAGGTCTCCCGACAGTCATCTTGGCCCGGACTATTAAGGGCAAAGGCGTCTCCTTCATCGAGGACCGGAACGGCTGGCACGGCCGGCCGCTCAAGCCCGAAGAGCTGGAAAAAGTGCTCGAGGAGCTCGGGCCGATGCCTCATGTGGAATCCCGTCTTCACGTCCACAAGCCCCGGCCATTTAAGGGGAAGGTCCCGGCCGCCGGAACAAGGTTTGTCCGGACGATCTACAAGGACAAGACGGCCACGCGCCTGGCCTATGGCAATGCCCTGGCGGCCCTCGGCAAGGCCGACCCGTCGGTCGTCGTCATCGACGGTGACGTCAAGAATTCCACCTACGCCGACAAGTTCTTCGCGGCGTTCCCCGAACGGTCCTTCCAGTCCTACATCGCCGAGCAGAACATGGTGGGTATGGGAATGGGGCTTGCGGCCAAGGGCTTCGTCCCCTTCATCGCCACGTTCGCGGCCTTCCTGTCGAGGGCTCACGACCAGGTCCGGATGGCCGCCTATTCCGAGTCGAACATCAAGCTCTGCGGCTCGCATGTCGGGGTGAGCATCGGTGAGGACGGGGCTTCCCAGATGGGCCTCGAGGACCTCGCCATCTTCCGGCCCATTCCCGGGTGCGTCGTCCTGTATCCGTCCGATGCGGTGTCGGCCGAGGCTTGCGTCGCGGAAGCCGCCGAGCATCGAGGGATGGTTTACATCCGAACGACCCGGCCGGCCACCGCTCTGCTCTATCCGGCCGGCGAGGCGTTCCCCATCGGAGGCTCTAAGGTCCTGAAGAAGAGCGACAGCGACGCCGCGACCGTCATCGCCGCCGGCGTCACCGTGTTCGAGGCCCTCAAGGCGGCCGAGGAACTGGCGAAACGGGGAACCCCGGTGCGGGTCATCGACGCCTATTCGGTGAAACCTCTGGACGAGGAGGGGATCCGGCGCGCGGTCCGAGAAACCGGCGGCAGGGCGGTGGTCGTCGAGGACCACTTCGAAGCCGGCGGCCTGGGCGAAGGCGTGGCCGCGGTGCTGGCCGGCGAGGCCCGGCTCAGGCATCTCTGCGTCCGCGATCTTCCCCGGTCCGGCCCACCCCGGGAACTGCTCAATAAGTACGGCATCGACGCCGCGCATATCGTCTCGGCCGTCAAGGCCTTATGCGGCTGGGCGTGATTCCGGTCCTCGGGCCCTGACCCGGGGTCTTTCCCGTCGCCCGGGATAGATTAAGAAAAGCATGATGAAGGCAAAACGAGGTTCTTTTTTTCGGACCTCGACCGTGCTTTTTTTTCTTGTTCCCGGCCTGCTTTCCACGCTTCCGGCGCGAACGCGCAAGGCTCCCGCCCCGTCCGAAACGGCAGCCGTCGTCGTCGTCTATGACGGCGACACGGTCAAGGTCAGGTTCGGGGACGGGAACGAGCGCAAGGTCCGCCTGATAGGCATCGATACCCCCGAACTTGACGACGAGCGGGAGAACATCCGTTTCATGGCCTACGTCGCCAAGAGGTTCGCCTTCCTGAAGCTTTACCGCAAGCAGGTCCGGCTCGATTACGATTGGCAATTTGAGGACAAGTACGGGCGCCTCCTGACCTTTCTGACGACGGAAGACGGCGTCCTGTTCAACGAACTCATCCTCCTGGAGGGGTTCGCGTTCAAGCTCCGGGCCTTCCCCTTCAAGCCCGAGCTCATGAAGAGGTTCGAAGCGGCCGAGAACGAGGCTCGCAGAGGGGAGAAGGGGCTGTGGCGGAGTAGAGAGCTCCGGATCGTCGCTCCGGCGGAGGCGGCCGGCCTCCTCGGAGAGATGGCGTCGGTCCGGATGACCTGCGCTTCGGTCGAAGTGAGAAAGCCTTTCATCGTTCTCCACTCTCCCCGCGGGGAATTCGAGGTCCTCGTCCCTGAAAGGCGGCGCGCCGATTTCCCCGGCCTCGACGCGATGGCCGGCAAGAACCTCCTCGTCACCGGCCTCGTCGAGGAGTTCTGGGGCCGCGTCCAGATCGTGGCCGATCTGCCCATGCAGATCAAGAGCATGCCCTTTTTGCCTATTGTTGACAGGGCCTGCCGCCCTGGAATATAAAGCCTGAGGTTGCCCCCATGACGGAACATATCGCCGCGGAATTTCTCGACGCGCTTCGGGCGGCGGTCGGCCCGGGAAACGTCCTGACGGATGCCGAGAAGCTCACCGACTACGGCCATGACGAATTCTCCCTTCGGGATATCGCCCGCGTCCCCGAAGCTGTGGTCCTGCCGTATACGACCGAAGATGTTGCCGCCGTCTTGAGACTGGCCGATGCCCACCGGGTCCCGGTGACCCCGCGAGGCGGGGCGACGGGGTTGTGCGGCGGCTGCGTCCCCTTGCCGGGCGGCATCGTGCTCTCCCTCGAAAAGATGAACCGCGTGGTCGTCGATACGGCGAACCAGATGGCCGTCGCCGGGTCGGGCGTGACGCTTTCTGGATTCATCGCCGCGGCCGAGGAGGCCGGGCTCTTTTTCCCGCCCCATCCCGGTGACGAAAGCGCTATGGTCGGCGGGCTCATCGCCACGAACGCCGGGGGGAGCCGGGCGGTGAAGTACGGCGTCATCCGGAACTACGTCCGCGGCCTCGAGGTCGTCCTCCCCGGCGGGACCGTCATCCACCTTGGGGGGAAGTACGTCAAGAGCAGCACGGGCTACAATCTGATGAACCTGTTCATCGGCTCCGAGGGGACCCTCGGCGTCATCACGGAGGCCGTCATCCAGCTCATGGCCCAGCCTCCGGTCCTGAGGTCGCTCGTCGTCCCGTTCGCCGGGCTCGAGGAGGCCCTCGAGACCGTCCCCCTTCTCCTTGCCCGGAAGATCGTCCCAATCGCGGTGGAGTTCGTCGGGCTGGACGTCATCGCCATCACCGAAGAATATCTCCATAAGCGCTGGCCGACCCACGACGGGACGACGCACCTCCTCGTCATCCTTGACGCCGCGACCGAGGACGAGCAGGACCGGCTATCCCAAGCCGTTGCCGAGGTCTGCCTCGAGCGGGGGGCCCTGGACGTCTTTATCGCCGACACGCCGGGCAAGCAGGATGAGATCCTCGCCATCCGCTCGATGATCTACGAGGCCATCAAGGCTGAGACCATCGAGATCCTGGACATCTCCGTGCCGAGGGCCGAGATCGCCGCGCACGTGAGGAGGGTTCGGGAGGTCGCGAAGAAGCACGACATGTGGCTCCCGACCTTCGGGCACGCGGCCGACGGCAACGTCCACACCCTCATCATGAAAGCACGGTACGAGGGCGGAAAGGTCATCCCTCTGCCCGAGAGTGCCTGGCGGGACAGGATCGATGTCGTCCGCGCCGACCTCTACCGGGACGCCCGCGAACGGGGAGGGGTCATCTCCGGCGAACACGGCATCGGCCTCGTCAAGAAGCCGTTCTTCTCCCTGGCCCTCGAGGAGACCCAGATCGCATTGATGCGGGGGATCAAGAAGGTCTTCGACCCCAACGGCATCCTCAACCCGGGGAAAATCTTCGACTAAGCTCGGGGCCGCCCGCGGCCGGGGGCCCGGGGTTGAATTCCCAAAGGGTCTGTGTTCTAATAACCTCAGGGGACAAGATAAACGGATATCCAGTGTCCCCGTCCGTCATGCGATCCTTGATCCGTTAAGGGAGAAATCATGGAAAGAGTCACGGAGATCTACGTCATTCTGGAGAACAAGCCGTCCATCCTGGGGGACCTTTGCGGCCACCTGGCCGAGGCCGGGATCAACATCGATTCCATCGGCGTCTTCCACGACACGGCGAAGCTCGTGGTCTCGAACCTTAACAAGGCTCTGAAGCTCCTCTCGAGGCTGAATTACATCACCGAGCAGAGGGACGTCCTGAGGATCGACCTCGAGAACAGGCCCGGCGCCCTGGCCGAGCTGACGACAAAGCTCGGGGACGAAGGCATCAACATCGAGTACTGCTACGGCACCCTGTCCCGGAAGGGCGGCGGCGTCGCGGTCATCATGGACGTCTCCAACATCGAACGGGCCTGCCAGATCCTCGGCGCCTGAGCCCGGCTCGCCCGGGTTGCACCCCGCCCTTTACGCGGCCTCCCGCAATCGGCTATGCTGGACGCATGAGGGACAAGGTCGACGTAGCGGTCGTCGGGGCCGGGGCGGCGGGCCTGGCCGGGGCGATCAGCGCCGCCCGGCGCGGGGCCGCGGTCGCCGTACTCGAGCGCCTGCCTCGGATCGGTAAAAAGCTCCTGACGACCGGGGGCGGCCGCTGCAACCTCCTCAACGACGGTCTCTCGGCCGCGGACTACACCTCGACCGAACCCGGCCTCGTGGCCTCGGTCTTCGACCGCTTCGGCCGGTCCGAGATCCGGGCCTTTTTCGA
Source organism: uncultured Eubacteriales bacterium (assembly GCA_964585685.1). Classification (GTDB taxonomy): domain Bacteria; phylum Acidobacteriota; class Aminicenantia; order Aminicenantales; family Saccharicenantaceae; genus JALHVH01. The sequence continues at coordinate 227 of CAZPEP010000031.1, read as the reverse complement.
GGGACTCGGCCTCCGCCTCCAGGCGGATGAAGCCGGCCGCGTCTACCCGGCCACGAACCAGGCCGCGTCCGTGCTCAAGGTCCTGCAGCTCGAGGTCGGGCGTCTCGGGATCGACATCGAGACCCGCTTCGAGGTGCAGAAGATCGGCCCGGTCCGCGGACATTTCGAGGTCCGGGCCGCGGACGGCCGGCAGGTCGAGGCCCGCGCCGTGATCCTGGCGGCGGGCG
>CAZPEP010000030.1:0-8670 GCA_964585685.1 uncultured Eubacteriales bacterium | reverse complement strand
ACCTGCGCTTTGTTTTTCCTTTTTGAGACAAAACACCCTCTTTTCCTTATCTATGATCCCTTGGCGCCGCGTTTCTGACAATCCTCGGAACTCAGGATTTTGGGGTTGGGAAATCTTGATACAGCGGCTCAGGAAAAACTGACCGTTGCGAAAGGACAGGCGGACGCAGGAACTACTCGTCGAGAGATGTCAGCCCTTCCCGAACGGCGTACTTCGTGAGTTCGGCGATCGTCCGGAATCCGAGTTTGTCCATGATGTGCTTGCGGTGTGTATCCACCGTCGTCACACTGACATGGAGGCGTTCTGCGATTTTGCGACTGCTTTTGCCCTCGGCCAACATTTGCAGAACCTCGCGCTCGCGGCCCGACAGAGGCGATTCTGCCCCTGCGGAGGATTTGGTCAGCTGTTTGACGTATTCTGCCAATACCTGATCGGTGATCTTCGGGCTGATGTAGATCCGGCCCGCCGCCACTTTCTTGATAGCGGCGGCAACCTCTTCGAACGCAGATCCTTTCAGAACATATCCCGCTGCTCCCGCCGCGAACATGTGTCTCACGAATCTTTTATCCGCATGCATGGAGAGCGCGATGACTTTGACCCCCGGGGATTCAATCATGATCCGGCGTGTCGCTTCGATGCCGTTGAGATCCGGCATGGCGATGTCCATCAACACCAGATCGGGTTCCAGGTCCCGCGCCATGCGCACGGCCGAAATACCGTTACCCGCCTCCCCGACTACCGTTATTTCGCCCAGCTTTTCGAGCAGTATCCGAAGACCTTCTCTCATCAGCTTGTGATCATCCGCTAAGAGAATTTTCATCTTGTCTTTGCTTCCTTTCCGGAATCGCGCGCCAAACGTTCAGCCCGGCGAGGCTCAGCTTGACCGCTTATCCTCTTTTATCGGGACGGACAAGGTTATGCTCGTTCCCCGGCCGGGCTCCGACTGAAACTCATACGATCCTCCCACCGCGCCAAGATGCTCGCGGACGCTTAAGAGACCGAATCCGACCTTTTCCGGTTGCCGCTCAGAAAGCGGGGCTTCGAAGCCGATCCCATTGTCCTCTACGACCGCAGTAAACTGATTTTCCGTCCTTCTCAGCGAAACGGTCATCTTCCGCGCTTTCGCATGCTTGGCGATATTCATCATGAGTTCGCGAACACATCGGAACACAAGCGCCAGGTGGTCGGCGTCGATCGGTTTCATCCGGCCATCATCGCTGAACATAAACTCGATTCCGTGGTCTTGGCTAATTTTTTCTCCCGCCCACTCGATCGCCGCCTCCAGCCCTAACTGGTGGAGGACCGGCGGGCTCAGCTCAAACGTCAGCGTGTGCGTCTGATCGATGACCTTCTCCAGAAGGCCGCGGATCTGCTGAATGTTCTGCTTCGCGGATTTTGACCCCCAGATGCCGGTGAGACCGCCGAACTTCATCCGGAGCAAAGCGAGAGATTGACCAATCTCGTCGTGCAGGTACAGGGCCAAACGCTTCCGTTCGCGCTCCTCGCTAAACGACAACTCCAAAGATAAGGCGCGCAGTTGAGACTCAGATTGGCGGAGCGCCTCCTCCGCCCGCTTGCTCTCGGTGATGTCGTGAACGATGGAATAGAGCAGGTCTTTGCCCGCCATGAACAGAGGTCCGCTGTAGACGCCTACATCGCGAATTGAGCCATCAGCCCGGCGATGTTTGAAGATAAAATGATTGCGCTTTTCAGTGCGCGCCAACTGCATCTCCGCATAAACTTCTACGGGTGTCAGCATGTTGATTTCGTCAATTTTCTTTTTCAGCAGTTCTTCACGACTCCAGCCATAGTAAACACACGCGGCGGGGTTGACGTCTAATATGGCGGCGTTACCTGGATCGATGATCAGCATGACGGCATGGTTGTTTTGGAACAAGTTCTTGTAGCGTTCTTCGCTCTCGCGTAATGCCTCCTCCGCCCGCTTGCGCTCGGTGATGTCTTTTATGGAGACGACGATGCGGGCTTCTTCTTCTTCTTCTTCTTCTGCAAAAAGTATTCTTGCCATGTCCAATTCAAGAACCAATTCCTCATACTCGTCATACTTCTTCTCATCGGATTTCATCGGTTCCACCTCCCAGCACGTTCGCCATCGGTAATTCTCCAAAACAGGCTTTGAAATTCAGCAACAGTCGTTTTTCACAATCCCGGTAATTATCCGTCGGGAAATATCTGACATTGACGCCGGCTTCTTTTATGATCGGAAGCAACGCCGTGTTATTTATTTGCCCGTCTGGGTAATGCATCAGGCGCCTGCGCAAACATTTGGTCGCCCCCAGATAGACTGCTTTACTTATGCCGTTCCGGTAATTGATGCCCTCGGCGGCACTTAATTCATAAATAGCGGGAACCTCGGGAATCTGATCAATATTCTCTTTGCTCAATTGAAAATAACGGCTGAATAAAACGTCGTCTTCATATCCGCCTCTTTCTCTCTCGGCAAAATTGGGAATATGCAGCAATCCGCGGGCATAGCAAACCGTTCTGACAGCAATAGCCCTCCCTCTTTGCAGTAAGCGCTCGCTTATCTCGCGATCGTTCAGGGAATCCGTGGTTTGATTTATCATTTCTCTGATAACAAATGAGCAAGACCTCCGGTTGGAAACAAACAGACTGCGCAAACTCATATTTCTGCCTTTCGGCGTCTTCACCCAAAGCACGGCAAGCAGCCTTGATAACCGCGAAATATCGAGATACCGCAATGGATACTCTGTAAGGAACCGTTTCAAGCCCAACGGCCTTAAATCCGTTTCCCGTTCGGTCAGCCAATACCGCTTTTGGCGCCGCATTAAGCTCTGCATGATATGCCGCGAAAACCGGTTGCGGGTATTTATCCAGCGCAGGGAACATATTGTCCGCAGGTCGGCGCCGGCCGGAACAGGAAATATTTCCGTAAAGCAATGATCGGCAATTTCCCCCACCGGATTGAGCCCGGAAATTTTCACGCGGGCGAAAACCGTCTCCCCGGTTTGACCGTCATCATATCTCCGGGAAGCAGCCGGAGCGCCGCATACAGAGGCAATATACTCCCGATATTTCGTCGTCGGCATGGAGAGAACTCCGGAAAATATTATTTTGCCGATTTTTTCTTCAGGTTTATTTCCCGGTTTCATGCTTCCTCGAAATTCTTATCTCTTTTATATTGTTATCCCCCAGACCGGCCTTGATTTTGTCAATGATGAAGTTTCCCAGTTCATCTTCAGAAAAACCTAAACGCCCGGCGTATCCGCTCACCAGCTTCCGGAATGCCTGGTTCTGACGGAGCAATTCCATCTTACGGGAGAAAACCAGCACGCCTTCCGGAATGAACCGGAAAATATCTTCCACAATTTTGCGGGAACGCTCTTCCAGACGGCGTTTCTCCTCCTCCGCCCGCTTGCGTTCAGTGATGTCTTGCACAGCGCCAAAAATACGTAAGCCGCGCGCTTTTGGATCAGCCCGGCATTCCATGTGGCTGATAATGCACAGAACCCGCCCGCCCTTGGTTACAATACGGAATTCCCTTGTGTCGGATTCACCGGCTTTCAATTCGCGCAGAGATTTAGTAGCCGTTTCACGATCATCCGGATGCGATACGAACAACCAGCATCTCTGTTCATGCAATTCGGCGTCCGAATAACCGGTGAGGGTAAAAAACGCATCCGTGATCCAATCCACCTCATAATCATCATCGCCGGCATGGATACAGGAATAAGCGAATTCTGAACTCAATCGCGCGACGGTACGATACCGTTCCTCACTCTCTCTCAGCGCCTCCTCCACCCCCTTGCGCTCAGTGATGTCTTTGACCGTTGCAAAGTAACTAACTACATTGCCTTGCTTGTCCTTGACCCAGGAGGGGCTGACGATTACGGGAAAGCGCTCGCCGTTTTTTCGCATGAAAGTCAATTCAACGTCGTTGAATTCGCCCCGCAAGGTCTTCTGGAATCCCTTCTCTATCTCTTCGTATGCCTCCGGTGGCCAATAGGGGTGCGGCGATCCAACTCCTATGAGTTCCTCTCTTGAAAAGCCAGTCATCTGACAAAGAGAAGCATTGACATCAATCTGAACGCCGTCACTATCCAGTACCGAAAACCCATCTTGCATCGAAGCAATGAGGTTTTCTGCGAAGTCCTTACTTTCTCGCAGCGCATCCTCCGCCTGCTTGCGCTCGGTGATATCGCGGATCGCCACAATGTGAACCGATCGTCCTTCCCGGATGAAAAAGCGTCCCGTGATCTCGGTCGGGAAAACGGTGCCATCCTTTTTGCGATGGAGACGCAACGGAATAGTCACGACCTGATCCGAGATGATCGGCGTCCCATGAGTGACCCGCTGAGACTCCTCCGGCTCTGCCGACAAGTCCGTATTCCTCTTTGTCAGCAACTCAGCGTGGTCGTATCCATATAGAGCCACCGTCGCGCTATTGGCTTCAAGAATGTTGCCGGTCGCGTTATCAATCAGAACGATTGCATCGGATTCCGCTTCGAACAATTCACGATAACGCGCCTCGCTCTCCCGCAGCGCCTCCTCCATCCGTATATATTTATCAATATTCTGAAATGTCCCGGCAAGTTTTACGATTTTGCCGCCGCTGGTAACAGCTTTTCCAAGCGACCGCACCCAAATCTTATCTTTGCTGCCTAATGGAATGAAAAGGGATTCAAGATCGTAAGGTTCGCCCGTTTCCGCGGCTTTCTTCAATGCTTCCTCTAAAGCCGGCCTAGATTCGGGCGCATAGAAATTCAGAGCTTCTTCCAGCTTCGGCCTAAATTCCGGCTCGACTCCGTGGAGCCGCCCGACCTCTTCAGTCCATGAGACCTCCTTGGTCGAGAGGTCAAGCTCCCAACCTCCGACTTTGGCCATTTCTCCGGTATCTTTTAAAAACTGAGAGCTCTTCTTCAGCGCATCCTCCGCGTGCTTACGGCGAAAGGACACAGTCGCCAGGAAAAGGAAGTTCTCTAATATTTCCTTCGGCAGATCGGGTTGATCCTTGCTCATCGCGAGCAGGGATGAACCGTAAAGTTTCCCCTCAATGAGATAGGCTAATCCGATGAACCGGTCCGCCTTGAGCAATGCCTGTATCGTCGCTTCCACTGGATGCGAGATGGCCCCAAAGGACGCCTCGTATAGGGTTCTGCGCATCCCGATGCTTTCCTTGGTCATCTCTCGGTACATCTCATCGCTGACGACAGCGTGGTTTTTGTTCACTTGTTTGCGGAGCAGGTTAACGACTTTTTCGAGCAGCCCGGGCTCCAGTTCAATATGTTTGGGGGTTAATGTTCGATTTTCAGGGTTGTATTCGGAGAATGTCGCCGCCACGGCCCCGGTAAATTCTTTAATCCGCTTGGTAATGAACACTTCGAGATTATCTTCCGGTGACAGCATCGACAATTCGATGGAAAAATGGTTGAGTTTTGACAATGCATCATTCTGCTGCGCCAGCGCCTCCTCCGCCCGTTTGCGCTCGGTGATGTCCCAATCAATTCCGGTCCACCTCTGGGGGATACCGCGCTCGTCCCTCAGGATTTTGCCCCGGCTGTAAATCCAGCGCAGGCTGCCATCCTTGTGGCGGATACGATATTCGACTTGGTGTTTCTCTGTCCGACCCTCTCGGTGATCTAGGGCGCTTTGGTCCACTCGTGTCCGGTCTTCGGGGAGGATGCAGCTTTTCCAGGCTTCCATGGAGTTGGGGAACTCGTCGTCCTGGTAGCCGATAAATCCCTTCAAGCGCGGCGAGAGATAGATCTCGTCGGGAATGACATTCGGAGGGGTGCCAGAAAAGACCATGTCCCACAGGCCGCCGTTCGAACCGGCGATGGCAAGTTCGAACCGCTCTTCACTCTCCCGTAGCGCCTCCTCCTCCCGCTCGCGCAGGTCGGCGGAATCGTCGTGTCCGGTTTTCTTCTTTTTAGTCATCTTGCGCCTCTTTTAATCATCATCACCCCAGGGGGTCTCCGCAACCCGGACTTCAGCCTCTTTCCTCAAAGCCGCGGCACGATTTCGCGTTCGACAACCGCAAAGCCCGCTTCGAAATTGTAATCTGCTACGACGGGCAACAAATCCCCAAGATCGGCCGTGAATCCCGGATGCCGACGCTTCGACGCCAGGTTCTCGACAAACTCCGCGAGACTCACCCGGAGGCCCGCGAATTCCATGTATTTTCGAAATGTGCCGACGATCTGTTGTCCATCGGCCTTCCCCTCGGTCAACCCGAGCCACAGATCGAACAGGTCCCGGCCTTTCCGGCGTTGATACAGGGCGCGAAGCTTGGTCGCCAGAAGCTCGTTCAGGCTGAAGGTGGGAATGTCGCAATGCCCCGTGAACCAGGGCGACGTGATGGAGAACGGCTTCTTCTGCGCGCCCAGCACGGTAAAATGTTCCCTGGAGTTGATCTCCACTTTCAGCTTCAGGGGAATGACCGGAGGACTTTCGGACATCATACGGAACGTCAGAGTGACCACACCCGGGCCTTGCTTCCTCTGCGGCGTCCCGAGGATGGGCATCAGCGTATCCCTCAGCACATCAAAGATGGGCCCGATGGGGCCTCCTTCGATCTGCACAAGATCAATATCCTCCGAATAGCGGCGCGGCGGGCTGAAGAACAGCTTGTGCATCGCCGTGCCACCGCGCAACACAAGATGCTTCGACAAAACGGGATTGTTGAAGATTTCGACCATCGCGCGGCAGATTATCAAATCCTGCTCGACCTTTGCATCCGAACGCCAGGGGGCCTGCGCCCGCCACGCGTTGATGTAGGCCCTTGGAATCACGACAAATCCCCCTCAACCTCCGAGTTGATCCAGATGTTCCATCGTTTATCGCGTATCGATCCCCGCAGCGGCAGAGAGGGTTCAAGCTTGGTCGGCAACGGCTTCTGCTTTGAAACCCAAAAAGCCAACCGGCCGGCTTTTGCGGCGAAGGCGCTCTTCTCCAACAGCCAACCCAACCGCTGAGCGGTGGCGACATGGCCGTCGATCTTCGCCGCCTCCACCAGCTTGATCGGGCTCAGAACTTCCCCGAGTTCCTGCAGCACGGTCAGCACCTGGTCCAGCCCGCCAACCCGACGGCTGTATCGAATCAGGTCAATCGCGGTTGCCTCGGGGGTCGAAACGGGAATATAGCCGGTCACGCCCTTGAACTGCTGAACCGGGGTTTCCTTAAGCTTGCCCTTGACCAGGAAACGTATGCCGACACCCCGGCATGCGATGTCACGCAGAGGACGGTCCGTAACCACTTGATATCGCTGGGGACGCTGATGGGCGGCGCCGTGGTATTCCGCCGCGCTGAGCGCGCCAACGTAGAAAGGCCGCCCCAAGTGCTCCATGAGCTTCACGATGAACCAGTCGGCGGGCACCACTCCCACGGCGGCATACTCCAGCGGCACGACGACATAGAACTTGCCGTGGATTCGAGCAATCTTCTTCCTGGAGGACAGCCGACCGGCCGACCGATTGAAGGCCTTTCGGTTCAGGCCGAAAGCCTTCATGGCCTCGTCCCGAGTGAACGAGTACCGCCCCTGGGAGGGCAACGCCTCAACCCAAGCTTTAAAAGCTCCATATTGCTTGCTTCCGGGCATTATCATTTAATTAGCCGCCTAAGCATCTGTTTGCATATGTATACATATATCGTATCCAAATGTAAATATCAACTTATTCGGCCGACTCCCCGTCTCGTCTTCGCCAGGGTGAACCGGAACGTCGTGCCCTTGCCGGGACCTTCCGAATCGACCCAGATCCTGCCGCCGTGCACCTCCACGATCCGCCGCACCAGCGCCAGGCCGATGCCTGTGCCCTCCAAGCCGGGATCGAGCTTATGGAACAGGCCGAAGATCAAAGGCTGCAACTCCGGATCGATCCCGATTCCGTTATCGCGCACGTGGAGCACCAGATCCTCGCCGGCCTGTTCCACGCCGATTTCGACACGCGGCGCCGGCTCATCGCCCATAAACTTGGCAGCGTTATCCACGAGGTTCATGAAGATTTCCGTTAAGCGCGCCCGCGCGGCGTCCAGTTCCGCCTGGGCCCGGCGCAATTCCTTATTGTCAGTCATAGAAGGGATCCTTCCCCTTCAAACGCTTCTTCGTGGTCCCCGGAGGCAGAAAATTGTCACCCGTTACCACGCTTTTCCCGGTCTTTTGCTCCAGGTCCAGGCGCGCTTTCTTTGCGATTCCGCCGCCCTTCCTGCCCGCCTCGGCATTTTTGGCCAGTCCGGTGGCTCCAACACTTGCGGCGATCTGGCGGGTGGAGAGTTCCGCCAGTGCGGTGAAGATCAGCTCCGCCTCGCTCATGTGGTCGCGCAGGTTCTGGGTCTTCAACCCTTTGATGTTCTTGTGATCTTTAACCGTCAGGTCCGACCATTCCTGGTGGATAATATTGGTCAGGATGGCGTATTCGTCCTCGCCCTCGATCTCGTGGTCTTTCCAGTAGTCAGTGAGCTTGTTGCGGGTTTCCTGTCCCATCATCCGCTGCTGAATCCACTTTTCGCTGCGGCCGTGCTGTTGCCAGTATTCGCGGGCCCGGTCGAGCGAGCGGGCGGGATCGCTCATGTCCTGAATCCGCTCGTAACCGACCTTGGCCAGCCATTGCTTGAAGGGTTCCGCTTTCGGCGATGGGATGGACTGAATAATGCGGAATAGGCCCCCGACATTGGCACAGTCGGTTTCTCTCATTT
>CAZPEP010000029.1:0-18651 GCA_964585685.1 uncultured Eubacteriales bacterium | reverse complement strand
GTGCCCCGGCGTGTACGGGTACGTGTTGAGGAGGATGAAATGCGAGGCCCCCCGGTGGAGGATGTGCGCCTCCCGGTCCGACCGGAGCTTCAGGCCCGCGCATAGGACGCAGCCCTTCGCCCGCCCGGCCGTCCGGATGTAGCGTTCCCGCCAGGGGGTCGTGATGTACCGCGTCACTTGTTGATCAGCTCCTTGAGGAGCTTGCTCGGCTTGAAGTAGAGGACCTTCTTCGGCGGGACCTTGACCGGTTCCCCCGTCCGGGGGTTCCGGCCGGAGCGGGACGTCCGCTTCCGGAAGCGGAAGCTCCCGAAACCCCGGATCTCGATCTCCTCGCCCTTGAGGATGGCCTCTTTGATCATGTCGAAGAACAGGTTGACCCCCTCTTCGGCCTCCTGCTTGGGAATGCTCATTTCCTGCGAGATCTTGTTGATAAGGTCGGCTTTGATCATCTCACTCCTCCTTTTTGCTGACTTTCTTAGGAGAATGGATCTTGGCGAGCTGGTCCTTCATCAGGTCCCCCAGCGTCATGCCGTGGTCCTGGGATTCCATGTATTTCTGGAACTCGGCCCTCTGCATGTCGAACTGGGCCTGCTTGAAGCTCAGGGAGAGCTTCTTGGTCTTGGCGTTCATCTTGATGATCTTGGCGTTGCGCTCGTCGCCGACGGCGAAGGCCTCCGAGGGTTTCTCGATCTTCTTCTCGTCGAGCTCGGAGGTGAAGACGACGCCCTCGATGCCCGGCATGATCTCGACGAAGACGCCGAAGTCCGTAAGCCGGACGATCTTGACCTTGAGGATGTCCCCCATCTTCTGCCGGGCGAAGAAATCCTCCCAAATGTCGCCCTCGAGCTGCTTGATGCCCAGGGAGACCTTCTGGCGCTCGACGTCGATGTTCAGGATGACGGCCTCGGCCTCGTCGCCCGCCTTGAGCTTCTCCGAGGGGTGCTTGATCTTTTCCCAGCTGATGTCGGAGATGTGGATGAGGCCCTCGATACCCTTCTCGACCTCGAGAAAGGCGCCGAAGTCCGTGATGCTCGTCACCGTCCCCTTGACCCGGGTCCCGACGCCGTACTTCTGCTTGAAGACTTCGAGGGGGTGGGGCATGGCCTGCTTGAGGCCGAGCGAGATACGCTTGGAGGCCGGGTTGATCTCGAGGATCGTGACGACGACCTCCTGGCCCGGGGTAAGGACCTTCTTAGGGTGGATGAGCTTGCGCGACCAGCTCAGGTCCGAGATGTGGACGAGCCCCTCGACGCCCCTCTCGAGCTCGACGAAGGCGCCGAAGTCGGTCAGGCTGACGACCCGGCCGGTGATCTTCTGCCCGGCTAGGTACCTCTGGTCGAGGTCCACCCAGGGGTCGGGCGTGAGCTGCTTGGTGCCCAAGGAGATCCTCTCGTCCTTCTCGCTGAAGTCGAGGATGACGACCTCGACCTCTTGCCCAACCTGGTAGAGCTCCGATGGATGGGCGACCTTTCCCCAGGTCATGTCGGAGACGTGGAGCAGGCCTTCCACCCCGCCGATGTCCACGAACGCCCCGAAGCTGGTCAGCGACCTGACCTGACCCTTGACCTTCTGTCCCGGGACGATGTGGCTGAAGACGCGCCGGCGCTTCTTCTCGCGTTCGTCCTGGAGGAAGAGCTTCCGGGAGACGACGGCGTTCTCGGTCTTGCGGTCGAACTTCATGACCTTGAACTTGAAGCTCTGCCCGACGAGCGCGTCGGGGTCCTTGATGGTCTTGATGTCGGCGTGCGACTCCGGCAGGAACGCCTCGATGCCCACGTCGACGAGGAAGCCGCTCTTGGAGCGTTCCTTGATGATACCGGTGACCCAGCCGTTGTGGGTGAAGGCCTTTTCCAGGTTATCCAGGGCCCGGAAGGCGTCCGCCCTCTTCTTGGAGAGGATCATGTAGCCGTCCTTTCGGTCGGTCCTCTCGAGCGTCGCGTCGACCTCGTCGCCGGGCTTGAGGTCCTCGATCTCCTGTTCCCGGAAGTCCTCGAGGGGGATCACGCCCTCCGTCTTGAACCCGATGTCCACGAGGACGTGGGTCGGCGTCTTCTTGATGACCCGGCCCTTGACGAGCTTGCCCTGGGTGATCTCCGTCGTGCTGAATTGATAGCGGTCCAGCAGGTCCGCGTAGTCCTCCTGGGACATCTTTTCGATGGTCTCGGGGTGCTTGGTTGCGTCTGTCATTGGACTCTCTTCTCCCTTTGGTTTTTATGTTCGATGCGTGTTTCGATCGTCGCTACGGTTTCCCGGAGGACCTCGGGCGGCGTCGACGCCCCCCCGGAGATCCCGATGGTCCTTGCTCCCCGGAGCATCGCAGGCCGGATCCCGGCCGCGTCCTCGACGAAGTAGGTCCGGGGGAGGATCTGCTTGGAGACCCCGAAGAGCTTCGCGGTGTTGGAGCTTGCTTTTCCCCCTACGATGAACATGACATCCACCCGGGCCGCCAGCTCCGCCGTCGCCCGCTGGCGCGTCCGGGCCGAGCGGCAGATCGTGTTGTGGACGGCGAGCTCCCCCGTCCGCTCGACGAGGGCCGCTACGACGCGTCCGAAGAGGCCCTCGTCCTGGGTGGATTGGGCGAGCACGGCCCGTGCCTTGCGCCAGGGGAGGGCCCGCGCCCCGGCCTCGTCCTCGACGAGGACGACGCGGCCCCGTCCGTAGCCGAGGAGACCGAGGACCTCGGGGTGTCCCGGGTTCCCGACGAGGACGACCTCCCGGCCCGAGCTGGAAAGACCGTCGACGAGCTCCTGGATCCCGGAGACGATGGGGCAGGTCGCGTCCACGACCTCGACCTTCTTCCGGAGGAGGCGCCGGCGGACCTCAAGCGGGACCCCATGACTGCGGATGACGACCGTCCCGCCGCGGACGTCCCGCGGCGAGGCGACGGAACGCACGCCCCGCCGTTCGAGGTCGGCGATCACCCGGGGGTTGTGGATGAGGTCCCCGAGCGTCGTGACGGGGCCGCCTTCCGCGCCGCGTATCCGCCGAACGATGTTCAAGGCTCTCCGGACCCCGTAACAGAGTCCCGTGTTCTCAGCGATGATGATTTTCATTCCTCAACGACTTTAAGAATAGTGTTTTATACTATACGAGACCATGCTCTTTGTCAACTCTAAGTGTAGGTGAAATCTGAACTTAGAGGCTAAGGCTCGGATGTCTTGTCTTCCTGGAGGATCCGGGCGATCTCCTCCTCCGACGGGAGCTCCTCCAGGCTGTTGAGGCCGAAATACTGGAGGAATTTGTCCGAGGTCCGGTAGACGAGCGGGTTTCCCGGGGCCTTCTTCCGGCCGACGATCCGGATGAGCTTCTTCTCGAGGAGCGTTTTCAGCGTCCCCGACGAATCCACACCGCGCAGGGCCGAGATCTCGGCCTGGGTGATGTCGGGATTGTAAGCGATCGTGCATAGGGTCTCGAGGGCGGCCGAGGAGAGCCTGTTCTTGCGCTCGATCTGAAGGAGACGCCGCACCCAGCGGTCATGGTCCGGCCGGGTGGCGAACACATACCCCCCGCCGACCTGAAGGATCCGGACCCCGCCGGAACGCGACTCGGCGCCGGCGACGAGCCCGTCGACGGCGGCCCGGATGTCTTCGACGGAGGCGCCTTCGAGAACGCTCTTGATCCGGTCGACGGTCAGCGGGTCCTGGGAGATGAAGATCAGGGCTTCGATGATCCCCGGAAGGTTCTCGATCACGGGGGCGGCGGGTGCGGGTTCATTCATGGGGGTGCGTCCTGCGGGGGTCCTTGCGGAGCTGGACCCGGATGGTCTTGAAGATCCCGTCCTGGACGGCATGGACGGTCCGCGATTTGATGAGCTCGAGGAGGCCGAAGAACGCCACGAGGGCCTCTTCAACCGATTCCTGCCGCTCGAAATATTCCAGGAAATCGAGGGGCCCCCCGGCCTCGAGGGTCGCGACGATCTCCTTCATCTTGTCTTCGAGGGAGACGTCCTTGCCCTTGATGACCCTGAAGTCCCGGGCGGCGCGCCTCTTCATGATGACGAAAAAGGACTCCGCGAGGTCGAACAGCGAGACTTCCGTAAAGTCCAGGTCCTCCTCGCCCGGCAGGGGCGGGAGGAAGTTGCGCTTCCATTGCCGGAGCTGGTCGTCCTCCCGCTCCCGGAGGAGCGAGCAGGCGGCCTTGACCTTCTGGAACTCGAGAAGCCGGTTGATGAGCGTCCGCCGGGGGTCCTCCTCCTCGGCCAGGTCCTTCTCGCGTGGCAGGAGCATCTGGGACTTGATGTAGATGAGGAGGGCGGCGACGAACAGGAACTCGGCCTCCCGGTCGAGGTTGATCCGCTCCTTGTGGTCGAGGTATTCCAGGTAATCCCGGGTGATCGCGGCGATGGGGATGTCGTGGATATCGATCTTCTTCTTCCGGATGAGGAAGAGAAGCAGGTCGAGCGGGCCTTCGAAGATCCCGAGCTTGACCTGGTAGCCTTCCGACGTTTCGGGCGTGCTCATGGGGGTTTCGGTTCCGGGCGCCACGGCTAGAATCCGATGGCGGACCGGACTTCCTCAATGGTCTTCCGGGCGGTCCGGGCGGCCTTGGCGTTGCCCGCTTCGAGGATGTCCCGGACCCGGCCGGGTTCGGCTTCGAGCGTCTTCCGGTTCTCCCAGTAAGGGGCCAGAAATTCGACGAGGCTGTCGATGACGACCTTCTTGCATTCGAGACAGCCGACCGTCGCCGCCCGGCAGCCGGCGGCCATGGCGTCCCTCGCGGCGGGGGCCACGAAGGCCTTGTGCAGGGTGAAGACGGGGCAGTCGTTCGGTTCCCCGGGGTCAGAGCGCCGCTTCCGTCGCGTGTCGGTCACCATCGGGAGGATCTTCGCGCGGATGACCTCGGCCGTGTCCTTGAGGTAGATAGCGTTCCCGTAGGACTTGCTCATCTTCCGGCCGTCCGTTCCGGCGAGCTTGGGGACCTCGGTGAGGAGCATCTTCGGCTCGGGGAAGACCGGTCCGTATAGCCGGTTGAAGCGCCGGGCGATCTCCCGGGCGAGCTCCAGGTGATAGGCTTGGTCCTCGCCGACGGGGACGGCCGCGGCCTTGTAGATAAGGATGTCCGCCGTCTGAAGGAGAGGGTATCCCAGGAAGCCGTAAGTGTTAAGCTCCTTGTCGGCTAGCTCCTGCTGTTGTTCCTTGAACGTCGGGACGCGCTCCAGCCAGGGGAGGGGAGTGATCATCGACAGGATGAGGTGGAGCTCGGCGTGTTCCTTGACTGCGGACTGGACGAAAAGGACGCATCGTTCGGGATCGAGGCCCAGGCTGAGGAGGTCGCAGGCGACCTCGAAGACGTAGCTCCGGATGCCCTTCGGGTCCGAGTATTCCGAGCTCAGGGCGTGCCAGTCAACGATGGAAAAATAGCAGTCGTGCGTCTCCTGGAGCCGGACCCAGTTCCGGAGGGCGCCGACGTAGTTGCCGAGGTGGGCGGCCCCGGTGGGCCGGATCCCGCTGAGGACGATCTCCCGGGGCATTGTGTTCATATTAGAAGAAGATCAGCGTATAGATGAAGAGTTGGAGGGGCCGGATGATGATGTCCAGGAACCCCAAGTAGATCAGGACGAGGATGATAATAAACCCGTAGCGGCGGATGCGGTCGTATCTCCGGGCGGCCTCCTCGGAAAGGAGCCCCGAGAGCACTCCGCCCCCGTCGAGGGGCGGGACGGGGATGAGGTTGAAGACGGCCAAGTACGTGTTGATCAGGACGGCGTAGAACAGAATGAGAGCCAGGCCCTGGAGAGGATAGAAGCCGCGGGCGAATACCTGCTTATAGACGAGGAAGCTCCTCAAGAAGCCGGTCAGGCCCGGGCTCAGGACCTTGAGGAGGAGGATCGAGAATAATGCGAGGGCGGCGGCCGTCAGGTTGGCGGCCGGACCGGCCAGCGAGATCCACAGGTTGTCCCGGCGCGGATTCTTCAGGTTGTAGGGGTTGACGATGACGGGCTTGGCCCAACCGAAGGCGGGGGCGCCGGCCAGGACGAGGAGCAGGGGGAGAAGCACGGTCCCGATAGGGTCGATGTGGGCGATGGGGTTGAGCGAGACCCGCCCCATCCCCATGGCCGTGGGATCGCCCATGCGGTTAGCAGCCCAGGCGTGCGCGGCCTCGTGAATGGTGATGGCGAAAAGCAGGACGAACAGGCTGAAGACGATCGACAAAGCATCCATGGTGAACCGCCGCTATTTATAACATATCGCGGCGGTCCTGTCCATTTGTCCGGACGCGGACGCCTATCCCTTAAGGATCTTCTGCACCTCGTCCTTGTCAACCTCGGATATATAAGGAATGCCGCTGAGGGCGGCGGCGTCCCGAGTCAGGGCCGCGATGTCGTCACGGGTGATGTACTGGAGGGCGAATTTTCGGCCGCCGGCCATGAGCTGCCTCAGCCCCTGATCGAGCCTCTTGAAGTAGGTATAGAGGCCCATGGCGCCGGTCGGCAGGTCGTTGAAGCGCTCCTTGTACCGCCGCTTGAGCTCCGGGGCCGTCACGAAGATCTCCTCGGCCGAGCCGCCGAAGCGCTCGACGTAGACCGGGATCTGGCCGTCCTTGATCCGGCTGCCGATCGTCTTGCCGACCATGGCCGCGGCCAAGGGGCTGCGGGCCATGCCCACGGCCTTGACGTAGGGCGCGCCGAGGGCAAGGGCTTTGAAGATCTGGTCCTCGAACGTGATGCCTCCGCCAAGCGCGATGTCCGGCACGTACTGGCCGGCCTTGGCCAGCTGGTCGGCGTACTTCCAGGTCAGGGACCAGATCTCGACGCTCGGGATGCCCCATTCGTTCATCATCCGCCAGGGGCTCATGCCCGTGCCGCCGCCGGCCCCGTCCACGGTCAGCAGGTCGATCTTGGCCTTGGAGGAGAACTTGACCGCCCGGGCCAGGTCGGCCGGCCGGTAGGCGCCCGTCTTGAGGAAAATGTACTTCGCCCCCGCCTTCCGGAGCGCGGCGACGCGCGCCATGAACGATTCCTCCTCGACCATGCCCAACCGGGAGTGGCGCTCGAATTCCTTGAAGCTCCCCTTCTCGAAGGCCTGGATGACGTTGGGGTCCTCAGGATCGGGGAGGACGATGTAGCCGCGCTTTTTCAGCTCTTTGGCCTTCTTGAGGCTCTTGAGCTTGACCTCGCCCCCGATGTCCTTGGCGCCCTGACCCCACTTGAGCTCGACGATCTGGACGCCGAGCTTGTTAATGGCGTACTCCTGGACGCCGAGGCGCGTGTCCTCGACGTTGGCCTGGACGACGACGGCGCCGTAGCCCTTGTCCTGCCAGTCCGTAAAGCTCTTGACGCGGAACTCCATGTCCGGGGAGCGGACGACCTTCCCGTTCTTGATCTCGGATCCATCGTCCATGCCGCAGACGTTCTCGCCGATGGTCAGGACGGAGCCGGAGATGGCCGCTCCGCCCGCCAGTCCCTCCCAGTTCTGCTTGGCGACGTTGGTCGAGCCCATGCCCGAGATGATGAACGGGACCTTCAGCCGGATCCCCTTGTCGCGCCCGAGGCGCGTCTCGATGTCGACCTTCTCGAAAGTGGCCTTGTCGCTGTCGGCCTCGACGCCCCAGGCGCCGGCGGCCGTCCCCATGATGCTGAAGTGGGACAGGTCCAGCGGATATTCCTTCTCCGACGCTGCGGTGATGATCCCGAACGGCTGGGGATAGAGGACCTCGGTCCCCCGGTAGGCCGACTTCCCGATCTCGCACATCCCGATGCACCCGTCGACGCACGTCACGCACATCCCGCTGAACGGGCTGACGGACCCCTCGGTCCGGTTCTTGGTCAAGGTTGCCGCGCTTCGGTTGAGTTTGGTATAAGACATGTTCATTCCCTCCTTATTTGGTTCGTACTTGGTTGCCCTTATCCGTGACCGTGACGCACGTCCCGCAGCGGCCGGCGTCGTACATCCAGCACTGGAGCTCGTCGAACTCCTCCAGGCAGGTCGGTTTCATCGTCAGGCAGGAATTGCATAGGGCCGTTTCGGCGTTCGGGCCCTGGCAGCGGAGCTGGCATGCGGGGCAGACGTACATGCAGCCGCCGCACAGCCGGCACTCTTCCGAGCGGATGTCGAAAGGCGTCCCAATCTTCCGCTTGGCCCCCCGATTCTGGAACCCGATGGCCTGGCCGTCCATCTGCTCGGCGCACATCCGCACGCACAGCCCGCAGAGGATGCACTCCTCGTTCCGTATTTTGAACCGGACGCTCGTGACGTTGAACTTCGATGCGAGATCCTGGATCTGCTTGGAGTTCGGGGCGATCGAGACGAGGAGCTCGATCATCATCCGTCGCGCCTTGAGCACCCGGGCCGTGTCGGTCCGGACGACCATACCCTCCTCGACCCGGTAAGTGCAGGACGAGACGAGCTTCGAGGCGGGAGGCTTCCCGATCTCGACCAGGCAAAGCCGGCACCCTCCATACGGGGTCAAGCCCTCGTGCCAGCAGAGCGTCGGGATCTCGAGCCCGTAGAACTTGGCCGCCTCGAGGATGGTCCAGCCCTCCTCCGCGCTGACCTCCAGACCGTTCAGAATGAATGGGATCATGTGGCCCTTCCTGTGGCTTTCTTGCCGTCCTCGGTCTCCAAGTCGCATCTCAGGCAGCGCCTGGCCTCCCGGACGGCCAACTCTTCGGTGAGGCCCCGTTCGACCTCCTTGAAGTTCTTGGCCCGCTGGGACACGGGGAGATGTCGCATCGACGGCCGCTTGGCCTTCGCGATCTCCTCCTCGGTGAGCATCTCCGGCAGGACGTACAGGGAGGGCCGGGTGAGGCGATGCTCTCTTCCGAGCGGCTGGCCGGAGATATATTTCTCGATGGTCTCGGCTGCGAGCTTTCCGGCGGCGATGGCATTGACCACCGTGCTCGGGCCGGTCACGGCGTCGCCGCCGGCGAACACGCCCTCCCGGGTGGTCATGGACGTCTCGGGGTCGATGATGATGTTCTCCCGGTCGAGCCGGATGATGTCCCGCTCGCCGATATAGGACGTGTCGGGGCGCTCGCTGATGGCCAGGATGAGCGTGTCCAGATCCTGGACGAAGTTTGATCCCTCGATGGGGATCGGCCGGGCCCGGCCGCTCGCATCCTTGTCGCCGAGCTTCATCCGGACGCACTCGATGGCCTTCGCCCGGCCGTTCTCGGTCAGGACCTTCACTGGGGCCACGAGGAACTGGACGTCGACGCCCTCATCGATGGCGGCGTCGACCTCCTCGGCCAGGGCCGGCATCTCGGCTTTCGTCCGCCGATAGAAGATGGATACTTTTTTGCAGCCCTTGTCCCGGAGGGCGGCCCGGGCGGCGTCGATGGCCGAATTCCCTCCCCCCACGACGCAGACCCGTTTTCCGACGGGCTCCTTGTAGCCCAGATTCACCGCCCGGAGGTATTCGAGCGAGTGGCGGACCCCCTGGGCGTCCTCTCCCGGGATGCCCATCGACAGGGACTTTCCGGCTCCCGTGGCGCAGAAGACCGAGCGGTAGCCGTCACGGAAGAGGCTGGCGATCGTAAAGTCCTTGCCCAGGACCAGGCCTGTCCGGATCTCTACGCCGGCGTCCTTGATCCGCCCGATCTCGGCGTCCAGGACGTCCTGGGGCAGGCGGTGGCCCGGGATCCCAACGGCCAGCATCCCGCCGGGCACGGGGAGGGCCTCGAAGACCGTGGGCCGGAAGCCCTTCCGGGCCAGGCAGTAGGCGGCGGTCAATCCGGCCGGCCCGGCGCCGACGATCGCGATCCGCTCCCGGTCCTGGTGGACGGGCTCCGGCTCATACCGGATGCCGTTCCTGTGCGCCCAATCCACGACGAAGCGCTTAAGACCGCGGATGGAGATGGGGTCGCCCATCTCGCCGGCGCGGCAGACCTTCTCGCAGGGGTGATGGCAGACCCGGCCGCAGACAGAGGGCAGGGGATTGTCCTTCATGATGACCTTGAAGGCCTCCTCGAACCGCCGCTGGGCGACGAGCGCGATGTAGGTGGAGGCCTCCTGGTCGACGGGGCAGGTGTACATGCACGGGGAGGAGACGATCTCCTTGCAGACCATGGCCGGGCACTTCTTGGCCTTGATGTGGGTTTCGTACTCCTCGCGGAAGTAGCGGAGGGTCGAGATGACGGGATTGGCGACCGTCTGCCCGAGGCCGCAGAGGGATGAGTCCTTGACGGCCAGGGCCAGCTCCTCGAGCAGGGCCAGGTCCTGCATCCGGGCCTTCCCGCCGGCGATGTCCGCGAGGATCTCCCACATCCTCTGTGTGCCCTCCCGGCACGACAGGCACTTGCCGCACGACTCGTCGCGGAGGAAATTGAGGAAATACTTGGCCACGTCGACGATGCACGTCCTGTCGTCCATGACGATCATACCGCCCGAGCCCATCATGGCCCCGGCCTGGACCAGGCTTTCGTAATCGACCGGAATGTCGAGGAGCGATTGCGGAATGCATCCGCCGGACGGCCCGCCGATCTGGATCGCCTTGAACGCCCGGTCGTCGGGAATCCCGCCCCCGATGCCGTAGACGATGTCCCGGAGGCGAATGCCCATGGGGACCTCGACCAGGCCCGTGTTGTTGATCTTGCCGACGAGAGAGAAGATTTTGGTCCCCTTGCTCTTCTCCGTGCCGAGGCTCGAGAACCATTTCGCGCCGCGCCGGATGATGTTGGGGACGGTGGCCCAGGTCTCGACGTTGTTGATGATCGTCGGCTTCCCCCAGATGCCCTTCTGGGCGGGGAAGGGCGGTCTCTGCTGGGGGACGGCGATCCGTCCCTCGACGGACGCGATGAGGGCCGTCTCCTCGCCCGAGACGAAGGCGCCCGCGCCCTGAACGATCTCGAGGTCGAAGTCGAAGCCGGTGCCGAGGATGTCCTTGCCGAGCAGGCCGTATTCCTGCGCCTGGCGGATGGCGATGCCGACCCGCTCGAGCGCCAGGGGGTATTCATGCCGGATGTAGACGAAGCCTTTTTCGGCCCCGATGGCCCTGGCCCCGATGATCATCCCTTCGATGACGGCGTGGGGGTCGGCCTCCATGACGGACCGGTCCATGAAGGCCCCCGGGTCGCCCTCGTCTCCGTTGCAGATCAGGTACTTGGGCGTCCTCTTGGCCCGCCGGCAGGCGTCCCACTTCTTCCCGGTGGGGAAGCCGGCACCGCCGCGTCCCCGGAGCCCGGAATCGGTGATCTCCGCGACGATCCGCTCGGGGCTCATGTCCGTCAGGGCCTTGGCCAGCCCCTCGTAGCCATCGAAGGCGATGTATTCGTCGATCTTCTCGGGGTCGATCCGGCCCCGGTTGCGGAGGACGATGAGCCGCTGGTGCTTGAAGAACTCGATGTCCTTCATCTTCGGGACCGGCTCCTTCTCCGCCGGCGGGACGTACATCAGCTTCTTGACCGGGCGCCCCTTCAGCAGGTGCTCCGCAACGACGACGGGGACGTCCTCGGGCGTGAGCTTCTGGTAGAAGATCCCGTCGGGGTGGACCATAAGGATCGGGCCCCGCTCGCAGAACCCGTTGCATCCCGTCGTGACGACGAGAACTTCGTTCTCGAGGCCCTTCTTCCGGATTTCCTTTTCGAGGGCGTCCTTGACCTTGAAGGACCCACAGGAGACGCAGCCGGTGCCCGCGCAAACCAACAGGTGAGTACGATAGAGTTTCAATGGTCCCCCTCAGTACACGGTTTCGCTGCCTACGGCCAGGGCGTATTCGGCCACCAGCCGGCCGCCCACGGCGTGCTCGACGAAGATCCGGCGCATCTTCTCCGGCGTGAGGTCGACGTACTTGACGGGCGGCTGGTCTTTCCGTTCGACCGTGGCCATCGGCTCGCGGTTGCAGAGCCCCGCACACCCGGACGTCGTGACGATCACGTCCAAGATCCGGCTCCTCTTCATCTCGTCCAACAAGGCCTCCATGACCCCTCGGGCGCCCGCTGCGATCCCGCAGGTGCCCATGTGGACGGTGACCTTCGCCCGGCCCTCGCCCTCCCGGACGGTCAGCAGGCTCCTCGTCCTGTCCCGGATCGCCGCCAGGTCCTGGATGCGGAGCTTCTTTGCGGCGGCCGGCTGGGCGGCCTTCTTTCCAACGCTCTTCTTGGTCGTTTTCCGGCCTTTGGGTTTCAGCATTCCGGCCTCCTCGATCAGGTCGCCGCTCTTCGGGCAGGCTTCGACCGGCGCGCTTTCGGCGCCGGCCGCCGGGCCTTCCGGTATCTCTTCAGGATTTCGTGGACGGTATGGATGGTCACGTGGCCGTGGAATTCCCCGTCGATCATGACGACGGGCCCGATGGCGCAGCAGCCGAGGCAGGCGACCGTCTCTAGTGTGAACTGGGCGTCGCGGGTCGTCCCGCCGATCTCCACGCCGAGCTGGCGCTTGAACTCATCAATGATCCTCGGGCCGCCCCGGACGTGGCAGGCCGTCCCCGAGCAGACCAGGCAGAGGTGCTTCCCGCGGGGCGTGAGGCTGAAGACGCGGTAAAAGGTCGCGACGCCGATGACGTCGACGAGGTACAGTCCCAGCGCGCCCGCGACCTGGCGCAAGGATTCCGGAGGGAGGTAGTTGTATTCGGCCTGGATGTCGAGCAGGATCGCAATCAGGTTCTTCTTAGAACTCTGACGCGCATCGATGATGGATTGGATTCTTTCTTTCTGGACAAACAAGGAATTCCCTCCAGTCTAAGGCGTTTTGGGACAAAGCACTTGAGATGCCGGGGGAGTTCGGGGACTTCGTTCGAGAGCGGGGAGCGGAACGCGAAAAGGCGCAGGGAGCAGGAGTCGGGGTTCCGGGCTCATGGGAGATAGCCGGCCGTCGCCGGCTGTTCAAGGATGCCAACAGCTCAGATGTTCCGATCATATGATGAAGGTTGGATTTATAACAGAACGATTTCGCTTTTGTCAAGCGGCCAACGGAAGGGACTTGCGATCTACCCTCTTGTCACCGGCAGTGTCGACCCGCCATAGGGCATGACCAATACGGTCGCATCGCTTCCGAGTTTTGCAAACGCCTCATCCAGCGCGGCTTGCACGGAAGCATGGGGCTGCATGAATATGCGGCGGACGAATTCCGGGTCCATTTCCGAGACGAGGAAGATATCCGCGTTTTCAAGCACCTGTGCAATCGCCGCCGCTTTGTGCCCGCCCAGTTGAAAATCGTGCTGGATGCGCTCCACCATGGATTCCGGCGTCGGCGACCCGGTCATCCATTCCTCGAACACATGCTCGCCCATGCCTTCTCTACACGAGCCAACAAGAATGACGATGCCGCCCTTTTTGACCGCGTGCTTCGCATTGTCAAGAGCCTTCTGCGTCTGGTAAAGGTTCAAATCCTTCGGCGCGCCGCCCTGTGACACAATGACGATATCGGCACGGGAATCGATTTCCTTTTTATAGAGCCGGTCAAGGAATTTGCAGCCAGCGCGGTGTGCTTCGATGAAATGTCCGGCTACCGCATGGATGATCTTCTTGTGCTCATCCAACACTACGTTGACGATAAAATCGATCGGGCAGTGTTGAATGGCCTCCTCCAAATCTTCGCGAACGGGATTCCCCTCGAGTTTGCCTGCGCACGCGCCGGGCAGAACCATGCGGCTGTGGTTGCTTTGAATCGCATCCCGCGTCGACACCCCCGGCATGACCGCCTTTGCTCCGCCGCTGTAGCCCGCAAAATAGTGATACTCAATATTGCCCAGGCAGATACGGCGGTCCGCTTCAGCAACGACCCGCGTCACATCCACCGGCGTGCCAAGCTTCGTGCGTCCCATATGGACGGAATCGTGCGGGTCTCCATCTAAACAGCGGATCTCACGGATGGCACGTTCACCCGCCAATTTTCTCATCTCCTCCGGCGTGTGGACGCGATGACAGCCCAGCGAGAACACCAGCGTGATGCTCTTGGGCTGTATCCCCGCCGCGTACAGTTCGTCCAGAAGCGGTGGCAATATGACGTAGGATGGGAGCGGGCGGGTGATGTCACTGGTAATGATGACGATCTTTTCGCCTGCTTTGACGATTTCGCGGATACGGGGTGCACCTATAGGATGTTCCAGCGCGTATCGAACGGCCGTCGCGCCGGTGCGGACAAACTCCACCTGGTTGGGCTCCAGAACGCCAACGACATTCCGGTCGGGAATATCCACCCGCTGCGGTTGGGTCCCAAAGCCGATGTCCAGCCTCATGCCGGTCACCCGTGTTGCTTAGTTTTTGATCCGTGGCGCAACGCCTTGACCACCGGCAGTTCCTCGCCTGTCAAGAAGCGGATGAGCGCACCGCCGCCGGTGCAAATGTAATCGATCTTATCTCGCATGTTGTATTGATTGGTTGCGGTAATACTGTCGCCGCCGCCGATGACCGTATACCCTTCGGTATCTCCCAGCGCATCCCATACGGCTTTGGTGCCATATTCGCTCTCTGACTTCTCAAACACGCCCATGGGACCGTTGACGAAGACGGTCTTGGAGTCGCGAATCACCCGCTGGTAGTTGGCCGCCGTCTCTTTGCCGATATCCACGAGCATCTCATCACCCGGCAGACGGTCGACGCTTGTTTCGATGCGCGCCCCATTTTTTACACAGGCCAGGTCGGTCGGCAAAACGATCTTGTCCGCGAATCTTGAAAGAACGTCCTTAGCCGTTGCGACAAATTCCTCGTAACCCTGCTTGCGGATGAATTCCCTAGATGCTTCGCCGATATCGATCCCTTTCGCCCAAAGCATGATGTTGGCCACCAGGCCGCCGGTGAGCACATAGTCGGCGACGCCTCCCGTCAGCACCGTATTGATCATCAAGAACGCATCGGATATCTTCGCGCCTCCCAGAACGAACGTGCAGGGGCGTGCCGGGGATTCCATGATGCCGGAAATGACACAGAATTCCTCCTCGAACAACCGTCCCATCGCGGAGGGCAAGACCTGTTCAAAACCGCATAAGCTGGGCTGATCCCGGTGGGCTGCCGCGAACGCGTCGCACACATATAGGTCGGCCAGCGGCGCGAGCTTGCGCACCAGCAGGGTCTGGGCCTGCTGTTCATGGGTGAGTTTCAGCTTCAGCTCAAACAAGGTCTGTTCCTCGGAGAGGAAACGCACGTTGTCCAGCAACAGGATCTCACCGTCCTTCATCGCCTTGATGGCCGCGCGGGCCGCGGGACCGCATACGTCATCAAGGAATTTAACCTCCCGGCCGAGCAGTTCCGAAAGGACTTTGGAATGCGGTTCGGTCGTGTAGAAGTTCTTATACTCAATATCACTGCCTTGATGCGCCATCAACACGACCTTTGCTCCCTTGTCGGACAGCTCCCTGATCGTCGGCACGCAGGCACGCACTCGGGTCGTATCTTTGAGGGTATTCGTTTTACGGTCGATGGGCTGGTTGATGTCTACGCGCAAAAGGACCGTTTTGCCTGCCACCTGCATATCATCCAATGTGTTAATGTCGAATCGCATAGACAATCTCCTTTCCGTAAAGAGTATTTCAGCCGCGGGCAAATCCTATCTATGTGTTTGCCCGCGGCTGACGCATCGTCAAAAAGCTTTATCGCACCTTCATATTGAGATACTTGTTGGTTTCGGCAGTCCCTGCCTCGCGTGTCGTCTGCATCTTCATAGCGGCCCGGATCGCGTCCACCGTCTCAGGGATGGTTACGCTCTCCTGCGGGATGTTGATGGCAAACATGATATCATCGCCCGATTCAACGATGCTGTCTTCCCACAGGCCGATCTCGTACATGTCGCCTCTGGCGTTGCCCAGGTCGCGCGCATAACGGAAGAAGGACGCGTTGCCAAGGAAACCGTCTTCCAGCCTGACGACGCGGATGCGGGGATGCTGTTTGAACGTCGCCAGCGCCTTGTCTTTCGTGATCTTCAGTTTTCCCGTGGCAAGCACGGTAATGATGTGGCCATGGGTCACGGGGGTATGGACCAGGATGCCGGTCGCCTCCACGTGCGGCATGATGGTCATCAGGTCCACCGCCTGATGCGAAGGAGCTTTATCCATCTGCAACGCGTTGGTCAGGCCGCGGTGGTAGTCGCCCGGGTCCGCCACACGGCGTACGATGGTGATGGCGATCTTCTTAAGGCCTCCGCAGTTGCGGTCAAGGCAGTCCACGGCACGGATCAGGCCGGTGGTGTTGCAGGAGGTCAGCTTGAGATAATCCGCACCCACGCCCTTTTCATAGTTGGCATACCCGTGGAAAAATACGTCTGCGACGGAGTTCTTCTCGCCGCCCTGAAAAACCGCTTTGACGCCCTTGGCCTTATAGAGTTCCTTGTTTTTGGCACCCACGCCGCCGGGTGAGGAATCCAGCATGATGTCCACCTTGCCGACCAGATCCTCGAACGTCCCGGAAATGGGGATGCCCAGCGCATCGAACTTGGACTTGTCCGCACCGCTCACCAGATAAAGGTCGTACGGCATGCCCTTTTCATGCAGCGCGCGGACGGATAATGCAGGCACCAAATCGGCGACGCCGACAAGTTCCATATCCTTCTGCAGGACCACGCCGTCCGCCAGTCGCTGCCCGATAACACCGTACCCAGCAACTCCTACTTTTACCTTTGCCATAGAATGTTCCTCCCTTTTAATATAGGACTGTTGATTTTCAGCCGATGACGTCTCGAATTTGCGCAATACCGGTTTCCAGGCTGGTCAGCACCGGAACCTTGACGCTTTCCAAGAAACGCATCAGGTGATACATACTGCCCTGCGCCAGCACGATGACATCGTTGGTCTTCGCGGCTTCCCAGACCTTGGCGATGACCATTTTGTTATGTTGGTCCTTGTCTCCCGTCTTCAGCAGGAATTCGTACGCGCCTTCTACAAAGCAGCGATTGACCGTAACGTTTTTGCCAGCTTCCCTGGCCATCTGTTCCACCAGCCGGCTGGACGGCTCGACCGTCGAAATCGCCGTCGCGATCACCGCGATCTTGCTCCCCAGTTCCACCGCCTTTTTCGCCATCGGAGCGTCGATCTTCACAATGGGAATCTTCAGAAGCTTGGCCGCCACATCCGCCGCCTCTCCCACCGACGAGCATTGGTTCAATGCGCACACACAGCCCAGCTCCTGTAAATTGCTGTAGTAGTCGCACATGCGGCTGATGATCCAGGGGGTGATCCCCTTGTTCGCCAGGGCTTCCTGAAGCAGGCTGTCATCAACAATGTTGATCATCTCAACTTCGGGAAGTTGAGCCTTGAACTGCGCCTTGATGTCCTCCACCGAGTACAAAAAGGTGTGTACTACGCCGACCCGTTTCTTCATATACATCCTCCTTTCGTTAAATGAATTTTGGTAAAATCGAATCCTCCGCCCTTCTGAAGGATATGCCTCTCAAGGCACATATGCTTCTTCAAAAGGGTTAACATAACTTGGACAATATACATCGCTGCTTTCTCATGTGTCAAGGCCTTGTCTGGGGTCAAGGCAACATGAATATTTCCTTTTCCGGGCAACGTTAATCTTTCCGCGATCTCCCGATAACCAGGCCGTCGAATCCAGATTGACCGTCTTGATCAGCGGCCGGTGGAGATCGCCCGGTCCCGGGTCCACCGGCTCATGTTCTTCCGATCTTCCGCAGGCCGCGTTCGAGCTCCTCCCGGACCGAGGTGATAAGGTCCGGGGCCGGAGGCGTCCGGCCCGCGCGCCCGGCGAAGGGCCGGCGGCTCGAGAACCGGAACGTCCGCCCGCCACGGCTGTGGCGATAGCGGAACACGATCTCCGGATGGCCGAGCACGAGGACGGCAAGCGTTCCTGCCATGTTCGTGAGGGGAGGCCGGTCGATGTGGCGGTGACGGAAGAGTGCAACGACCTTCGTCCCTTTTCCCGGGACCGAGGAGACGGTCAGGTGCCCCTCACACTGTTCGGCTGCCTGGGCCAGGAGAGGGAGGCCGAGGCCCGTCCGCTTGCCTTTCGTCGTGAAGAAGGGGTCGGGGGTGCGCCTCAGGTCCTCCTCGTCCATTCCGGAGCCGTCGTCGTCCACGCGGATCGTCAGGAGGTCCCGGGACTCGTCCTCCTCGATGGTCACGGTGATCCGCGTCGCTCCGGCGGCGATCGCGTTCTCCGCGATATCAAGGACGTGGAGGGACAGGTCCTCCATCACGGCTCGCAGACTCTCCTGCCGTCGGCGTTCCGGAAGGCCTTGCGGACCTCCGTGAGCCGCGGGGCCGCGAGCCGGAACGTGGTCGACGTCCGTCCGACCTCTTCGGGCCTGTGGGCGTCGGAAAAGCGGACCAGGGGGAGACGGGTCCCGGACACGAAGCCAGCGCGGGCCTCGGAGACCGTCGTGAGCGGGGAGATCTCCAGGGCGTCCAGCTCGAGGTCGGGCGGGACGAATCCGAGCTGGGAGATGACGCTGAACGCCGGGCGGTCGATGTGTGCGGCGATCGCCAGCCCGCCGTGGCGGTGGATGAGGTCGACGACCCCGCGGAGATCGAGCCGCGTCGCGGCCAGGAGGAAACGCGGGCTGAAGCCTGTGACGCCGTCCTCCGCGTCGACGATCACCTGGTCCTCCACGAACGAGGCTCCGGCCGGGACGTCCGGGAGGCCGCGGAACACCTCATCCTGGACGGGGAGGATGTCGTCTATGGTCTCGAACAGGCCCAGGACGTGGACCTCCTCTGCCGACGAGATCTCCATGCCCGGCAGGACTGTCAGGCCCGTCCCTTCCGCGGCGCGGACCGTCGCGGCGGCGTTCTCCGCGGTGTTGTGGTCGGTCACGGCGACGA
>CAZPEP010000028.1:0-33513 GCA_964585685.1 uncultured Eubacteriales bacterium | reverse complement strand
GGCGAAGGTCCGCGTCCCGGTCCGGATGACGCGCCGTTCCTTTCCGGCGTCGGCCGCGGGCTCGCCGGAGGGACGGTGAAACTCCCGCCTGAGGTCCCAGGACATCAGGAACCGGTCCGAGGGCACGTCCTTCCTGTTGAGCTTTCCCCCGAACTCGCCATAGACATCCTCCCGGTATTCCACGACCTCCATCCCGAAGTGGTGGACGTTCCGGTTGGCGTTGACCCCGGTCAGGGGGTCGTACGTGCAGACGACCTGGCCGAGTCCGTAAACGCCAAGGACGATCTCCCGCTGGAACTCCTTGATCAGGATGCCGAGGCCGAAGGACCGGAAAGCCCTTCTGACGCCGGCATATTGGGAATAGAATCGCAGGTTCGCGGCGTCCCCGAAGCCGGCGGCCTTGTCCCGGAGGCCGACGAATCCGTAGCTGAACCCGGCCATGTGATCGAGATCGAGGGGGAAGCGTCCGCCGTCCTCGACGAAGGCGCCGATGAACAGGCTGGTCCCGTCGTGGAGGAAGCTCTCGCAGGCGAGGTTCCGGGTGCCCGCCAGATGGTCCTCGGGAAAGCCCCAGACCTCGTTCCGCAGGTCCTCGTACTTCTGGTAATCGCCGTCGTCGGCCGAGGATTCGACCCTCAGGAGGAATCGCTGTCCCTTGGCCATGACGACCTTCTCCATCTCTCTCATGCGCGCGACCTTTCTCTCCGGCAGGACGCCGCCGGAGAAAGCATTCTATCCGAAGCACGCCGAGGTTTCAAACAAAAATCCGCCTCCCGGGCCGGCTTTGACGAAGGGCCGCAATTTGTTGTATCTTACCGCCAGTAATCATGCTCTTCTATAAAAGGAAGCCCGTGATATCGGAAGGGGCCGGACACCATGACCAGACGTCCGTTCGGGCCTAGGGACCCCGGGAGCGCCTTCAGCGAGGCCAACCTCGTGACGCTCCTCCGGCTCGGAGGGTCGCTCGTCTTCTTCGTCCTTGCGGCCGTCCGCGGGGACCCGACGGCGAATTTCATCGGCCTCGGTATCCACTGGCTAGGAGACGTCCTGGACGGCGCCCTGGCCCGGAAGGCCCGTCAGGAGACCGTTCTCGGCGCCGAGATCGACATCATCGCCGACCGCGTCGAGGTCCTTTTCTTCTACGTGAACTTCCTTCACTTCCACCCCGAGGTCGCCATCGCGGCGGCGGTCTACGCCCTGGACTTCGCGTTCGTCGACTTCTACTTGAGCAATCAGTTCCTGAAATTCGGCCTGATCTCCCCGAACTATTTTGGACGCGTCGACCGGAGGGTCTACCTTCTGAATTTCAGCCCCGGCGGCAAGTTCGTGAATTCGACGGTCGTGACCCTGCTCCTCATCTTCCTGCCCGCCTGGCAGGCAGCCGCCGCCGTCCTGGCCGGGGGGCTTATCGCCGTCAAGACCTATTCCATCCGCCGGCTGGCCCGGATCCGGCCGGGAAAGGCGGAACCCGGATGAATCTCCTGTCGCGCTCGCTCTCGCTCGCGGCCCGGGGGGCCGCTAACTACATGGGCCGTGGGCCGCTCTGTGTGTCGTTCGAGGTCACGTACAGCTGCAACGCCAGGTGCCGCCACTGCCACCTGGGCGGCCCGGTCCGGGAGGAGCGGGCCTCGCCCGAGGAGTTCGGCAGGATCGCCAGAAAGCTCCGGCCTGTCGTGGCCCAGGTCTCTGGGGGAGAGCCCCTCCTCAGGAAGGACGTCGAGGACATCGTCAGGGCTATCAAGCGACCCGGCAAGGCGCCGTTCCTCGTCCTGACAACCAACGGGGCCCTCCTCTCAAAGGACAAACATGCCCGTCTCCGCGATGCCGGCGTCGAAGAGTTCTCCCTGTCCCTGGATTACCCGGACGAACGGCACGACGAATTCCGGGGAATCCCCGGGCTCTTCGGAAAAATCCGGGACCTGGCCTCGGCCCTCGGGGGCAACGGGGACTCGGGGATCACGTTGTCCTGCGTCATCCAGCGGGACAACTTCCGGGACCTGGTGAAGCTGGCTGAGCTCGCCCGCGGCTGGGGCCTCCGGATGAACTTCAGCTCCTACACCCACCTCCGGACGCACCGGATGGACTACATGATCCCGACCGGGGAGATCGACGAGCTCCGGGATGTCCTCGAGAGGGTCAAGGAATTCAAGAGGCGCCACGGCACGGTCTTCACCTCGGATTACGTCCTGAACCGCATTCCCGATTATTTCCGGGACGGCAGGGTCGAAGGCTGCCGGGCCGGCACGCGGTTCTTCGTCGTTAATCCCGACGGGACGCTCTCGCCCTGCGGCCTCATCATCCGGAAGTACGGAAGTCCGACCGAGATCCGGAAGGACTTCCTGAGGACGAACACGTGCACCGAGTGCTACACGAGCATCCGGGCCAACACCGAGAAGCCTCTCCGCTATGCCATCGCCGACAACTTGAGGTCCCTCCGGAACTGACCCGCGCCATGACCGAAGCCCCGAACCCCATCTACGGCCTTGAAACCCTTCCCGAGGTCAAGGTCCGGCCCATGCCCCCCTGGGTAAGGACCCTCATCTTCGCCTTCGAGGTGGTCTTCGTCGCCGGGCTGCTCGTCTGGTGGCTGACTTCGGACTCCCTCCGCGACAACAAGAGCCTCTGGGTCCTCTTCCTGTATTGCTTCCCGGCCGAGTTCATTATCGCCACGGTCCCCCACGAGCCGGTGCTCCTTTATTTCGCCAAGTTCTACTCCCCCCTGACGGTGGCCCTCGTATCCGTGGCTGGAACGGTCCTGACAGAGGTCCTGAACTATACGGTCTTCAAGTACGTGGCCGACCTCAAAGTCTTCCGGAAGATGCTCGCGAGCCGCGCCGTCCAGAAGGCCGTCCATTTATTCAACCGCGCCCCGTTCGCCGCCCTGTGGGTCGCCGGGTTCACCCCCATCCCCTTCTATCCGTTCCGGTTCCTGGTCGTCATCGCCCGCTATCCGCTCGGCAAATATATCCTCGCCGTAATCACCTCCCGGGCCCCCCGGATGTACCTCATCGCCCTGGCCGCCCGGGCTATCCGGTTCCCGGACAGCGTGATCCTCATTATCACAGGGGCCCTCATCGTCGCGGCCAACGTCCCCATCGTGAGGAAGCTCTTCAAGGGCCGCGGTCGGGCCGCCGGGTCCGGCCCGTCCCTTTGACAGGCCTGTCCCGGGATGCCATAATGGACGTCTTCACCCGATCATGAACCGCAATGACATCGACCCCGGCACCACCTTCCTGGTCAATCCCAGGGCGGCCAACGGCCGCTGGGTCCGCAATAAGATCCTGCGTCGGGCCCTCGAAAAAAGACTTTCCGGGCGCTGTTACGACCTCTGCGGCGACCGGACGAACACCGTGAACTTGGCCCGGCAGTCCTGCGAGGATTCCCGGATGATCGTGGCCGTCGGCGGGGACGGGACCATCGCCGACGTCCTCCAGGGCATCTTCGAATCCGGGCGCGCCGACGAGGTTGTCCTCGGCATAATCCCCTTCGGTTCCGGCAACGCGTTCCGCAAGACCTACGGCATCCCCAAGAGCCTCGGGAAAGCGGCCAAGATCCTGGCCAGGGGGGCCGTCGTCAGGTCGGACATCATCGAGGTCGGAGGCCGCTACGCGGGCTTCGCCAGCGTCGGGGCGACGGCCGGGGTCACGCTGGAAAAGCTCCAGCATCCCGTCCAGGGCCTGCTCGGCCACCTCCTCGCCGCCTGGAGGCTCTTCCGGACCCCCGTCGAGGAAAAGGTCGTCGAGCTCCTCGACGGCCTGGACGACCGGGGCGACGCCTTCTCCCGGAAGACGATCCGGACACGCTTCTTCGACTGCATCGTGGCCAAGACAAATTTCTTCGGCTACAGCTGGCGGGTCGCGCCGCTCGCCGACGCCGGGGACGGCTATCTCGACGTCACGCTTTGGGAGATGGGGCCCGTCGGCTTCCTTCTCGCCTTCCCCCTCCTTTACCTGGGCCTTTTTCAGAGGACCCAGCGCCACTTCAAGGCCCGGAAGGTCATCATCCGGGGCAAAGCCCTTCCTGTTCAATACAACGGCGAAGTATTGGGCGAGCTCGACGAAGTCACCTTCCGGGTGCTTCCCAAAGCGCTCAGGATCGCCGTGAAAAAATAGTCAGACGGGGTTCAATCCGGCCCTTCGGGCAGCGCTTGGAGGGCCCGGGCGGTAAACGCCCTCCCTTTCAGGGCCTCGAGCTCTTTCAGCGAACGGACCTCCATCGGGCCGATATGGGCCGCGCCCTGAACCTTGATCCTGTCGCAGATGCCGGCCAGTGCGATGAGCGAGGACCCGAAGGGTACCGCGTCGAGGTCCTTGTCCGCGACGCCGGCCTCCTTCACATAGTACCGGAAGTACCCCTCGAGGAGCGGACCGATCTCCTTGAGCAGGGAGGCCGTGGTCTTGAGGAGGACCTTCTCCCTGTCGGAAAGCGCCGGCCCCGCCTTCCCGTCGAGTTCCATGAAGCCGACGACGTCCTCGAAGAGGGACAGGCTGGAGCCCAGCTCCCCGGCGCCGCAGAGAAGGGCCGCCGACTTGACGTTCTCGACGTCCCGCGTGGACAGGCCGGCCCGTTCGGCCATCGCCCCCGCGAGCCGGGCGACGCGGACCGGCGGGGTCTCTTTCTTGTCGGCGACCTCCAGGTATTTCAGGAGGACCGACAGGATTCCGATGTAGGCCTGCCTCATGCCGCGGAGCTTGTTAGCCCGCTGTTCCGCGACCGACCCCAGGAGTCCGCCGGTCACGATGAGGAACCCTCCCCACGTGACGAGATTGATGAGTTCGTCGAACCCCAGGAGGTTCCGGCCGCCGAAGACTTTCTCCTGGAACACGAAGTCGAAAACGACAAGAAGGACGCACATGACGGCCAGGAGAACGCCCTTGCGCTTCCCGAGATAGTACCCGGCCAGGATGACCGGGAGGAAAAAGAAGTTGAGGAACGCGATCTGGTAACGGACGAGGAAGGCGATGGCGATGATGCCTGCGAGGGCCACCGCCAGGATGAAGCCCTCGAAGTGGGCGGCAACGGCGGCTTTCAGCTTGCGGATATTCATGTATACCCCTCCCGGCCCGGGTCACTCCGCCGGGCCGACGACTACCTTAAAAGCCGGCGGGTTGTTGATATGGGCCTTGACAGCGCAGGCGTCCACCGCCTTGCCGACGGCCTCTTTATATTTATCGGGGAAGCCCGCGGGCAGGCCGATCCGGATCGTCATCCGGCCGATCGTCTTGGCGCCCGGCTCCTTCTCGGTCACGAGGGCGACGGACAGGCCCCCGGTCGCGATGCCGCGGCTGTTGCAGAAAGCCAGGGCGTAATAGCCGGCGCACGTCGCGAGGGAGGCCAGGAAGAGATCGAACGGGGAAGGCGCCGTCCCTTCCCCGCCGTCGCTCGCCGGTTGGTCCGTCCTTATCACGCGGCCGCGGACCTCGGCATCGACCTTCAACCCACCGCCGAAAACAACCTTGATCTCATTCATCGCCATGACGTTACCTCCATGATTTCCCTTCCCGTTCCACGCTCTGATTGAAGACGGCCATGAGAAACTTCCGATCCTTGTCCGTCAGGGCGAGGCGCCCGAAAAGGCCCCGGACCATCTCGGAGACATGGGCCTCGTTTTCCCCGTGGATGAACCCGCTCCGCTCGAGCTTCATCAGCACGACCCGGACGCATTCGTCCTGGGCGGCCCGGGTCACCGGCAGAGCTTCCGGCTTCGCGGGAGCGGGCCCGGGCTGGCTGAAGAGGGCAAAGAGCGTCAGGAGTACGGCCGAGGCCAGGTTGTAGGAAGGCTGGCGCGATGCCTGGGGCAGAGTGAAAACGTAATTGGCCGCCCCGAGCTCCTCCGACATCAGGCCCGTACGCTCGTTGCCGAAGAGGAGGCCGATCCGCGACTCCTGAGGGGACTGCCGGAGCGTTTCGACGGCTTCGGCGAACGTCATGATCGCGAACGTGTTCCGGACCCGGGCCGTCGCGGCGAAGACGAGGTGCAGGGATCCCGTCGCGGCGGCGAGGTCCGGGAAAAAGCCGGCCTTTTTCAGGATCGTCTCGGAATGGACGGCCGTCCGGAACGCTTCCGGCCGGAGCGCATCGACGCCGACGAGCCGCAGGTCGCCGAAACCGGTGTTCTTCATCGCCCGGGCGACGAGTCCGATGTTCTCGTGATTTTCGGGGCGGGAGAGGATGACGGCGAACCGGCCTCGGCCGATGCCGTCCTGGTCCCTTTCCCCGTGCGGGAGCCGCATGGGCTCATTATACCTAAGGATGCACGCTCGAGTCCACGGGCGGGACATACGTGGTCAGTCGTAGATCTAAGCTAGAAGTCGCAAGTCGTTCGTCGTTGGTCGTCAGTCCCTTCTCTCCGTCGGATCCGTACGTTTCCGGGCAGGGGTCATCAGCCGGATGTGCGACGGGAACGGCTTCGAACCGAAGACCCGGTGGGTCGCCGGACGATAGTCCGCCTCGCCGGCCAGAAAGATGTTCCCGACGTACGTCTGGGGGTTGCGGTCAATGAGAGGGAACCAGCTGCTCTGAACCTGGACCATGATCCTATGCCCCTTGAGGAACCGGTGGTCGTGCTGGCGGAGGTCGATCGCGTACTTCTCGACCTGGCCGGCCGGGACGGGCTCCGGCCTCTCGCAGCCCTTGCGGAACCGGCCGCGGACGACCTCCCCGGCGATCATGAGCTGATATCCTCCCATCCCGGGATCCCCCGGGACTCCCTCCGGATAGACATCGATGAGCTTGACGACCCAATCAGCGTCCGTCCCGGTGGTCGAAGCGAAGAGGCAGGCGGAGACGTCGCCGGTAAGGACAACGTCCTCGGCGAGCGGGCCTGTCTCCCAGCTCAGGACGTCCGGGCGGAGGTGGGCGAATCGCTGGTCCTGGACCTGCCAGGTCGGCCAGCCGGAGCCGCGGGGGTCGTAGGTCGGCTCGATCGGACGCATCCGGTACGGCACCGGGCGGGACGGGTCCGAGACGAAGCCATCGCACTCCCGGTCGCCTTCCCCGCGCGGCGCGTCGAAGGACAGGGTCCCGCCCGGGAGGAAATAGAGGCGGAGCTCGCGTGACGATCGCCGCGGCGGCCACTCATCGTAGGATTCCCATCGGTTCGCCCCCGTCTGGAAGGTCAGGGCCTCGGGCTGTTCGAACGGGCCCTTGTCTTTGAGGTAGTAGGCGAACCACGGCGCCTGCACCTTCTCCCGGAAGTATTTCGCGGCATCATCGCCGAACGCGATCCTCCCCAGTCGGCTCCCGTCGCGGGCCCAGCCGCCGTGGTTCCAGGGACCGGCGACGAAGTAGTTCATCCGGCCGGCGTCGTGTTCCTCGAGCGCCGCATAGATCTTGAGCGGCCCGGAGAAGTCCTCCTGGTCCCACCAGCCGGCGACGTTGAGCGTCGGGACGGCGACGCGATTCAGGTGGGGCGTCACCGCCAGCTTTTGCCAGAACGCGTCATAATTCGGGTGGGCGACGAAATCGTTCCACGTCGGGATCTTCCCGAACAGATAGTTCGCGTTGACGTTCGCCAGGGGGCCCAGCTTCAGGTACCATTCGAACGTGTCGTACGTGTCGAAGCTGAAATGATAGTCGATGTTGGAGGTCTCCATCATGGCCGCGTACTCGAAGCCGTAGCTCAGCCGGAAGGCGCCGTCGTGGAAGAAATCGTCTCCCATGTACATGTCTGCCGGCGAGGCCTGGGGAGAGACGGCCTTGAGAGCCGGGTGCGGGTCGATCAGGGCCTGGACCGTAAGCCATCCGTCGTAGGAGACGCCGAGCATGCCCGCTCGCCCGTTGTTGCCGGGGACGTTGCAGACGAGCCAGTCGATCGTGTCGTAGGCATCCGTCCCCTCGTCGAAGCCTTTGGGGACGTTTGCGTCGCGGGGCGGGCGCATCATGACGAACTTCCCCTCGGACCCATAGCGGCCCCGGATATCCTGGAACACGAAGATATACTCTTCATCGGCGAGTTCCTTGTAGCTCATCGCGAGTTTGGGATGCCCTTTTTCATCGCCGCCCGCCCCGTAGGGCGTCCGGTTAAGGATGAACGGCAGGGGCCCCTCCGCGGCCTCGGGGGCGTAAATCACCGTGTGCAGGCGGACGCCGTCGCGCATGGCGACCATGGCCTCGATCCGCTTGTAGGCGGGAACCGCCCCGGCCAAAAGGACGGCGGAAAGGAAATAGATGACGATCCCAGGCAAAAGATATGGTTTGTTCATGCTCGCTCCGGGCATCAATCTATCGCATCGGAAGAAAAGATGTCAAATCGGCCCCGCTCCGGGCACGTTGACTCGCCTTCGCTCCGATGATATATTTTTTCCAGATGCCGCCCGGGAAATGAGCCTGTATGCCTTTCTCCTCATCGAACGGGAGCGGGACAGGCGCACCGGGACTTAAGGAGAGCCGACATGTGGTGGGATGACAAAATTATGCGGACCTTCCGGGTCCGTCTGGTGCAATCGCCCGGCGTGCTGGGCCGCCTGCTCGCGGCCGTCGGCGACAAGAACGGAAATATCGGCGAGATCCGGACCATCCACATGGGGAGCGATTCCGTGGTCCGGGACGTCACGGTCTTCGCGGACAACCCCGCCCACCTCGACAAGCTGATCGGGGTCGTTCGAGGTTACCCCGACGCCGAGCTCCTCGAGGTCCGCGACGAGGTCCTCGAGATGCACCAGGGCGGGAAGATCGCCATCCGCTCCCGCTACGAGATCGACACCATCGCGACGCTCCGCCGGGTCTATACGCCCGGCGTGGCCGAGGTCTGTCTCAAGATCAAGGAAGATCCGGCCCTCGCCCGCCGGTTCACGGCCATCCGCCACTTCGTGGCCATCGTCACCGACGGGACCGCCGTGCTCGGCCTCGGGGACATCGGGCCCCGGGCGGCCATGCCCGTCATGGAGGGCAAGGCCAGCTTGATGGAAACCCTGACCGGGCTCTCCGGCATCCCCATCCTCCTCGACACCAAGGACCCCGAGGAGATCATCCGGACGGTCGTGAACATCGCCCCGACGTTCAGCGCCATCCAGCTCGAGGATATCTCCGCCCCGCGCTGTTTCGAGATCGAATCCCGCATCCAGGACGCGGTGGACATCCCCGTAATGCATGACGACCAGCATGGGACGGCCTGCGTCGTGACGGCCGCCCTGATGAACGCATCCCGGATCGCCCGCGTCGAGCTCAAGAAGTGCCGGATCGGCGTCGTCGGCCTCGGCGCGGCCGGATTCGCCGTGGCCCGGATGTTGATGTATTTCCTGGGGAACCCCGTGCTCGGCG
Organism: uncultured Eubacteriales bacterium; assembly: GCA_964585685.1. GTDB lineage: Bacteria > Acidobacteriota > Aminicenantia > Aminicenantales > Saccharicenantaceae > JALHVH01. Next base: position 24,252 of record CAZPEP010000028.1, on the reverse strand, counting down.
CCGACATCGCGCCGGCCGCCCTCGAGCGGCTGAAAAAGGCCGGGGGGCAGCCCTCGACCTTAGACGAGATCCTGTCCTCCGCCGACGTCGTCGTCGCGACGACCGGCGTCCCGGGGCTCATCACGCCCGGGGCGGTCCGGAAGGGGCAGATCATCCTGGCCCTCTCGAACCCCAACCCCGAGATCGAGCCGGAAGCCGCCCGGAAAGCGGGCGCGGCGTTTGCTGCCGACGGCAAATCGGTCAACAACGTCCTCGGCTTCCCCGGCATCTTCCGCGGCGCCGTGGACGCTGACGTCCCCCGGATCACCCGGGAGATGCTCATCGCCGCGGCCCGGGCCATCGCCGAGTCGGCGCCCCCCGGCGACATCGTCCCCAACCCGCTGGACAAAGCCCTTCACCGCCGGGTCGCACGGGCTGTCGCCCGGACGGCCATCGAGCAGAAGCTCAACCGCGATGACCTGACGGGGTATTTCGACTAGGACAGATAGGAGGTTAGAGATTCGGGGTTAGAGGCTAGGGAGACGAGCCCCAAGGCGGGCCCCCCCATAATTGACAGCAGGTCCGGGTTGGGCTATTAATGAATTACAATCGGGCGGCAATGGAGGTCCTACCATGATAACCGTAAAGCAGATCCTCGAAGAGAAAGGGCATGACGCCTGGACCATCGAACCGGACGCCAAGGTCTTCGACGCGTTGAAGCTCATGGCCGAGAAGGGCATCGGCGCCCTGGTCGTCGTCGAGAAGGCCCGGGTCGTAGGCATCCTGTCCGAACGCGATTACGCCCGCAAAATCGCCCTGATGGGCCGGGTCTCCCAGGACACGCCCGTCCGGGATATCATGACAACCCAAGTCTACGGCGTTCATCCCAACGCAACGGCCGAGGAGTGCCTGGCGCTGATAACGGACCGGCGCATCCGCCACCTCCCCGTCCTGGAAAAGGACAAGCTGGTCGGCATCATCTCCATCGGCGACGTGGTCAAGGCGGTCATATCCGTCCAGAAGGTGACCATCCAGCAGCTCGAAAACTATATCATGGGGAAATATCAATAGGCGCAGGCTTCAGCCTGCGTTCTTTGAAGGCTTCGCGAAATCAATGTCGTCCGGAAGCTCGTTGATATCGGAGGCGGCGTCGTAAGGACAGTGTTCGGCGAGCTTTTCACCGGCGGCGCCGATCGCCCGGACGATCCCCTCGGTATATTCCTTCTTGCGGAAGCTTTCCGAAAGCAGCCCGGCGACCAGGTCCCAGAATTCCTGTCCGACCTTGGCATGGATCCCGGAATCGCCGAGGACCGCGAACCGGCGCCGGGCGGGCACGATGAAGAAGAGGATGCCGTTCCGGTCCCGGGTCTCCCCCATCTTCAGCCGGACAAAGGCCCTTTCGGCGACCTTGCGGACGTTCCCCCAGAAGAAAGGGGCGACGGAGACACGTATTTCGCCCGAGGTCCGTCGCTCGGCCTCCCGAATGGCCGCGAGCACGCGTTCACGGTCGATGGTCTTGAGTAGCCTGCGGCGTCCCGACCTCAACATCTTGCCCTCCCGCTTCTCACCATGATCCCGAGGCTCCGCCGCCCCCGGACCTGCCGCCGCCGCCGCTGAACGATCCGCGCCCCGACCCCCCGCCTCCCCGGCCGCCCGAAAGAAGACTGAACAGCAGCCAAAGGGCCAAGGACGGGTTGGTGATGAACAGGATCAGGAAGAACAGGACGGCGATGCCGGCAAGGATTTTCTCTCCGGCCGAAAAGCGCCTGGCCGCCCGGCTCTGCGTTCCCTCCGACACTGGCGCTCCTGGCTCCCCGGAGATCACCTCGAGGAGGGCGGAGACGCCGTCCCGGACGGCCCTGTCGTTCTCCCCGTTCCCGATGGCCGGGATCATGATATCGTTGATGACCCGGCCTGCCGTGATGTCGGGGACAAGTCCTTCGAGGCCGTAGCCGACCTCGATCCTTAGCTTCCGGTCGGTGGCCATGATGAACACGGCCAGCCCATCGTCGAGGCCTTTGCGGCCGACCTTCCATGCCTGGAAGGCCTTGGAAGCCCAGTCCTCGAGGGGGATCCCCCCGGTGGACTTGTCAACATAGACCAAGACCTGACGTCCGGTCCGCCGCTCGAAATCCTCGAGGGCGGAATCGAGGGCGGCGACGGCCGGGGCGGACAAAAATCCGGCCCTGTCCGTCACCCAGCGGTCAGGCGACCTCGGAATGTCCTGGCTTCGGGCCGGGGCCGTCCCTGCAAGGCCGATGAAAAGGAAGAAGCCTAGGAACGCGGCGAAAGAGCGATTCTTGGACAACGCTTAGAAATTAACCTTCGGCGCGGTTTCGGCGCCGGCCTGGGCCTTGAAGTAGGCCTTTTCGGCGAACTTCGAGCCGAAGAACCCGGCGATGAGAACTGTCGGGAAACTCTGCCGCTTGGTGTTGAACGCCTGCGACGTCTCGTTGAAGCGCTGGCGTTCGACGGTGATGCGGTTCTCCGTCCCTTCGAGCTGGGTCTGAAGGTCCCGGAAATTCTGGGTGGCCTTGAGGTCGGGGTAATTCTCGACCGCCACGAGGAGCCGCGCAATGGCCGAGCCGAGCCCGTCCTGCGCCTGCTGGAACTTGGCCAGGCTCTCGGGGTTGTTGACGACGCTCTCATCGATCTTCATCTGGCCCACCTTGGCCCGCGCCTCGGTCACGGCCGTGTAGGTTTCCTTCTCGAAATTGGCCGCCCCTTTGACCGTCTCGACGAGGTTCGGGACGAGGTCGGCCCTTCTCTGGTAGACGTTCTCCACCTGGGCCCACTGGGCCCTGACGGCCTGGTCCAGCTTGACGAGGGTGTTATAGGTCCCCGTTCCTACCGAGAAAACAAGGATCGCCGCCAGGATCAGGACTCCCAGGCAACCTATGAAGATTGTTTTTTTTGGCATGTTGGTCTTCCTTTTCTTCGCGGAATCTCAGGATCTTCCGCATTGTACCGGGAACCTGCGGCCATTTCAAGCGGCGCCAAGGGATCGCTAGAATTCCATCAGCTTCATTTCCCGGAGGGCGAGATAAGCCGCGCCGATGACGCCGGCGGAATCGCCGAGCGTCGCTTTGAGGATGGGAATGTCGCGGCCCGGGACCCCGAACAGCCCTTTCCGGAGATAGGGCGGGACGTGTTCATACCATAGGGGAATATTGGAGACGCCGCCGCCCAGGACGATCGCCTCGATGTCCAGGAGGTTGACCGCGTTGGCGAAGACCTCCCCCATGATGCGGAAGCTCTCTTCGAAGAACTCCCGGGCGAGAGGGTCTCCCTTTTCGTAGCGAAGGTATATGTCGCGCGGGGAGAGATTCTCCCCGAAGAGCTCGACGAAGCGCCGGCTCAGGCTCGGCCCCGAGAGATAGGCTTCGGCACAGCCGCGGCGGCCACATTCGCAGAGACGCCCGCCGATGTCGATCGTGGAGTGGCCGATCTCCCCGGCGTTCCCCCGGGCGCCCCGGTAAAGCCTGTTGTCGAGGATGAGGCCGGAGCCCATGCCCGTCCCCAGGATGACGGCCATAACGGAAGCATATCGTCCCCGGCAAAACTCGAAGAACTCGGCCAGGGCCAGGCAGTTCGCGTCGTTCTCGACGACGAGCGGCGCCTGGAGCTTCGCCCGGAGCAAGCTGATGAGCCCGGGCTTTTCGTAAAGCAGCGTATGCGGCGCCCCGTGCATGATGTCGTCGGACGGATCATAGGTCCCGGGAGTCCCCATGCCGACAGCCTCGATCTTGCGGTCGCCGGCGATGTCCGCGAGGAGCTTCAGGATGTTCGCGACCACGCGTTCTTTGCCGAGGCGCGGCTCCGAAGGGATGCGCTGCCGGGCCAGAATGGTTCTCCGGGCATCGACAAGGCACGCTTCGATCTTGGTCCCGCCGAGATCGATACCGATGGCAAAGGGGTCAGGTCTCAACTTTTGACTTTTCTCCTTCCAATGGTCGGTTCGAACCTGCGGGCCGGGGAAAAGTCAAAAGTTGAGACCTGACCCCTCGTCGCTATCACGTCAACGCCCGTATCCAAAACATTGCTGATAAGCACCTGGCCGCGCCGGACGGGCGGTTCGGGCCGCAGTTTGGCGATCTCGGCCAGGATCGGGAATATCATGTCGCGGGGAACGGGCGCGCTGAGGCGAACCGAGATCATCCGCGATGTCGTCCCCAAGAGCGGCACAGAGGTCGCGAGGTTACGTCTGGGGTGGAGGACTTCCTCGGCTGCGAAATCCAAGCCCTTGTCGCATTGGTTGCCGCGCACGTCAAGCCCGTCGCCGGCCGAGCGTTCGACCTCGAGCTCGCAGCCGATCGGGCAAAGGACGCAGGTCAACCTTTCACTCATGGCAGGAAACCTCCATGTCCTCGGCGGCCGGACCATCGACCGTGATCTTCTGAAGCTCGGAGGGGACAAGGCGCGGAGCCCTCTTCCGGAAGAAGCTCTTTCCTGTCGTCCGGCCCCGAATCTCGATCCAGCGGTCGCGGCACGGCGCGGCGACACGGAACGCGACCTCGAAGCCCTCCGAGCCGGCCCGCACGGACTGGGGCAGGGCGTACCGGACGTTCTCGCCGGGGGTCACGTGAACCTTCGCGCCGGGTTTCAGCCGGCCCGCGGCGAAATCAGCGGCGGCCTTGCCCGCAGCCAGGCCTTCGAAAGACGCCCAGTCGGCGACGTCGTGGATGTGGAGGACGTTGCCGCAGGAAAAGATGCCGGGAACGGAGGTCATCAGGGTCTCGTCGACCTCGGCCCCGCCCGTGAGCGGCGACAGCGCGACCCCGGCCTTCTTAGACAGCTCGTTCTCCGGGATGAGGCCGACCGAGAGGAGGAGCGTATCGCATGGGATCTCGCGCTCGGTCCCGGCGAGCGGGCGTAGGTCCCGGCCGACACGGGCGACGAGGACCGACGAGACCCGCTCGCGCCCTCGGACCTCGACGACAGTCATGCCGAGCTCGAGCGGGATATCGAAATCCATAAGGCACTGGCGGACGTTCCGTTCGAGACCGCTCGGCCAGGGCAGGATCTCGAAGACGCCCCGAACGCGCATCCCCTCGAAGACAAGGCGCCGGGCCATGATCAGGCCGACGTCCCCCGAGCCGAGGATGACGGCGTCGTTCCCGATCTTGACGTTCCGGAGATTGACGAGGTTCTGGGCCGCTCCGGCCGTAAAGACACCCGCCGGCCGTGTGCCCGGGATGCCGATCATCTCCCTCGTCCGTTCCCTGCAGCCCATCGCCAAGACGACCGCCCCGGCCTCGATGATCCGGTAGCCCTCGGAGGAATTCACGCGGAGGCGGCGTTCCGGGGCGAGATCGAGGACCATGGCCCCGGTCCGGAACCGGACCCCCGCCCGGGCGGCGTCCTCGGCCAATCGGTCGGCGTATTCCGGGCCGCTGATAGTTTCGTTATACAGGAAGAGACCGAACCCGTCGTGAATGCACTGGTTGAGGATCCCGCCGAGGGCCCGGTCGCGTTCGATGACAACGACGTCGGATGCCCCGGCGCGCCGGGCCCCGATGGCCGCCGCAAGGCCCGCCGGCCCGCCCCCGATGATGACGACATCGTGATGTTCGACGGTGTTGCCGTCCAGCGCAAGTCCCCCCATTAAATCCCCCCCAACCCCCCTTTTAATAAGGGGGGCCAGTTCGAACGCAGAGTCCTGCTTTTGCGAGGGGGCAGTTAGGCTGGGTACCGTTTCTCCTCTTTCTAAAAGAGGCGGCACGGAGGAAAGAAATCCCCCCCTTTGTAAAAGGGGGGTCGGGGATGATTTCAGCCGCCCGAAGAACATCCCGGATCCGGCTCCGCGCTTCGTCATCTGTTCCGGAGACAGGCCAATCGCTTCGAGGATCTCGACAAGGCGCGGAGTACAGAACCCTCCTTGGCAGCGGCCCATGCCGCAGCGCGTCCGGCGCTTGATCGCATCGAAAGTCCGGGGGCCCAGCGGGGATCGGAGAGCGGCCAGGACCTCGGCTCGGGTCACGTGTTCGCACCGGCAGACCATCTCGCCCCAGGCGCGGTCCACGGCGACACGGCGGGATTTCGCCGCATCATCGGCATGCGCGAAACGCCAGGATCCGGGAAGCCCTGGCTCGAAGTCCTTCCGGAGCTCGAGGTCTTCCCGGGTTCCGATCAGGCCCGCGACCATCTCGGCGATGGCCGGAGCCGCCGTCAGTCCGGGAGACTCAATGCCGAAAAGATCGATCCAGCGCGGGCGGCGGGAGCTTTCCTCGATGACAAAATCCCCGAGCTTGGGGCGAACGCCGGCGTAGGCGTGGATGAACGGAAAGCGGGCGAGGCCGGGGACGAGCATGAAAGCCTCGGTTCTGAGCTGTTCGGCCACGGTCGCCGTCGAAGACGTGTCCCGCTTGTCACCGATGGGCTCGCTGCTTGGGCCGAGGAGGATATTGCCTTCGATAGTGGGCGTGATGTGGACGCCGAGGAAGGAATCGTCCCTCGGAGGCACGGGATAGACCGGCATCCGGAGGACGGAACCGGCCTCCTTGTCGGAAACGAGGTATTCCCCGCGATACGGTAGGACCCGGGGTGCGGGAACGCCCGCGAGGGCGGCGACGTCCTCGGCGAACAGGCCCGCACTGTTAACCACCCAGCGCGCGGCGAACTCCCCTTTCGGCGTGGCCAGGACGAAGACGTCCCCGCGAACAGCGACGCCCGTGACGCCGGCCTCGAGGACGACGGCGGCCCCGTTCCGCCGGGCAGACTCGGCCAGGGCTATGGTGAGCTCATAGGGCGAGACGATACCCGTTTCTGGGGAATAGAGCGCCCGAAGCCCGCGGACTCCGGGTTCGATAGACCGGATGGCGTCTGCATCGAAGACGGTCAGGCCGGGTGCGCCGTTCCTGTCTCCCTGCTCCTTGAGTTCGTCGAGTCTGGGAAAGTCGGACCGGTCAAGCGCCACGACCAGCTTCCCGGTCTTCCGGTGCGGGACGCAGAGCTCTACTGCCAGCTTGTAGATCAGTTTCAGACCGGCGACGTTGGTCCTGGCCTTGAGCGTCCCGGGAGGGACGTTGAACCCGGCGTGGATGACGCCGCTGTTGGCCTTGCTGATGCCCTCGGCGACGTCGGCTTCCCTCTCGAGAAGCAGGAGCCGGAGGCGGTAGCGCGCGAGCTCCCGGAGGACGGCGCATCCGACCACCCCGCCGCCGATCACGGCGACGTCGTAAAGTCTGTCGGCACGATCAGCCGGGTTTCCCGAACGGATTTCTCCCATGGGTCCCTAAATATAACAAAACGCCCGGCTGACTTCCAGGGAGACGTCCCGCCGGGTCTCGTGAATTTGGGGACACAATACCACTAGCCGAATTACGGAATTCCCTCTCGGATTTCGCGCCTCCTCAAAGAATTGGGGAATTGGCATTGTGTCTCCAAATTTACTTGGGCCCCGGGTTATGTTAAATTACGCGCCTCGAACATGAAAAGAAAGATCCTGATCTCCGCCTCGTTCTTCCACGCCATGACGGACGCGGCGACCGTCGTCATCCCCACGGTCTTTCCCATCCTGTACAGCCGGAAATTCCTCGTCACCAGCTACTCTCAGATCGGCCTCCTCTCCAACCTCGGGCTCGTCGCGACGTTCCTCATCCAATTCCTCGTCGTCCGCATCTCGTACAGGCACGAATACAGGACCCTCCTCCTCGCGAGCGGGCTCGGCATCTGCTCGGCGATGGCCCTCATCCCGTTCGCCCGGACGTTCGCCGCCCTGCTCCTCCTCTTCCTCGTCCTCCGGATCGCCTCGAGCTTCTATCATCCCATCATGATCTCCTGGATCTCCAGGTCGCGGGCGGGCTCCGGCAAGGAGCTCGACGACGCCATGGGCATCCAGAGCGGCTCGGGGAACCTCGGCGTCATCCTCGCCTACCTCACGGTAGGCTTCATGGCCCAGCATTGGACCTGGAAGACGCCGCTCTTCGCCTGGAGCCTCTTCGGCCTCGTCCTGGGCGGGGCGGGACTCATCATCCTGCGGGGGATCTCCTCTAAGGCCGACGTGCGGCCCTCCCTGAGCCCATCGTCCTGGGCCAGGTCGCTCCGGGGGATCAAGCGGTACATCCCGGGATTCTTCTTCGGGGGCATGGGCTGGTCGGTCACGGTCTATTACGCCCCGTCCCTCTTCAACCACAGGTTCGGCGTGCCGATGGGACGCACGGGCCTCTTCCTGGCGCTTTGGATCGGGATGGGGACGATCACGGGATACGGCTACGGGGTCTGGAGCCGGAGGTTCGGCCGGAAGAGGGTCTTCCTCACGAGCCTGGGCGGGGCGATGGTCAGCCTGTTCCTCATCGGCTTCGCCCGGAACCAGGCGCTGGCCGTCGCGGGGATCATCGCCTTCGGCGGCTTCCTTCTGATGACCTACCCGTCTCTGCACACGTTCGTCGGGTCCACGGTCCCCGAAAGCGGGCAGACCCAGGCGTTCAGCTGGGTCTCGAATATCCAGCTCCTCTCGGGCGCGGTCGTCTCGCTCGGGGCCGGCTTCCTGTCCGACGCCGTCGGCATCCAATTCCCCTTCATCCTGACGGGCGTCCTGACGTTGGGCGTGTTCCTGTTCTATCTCCCTCGCGGGCCGGAGTTCTTCGGCGGGAAATTAAAAGAGCCCAGTCGAACCGAAGCCACCGGCGCCGCGTGAAGTGTCGTCGAGCGTGTCCGATTCGACGATCGTCGGGGCTTCGACGGATTGGATGAGCATCTGGGCGATCTTCATGCCGGGCTTGATTTCGAACGGCTCGGTCCCGAGATTGACCATGACCACCCGGATCTCGCCCCTGTAGCCGGCGTCGACAACGCCGGCCAGCCGGTGGACGCCCTTGAGCGAGATGCCGCTCTTGTCCCAAACAAGACCGACGTATCCCTCCGGGATGGCAATCTGGATACCGGTGGGGATGGGCTTGGTCTCGCCGGGCGCGAGAATCATATCGAAACACGAGAACAGGTCCATGCCCGCGTCACCGGGATGGGCATAGGCCGGGGCCTTTGCACTCGTGTTCATCTTCCTGATCTTGATCTCCATGACGGTCTCCTTTTCAGGCGCCCTCGACGCGAACTTCCTTGAAGAACGGCCTGGCGATCTCCTGCAGTATAATGAATTCTTCCCTCGGATACGGCCGAACCTCGAGGTATGCGGGGTCGATGGTGTCGTGGGGCACGAACTGCTGGAGTTGGTAGACCTCGGCCCCCTCAAGCCACAGGCCGATCTTCCGTATGTCCTCGCGCCCCAACAGCCCCGGCACGACCGTCGTCCGGAACAGGGATTTCAGTCCCGAGCCCCGGATGATCTCCACGCTCCTCGCAATATCCTCGCCCCTGACGGCCGCCCCCGCGACCTCGCTATAGCGTTCGAGGGGCGCCTTGATATCCATCGCGATCCAATCAACGAGCCCCTCTCCAACGAGCTTCTCAAGCCTCGCCGGGAGCGACCCGTTCGTGTCGATCTTGACCAGGAGCCCCCGCTCCTTGATGACCCGCACGAGATCCTCGAGGTCCTCGCTGAGAAAAGGCTCGCCGCCCGTCACGCACACCCCCTCGAGCCAGCCCTTCCGGGAATCGAGGTAGGACATAAACAGATCCATCGGCAGGACCGGAAAGACATCCGGCCGCAGGACGAGGTCGGCGTTGTGGCAGAACGGACAGCGGAACGTGCAACCGCCCAGAAAGACCGTCGAGGAGATGTGACCCGGGAAGTCCTTGCTCGAGAACTTCTCTAGGCCCCTGATTTCGACCATCCCTCGAGCTCCTCCGCGCTGTTCAGGACGGCCCGGACGATCCCCTGGTCGTTGAGGATCAGGGTCGGGAGGATGACGGCGCCCTTGTCGTCGCGCTTGAGCATCTTGACGAAGTCCCTGATCCGGGTCTTGCCCTCGGGTTGGACGAGGCTGTACTCCTGGTAGTAGACGTCCCGCTCGGCAAGGAGCTTTTTAAGCTTCTCGCACTTCGGGCAGTTGGGGTAGGTGAACAAGAAGTAATCCATCTTTTGGTCCTTGTCCGCAGGAGCTCCGCTCAGGCGAGCTTGGTGTATGGGGTCCTTTCCTTGAACTCCTGCTGTTTGCCGTCGTTCCAGGTCCGGATGGGCCTCAGGTAGCCCACGATCCGGGAATAGACTTCCGTTGAGGCGCCGCACTCCGGGCAGGAATGGTGCTCGCCCCGGAGGTAGCCGTGGTCGAGGCAGACGCTGAACGTCGGCGTGATGGAAAAGTACGGGAGCTTCGTCGCGGCGATCCTTCGGACGAGTTTCTTGCAGGTCCCGGCGTCGATCGCCTCCGGGAGGAACGTGTGGAAGATGGTCCCGCCGGTGTACAGGGGCTGGATGTCGCCCTGGTGGCTAAGAGCGTCAAAGACGTCCCGCGTCGCGTCCACGTTGAGCTGTGTGGAATTGGTCAGGAACGGGTGTTTGTCGGTGCCCGAAGTGACGATCCGGGGATACTTTTCCCGGTCCTTGCGGGCCAACCGGTACGACGTGGACTCGGCCGGCGTGGCCTCCAGGTTGTAGAGGTGGCCCGTCTGGTCCTGGCACTCCCGGAGGACGCCCCTCATGAAGTTCAGGGTCTCGATGGCGAATTCCTTGCCTTCCGGAGTGCCGATCCCCTTCTTGAGAAAGTTCAGACAGGCTTCGTGCATTCCGCAGATGCCGATCGTCGAGAAGTGGTTATCGAAGTGGCCGAGGTAAACTTTGGTGTAGGGCATGATGCCCCGGGCCAGCATATTGTTGACGATCTCGCGCTTCGTCTCGAGGGCGTCCTTGGCCAGGATCATGAGCTCCTTGAGCTTGTCGAAGAACTCGGTCTTGTTCTGGGCCTCATAGCCGATCCGGTTCAGGTTGATCGTGACGACGCCGATCGAGCCCGTAGAGTCGCCGGGCCCCCAGATGCTCCCCGGCCGGCGCATGAGCTCGCGCTGGTCGAGGTTGAGGCGGCAGCACATCGCCCGGATATCGCCGGGGCTCATGTTCGTGCCGATATAGTTTTGGAAGTACGGGATACCGTACTTGGCGGTGGCCTCGAAGAGGAGGTTCGCGTTGGGCGAATCCCAGTCAAAATCGTTCGTCAGGTTGTAGGTCGGGATGGGGAACGTGAAGACGCGGCCCTTCTGGTCGCCTTCGATCATGAGCTCCAGGAAGGCCTTGTTGATCATGTCCATTTCGGCCTGGTGCTCGCCGTAGGTGGCCTCCAACTCTTGCCCTCCGACGACGACCTTCTTGTCCTTCATGTCGTCGGGAACGGTCCAATCGAAGGTCAGGTTGGAGAACGGCGTCTGCCAGCCCCACCGGGACGGGACGTTGAGTCCGAAGATGAGCTTCTGGACGTCCTGCTTGACCTGCTCGAAGCTCAGGTGGTCGCGACGGATGAAAGGGGCGAGCAGAGTGTCGACCGACGAGAAGGCCTGAGCACCGGCGAATTCGCCCTGCATGGTTCCGATGTAGTTGACCATATGGAGGGTGGCCGTCTCCAGGTGCTTGGCCGGGCTGGAGTGGACCTGGTTCGGGACGTGGCCAAAACCCCGCCGGAGGAGGGTCTCGAGCGACCAGCCAGCGCAATACCCGACGATCGGATAGGACAAGTCGTGGATGTGGAACGCGCCCTCGACGTGGGCCTTCTTGATGTTCTCGGTGTAAATCTGATTGAGGGCGAAGGTCGATAGGACCTCGCCCGAGACCCGGGCGTTGAGGCCGGAGAAGCTCATCACACCTTCGTTGCTGTTCTCCCGGATTTTCCAGTCGGCGTCGTTGATGTAGTCCTTGATGAGCCGCTCGAGGTTGAGCCCCGTCCGCTTAGCCTCGCGAATGCCCTTATGCTTCTCGCGGTAAAGAATGTAGGACTTGGCGACCTCGAGGTAGCCCTGCTTCATCAGGACCATTTCCACGATATCCTGGATCTGCTCGACCGACGGGACCGTGTAGCCGCCGAACTTCTCCTCGATCATGAAGGCGGCAATGTCCGAGGTCGTCTGTGCCATCGAGGAGTCGGCGATCCCCTGCGTCTCCATCGCTTTGGCGATGGCCTTCGTAATCTTGTCCTGGTTGAAGTCGACGACCGTCCCGTCCCTCTTCTTGATCCTCGAGATCCCTCTCACCATCATCATCCAAGGCCTCCTTGTCCCGTTTCCCACGCGTGCGAGGTCAAGCTATCCAAGACCAATGAAAAATGCTAACATCGATCGAGGTTCCTTGTCATGGCCGACGAAAAGACTTTCCGCCGAACCCTCCCACATCTTGTGTGTGCCTTAATTAAATGGCACAAAATGTTGTATGAACGAAGCAGAATCTACTCCCGTTCGCCTGGCTTGTCAAGCCCCTTTCGAACGATTTCTTCAAATAGTCCGGGGGACCTATGAAAGCTCTTGATATCAAGACAAATGCCCGGGAAGAAATGGTTGATCTGACCCCGAAGATCGAGGCCGCGGTCGCCGCCTCGGGCGTGGATGACGGCCTCTGTGTCGTCTTCATCCCCCATACGACGGCCGGAGTTACCATCAACGAGAACGCCGACCCGGACGTCCGGGAGGACCTCCTCGCGGCCCTGGGGCGTGCGGTCCCCGACGGGCTCCCATATCGGCACGGCGAAGGCAATTCCCCCGCCCACGTCAAGGCGAGCCTTGTCGGCTCATCCGTCACCGTCATCGTCGAAGGAGGCCAACTCCGCCTCGGGACATGGCAGGGCATCCAGCTTTGCGAATTCGACGGCCCGCGGGACAGGAAGGTCTGGGTAACGGTCGTCAAGGGCTGATCCGGTCCGGCTCGTTTTTCAAGGATTCGATCTTGCAGAACCGGAAGGAAGCGCCGCGTTGCGAGCGTGATCCGCCAAGGTGCGGAGATGACAGCCCCCCACAACCCCCCGGAGCTTAGGGGGCCGTCGGCTTGGCCTACGGCGGAACCGCCGGGACAGGTTCCCGTGGGTGCGGGGGATAAGAGCGGCCTCGACACCGCATTCCGGCGCCGCACGGCCCGTCAGGAACGCAGGCCGAGCTTCCCGAGCTCGGCGGCCAGGTCGGTCTCGGGCCGATAGACGATGCCTGCCATCCCGAGCTTCACCGCGGCACTTACGTTCTCCGGCATATCGTCGATGAAGACGCACTCGTCGGGTCGGCACGCCGCGCGCCGGGCGGCCTCAAGGTAGATCTCCGGCTCCGGTTTGACCATCCCCAGCTCGAAGGAAAGGACGTAATCGTCGAAGATAAGGATCTCCGGGTACCTCTCGCGGATGTGCCCGAAGCGCAGGACGTCCGTGTTGGAAAGCAGGATCAGGGTCATCCCCGCGGCCTTCTGCCTCCGGAGGACGTCCAGGGCCGGCCGATTCAGCCGGAAGATGTCGTTGTAGATCTCATAGAATTCGACCTCGCCGATCCGGGAACCGACGGCCTCGGCAACGCGCCTGAAAAAATCCCGGGGCGAGATGGCCGCCCTGTCAAAGTCCGTAAGCAGGCCCAGGTTCCATTGGGCGGCCTCTTTGATCTTGTCTTCGGAGAGCGTCGCCGTCACGGCCAGCTTCCTGATAAACACTTCGTTGTCGAACCAGAGAATAACCCTGCCCATATCGGAAATTATGGTGCGTATCATGAATAAACGTCCTTACGGTCCCTGACGCGGTAGATATAAACGCGTTTTGAAGCGTCATCGATGCGATAAAGGATGCGATGGTCCCCGACCCGGAGGCGATAGCCCTCTTCGGCCGTCAACTTGAGACAGCCGTGGGAGCGTGCTTCTTTGGCCAGGGCCCGTATCTTCCCGAGGACGCGTTCAGAAACGGAAGCCGTTAGCCGATCGAGGTCCCTCTGAGCCGTGGGGAGGAGAAAGATCTCATACACGGCGCTTCTTCAGGTACTCGTCGAGGGCGATGGCTCGGGGCTCCAATTCGCGAAGGTTCTTCAAATCCACCAAGTCTTCTTTGAGCTCCTCCCGGGCGAGCTGTTCGAGGACGGCCTTCTCGACGAAGAATCCATACTTCAATCCTCTCTCACGGCAGAATAGCTTGACCTTCTCGGCGACGGCATAATTCATCTTGACGGCCAGCGTGGTCTTCTGTTCTTTCATGGCATTTTGATAATAAGATTCGGGTTGAACTTTGTCAAGAAATAGTTTTATTTAGCTAACTATTTATAACCGCGAGGACGTTGCCGGGCCCGGGCTTCTATGCTATAAGAAGGCGATGATTCGAACCGCTAACTTGAAGGCTTGGGATAAGCCTATCCAAAAGGCCCTCGAGTCGATCGCCCGGGATAGGGTTCTCGAGCGCATCCTCGCCAAGGATTTCACGGTTTGGAAGGACGAGGACAAGGAGATCACGAACCGGCTGGGTTGGCTCGACCCCGTCCCGAAGGCTCTCGAGGCGCTTCCCGCAATAGATGAGCTCGTCGCCGGCGTTCACAAGGCCGGGATGACGCGCGTCCTCCTCCTCGGCATGGGCGGCTCGAGCCTCGCCCCGGAGGTCTTCAGTCGCGTCTTCCGGACCCGGCCCGGATACCCTCGGCTCGATATCTTGGACACGACGGCCCCGGACGCCGTCTCCCGGACCGCCCGTGGCATCGACATCGGGGAAACGCTATTCATCGTCTCTTCGAAGTCCGGGACGACCGTGGAAACGTCCTCCCTCTTCAATTATTTCCATGGGCTGGCCTGCGGCGCCCTGGGGGAAGGACGGGCGGGACGGCACTTCGTGGCCATCACGGACCCCGGCACCCTTTTGGACGTGCTCGCCCGGCGGCACGGATTCAGGCACGTCTTTCTCGGCGACCCGGACGTCGGCGGGCGGTTCTCGGCCCTGACCGTATTCGGACTCGTCCCGGCCGCGCTCACAGGAGTCGATGTCCGAAAGGCCCTTGCCCGGAGCGAAGGGACCATCCGGGCCTGCCGTTCGACCGACCCAAAGGAAAACCCGGCGGCCTTGCTCGGGACGATCCTGGGGGTGTTGGCGGGACGGGCGGTCGATAAGGTTACGATTATCGCTTCTCCGCGCGTCCGATCGCTGAGCGCCTGGCTCGAACAGCTCGTCGCCGAGAGCACGGGCAAGGAAGGGAAGGGCATACTGCCGGTCCCCGAGGCCACACCGGCCCCTCCCCTCGCTTACGGGCCCGACCGGCTCTTCATCCACGTCCGGTTCGGAGCCGACGCCGGCCTGGACCAGAGCGTCGCGGCCCTTTCGAAGAAAGGCTTCCCCGTGATCACGATCGGGTTCCCGGACGCGCTATCCCTGCCCGGCCAATTCTATCTCTGGGAAATGGCGACGGCCGTGGCCGGTCACATCCTCGGGATCGATCCCTTCGACCAACCTAACGTCGAGGCGACCAAGAAAAGGACCAGAGAAGCGCTTGAAGCTTTCGGGAGGGGAGGATCGGAAGGGCCCCCGGCCGCGAGCCTCAAGCCTTACGATGCCGGGGTTCTGACGCGGTTCTTATCGAAAGCCCGCAAGGGCGCCTTCGTCGCCCTCCAGGCTTTCCTCGATCCCTCCCCTGCGACGGTCAAAGCCTTCCGCGAGTTCAGGGACGCCCTTCGCGACGCCACCCGGCTGCCGGTGACCTTGGGCTTCGGGCCGAGATTCCTCCACTCGACCGGACAGCTCCACAAGGGCGACGCCGGCCGGGGCCTGTTCATCCAGTTTGTCGGCCGGGAGAAGGCCGACGTTCTCATCCCCGAGGACGACGGCGTCCGCCCGGCCCCATCCTTCGGGACGCTCATCACGGCCCAGGCCCAGGGAGACCTCGAGGCCCTCGAAGAGGCCGGCCGCCGGGTCATCCGTCTTGACCTGGGCACGAACGTCCGCGCCGGCCTTCGAAGACTCATAAGCGCGTTCTGAGTTCATTATTCTTTCTTGTTACCGACCCAGACAGGTCCTGCTGATATGCTTCTGATCCGGAATCAGACTCTTGCTTGTAGCCTCAGGCTTTAGCCTGAGGGTTTCCAAGCCGCAAGCTAAAGCTTGCGGCTACATCAAGAGCGCAGGCACTACCTCTTATGGCCGGTCGCGACGGACGACGGGAGACGAATGACGGACACCGGCCTTCGATCCAAAAAAAGAGGAGCGGAAGTCGCCTTCCGCTCCCTATGGTTGCGTTCTTGGATCCGGGATCCCCCCGGGTCGCTTCTAGGTCAGAACAAGCCGCAGAGGACCACGTCGGCGTGGAAGAGCTCGCGGCTCTTGGTCCGGACCTTCTTGTCCACAGTGTCCTTGATGTTCAGATAGAACCAGAACTTGTCGAACAAGCGGAGCTTCTTGAGGTAATAAGCGGCATAATCCGAGTACTTATCGGTGATGATCTTGCCGATCTCCTTGCCCTTGGCGTCGACCAGAAGGATATAGTTGACGCCTTCACCCGCCTGGACGGCGCCGTACACCTTAGCCTTCCCTTTGCCTTCCCATTCCTCGTTCTTGAGGGCGTTCGTGATGTCCAGCGCGGGGAACGAGTCGCGGGACTGGAGGTCGATGTAGTCATCGAGGACCAGGTCCTCGGTCCGGGTGAAGACGTTCCGGTAGGACCCGGCTTCTTTGAGCTCGATGCTGTCGGCCCGGAAAACGGAGGGCTTGTCCAGGAGGAGTTCGCCCTTGACCCTGACATCCTTGCCGGTGAGCTTCGACGCGTCCCCTCCCTCGATCTGGCCCTGGACGGCGATGTCGTAGCCTTGGGCGGTCGGGAGAAGGAAGTACTTCCCGAGGCCGATCTTGACGGTTCCCTCGAACTCGTTGGCAGTCTTGGCCGGCGCGGTCTCTTCAGTCTTCTCCTGGGAGAACACGACCCCGGCCAGAGTCAGGACAACGCACAGGCTGAGCCCTAAAATTCCTACGAACTTTCTTCCGGATGTCATAGTCCTAACCTCCATATGGTCTCTTTTCTGAGATTTCGGCGTACATGAAAGCTAAAGGATTTTATACCACCCAAGCGCGGAAAAGTAAAGAGAAAATTGCGCCCGGGCCCCCGCTATCTCTTCCGGACGCTCCCGGACCGCCTCGAGGAGGAAGAGGGCCGGGACGAGGACGAGGAGGAACGGGAGGAAGACGAAGAGCGCGAGGACGATGAGACGGAACCCTTGGACGACCCCGAGGACTGTGGGGCGTTGTAGCTCCGGGACGAGCTCGAGCCGGTGTAGGAACCCGGGGAACGGAACAGGGAACCGGAAGAATAAGACCGGTTCGAATATGAAGGCGCCGAATAGGAGTACGAGCGGGGGGTGATAGAGCCGCGGATATGGCTCGAGCCGGTGTAGGAACCGGAGGAGCGCGATCCGGATGAGTAGGAACTGGTCCCGTAGGACCTGACTGTGGACGATGGCGAGCGCTCACGGACGCTGCCGAAGCTTCTCAAAGAAGGCGTGCTCGTAGTCTTGTTCCTGATGGCCGAAGGATATCCCTTAAGCCTGCCGCTTGACGAGGACGTGCTGGACCCCGGATAGGACCGGACCGACGACTTCGGGACGTAGGGCTTGATCCCGCCGGAAGAGCTCCCGGAACTCAGGCCGGAAGTCCGCTCGACGACGTCATTCGAGCGGATCCTACCGAAGATGGAAGATCGCACCGTGTTGGACGCGGATCTGTCGCCTTCCCGCGAAGGATAGGTCCGGAGTCTCGGGACGGACCCGGAAACGGAACCCGAGAGGCCCCCGGTCGAAGCCAATCTGCCCGTCGAGGTCCATGTGCGGTTTCTGGAGTTTATGCTCGAAAGGCTTCCCGACGCCGGGCTTCGTAGGGTTCCCTTGGAAAGAGAGCCCCTCTCGGTGATGGTCGTGCGTGAACCGATTCCGGAAAGAGTTCTTCCCGAGACCGGCAACGCCACGCCCGTGCGGCCGATGACCGGCCGGATGTCCGGCTGTTCCGCCTTCAGGTTGATGCGGCCGAGCGCGCCGAGCTCGGAGGACCTGAGCGCGTGCCGCGAGATCGCGGGCGACTGCAGGCGGTCCCTGCGGACGACGGTCAGGGCACGGGAATTCCAGGGATAATCGTCACCGCGCCAGCGGTCGTGATACCTGCCGTCGACAACGACGCCGGGCCGATTGTAGTAGCTAAGGGGGCACCAACCGTAATGGTCGCGGCCGTGGTACCAGTGGACCCAGGCCGGGCCCCAGTGAGTCGTCGGGATCCAGTACCAGCCCAGGCCTAACCTCCACTGCCAACGCCCGTAATGATACGTGCTCCAGCCCCACGGTTCGGAAGAAACCCAGGTCCAGCCGATGATGGGATACCAGACCCACCGGCCGTACATGTAGGGCCTCCACTCAACGTCGTGGACATAGGGCACCCAGACGTAGCCAAAAGATGCTTCACGCACCCAGCGGCCGTTGTCGTCGAGCTCGCCTTCGTACTCGGAAATGGAGGAAGGCAGGTAGGAGGACGCCGCTCGCCGGTCGAGGAGCCCGTCGCGCGTCTCGTTCCAGCGGTCGAACCCATCCATCGCGGCTCTGAAGGACTCGGGATCGGATCGGAACTCCCCGTTTGCGGCGACGAGTCGCTCATTCGCTCGGACAACTATGGAGCCCCCCTCGCCGGCGGCCTCGGCCGAGCCTTCCTGGACGAGGATCTCGGTGGCATCGCCTTGGCCGACGTCGAAGCGATAGAGCCCCTCCTCGAGAATGTAGAAGGAGGCGTCGGGGGTGTGGATCTCGATGCTTTTTTCCCCTTCGAGGGTCGTCACCCGGAGGTAGGCCCGGCCGGCCCTGAGGTGGATCTTGACGTGGTCGTCGCCCCGCTTGGGGAGGGCCGCGAACTCGGCCTCGCTCGACATGCCGAGCCGAAGGAAGTTCCTCCGCCCGAACTGGACCTCGGCCTCGCCGTCCACGGTCACGAGTTTATCGCCTTCCGCGACGGGGAGGTTCACCTCGCCGGATTCCGTCCCAAGGTCCGATCCCCTGTCGACCGAGACTTGGCCCTTGACGTAGCTCAACCGGGCGTAGCTCTGGTCATAAGCCTCGTCCGACTGGCCAGAGGCCGCGATCGGAGCCAACGTCACGAGTGCGGCGAGAACCGTTCCGAGCATCAGGGCTTTTCGCATCTTCTTTCTCCTCACTCCCTTTGAAAAAGCAAGAACCGTGCCAGAAGTTCCCCCCGTATCCTCCCCTATAGGAAAGTGAAGGAAGCGGACACCTGTCCTCTTGAGGGGTCAGGTCTCAATTTTTGGCTTATTGACCGGACAAGGGAGGGGGCATTGCGAAAAGCCTTGCGACGAAGCAATCTCACGAACTCCCTTGGGATTGCCACGCTTCGCCCGCAATGACGCATGGTCTCAAGACCTGACCCCTCCTCACGACGAGGCCGGCCCCGGCTCCTCAGGGACGAACGAGAACATCTCGCCGAAGTTCAGGGCCCGGATGCGGACCCGTCCCGTGGCGGCGGCGAGAGCCGCGGCAAGGAACAATCAGAGGAAATGACGACTTCTCGGCTTCATGCCCGGAAGCATATCCGGATGGGAACGGGCCGTTAAAGGAAGATCGCAGGCCCGGCAAAGACAGGGAAACCCCCGGGCTTTCTCGAAGCACGGACGGCCCCCCCCCTTTTTTTTTGAAACGAAATAAATTCGGCGTTACTTTTTCTTGAGGATAGGCATCCCGGTCTTGGCGGTCTCGATGACCTTATAGGCCGCCGGGACTTCGTTCAGGGCGCCGGGACGGATGTCTTTGGCGAAGAAGTAGATCGTCTGCTTCCGGCCACCCTTGAGTTCGACATCCTTGGAATGCAGAAAGTAGCTCGTCCCTCTGGAATTCTTGAACTCATACGCCATTGGATATACCTCCTTAATGTTCCTCTTTTGGTTCTCTGTGAGGTTGATCTTGCTCAATTAATATAAAAAACCCGGGGCGTTGTCAAGGCCAATCTAGCCGCCCCCCCCTCGCGGCTCACTGGATGAAGCCCACCGTGGGCGGGATGTCGGCCGGCACGATGGGCCCGAAATTCTCCTCATACCGCCGGACGTTCGACTCCAGGGCCTCCATGAACCGTTTGGCGTGGGCCGGGCTGACGATGATGCGGGAGACCAGCTTGCCGGCCGGGCCGTCGGGAAAGACGAAGGCGAAGTCGAAAAGGAACTCCTCCCTCGTGTGGCGGATCGCAGCCAGGTTGGAGTACTGTCCGAGAGCGACATGCTCGTCCACCTTGATATCGATCTTCTTGTCATCCATCGTTCCTCCTCGGAAAGGGAATTCGCTCCCCTATTGGACACCCTCCGATTGAGAAATTCAACATCCGGACGCATCGGGAGACGAAATATTATTGAGTTTTCGCACTTTCTTCTTTACTTTTTGCTTTCCGATGCTATAATAATATTGGCTTTCTTGAGCGGGCTGGAGAGAGCCCCCACCTTTTTGGTTCCCATCATCAACCCCCCTTTTGCTGACAACAGCCCGCCTTTCCTTTCCATCCTGCAAAATATTTAATGCAGTGAAAACAGGCCTCGGCGATGCTCCCGGGCCTTCTCTATTCGCGATAGTGGTCGATGACTCTGATCACCGCTGCCTCGCAGACCCGGCACAGCGGCTTATCCCCCTTGGTGAACATGAGGCAGTCGATCTCCGGCCGGAAGAGCCCCTTGGAGGCGTAGCCCGCTCCCTCGAACGCCCCGACCTTGCCTGCGAACTTGCTCGAAGCCAGGAACACGTCCACTTTTTGGGCGGCGTCCTTCGACAGGCGCTCGACCTCCGCCTCGGCCGTGGCCACGTCGGCAGCGGGCGCGTTTTCCCGTTTCATCTTCGCGACCTTCGCGTTCGCCTCCCGCCGGATCTTTTGGGACGCCTCTTCCATGGCATCGAACGGCGCCTTCTCCCATGGCGTAGGAACAGCGATCCCCGGCGTCACTAGCGCCTTCCACTTCAAGTCCGCCGGGTCGAGGAGGGCAGTGATGTTGGCCTCCGCCGGCTCGACGCCCCGCGGATAGAACTCGTTGTAGGCCACGTCGGACGTGTAGTATTCGTCGGCCAGCCCGCTGAACGAGTGCCCGAACTCGTGGAGGAAGAGATATTCGTGCCACTGGTTGTCCACGGTGAACGTGCAGAAGAAATTGTAGATGCCTCCCCCGCCGTAACGCTTATGGTTGACCATGATGAAGAGCGTGTCGTACGGGACGGCGGCGGCAACGTCCCGCAGGCTCCGGTTGTCCTCGGTCAGGAGATACCTTTCGGAGCCGAGCGAGTCGAACGAAGTCCCGACGGCCGTCGCCCGGTAACTGCCGTGGCTCGGCTCGTCGGTCCCGCTCTCGGCCGAGGGCTTGAAGACGCCATAGACGTTGAAAGCGTCCCGGCGGCTCGCGTAAGGCTCGCGGCTGAAGAGGACTTTGACGAACCGGTCCAGGTCGGCCCTAAGCTTGTCCTCCTCCCCGGCCGTGTAGCCCTCGGCGACGAAGGCGACGTCGACCTTGGCGTGCGGGTCCCCGTTTTTCACGAGCTCGAAGACCTGGACGCCGGGCGCGGGGGTCTCGCGTACGACCGAGGCGGCGGCAGGGTCGATCTCGCAGGAGAAGACGGGGTGGGGGACGTTATTCCGGTCTTTCGCCTCGAGCATGAACCGGACCTTCTTCTTGGGATAAGGGACCAGGGCCGATTCATGGTAGGTCCGCTTGACGCCCTCGAGCGCAGGGCCGGAGGTCTTGTACTCTCCGAAATAGCTATCGAACCCCTTGGAAAAAAGGATGTCCCCCGAGGCCGCGTCGGATATCTTGATTACGTAACGGCCCAGGTTGAAGGGGTCCAGGAGGTGCGTTCGGCTCCCAGCCCAGATCCCCTGGTCGTAAACCCGATCCAGGGTCGCCGTCTCGCCCACGGCGTCCCCGGTATGGTAATAATCGATGCGCATGGTCCTGTCCGCGAAATATTCGTCGAACCGGACGGCCTGGGCCGAGAGCCCCGCGGCCAGCGACAGGATGAACACTCCCCCGACGATCGATCTTTGCATGGTCCCTCCTTAAATCCCCCCTTGCCCCCCTTTTGCAAAGGGGGGGGGGAGCAGATGCCCCTTTTTTCAACGGGGAGCAGAATATATAGGCCCATCCCAGATATAGGCCCAGATATGGGCCCATTTATGGGCCCATCTATAGGCCCATCTATAGGCCTATCTATAGGCCTATCTATAGGCCCATCCTAGGGCCTGACGATCTTCCCCATGATCTCCCGCATCAGCTTGAACGCCGCCGCGGCCGTGATCCCGGACGGGTCGCGGGCCGCGTTGAGCTCCACGATATCGAACCCGACGATCCGGGCCTTTAGGCCCTGGATGACCTGGAGTGCTTGACGCGTGGATAGCCCGCCCGGCTCGTGATGGGAAACGCCCGGCGCGAACGCAGGATCGAGGGCATCGAGGTCGAAGGAGATGTAGAGGGGGTTCTTGAACTTGAGGAAGAGTGGGTCGGCGATGTCCTTCATCTCGATCATCCGGACGCCGCGCTTCATCGCCAGGGCCTTGTGGTCGGGCGTTGCGGCGCGGATCCCGACCTGGACGAGGCCCTTGGCCAGGCTATCCTCCATGATCCTCGCGAAGGGGCAGGCATGCGAGAGCCTATCCCCGTAAAGGGCGTCGTAGAGGTCCGGATGGGCATCGAAATGGAGGATGTCGAGGGCCTTGTACCGGGGCGCGAAGGCCTTGAGGACGGGATAGGCGATCGAATGGTCCCCGCCCAGAATAATGGGGACGGCGCCCTTGGCCAAGATCGCGGAGACGTCCTTCTCGATGGCAGCGAAGGTCTTGTCCACATCCCCGGAGACGTCGACGTCGCCGAGGTCAACGAGCACGGTCTCCTCGGCGAGGTTGACGCCGAGCTCAGAGAATTCGTTGTAGCATTTCCCGGTGGACGCCTTGCGGATGGCAGCCGGGCCGCCGGCCGCCCCCCGGAGGTACGAGGATTTCTCGTCGAAGGGGACGCCGAGGACGGCCATCTTGTAATCCGGGAATTCCTTCAGGGACTTGAGCGCTCCGCCGAAGTCGGACATCGGAAGACCTCCATGAACACGTTCGTTTGACCGTCTGATTATACAGGAATTACGACAAGCGCGGGAGGCCTTTTTTGCCCGCATGAAGGAATACCTGGGACACGATACGAAATCCAGAGATTTCGTTCATGTCCCGGAATTCCTCGCCCCGACGGTTCCCCCAGCCCCTGTTGGGGGCCTCAGTGCGGTCTTTATCGCCGTGTCCTCCGCAACCGGCTCCCTATCTCAGGCTAGAGGCTTGAGGTCGTGCTTCTGGGATCTATTGTAGCCGCGGGCTTCAGCCCGCGTTTCCGGGCTTTAAATTTGGCGCGAAGGAATATATAATCCACGCGTTGCCGCACCGAAGGCGGCCGCTGGAGGGCAAGATGGAGCGATTTCTGAAGATCGAGACGCACGGAGACGTCCTCAAGTACTTGACCATCGCTCTGGAGCACGAGTGGGCCGTAAGTATCGAGTATCTTTTCCATGCCTACGCCACGCCCAAGGGGAAATTCTTCTACGAGGACCCCATCCTCAAGCTGAGGAACGACGTCCGGGCCCAATGGATCCAGATCGGCATCGACGAGATGTATCACGCCCTCCAGCTCGGCCTCCTCGTTCGCCAGATGGGCGGGACCCCATCGTTCAGGACCGACGAGGTCGTCCGCTTCCCCAAGGTCGTGGACAACCTCGAGCGAGACCGGAAGACCGAGGATTTGGTCACCGACCTCTACCAATCCGCCGAGTTTAAGAGCGCAGCCTACCCCAAGGTCCAGAACATGGTCCTCAACATCTCTTACGACGAGGTCCGCCACTCGAAACAGTTCGGGGCGATGATCGCAGCGATGCACGCCGCGGGCGCGAGCGGCGCCGATATCTTCCGGCCCAAGCCCGAGAATGACGCCAAGGAGGACGTCCGGCTCATCCTCGAGATCGCCCGCCTCGAGAACGAGCTCATGCACCGCTACCTGAAGTATGTCTTTCTCTTCAGCGACCACCAGGACCTCGGCCAGCGCCTGTTCAAGAACTCCATCGACCACATGCGCCACTGGGACAAGATGTCCGGCATCCTCGTCAAGCTCGGGGACGTCGTCAGGATCGAGAACGCCGTCATCGACGCCGGCGGGGTCGAGCGCAGTCGCGCTCCGATGCCGCCGGACTACCCGGGCACGAACCGCCTGACGGCCCTCGAGGGGCTGGTCCCCGCCGAGGAGCTTCTCATCGCCAAGTACGAGCGTCTCCTGACCGTGGTCCCGGACGGCGAGAACAAGGACCAGATCAAGCTCCATCTCGCCTCGAACCGGGAGCACCGCTACACCCAGGAAATGCTGTTGGCCGACGCCCGGAAGATCCCGGGGCTCGAGTGAGGGCGCGATGGCGAGCGCGCTGAGGATCGCCGA